>NZ_JARUXE010000014.1 GCF_030433895.1 Arthrobacter sp. PsM3 | reverse complement strand
CTCCGACAGGATTAGCCGGGCCGGACACCGGCCGCAGGGTCGCGGCCGGTGCTCCACCTGAGGCACACACCGCGTCCTGGACCTCTGTCGAACTGTCATCCCGCAGCCCGGCCAGGGCCTCATCCACCCCGGACACCGCGAGCTCACAGGGCTGCGCAGGCCGGGCGGTACCGCAGCCCGTGCCGCGTTCCGTGCTGCAGTCCGCGCCCTGCAAATCCATGAAATCCCTGACGGCTTCCATGGAACCACCCTGCCAGAGGGCTCGGACATTATTAGCGACTCCACCCGTAGTGCACCGGTCGGCGTCAAAATCCCGCCGACTGGCCGAATCAGCACCCGCGGTTCAGCCCGATTCAGTCGAATCCGGGCCCGGGACTCAGGACCCGCCGTCCAGGAACCTTGGCCGGCCAAACTGCGTGCGGACTCCGGGGGAGAAGAGCACCGATTCGGGCGGTCCCGCGACGGTGATTCCGGCAGCAGCGACCAGCTGATCCTCAACCTGAGTCAGCTCGGCCCGGTACAACGGCCACGCAGTGTGGGTGTTGGGAACATACATGGTCCTGCCCCGGAACCGGGTGTGCAGCCCGAACCGAGCGGTGAGGTGGAGGGACAGCGGGTCCGTGGCTTCGGCGTCGAACTCCGGTGCCACCGCAAAGTCGCTCCGGGCGCCGCCCCGGAACCGCCGCACCCAGTACCCGGCTCGGGGGCCCGCAAGACCCGCCGGCCCTTCGGGGCCCGCAAGACCCGCCGGCCCTTCCCGCCCCGCCAGAACGGCACCGGTCGAAGTGGCCACGGCCGCCACACCCCGGAACCCCGCCCGCGCCCACACATACGGAATCCCGGCCGCCCTCGCGGCAAGCACCACAGCCAAACGCGTCGCATCCAGGCTCAGGAAAACCACACCCCGCGTGCCGTCCGGCTCCCGGGAGTAGAGGCGCACGTTAATCTCGTTGAAGCTCCCGAAATAGGGGATTCCCGGCCCGTATCCCAGGCCGGCGCCCTGCATGCGGAATCCGATCAGCCCCACCCAGGCGGATCCGTCAAAGGTGTCCGGCACCACGCCCGGCGGCATGAACGGTGCCGCAACGGCCTCTGGGATGCGCCAGTGCAGGAAAACGGCATCCGTCCACCGCTGATCCATGATGATCGGCGCCGGAAGCTCAGGGGCACTTGGCCAGGGATCAAAACCCATCAGTCGGCATCCGCCGCGGAGTCAGTCATGCCCCGAGCCTAACCGGAGCCTGCGACACAGGAAGCGATTCAGCCCGCAGGTGAGGCAGCCGCGGAGCTTGTTGGTTGCTTCTGCCAGGGCCAGCGGCCGGTGATTTCGAGTTCGAGTGAGAAGCTCAGGAAAGTCCGGATCAGCACAATGATGGCGAGCACGCCGACACTTTCGAAGGTCGGGGTGACGGCGACGGTCCGGATGATGTCTGCCGCGACCAGGAGCTCCAGCCCGAGCAGGATGGAACGGCCCAGCAATTGCCGGTACGAGCGGTACACGGACAGCCGTTCGGCCCCTTCCGGCAGGCGCTGTGGCTGGTAGCCGCGGATCGCCATCGGGATGGACACGACGGCGCCGATCACCATAACGGCCACGCCGGCGATGTCCATGTAGCTGCCGACCGCTTCAATAATGTGCTGAAAATCCATTGTTCCCCTCACTGGAAACTCGCAGGTTGTTATCTGGAGCAGCTACCTCAGGGGTGCCGTACGCCCACTCCGGCGAGGATGGCCCGGTAGCCTTCCCGGAAGCTCGGGTAGGTGAACTCGAATCCGGTGCTCCGCAGCAGTGCGTTGCTGCAGCGTTTGTTGCCGCCGCGGGACGGCTCGCCGGTCTTCGGGCCGCCGCCGCCCTGCGTGCCGCCGGCTTGTGCGGTGCCGCTCACCTCACCCTGCGTGGCGCCTTCAGCCGTTTCCGACGGCGGCAGGGTAAGTCCCAGCTCGCTGGCCAGGAAGCGCAGGACCTCGCCCATCTCGGCAGGCTCGTTGTCCACGCCCAGATACACCGGTGCCGGGACGAAATCCATCGTGCACAGGTGGACGATCGCTGCGGCGGCATCGTCCCGGTGTATCCGGTTCGTGAACCGTGATTCTGCCGGAATCACCGCGGATCCGCCGCGGACCTGGTCAATGAGCCGGGTCCGCCCGGGGCCGTAAATACCGCCGAGCCGCAACACCACCGGCGTGATTCCGGTGCCGCGCAGCCGGCGGGAGAGGAGCTCCTCCGCCTCGCGGATGATGCGGCCCGAGAACCCGCCGGGCTCCGGCGTCGTGCGTTCATCAATCCAGTCCCCGCCGGCGTCGCCGTAGACGGCGGTCGAGGAGACAAACAGCAGCCGCCGGACGGGCGCGCCCGAGCCGAGGACGGCGTCCAAAACGTTCGAGAGCCCGTCCACGTAGGCCGCCCGGTAGGCAGCCTCGGTGGGGGAGTCGGCCGCGATCGCGACGACGACGGCGGTGGTGTCCGCCGGGATGGGCGGCAGTTCACCGGAGCTTAGGTCAGCCGTGGCACCTTCGATGGCGGCCGGAAGTTTCTCCGGAGAGCGTCGCCAGCCCATCACCCGGTGTCCCGCGGCGGCGAACCGCAGTCCGGCCTCGGTGCCCAGATCGCCGCAACCGGCCATAAGTACAGTCATGGTGGCCAGTCTGCCAGTTTTCGACGGCCTCGGCCGCCGAAGCCGGGCTACCGCGCCGGG
Source organism: Arthrobacter sp. PsM3 (assembly GCF_030433895.1). Taxonomy (GTDB): domain Bacteria; phylum Actinomycetota; class Actinomycetes; order Actinomycetales; family Micrococcaceae; genus Arthrobacter. The sequence goes on along the minus strand of NZ_JARUXE010000014.1, from coordinate 98,771 downwards.
ACAGTCTGACTGATGCTGGGCGACGGGCGCGGGGTCGTTGGAGCCGTTGGACGATAGTTTGCAGCGAAATTCAACAGCATTGATACGCCTACGATCAACAACGTCATTTGCAGCAGCACTTTCCCGCAGCCCGGGCCTTTTGACCGCCCTCGAGGTTTCCTAAGTCGAGTTTTCCTAAGAGGAATGAGGTTGCGGGTTGCTGGCGCCGGTCGCGTCCGCCAGTGCTGCAGGGACGCGGCCGGGGCGTCGTCGACGTCAAACTGCGCCGTGGTCAGAAGCTGAGGACTGGCGGCGCCGCCCAGCAACCCCTGCAAGTGGCGGTGGATAGCGGGAACGAGGGTCGGATCGAGAACAGTTGGTAGTCCGGCTACCGCCGAACCAAGGGTGTCCAGACCCTCAATTCTTATTCCGCTGGCCGTCGTTCCCTGGAGCTCCGGCTGTCCGACCACACAAATCCACCCTTGGACCAGACGCCGGTGATCGGGTTCCAGGACTGCCGCCAGGGCAGCACTCTGTTGGAGGACTCCCGAGACTTCTCGTTCCCTGGAATATCCGTTCTGGCGGAGGATACCGTCTCGCAGCCGGACGTCACCGCTCCAGTTCTTGGCATCAACAACCAAGATGCCGCCCGGCCCCACCAGTACGTGGTCAAGGTTTGCCTTCGGCCGTCCCGGCCAATGAACGTCGTGAAGGGTGAGCCAACCATCGGGCCCCAGTTCCGTCATTCTCTCCGCCACCAGTGCCTCGCCGGCCGCGCCTACTGACCATGCATGGGCATTGCGCTCCGCATGCTCCAACTGTCGTCGCAGCCGCTGCACGCGTTCTGCGGCCAGCCGCGACTGCTCGGCAGCCCTGTCCCCTGCAGCCATGTTGTCCCCCAACTAGCGATGGTCTTGCCGTCCTGCCGCGAATCGATGCAGAGGCATGGCTGCCACCCTAATCCAGCGAACGGCAGAAGTCCCAACAAAACATCCGGCCCGGTTGCCCCGTCAGCGGAACGGGCGGGCACTACCTGCGGACTACCGCGCCGGTATCGGGAAGAAGACCCGCGGATCCTGCAACAGCGCCGGGTAATCGAAGGACGAGCGGTCCAGGATCTCGTCGACCTGGAAGTTACGCGCGAAGCGGCCGTCCACAGTGATTGGACGGCCCAAGACCTTGCCGACGGCAAAGGACGCGCCGTCGCCGAACGGGACCGCAACGATCGAGTTGCCGGGAAGCGTGTTGAACGCTTCCTCCTGCTGTTGGCGTTTGCGGGTGGGCTTCTTGACGAGCTGCTTCGGCGGGAGCTTGCGCACCTTCGCCGGCCGGCGGGCTCCGGAGTCCGCGTACACGAACTGGTAGTCGTCGTCACTGGCCGCGGCGGCCTTCGCCTTGCCCACGAGGGGCAGGCTGACCTTGTCCAGTTTCTCCGGATCGGTGTCGCCGAGCGGCAGTCGGAGGACCCACATGCGGTCGCCGGAGGGATCCTCCGGCACCAGTTCAAGCTTGGGCTCGGGCCAGACATACTCCAGGTCAGGCTCCGTGTCAGGGAACAGGTCCGTGTAGAACCGCGGGTCCTTGGCGATCAGCCGGGAGCGGTGGCTCAGGTGAAGTTCTGGGGCTCCCAGCCACGGCGGCATCGGGATCTTCGCGGCATAGTCGGGGTGCGCGGCCTGGGGTGCAAATTCCATGATCTTCTCGCGGGTGGTGTCCTCGCCGCCCCTGGCCGTCCACTCGTCGACCACGGTCAGGCCGTAAAGGGTCAGCGCCGGGACGTACCCCATCCACATCCGGATGGCCGGGTGCGACTGCCAGCCGTACTCCGGGATCACCAGCGCGCGGAGGGTCTGCAGCGCTTCAACGCGCTGCTTGCCGAGCCGCTGGCGGTCAAGAACCGCGGCGCTCTGCTGGAAATCGGGGAAGGGGAGAAAAGTCTGCATCTCTCCAGTTTGAGGCCATGAAGCCAATGCGCCAATTGCTGGCGGCCGTGGGTGAGCGTGTTCACATTTCGGAACGGGACAGACAACCTTCAGCTTCGGCGCGTAAACTAGCACAAACCGCCCCTGCCGCCCGGAAGACACGCCTCATGTCGACGAATCCAGTAACCACAGCCCGGGCGGACCTTGCGCCCGGAAACCTCCCAAAATACGGACAAATGCTGAGCCCCGAAGCGAACGGGATTCTTGTCCTGGAGGAGTTCACCATCGATCCGGCGGCTGCCCGCAAGGAACAGCACGGGTTCCGGACGGCGCTTGCCAACATGGCGCTGACCATGCGGCGCATCCTGGCGCTCCGGCTCTTCATCGCCGTCATCGCGATCGCCAATCTTCCCCTGTTTCTGCTCTCCAGCGGCTGGGAGATCTACGCTATCTCCCTGACCGTCGTGGTAGCAGTCCACGCCGCCGTGTCCTGGCTGAACCGCCATGAACCCAAGATCCGCCAGCGAGGGCTGCTTGAACTTCACCTCCACCGCGAAAAGAGCGCCAATTACCGCAAGGTCCGCGACGCCGTGAAGTACGTCATCGACGCCCCGGCCCGGATGAATGAGAACCTCTACCTTGAACTGCTCGCGGCCAAACGGGTCGCCCTGCACCTCGCCATGGGCACAGTGGCCCTGCTGGACACCAGCGACGACACCGCCTGGAAAGTGCGGATTGTCCGCGAGATTCCGCGGGGCACGTAAGTCCGGGCGGCCACGGCTCCCGTAAGACGGCACGACACAGACGGCACGACGCCGGGCACACAGCCAGCAGCACACCGACAGTAGGCAGCACGACGCCGGAGGGTCCCCGCAAGGGAACGCTCCGGCGTCGTGGTTTAACCAATGCTGCCGAGGGACGCCCGGCGCAGGTCAGGCCGGGAGCTGCAGCACCTGGCCCGGGAAGACCAGGTCAGGGTTGCTGATGGTGGCGGCGTTTGCGTCGGCCAGCATTTGCCAGCCGCCGGCGATGTTGAGCTTCTCAGCGACCGTGCTCAAGGTGTCGCCGCCCTGGATGGTGTAGCTCTCGCCGCTCAGGGCTACGGCCGCCACGTGGCGTGCCGGCGCGGCAGCCGCGGGGGCCGAGACCTTGGGCGCGGCAGCCTTGGGGGAGGCAGCCGTGGGTGCGGCGTACTGGACCGGAGCCTTGGCTGCCGGGGCCGGAACCGCAGCGGCCTGCACCGGTGTGCTCTGCGGAGCTATTGCGCCGCCGGACAGGCCCAGACTCGCGGCGCAGGACGGCCACGCTCCCCAGCCCTGGCTGGCCTGCACCTTCTCTGCAACGGCAATCTGCTGCTCGCGGCTGGCGCTGGCCGCAGAGCCTGTTCCGCCATAGGCGGCCCAGGTGCTCGGGGTGAACTGCAGCCCGCCCGCAAAACCGTTTCCTGAGTTGATGCCCCAGTTGCCGCTGCTTTCGCACTGGGCGAGGGAATCCCAGACGGAACCGGCGGTGGCGGCCGGGACAGCTGCGTTGGCAGCCGAGGCGGACAGTGCGACGCCGGCGATCGAGACGGCCGCAAAAGTGACTCCGCGGCGCGCGGCAGTGCTGTAAGTGGATTTCTTCATGGGACAGATGCTCCTGAGGGCCACCGGTGCTCGGTCCGTCCCCGGACGTTGTCGCACTACTGCCCGCCCCTGACAATAGAGGTCGTTGCGGTGTCTACCGGTCGGGCAGTATGTGGTGGTGGCAGCACCGGGCATTCGTGCCCTTGTCAGGGCACGGACTCTACGCTAGGCCACGCCCCGGCCGTGATCAAGTCGTTATAGTCAGTAAATTCGTTTTATTTGCGGCATGGTCAGCCGGGCTCTCCCGGAGGCCAAAGGCAGCTCAGCCGCCGAGTACCGTGGCCAGATACGGCGCCGTCCGGCTCTTTTTGGACAGGGCGACGACGGCGGGCGTCCCCACCGCGATGATCTTGCCGCCGGCATCACCGCCGGCAGGACCCAGGTCGATCACCCAGTCGGCGGCCGCCACCACGTCCATCTCGTGCTCCACGACGATCACGGTGTTGCCCGCGTCGACCAGCCGGTGCAGCTGCGCCATCAGGAGCTGGACGTCGGCGGGGTGCAGGCCGGTGGTGGGCTCGTCCAGCAGGTAGAGCGTGTGCCCGCGCTGGGCGCGCTGCAGTTCGGTGGCGAGCTTGATGCGCTGGGCTTCGCCGCCGGAGAGCTCGGTGGCGGGCTGGCCCAGCCTCAGGTAGCCCAGGCCCACCTCGCGGAGGGTCTGCAGGCTGCGTGCGGCGGCGGGGACCGCATCCAGGAACTCGGCGGCGGCGTTGACCGTCATGCCGAGGACTTCGGCCACGTTCTTGCCGCGGTAGGTGACCTCGAGGGTTTCGGGGTTGTAGCGCGAGCCGTGGCATTCCGGGCAGGGTCCGTAGCTGCCGGGTAGGAACAGCAGTTCGACGGCGACGAAGCCCTCGCCCTGGCACGTCTCGCAGCGTCCGCCTGCCACATTGAAGGAGAACCGGCCCGCGCCGAAGCCGCGGGCACGAGACTCATCCGTCGCCGCGAATTCCTTGCGGACGGCGTCGAACAGGCCGGTGTAGGTGGCGAGGTTGGAGCGTGGGGTGCGGCCGATCGGTTTCTGGTCCACCTTCACGAGCCGGTCCAGCTGGTCCAGCCCGGTGACCGGGCCAACACTGAGCGGACCGGCGGACTCGTCGGCCGCGGACTCCAGGTCCTCGGTGGCTTTCGCCGCTGCGTCGGCCTCGGGATGCAGCCGGGCGCCGACGACCTCGGCGAGGACCTGGCTGACCAGGGTCGACTTGCCGGAGCCGGAGACGCCGGTGACCGCGGTCAGCACGCCGAGCGGGAAGTCGGCGTCGAGTTCGCGCAGGTTGTGGCGGCTGATGTCGCGCAGCTCCAGCCAGCCGGCAGCTTCCCGGCGTTCGCGGGCCGCGGGGGAGCCGGCGTCGTCCGCGGTTTTCGACTTATCCCCGGAGCCATCCGCTGAACCTGACCCGTTCGGGAACAGGAACGGCCGGGTCACGGACTCGGCTACCTCGGCGAGACCGGCGACGGGGCCGCTGTAGAGCACTTCGCCGCCGCCTTCGCCGGCGTGCGGGCCGACGTCGACCAGCCAGTCCGCGTGGCGGACGATGTCCATGTTGTGCTCCACGACGAAGACGGAGTTGCCGGAGGACTTGAGCTGGTCCAGGACCTCGAGGAGGGGCTCGGCGTCGGCCGGATGCAGGCCGGCGGAAGGCTCGTCCAGCACGTAGATCACCCCGAAGAGGCCGGAGCGGAGCTGGGTGGCGATCCGCAGCCGCTGCATCTCGCCGGGGGAGAGCGTGGGGGTGGACCGGCCCAGCGCGAGGTAGCCCAGGCCGAGGTCCAGCAGCACGGTGACCCGTTGCAGCAGGTCCCGGGTGATCGCGACGGCCACTTCGTTGGACTCCCCGGAGCTCTGCTTGCGCGAGGCGGTGCCGGCGGTCTTCAGTTCGGTGGTGGGGCGGATGATCCCGGCGAGTTCCGTCATGGGGACGGCGTTGAGTTCGGCGATGGTGCGGCCGGCGAACGTCACGGCCAGGGCGGCCGGGGTCAGGCCGCTGCCGGCACAGACCGGGCACGGCCCCGTTTCCATGTAGCGCAGCACCCGGTCGCGCATCGTGGTGCTCTTGGAGTCGGCGAGGGTGTGCAGCACGTAGCTCTTCGCGCTCCAGAAACGGCCCTTGTACGGTTTTGCGACCCGGTCGCGCTGGGGCGTCACCTCCACCACGGGCTGTTCCTCGGTGAAGAGGATCCAGTCGCGGTCCTTCTTCGGCAGCTTCCGCCAGGGGGTATCGACGTCGTGGCCCAACTGGGTGAGGATGTCGCGCAGGTTCTTGCCCTGCCAGGCGCCGGGCCAGGCGGCGATCGCGCCGTCGCGGATGCTCAGCGAGGTGTCCGGGACCAGCGAGGACTCGGTGACGGTGTGCGCGATGCCGAGGCCATGGCACTCCGGGCAGGCGCCGGCGGCGGTGTTGGGTGAGAACGCGTCCGAATCGAGCGGGCTCGCGCCGTCGGGGTAGCTGCCGGCGCGGGAGAAAAGCATCCGCAGCGAATTCGACAGTGTGGTGACCGTGCCGACCGTGGACCGGGAACTGGGCGTCCCGCGGCGCTGCTGCAGCGCGACGGCGGGCGGCAGCCCGGTGATCATCTCCACCTTGGGGTTGTGGCCCTGCTGGATCAGCCGGCGGGCGTAGGGCGCCACGGACTCGAAGTAGCGGCGCTGGGCCTCCGCGTAGATGGTCCCGAAGGCCAGCGAGGACTTGCCGGAACCGGAAACCCCGGTGAAGGCGACGATCGCGTCGCGGGGCACGTCGACGTCCACGTTCCGCAGGTTGTTTTCCTGGGCGCCGCGCACCCGGACGAAGCCGTCGGTGGGGCGGCCGGCGTCGAGCGCTGGGATGGCCGGTGCGGAAAGATCGGAAGCATGCTGAACAGTGTGCATCCTATCGACTCTATCGGTGTCTGCTGCCTGCGGGCATATCCTTACCGAATGGAAACTAACGACGGCGTCGCTGCCACCGGGGACGCTGCACCGGACAACGCAGAAAAGTCCATCCCTGACATTCCCGCCTTCGCCGAGGTTCCCGAGGAAGTTCATGGTCCGCTGCCGGTCGCTGAACTCCATCTGCACATCGAGGGAACCCTCGAGCCCGAACTGATCTTCGCCCTGGCCGAACGCAACGGCATCCAGTTGCCGTACGCGGACCTGGACGAGCTGCGCTCCCGCTACGAGTTCACCGACCTGCAGTCGTTCCTGGACCTCTACTACGCCAACATGGCCGTGCTGCGGACGGAGCAGGACTTCGCGGACATGACCCGGGCCTACCTGTCCCGGGCCGCGCTCGCCGGCGTTCGGCATGCCGAGATCATGCTGGACCCGCAGGCGCACGTGTCCCGCGGGGTGGCCCTGGAGACCTGCGTGAACGGCGTGGCGTCGGTGTTGGCCGAATCGGAGCAGGAGTTCGGGATCTCCACCCTTCTCATCGCCGCGTTCCTGCGGGACCTGTCCGAGGATTCCGCGCTGGAGGTGCTGGAGCAGCTGCTCGCCATGAAGGCACCGATCGCGGGCATCGGCCTGGACTCGGCCGAGGTGGGCCACCCGCCGGCGAAGTTCCAGCGGCTCTTCGCCCGGGCGAAAGAGGCCGGGCTGCACCGGATCGCGCACGCCGGCGAGGAGGGGCCGCCGTCGTACATCATTGACGCGCTGGACCTCCTGGACGTCGAGCGGATCGACCACGGCATTCGCTGCATGGAGGACCCGGAACTGGTGGAACGGCTGGTGCACGAACTCACACCGCTGACCGTGTGCCCGCTGTCCAACGTCCGGCTCCGCGCCGTGGACACCCTGGCGGAGCACCCGCTGCCGGCCATGCTCGCGGCCGGGTTGAACGTCAGCGTGAACTCCGATGATCCGGCGTATTTCGGCGGGTACGTGGACGACAACTTTGCGCAGCTGAAATCGGTGATTGGGCTGTCCGAGTTCGATTGCGTGCGGATGGCGGCGAACTCGATCCGTTCCTCCTTCGCGAGCGAGGAACGCAAGACGGAGATGCTGGCCGAACTCGCCTCGTCCGGCCACTAACCCCGCCCCCAGTTGCCCTAACCCCCCAGTTGCCCTATCACTCCTGGTTGCCAAAACCGGAGGATGGGAACCAAAACTGACAGGGCAACGCGGGGTCAGTTGCTGCTCATCACCGGCCGGGGACCTCCTTGGGCGCCCCCGCGTCGGCTGAAGGTGCGACGTTCGAGAAGAGGCCGATCAGGCCGTCGATTTCCCAGGATGCGGTCGCCGGGTGACGGAAGTGCTGGTGGGGTTCGATGGCATAACGGGTTCGTCGTCCGGCCCGGATGCGTTGAAGGTACCCTCCCTCTTCGAGATCCTTGAGGATCTGGAGGGTTGAGCGCGGTGTGATGCCGACCCTCGCGGCGATGTCGGCGATGCGGACTTGAGGGTCTGCGGCCACCGACAGCAGCACGTGCCCGTGGTTCGTAAGAAAGGTCCAGGTGGGACGTGCGGGGACCGGGGGTTCCGAGCCCTTTTCCGGACCCGGCGGGGCGGCTGTCATGGGTTTTCCTTACTGACGATCCCGATTAGGCTGACGACGAAGCTTTCGTGTCGGGGCGCTTGCGCCACAGTGGTTCCAGAGCGGCGATTTCCTCGGGTGAGGCGGTGCCGAACGGGGAATGCGCCGGCGCCGCGGGTGTCTTGCGGCTCTGTCCGCGGGTGGCCCAGAGGCTTGCGCCGATGGACACCCCGAGGATTGTGGCGATAACGGCCAGGGATGCCGGGGTGGGGATGTAGTAGATATCGATTTTGAGGAGCATTTTGATGCCGACCCAGATCAGGACGAGCGCGAGTCCGATTTTGAGGTAGATGAAGCGGTGGATCAGGTCAGCGAGCAGGAAATACATTGCCCGGAGGCCCAGGATGGCGAAGGCGTTGGCCGTGAAGACCAGGAACACTTCGTCGGTGACGGCGAAGATCGCGGGGATGGAGTCCACTGCGAAGATGATGTCGGTGACCTCGATGAGGACCAGTACGGCGAGCAACGGAGTGGCCAGCATGGCACCGCTCTTGCGGATCAGGAAACGCTGGCCGTGGAAGTCGTCCGTCATGGGCACGCGCCGGCGGAAGAGTTTCAGGACCCGGGACTTTTCCGGGTCCAGGTGGTCGTTGCGGTGGCGGATCATCCGGTAGCCGGTGAGGAGCAGGAACGCGGCAAAGATGTACAGCACCCACCCTGCGCTGGCGATGATCGCGGAGCCCGCCGCGATGAAGATGCCCCGGAAGATCAGGGCGCCCAGCACCCCGAAGAACAGGACCCGATGCTGGTATTCGCGGGGGACCGCGAAGTACGTGAAGATGATCGCCCAGATGAACACGTTGTCCACCGCCAGGGATTTCTCGATCAGGTACCCGGCGAAGTACTGCTGGCCAAATTCCGCTCCGTAGATTTGCCAGACCAGGGCGCCGAAGCCCACGCCGAAGGCAACCCAGATTCCGGACCACAACGCGGCTTCGCGGACCCCGATGACGTGCGCCCTGCGGTGCGCGAACAGGTCCACGGCCAGCATCAAAACAATAACGGCAAGAACGGCCAACCAGGCCCATAGTGGAACATTCATCAGGGAGCACCACTTTCCAGTCAGTTCAACTAACTGGAGGTCTCTCCCGGCCCCGAGGGACCTGTCCCGCCGGGCCGCTCAGGGTCGGCCGTACTGACGACGGGACATTCTGGGGATACTCCCCTCCGTCCAATTAGTGAAACATACTTCACCTATGACGGCAAGAGGCGACGGCGGCCGACCGCCCGGGAACCACCGCACAAGCAACGCGGGGTCACTTCCGGCCCATCCCGGGGCGCGGGATGGGCCGGATGTGACCCCGCGTTGCCAGTGGCGGCGTTGCGGATGAACCGCCGCGAGCCTAGACGTCGATCGTGCCCATGTTCGGGTAACGCGCTCCGGCCGCCGCCCCGGCGGGGGAAAGCTCGTCCAGGCGGTTGAGGTCCTCGGCGGAGAGTTCGACGTCGACGGCGCCGAGGTTCTCCCGCAGGCGTTCGCGCTTCCGGGTGCCCGGGATGGGAACGATGTGCTCGCCCTGGGCCAAGAGCCACGCCAGTGCCAGTTGCGCCGGGCTGCATCCCAACGCGCCCGCCAACTCCTTGACGCGATCCACGAGTTCCAGGTTCCGGGCAAAGTTCTCGCCCTGGAAGCGCGGGGAGTGCCGGCGGAAATCGTCCGCCGCAAAGTCATCGGGGCTGCGCAATTGGCCGGTCAGGAAGCCGCGGCCCAGCGGGCTGTAGGGAACAAAGCCGATGCCGAGCTCGGCGAGGACCGGAAAGACCTTGGTTTCCGGCTCGCGTTCCCACAGCGAGTATTCGGTCTGCAATGCGGTGATGGGGTGAACCGCGTGGGCGCGGCGTACGGTGTCGGCGCTGGCCTCGGACAGACCAAGGTGACGGACCTTGCCGGCCTGGACCAGCTCGGCCATGGCCCCGACGGTTTCCTCAATGGGGACGGTCTTGTCCACCCGGTGCTGGTAGTACAGATCGATGTGGTCCACACCCAGCCGCTGCAGGCTCGCGTCGCATGCGGCACGCACATAGCCCGGGGAGCCGTTGATGCCCACCCAGGATCCGTCAGCCAGGCGTTCGTTCCCGAATTTGGTGGCCAGGACGACGTCGTCCCGCCGGCCCGCAATGGCCCGGCCGACAAGCACCTCGTTCGTGAACGGACCGTACATGTCCGCGGTGTCGAGCAGGCTTCCGCCGGCGTCGAGAAACGCCTGGATGGTGGCGATCGACTCGTTTTCCTCGCCGGGGCCATAGAACTCGCTCATGCCCATGCAGCCCAGACCCAAGGCGGAGACGGTGAGCGAACCGAGCGTACGGGATTCCATAGAAAGTTCCTTTACGAGGACGGTGGAGGCGGCCTCCGGTACCTGGTCGGGCAGCGGAACGGCACGCAGTTGGCAGACGGCCACTCTAGGCCCATCGGGCGTGGGACACAACGGATGGTCGGGCGGGAGCTGCCCCGGGTTGCAGCCCGCGGGTGGAGCCCCGCGGGCTTCCCTGGCGGGCCGCCGAGGCGGCTGACCCGGATCACCCCCGGCGGAGGATGCACCGGGCGCCGCTGCCCGGCAGAGTGCCCCTATGACGACGACGGGACAACGGCGGAGCGGCTGGCTGCGCCAGCTGATGCCCGGACTCGACGTCGCCGCGCAGTACCAGGGAAGCTGGTTTGGCAAGGACATCGTCGCCGGAATTGTCCTGGCGACGCTGCTGGTTCCGCAGGGCATGGCCTACGCGGAGCTGGCGGGGCTGCCGCCGATCACCGGGCTGTACACCACCGTCCTCTGCCTGCTCGCCTATGCAGTCTTTGGTCCGTCGCGCATCCTCGTGCTCGGCCCGGACTCCTCGCTCGGTCCGATGATCGCTGCGACGGTCCTGCCGCTCGTCGCGTCCGACGGCGACCCGCAGAAGGCTGTTGTGCTTGCATCGATGCTCGCGCTGATGGTTGGCGTCATCATGGTCCTCGCCTCGGTGGCCAAGCTCGGTTTCATCGCGGACCTCATCTCCAAGCCCACGATGGTCGGCTACATGAACGGTCTCGCGGTCACCATCCTGGTCGGCCAGCTCCCGAAGCTGTTCGGGTTCTCGGTGAGCGGCGAGGGGTTTATCGGGGACCTCGTCGGCTTCATCCAGGGCCTGGCCGGGGGCGAAACGGTGGCGGCCGCGGCCGCCGTCGGGATCGCCGGGATCGTGCTGATCCTGGCGCTGCAGCGGTGGCTGCCCAAGGTCCCGTCGGTGCTCGTCATGGTGGTGCTCGCGATCGGGGCCGCCTCGCTTTTCGACCTCGCCGACCGGGGCGTCTCACTCGTCGGGGAGCTCCCGCAGGGCTTCCCGCCGTTCACACTCCCCACGCTGGCATTTTCGGACCTCGCCCTGATGTTCGCCGGCGCCCTGGGGATCGCGCTGGTGTCGCTGACCGACACGATCTCGACGGCGTCGTCGTTCGCCGCGCGCTCCGGTGAGGAGATCCGCGGCAACCAGGAGATGATCGGCATCGGTGCCGCGAACCTGGCCGCGGGCCTCTTCCAGGGATTCCCGGTGAGCACCAGCGGCTCGCGGACGGCGGTGGCGGAACGTTCCGGCTCGAAGACCCAGCTCACCGGCGTGACGGGGGCCGTGCTGATCCTGCTCATGCTGGTGCTGCTGCCGGGGCTGTTCCGGAATCTGCCCCAGCCGGCCCTCGCGGCCATTGTGATCACCGCTTCGATCTCCCTGGCTGACATCCCGGGCACCGTCCGTCTCTGGCACCAGCGCAGGACCGAGTTCTCTTTGTCGATTGCGGCCTTCCTCGGGGTGGCGTTGCTGGGCGTGCTGCCCGGCATCGGCATTGCGGTGGGGCTGTCCGTCCTCAACATTTTCCGCCGGGCCTGGTGGCCCTACGAGACGGTGATCGGGCGGGTGCCGGGGCTGGAGGGCTTTCATGACGTGCACGTCCACCCGGACGCGAAGCACCTGCCGGGCCTGGTGATCTACCGCTTCGACGCGCCGCTGTTCTTCGCCAACGTCAGGCCGTTCCGCGAAAACATCCGGCGGCTGGCCCGAACCGAACCCAAACCGCGGTGGATCGTCATCGCGGCCGAACCCATCACCGACGTCGACACGACCGCTTCGGATGTGTTGCTTGAGCTGGACGTGGAGCTGAACGCGCAGGGCACCTCGCTCGTGTTCGCGGAGCTCAAACACGGGGTCCGGGCGAAGATCGAGCGCTACGAACTGACCCGCCAAATCGATCCGCGCCACTTCTACCGCACCATCGACGCAGCCGTGGCCGCCTACATGGCCGAGACCGGGGCCGACTGGGGCTCCGGGGACTAACACCCACCAGCAACGCGGGGTCACATACGGCCCATCCCGGGGTCCCGGATGGGCCGTATGTGACCCCGCGTTGGTGTTGCTACTCCGGTGTTCCGCTCCGCGCGAGCGTGCGCCGCAGGAGGGTCGCCGTGAGCCACGTGACGGCGCTGCACACCGCAACGCCCCAGGCGATGTCGGTCACGGCCACCACGGGCGGGAAACCCTTGAGCACGGCGAGCCCGGTCAGGGCCCAGGTTGCGTAGGTGAAGAATCCGAAGATGGCGGCTCCCGCCACCCGTTGCCGCAGGGTGGCGTCCGGATCGTTGGGTCGGACGCCGTAGTGCAGGATCCCCACCACATAGACGACGTAGAAGACGACGGCGCCGGCCATGTTGGTGCTGGGCGCGAGCAGGTCGCCGATCTGGCTTTTGTACTGGTTGTTCGCCACAGTGACGATCCAGACGACGTCGATGGCGGCGAAAATCACGGCGGCGACCGCGTAGGACAGCAGCCACCTCTTGACTGGGATGCTCATGCTTGGCTCCTGGGATCGGCGTAGAGGTTGTCGACGATGTGGTGGACTCGGTCGGTGAAGGCGCCGCGCTTGAGTTTCATCGTGGGGGTCACGATGCCATTGGCCTCACTGAGATCGGTGAGCAGCAGCACGAAACGGCGCACCTGCTCGGAGCGGGCGATTTTCGCGTTGGCGGCGCTGACCGCCTTGCCGATGGCGGTGAGGAGCCGCGCGTCGTCGATCTGGACGGCGCCGCCGTCGTCCGGGATCCGCAGGCCGGCCAGATCGGCGATGCCCTCCCGTTCCGCCCAGGCCGCGACAGACTCCGGGTCCAGCAGCACGAGCCCGCCGAGGAAGGGTTTGCCTTCGCCCACCATCACGGCGTGGGCCACGAGCGGGTCGCCCTCGACGTAGCCTTCCCAGATGGCGGGGGTGATGGTCTTCCCGCCCGCGGTGACGATGACATCCTTGATCCGGCCCTTGAGGGTGAGCCGTCCCAGCTCATCGAGTTCGCCGAGGTCGCCGGTGCGGAAGAATCCGTCCACGAAGGCATCGGCGTTGTCGGCCGGTCTGCGGTAGCCGGCGAACACGCCGACGCCGCGGGCGAGCACTTCGCCCCGGTCCGACAGGCGAACCGTTGTGCCGGGCATCGGAACGCCCACTGTCCCGGCCTTGATCGCCCCGGGCATGTTCCCGGTCAGCGGGGCGGTTGTTTCGGTGAGGCCGTAGCCCTCGATGACCGGCAGGCCGAGGCCGCGGAAGAAGAGGGACAGCTCGGCGTCGAGCGCGGCGGCGCCGGACAGCAGGTAGTCGAGGCGTCCGCCCATCAGCTTCCGGAGCCGTGCGTAGAACAGGCGATCGAACAGGGCGTGCCTGGCCCGCAGGCCCAGCGCGGGCCGCGTGGCCGGGTCGGCGTCGCGGGCTTCGGCGAACCGGCCCCAGGCCACAGCGGTGTTTTGCGCTGACGCCCACACCGGTCCGAGGTTCTTTTTCGCCGCGGCGGCCGCCGCGGACGCCTGGATCTTCTGCAGCACGCGGGGGACCACTACGAGGAAGGTGGGCTTGAGGGCGCCGAGGGCGGGCACGACGTCCCGGGGGTCGGACAGGTGCGCAATGCGCATCCCGTTGGCCAGGCAGGTCAGCTGCAGCCCGCGGGCCAGCACATGGGCCATCGGGAGGAAGATGATGGTGTTTCCGCTCTCGCGGACCACCCCGGTGTAGGCGGCCGCCACGTTCAGCACCTGCCCCACGAAGTTGCCGTGGGTGATGAGGGCACCTTTGGGCGCGGCCGTGGTGCCGGAGGTGTAGACGATGGTTGCCACCGAGTCCAGATCGGCCAGCAGGCGCCGCTCCTCGACCGCACTGTCGGGTATCCCGGCGCCAAGGCGCACCAGCTCGGCCAGGTCCGCCCCCGGGCGGGCATCCATGGTCCAGACCCCCAGTCCCGGCGTCCCTGCCTGTTCGAACCCCTGCTCCAGCAGGAGGGCATGCCCAGCGGTGCCGGCTATCGCGAGGCGTACGTCGGCGTCGGCCAGGATCGCCGTTACCTGGGGAGCCGCCGACGTCTCGTAGACCGGGACGACGACGGCGCCCGCGAACCACGCTGCCATGTCCGCCAGCGCCCACTCGTACCGGGTGGGGGACATGATGGCGAGCGATTCGCCGGGCCGGAGGCCGGCCGCGATGAAGCCCTTGGCCAGGGCACGGACCTCGTCAACGAACTGACGGGTGGTCACCTGGCGCCAGGGATCGGTAATTGCGGCATCCGCGGACCGTACCTCGAAAGCTATGTGTTCGGGGGAGGTCCGGAACCGCTGCATGAGCAGTTCCGTCGCGTTCCGGTGACCGGACGGATCGACCAGCAGCGGGGTAGTGAACTCTCTCATCGGGCGTCCTTCTCCGAAAGTGTGTGCAAGTGGTCCCGCATCAGGTGCTGGGCGACGCCGAGGAAGTCCGCGACGGCGGCCTGGTCGGCGGCGGGCAGGCCCTTGATGTGCTCGTTGGCGGCGTCCAGGAGGGGCCGCATCAGGGTCATGATTCCGCGGGAGGCCGCCGGGGTGGCGCTCACCTGGACTTGGCGCCGGTCATCGGTGCTCCGGTGGCGTGCCACGAAGCCGCGGGACTCCAGCCGGCTGATGGTGGCGGTGGTGGTGGCGGGCGTTGCGCCCAATTCTTCGGCGAGTTTGCCCGCGGTGACCGGCCCGGAACGTCCGAGCGCGGACAGTGCCCGGAAATCAGTGAGTGTCAGCCCCATGCCGCGGGCAATCTCCCACTCGGTTTCATTGGCGAGGGTGAACAGGCTCTGCAGGGCCAGCGTGGCCGGGTGGTGCTGCGGCGCGCTCATGTCCACTCCTTAGGTTCCGTATCGCGTTCTTCGACAATCTAGTTCGATGAACTATTATTCAATCTTATTTGATCATCTCCTTGGATTGCTAAAACTGTTGATGCCCGGAACGACGTCTTCAGCCGAATTGGCCGCGGCCCGCTCCGCGGATGAAAGGAAATCCTGGTGAAGGATTCACACCGTAAGTCGCTCATCGTCCTCCCCGTGGTGGTGTTGCTGGCGGCACTCGTCGCCGCGGCCGGCTCCCAGGGCGGGGCCACCCTGGGAGGGATTCCCGTTTTCTCCATGGCCGTTGGGGCCGCGTTCCTGATTCAGTGGCTGGTGTTCATTCCCTCGTTCAAGGCCCAGACCGAGAGGTTTTTCGACCTGACGGGTTCCTTGACCTATATCGCCATCACATTGCTGCTGGTCCTGCTCACTCCGGGGGTCGACGCCCGTGCGCTGCTGCTGGCGGCCATGGTGCTCGCCTGGGCCCTGAGGCTAGGCACCTTCCTGTTCCGCCGCATCAGCAAGGCCGGCAAGGACGACCGCTTCGACGAGATCAAGCCCTCCTTCGTGCGGTTCCTCAACGTGTGGACCATCCAGGGGCTCTGGGTTGTTCTTACTGCGGCCGCAGCGTGGGTGGCCATCACGTCGGTCACCAGGGTCGGCCTCGACTGGTTCGCGCTGGTCGGTTTCCTGGTCTGGGCCGTCGGCTTCGGATTCGAAATTGTGGCCGACCAGCAGAAGAGCCGCTTCAACGCCGACCCCGCCAACAGGGGCAAATTCATCTCCACCGGGCTGTGGTCCAAGTCCCGCCACCCCAACTACTTCGGCGAGATCCTGCTCTGGATCGGTGTCGCAATCATCGCCCTTCCGGCGCTGCAGGCCTGGCAGTGGGTTGCCCTGATCTCCCCGGTGTTTGTCACGCTGCTGCTCACCAAGGTCAGCGGCGTGCCGCTTCTGGAAACGAAGTCCGACAGGAAGTGGGGCGGCCAGGCCGATTATGAAGCCTACAAGCGGAGCACCCCCGTCCTGATCCCCAAGCCCTAGTAACATCCAGCAACGCGGGGTCACGTACGGCCCATCCCGGGGTCCCGGATGGGCCGTACGTGACCCCGCGTTGCTTCTTCTACTGGCGGGTACCGTGCTTTCGCCCCTCGCGGACCCCGGTTTGGGGTGTAATAGTGGGTCACGACACACAGAGTTAACCGATCCAGACTCGCGGAAACTCGATGATCCTTGGCAAAATGCAGGTGGATCAATTGCTTCTAAAGGAGACCCATGGCCGAGAACACTGCCGAAAACACCAACCGTCGACTGAAGGCCGTACTGGACGTTCTGGCAGAGGAGGTGTGGACGGGCGAGAAGCTGAACGCCGGTGCAGTCCTGGGCGAGGCAATCGCACGCGTTCCGCTCAACGAGTTCGAGCGTGAACTGCTCAGCGGCGGAATCCCCCGCGGCCACAAGACCCTGACCACCGCCACGGCGAAGTTGGTCAAGGCAGGCTGGCTCGTCAAGGGCCGTTCGGGCTGGACGATCACCGAGGACGGCCAGCGTGCCACCGTCGCGTTCGCTGACCCTGCCGCTTTCGCCGCAGCGCTCGACGCCGGAACTCCCGTTCCCGCCGACACCCCGCTTCCGTCGGAGCCCGCCGTGAAGCCGGCTGCGAAAGCAGCCGCCCCGAAGGCAGCCCCGAAAGCGGCCAAGGTTGCCGAAAAGGTCGCCGGCAAGGCTGCCAAACTGGTCGAAGATGCGGTTGCTCCCGTCGCCAAGGCGGTCCGCAAACGCAAGGCACCCGCTACGGCCACGGCCCCGGCCGCCGAAACGTCTACGGCCGCGACTCCTGCGGCAGCCCCCGCGGCTGAAGCGCCCGCCGTCAGCGTCGAGACCATTGAGCAGCCGGAAGCGGTAGCCGTCGCAGGCGATTTCAACGTCCTCCTGGGCGCGCCGGCCAACTGGGCCCCGCAATACGATGAATCCCAGATGGAACTGGATCTCGTCGACCAGCTCTGGAAGATTGTGGCGGATCTCCCGGCCGGTTCCTACACCTTCAAGATCGCGCTGAACCGCTCCTGGGACGAGAACTTCGGCGCCTTCGGTGCCTTCGACGGCGCCAACCACGAGGTGCACCACCCCGGCGGCCTGCTGGTCATCCACTACGACCACCGGACCCGCGACATCATCCTGCCGTAGCCAGCGACGCGCATTTTTCCTGCCGTCGCGCCAAAGACCCCTCGCTGCCGAATTCCGGCGTCGAGGGGTCTTTGGCGCGTCACGGGCGGCTTGGCGCGTCGTGGACCCGTGGCAGGGCTGGTGGGCGGCGTGCTTCCAGCGTCGAGGGGTCGTTGGCGCGTCACGGGCGGCTTGGCGCGTCGTGGACCCGTGGCACTGCGCACCGGGCAC
Organism: Arthrobacter sp. PsM3; assembly: GCF_030433895.1. Lineage (GTDB taxonomy): Bacteria > Actinomycetota > Actinomycetes > Actinomycetales > Micrococcaceae > Arthrobacter. The sequence continues at coordinate 81,207 of NZ_JARUXE010000014.1, read as the reverse complement.
GGCGGACCGGCCTAGCATTGGATTATGGAAACCGTCGACGTTGAGGGGCTGCGGATCGCGTATCAGCGGGTTGGCCAGGGACCGGCACTCGTCCTGTTCCACGGGGTCGGGGAGGACAGCCGGATCTGGGGTCCGCAGCTGGAGGGCCTATCGGACGAGTTCACGGTGTTCGCCTGGGACGCTCCCGGGTGCGGGCAGTCGGACGACCCCGCTCCCGACTTGTCCGCAGAGGAGCTCGGCGCGCTCACGGCCGGGTTCCTGCGCGCGGCCGTGCCGGCAAAGCCGCACCTTCTCGGGCTGTCGTGGGGTTCCCTGGTGGCCCTGGAGCTGTACCGCGGGTACCCCGGGATGTCCTCCTCACTGGTACTGGCCTCCGCCTACGCCGGCTGGGCGGGCTCCCTGCCGCCCGAGGAGGTGGAGAGGCGCTACGCCCAGGTGCTGGCCGAGATCGGCCAGCCGCCGGAGAAGTTCATCAACGAGTGGCTTCCCACCCTCTTCACGGACAAGGCCGATCCCGCCGTGGTTGCAGCAGTCAGCCGGATCATGGCCGACGTGCGCCCGGCCGGGATGCGGGCCCTCCTCTCAGCCAGCGGCCGGGCCGACTACCGCCCCGTGCTGCCCACCATCAGCATTCCCACGCTCCTGCTCTATGGCGCAGACGATCAGCGCTCTCCGTTGAGCGTGGCCCACGAACTACACCGCCAGATTTCAGGCTCACAACTGGCGGTGATTCCCGACGTCGGGCATCTCGCCCCGATGGAAGCGCCCGACGCGTTCAACAGGGAAGTGCGGAATTTCCTGCACGGCATCGCTGCGACGTGAGCCGGTCCGCGGACTGAGCGGCCGGAACCGTGCCGGCCCGCGGACCGAGCGGCCGGAACCGTGCCGGCCCGCAGCCCGAGCGGCTCTAGAACCGTGTCGGGTCCGGGCGCGGAGGCGCGACCGGGCCGGGATCCGGAATCGGCAGCGGACCGGGTACCGGGAACGGACCGGGTACCGGGAACGGACCGGGCGCCGGAGAGGGGCCCGGTTCCGGGATCGGCGCCGGCGGCGGGACCGGCCCGGGCTCCGGCGGGAACGGGTCCCCGGGCTGCGGCTCGGGCGGGACCGGCCCGGGCTCCGGCGGAAACGGCTCAGGTTCGCGGGCCGGTGGAATGGTCATGTCAGGCTCCCTCACTCATCGTTGAACGTTGTACAGGATGGTAGGTCCGGGCTTACCGGGCGGGCCCAGCTGCTCCGGCGCGCAGGACCTTCAGCTCCCACGGCCGCAGATGCAGCCGGGGCACCGTGGCCTCCGCGGGGTAGTTGCCCAGCACCAGTTCCGCGCTGCCCCACGCAAGCGGGACATCGGCGTCGTCGAGCGCCACCTCCTGGTCCTGGCCGGAAAAGTTGCCCAGCACCAGCAGCCGGGTGTCCGGTAGCGACCGGACAAAGGCATAGACGTGCTCGTCCCGCGGCAGCAGCATCGTGAAATCCCCGTGCGAAACCACGGGCTCGGCATGCCGCAGCTCGATCACCTTCCGGTAGAAGCTGTACACCGAGTCGGGGTCGTCGATCTGGGCGGCGGCATTGATGTGGTTGGCGTTCGGGTTGACCGCAATCCAGGGCGATCCGGTGGTGAAGCCGGCGTGCCGGGACGCGTCCCACTGAACCGGGGTGCGGGCGTTGTCGCGGTTCAGCGGGGCCAGCGCGGCGAGGACGTCGGCGTCGGTGTGGCCCAGATGGGTGGTGGCCTCGCGGTGGTGGTTGAGGGCCTCGATGTCGCGGTAGTCGCTGATCGCCCCGAACATCATGTTGGTCATGCCGAGTTCCTCGCCCTGGTAGACGTAGGGCGTGCCGCGGTGCAGGTGCAGGATGCCGGCGAGCATCTTGGCGGAGAGTTCACGGTACTGGCCGTCGTCGCCGAAGCGCGAGACCGCACGGGCCTGGTCGTGGTTGCCCCAGTAGAGGCTGTTCCAGCCGCGCCCGGCCAGGCCGGTCTGCCAGTGTCCCAGGGTCTTCTTGAGGTCCGTGAGTTTGAGTTTCTTGGGCCGCCACTTGTTGCCGTCCTCCTGGTCCAGGGCGACGTGCTCGAACTGGAAGACCATGTCCACCTCGGCGCGCTCCGGGTCAGTGAAGAGGATGGCCTCGTCCACGGTGACGCCGGGCATTTCGCCGACGGTCAGCAGCGGTCCTGGGCGGCCGGCAAAGACCTCGCGGTGCATCTCCTGCAGGAATTCATGGATCCGGGGCCCGCCGATGTAGAACGGGGTGCCGTCGCCGTAGAGCTTGCCGGCGGCGATGGGCCCGTCCGGCAGGTGGGTGTCCTTGGAGATGAAATTGATGACGTCCATCCGGAAGCCGTCCACGCCCCGGTCCAGCCACCAGTTCATCATCTCGTACACCGCCGCACGGACCTGCGGGTTTTCCCAGTTCAGGTCCGGCTGCTTCCTGGAGAAGATGTGGAGGTAGTACTCGCCGGTGGCCTGGTCCAACTCCCACGCGGGGCCGGAGAACGCTGAACCCCAGTTGTTCGGTTCGGCGCCGGAGCCGTCGGCGGCAGTCCCGCGCGGCGGCCGCCACCAGTACCAGTCCCGCTTCGGGTTGTCCTTGGAGGAGCGTGATTCCACGAACCAGGGGTGCTCGTCCGAGGTGTGGTTGACCACCAGGTCCATGACCAGCTTCATGCCTCGGGCATGCAGGCCGTCGGTCAGTTCGCGCAGTTCCTCGAGGGTGCCGAAGATTGGGTCGACGTTGCGGTAGTCGCTGATGTCGTAGCCGTTGTCGTCCTGCGGCGAGGTGTAGATCGGGGACAGCCAGACGACGTCGACGCCGAGTTTGTGCAGGTAGTCCAGTTTGCTGATGATGCCGCGCAGGTCACCGATGCCGTCCCCGTTGGAATCGGCGAAGCTTCGCGGATAGATCTGGTAGACGACGGCGCTCTGGAACCAATCGCGGGCAGGAGCCGTAAGGGATTCGTCAGTCGGCCGTTCTACCGTCATGGTGGCTCCTCAGCTGCTCCAGCGGGCTCCGGCGGTCAGCATCGACGCTGACTCACCAACGTCTGATTATTGAACAGTTCCCGCAGGCAGGGAAGACCCCGCCTGAGCTATGTGGACGGGCCAGCACAAGCAGCCGTCTGGAGCCCCTAGTTCTGGGCCGCGATGTTCTTGTCGCGGTCCTCGAACACTTCTTCGCCGGGGCCGGTGAACGCCTTGGAGCGCTCGATCGCCTCGATCGATCCGGTAAACAGCTGCGAGTCGTGCGGATCGGCCGGGTGTCGGCTGTGTTCGTCCGCGGCGGAGATCTTGCCCGGCCGCTTAGCGGAACTGTCGGATGAGTCGGAGCCGCCGGCCGCACCGGACGCCCCGGAGCCGCCGGACGCCCCGGCCGCGGCGGTGCTGCCGGACCCGAGCGCGGCGGAACTGAGCGACTCGAGCCGGACGTGGGGGAGCGCCGTCGGGTGCTCCTGCTGCAGGAACAGCACGAGCTCCTCGCGGATCAGGCAGCGCAGGTCAAAGAGCGTGGCGCTGTCGGCGGCGCTGACCAGGATGCGGACCCGGACGAAACCGGCCGTGGCATCGGTGATCTGCAGGATGCCCACACGCTTGTCCCAGAGCTCGGTGCCCGCCAGGACCCGCTTGAGTTCGGCGCGCATGTCCTCGACCGGGGCGCGCCAGTCGAGATCGAACTCCACGGTGCCCATGACCTCGGACTGCCGCCTGGTCCAGTTCTCGAATGGGGTGGTGGTGAAGTAGGTCGAGGGCAGGATCATCCGGCGGTCATCCCAGATGTGGACCACCACGTAGGTCAGGGTGATCTCCTCGATCCGGCCCCATTCCTTCTGCACCACCACAACGTCGTCCACCCGGATCGCGTCGGTGAAGGCAAGCTGGATGCCGGCGAAGACGTTGACCAGCGAGGTCTGCGCGGCGAGGCCGGCGACGATCGAGATCACGCCGGCGGAGGCCAACAGCCCGGCGCCGAGGGCCTGGATCGCGGGGAACGTCAGCATGGCCACGCCCAGGGCCACAATGACGATCAGGGCGACGCCGATCCGGCGGGCGAGGATGACCTGGGTGCGGAGCCTGCGGGCGCGGCGGTTGTCCGCCACATCAACCCGGTAGCGGGAGAGCACCATGGTCTCGATGATGAGGAACACCGCGACCGCCAGCCAGGCGAGGGACCCGATGAGCGCGATCTGCAGCGCGTGGTCCAGGTTGCGCCGCCACTCGGCGTCGTCCGTGGTCAGGCCCAGGGCGATCCGGACGGCGATCAGGCAGAGCGCAAAACGCAGCGGCAGGCGCGCCACCCGGGAGCTCTCGCGGAGGGCGGGCCGGTTGCGGTTGAGCTGGAGCACAATCCGGCGCACCAGCCAGGAGGCGAGGAGCCCGCAGGCCACGGCGAGAGCCACTGCGAGGATGGGGGCCAGGAAGGGCATGGCGGGATCAAGGACGTCTTGCATTACTTAAGCTCTAGCAAGCTTCCGCGGCCAATTGAAATCTGCGGGGGGCAACGTGGGAAGCATCACGGCCGGAGCGCGGGGTGTCCCGCCGCCGTCACGGCTGTCCGGCAGGGGTCCTAAGGCCCTAGTTTTGGCGGCCAAAGACCAGAGAATTGTCCAACCACGCAATTTTCCCAGGGGGAGGGTGCCATGCGCCGGGGTGCGCCATTCGCCACAACGTTTTCCTCTGTCTGCGCAGCCGCCGTCGTTGCCGGATGCGGGTCACCGGCTGCGGCCCCCGCCACCGGCTCCGCGCCGGCCACGGCTGCCAGCGCAACAGCCAGCCCTCCGCAGACCAGCGCCCCCTCACCCGCCGGCATGGTCCCGGCGGGCTGGAAGACGTTCACGACCTCGGACGGCACGCTCGCGTTCGACTACCCGGAGGAGTGGACGGTCAAGGCCGGTCAGTCCGCGGAGGACGGTGCGTTCGTGGCGCTCGTCAGTGACTACGGCAAGACGATGGCGACCTTGCGGACCAACGTGGCTGCGTCGGACGAATGCACGGAGAAGGTCCCATTTATGGTGTACGACGCCGAGCCCGTCCCGGCCCTGGCCCAGGGCGGGGTGACGCCGCGGTTCGTCTACGAGGGGCGGACCGACCCGTACCCGGGTGATCCCGGGGACGGGTCCTCAAATGATCCGCCGGAGTCCCTCAGCCTGGCATATGGCATCACCTCTGCGCCGGAGCCCTCCGGGGACACCGCCTGCCCCATATCCCATGTCTTCACCTGGCCCCCCAGCGGCGCTGCGTTTGGTGGTGTCTACGACCCGTTCGACACCACCCCGGGCGGCCCCCCGCACGTGGATACCCCTGAGGTGTACAAGGACACCACCGAATACAAGTACGTCAAGCAGGCGGTCACTTCACTGCGGCCGGTCGGAAAGCAATGACGTGAGGATTCCGGCGGGTTCACCCGGTGCCGTCCTCTGCGCCGCTGCCGGCGCAGCCCTCAGCGCGGTCCTGCTGCTGACGTCCTGCGGTTTGGCCCCGGCCCCGCCGGCCGGCGACGCTTCGGAAAGCCACAGCCAGGGAAACACGGCGTCCCCGTCAGCGGGCACGACGCCAGCCGGGTCGCCGCCGTCGGACGGCCCGCCGTCGGAGGGGCCCACCTCGGGCTGGACGACGTTTACGACGGCGAACGGGGAGTTGTCGTTCGACTACCCCGCCGGCTGGACGGTCAAGGACCCCGGCGGGGCGCTCGCCGGGGATTTCGTGGACGTGCTGAACGCCGCGGGGAAGCCGGTGGCGGGTCTTCGGACCAACATCGTCACCGGGGCGGAATGCCGCGATAAGGCCCCGTACCAGGCCTACGATTCGGCGCCCATGATTGCCCTTGCCGAGAGCGGCGGCGGCGACGGCGGGGTGCCCCGGTACGTCTTCGAGTCCCGGGGCGAGGACACCGGGGCGGTGGCCACACAGTCCACCGTCGCCGCCTACGGCATCACCATGGTGCCCGAAGAGGCCGGCGACACGGCGTGCCCGATGTTCCACCTGTTCCTCTGGCCGCCGGGCGGCGCCTTCTTCGGCGGGACATACAACCCGGAGAACAACGTTACGCCCGGGGATCCCGCCCTGCCGTATCTGGAGAAGGCCAGGCTGTACACCTCGACCCCGGAGTACCAGGACATCCGGAAGATGATCACCTCCCTACGTCCGGCGGGAAACCCGGTGGGTGCGCCGGCCGGGAAATAGCCGTTCCGGGGCTGCCCGGCGCAGTGCCCGCGGGGTTACCCTTGCGGTACCAGCCCGTTCGTCCTGGCACCGCTTTCGGCACTGAAAGGCCCGCCATGAGGATCAACCCTCGTCGCACGGACGCTTCCTCACCCAAGCCGGCTGCCCCCGATGGCGACCCCAAAGCTTCCGACCCCTTTCCCGCTGACAGCACCCCCAGTGTTGCCGCCGATGCCACCCCCAGTGCTGCCGCCGATAGCACCCCCAACGTTGCCGCCGATGCCACCCCCAGCGCTGTGGACTCCGTTCCCGGCCGGCGCCCGCCGAGGCGGCGGAAGGGATGGCGCATCCTCGCCGTGGCGGCCCTGGCCGCAGTCGGTCTGGGCCTGGCGTCGACCGGGGCCAACCTGCTGCTGGAGCGGCAGGAACGGGCCAGCATCACCCCTTATGGCGAACGGATTGAGATCTCCGGTGGAGCGGTCAATGTCTTCCGGAACGGCCACACCGGCCAGTCGATCGTGCTGCTCAGCGGCCTGGGAACGGCCGCGCCGGCGCTGGACTTCGCACCGCTGATCCGCGAACTGGGCGACTACAACGTCACGGTTGTTGAGGGATTCGGCTACGGCTACTCCGACATGAGCGCCAGCGAACGCAGCAACAAGAACATCAACACTGAACTCCACGAGGTGTTGGGAAAGCTCAGCATCACCCAGCCCTATGTTCTGGCCGGCCACTCGATCGCCGGATTCTACATGCTGGACTACGCCAACCGCTATCCTGCGGAGGTGGCAGCCGTGATCGGGATCGACGCCACCGTGCCGAAAGCCATGGGCGGCCCGGCGGGCGTGGAGTCAGGAATCCTAGGTGCGGCGGCGCGGCTGCTCTCCGTCACTGGAGTGGTCCGCGACGTCCTCGCGGTGGCCCCCGGCCTCGCGGAACCGGACGGGGATGCCTACACGCCGGAGGAACGTGAACGCATGCGCCTGATGATGAGCTGGAATTTTGGCAACCAGGCCGTCGCTGATGAGACGGCACGAACCGGGAACAACGCCTCGGACCTGCGCGGAATGAGCTATCCCGACGGGCTGCCCGTGCTCGCTTTCGTCGCCGACGACGGGTCCCCGGAGACCGCCGGCAGGGCTGCAGCGCTCGAAAATCTCCTGAAGAACGTCAAACGCCACGAAATCGTCCCCCTCGCCGGGGGCCATTACCTGCATTGGACCCAGTCCAGGGCCATGGCCGAGGCGATCAGGAAGTTCCTCGCAACCCAGTAACCGGGACCGTCCTCAGCTGTCCGTCTTCAGCGGTCCGTTGTCGTCGGGGGGCTTCTCAGCGGCGGGGTGCCGCGACCCGGCACGCAGCGCGGTCCGGATGTTGACCTTCGAGGTGTAGGAGATCGAACCGTACTGGAACAGCCTCACAGCGAGGCGGAGCATGACGGCCGCGCCCACGAAGAGGATCACGATCACGATTCCGGCCTCGAGCGGGCTCAGGGAGCCGAAGCCGTTGCGCAGCAGGGCGGTGACCGGGGCCGAGAACGGGAAGTAGGTGAAGATCTGCACGATGAGGGACTGCGGATCGGAGACCACCAGAGCCACTGCGTAGAACGGCACGAAGATCAGCGCCATCATCACGCCCATGAAGTTGCCGGCCTCTTTGGCGGTGGGCATCACGGCGCCGATGGCCACGAGCGTGGTGGTGAACAGGGCGAAGCCGCCGACCAGGACCAGCAGGCCCACGGTCATCCGGAACGGGTCCAGGATCAGCGGCGGCAGGTCCAGGGCAGTGAGGCTGAGCGCCTCGGGGAAGAACAGCCGGCCGATCACGACGGGGGACAGGAACACGAGCATCTGCACCAGTCCGATCCCGAACAGCGCGATCACCTTGCCCGCGATGAGCGTCCTCGGTTTGAGTGTGGTCAGGATCATCTCGGTGACGCGGTTTTCCTTCTCCTCCAGAGTCGAGTTGAGCATCTGTCCGGCCAGGAGCACGATCAGCCCGTAGAAGATGACCAGGAAGAACAGCGGCGGAATCACCGAGCCAAGGCCGCCGGATTCCTTGGTGCCGTCATAGGTGACGGTCTCGACCTGCACCTTCCCGGCCGCGAGCGCGGACAGCTGGGGTGAACCGATCCTCTGTTCGACGGCGTGCGTCAGCATGGCCTGCGCGACGGCGGCATACTTGCCGTTCTCGAAGATCCCCTTGTCCGCTCCGTGGACGCGGACGGCCGTCGTTTCGGGGTGGGCAGGGTAGTCGAAGTAGGCGTCCACGGTGCCGGACTGCACGGCCTGGATCCCGGCGTCGGGGGAGACCGCGGAGGTGGCCCCGAAGAGCGCAGCATCCTTGGCGGTGATCAGTCCGGAGGCATCGGTGTAGGAGATGCTGAACTGGGCGCTCTTCTGGGCCGCGGCAGCGGTGTCCGTGGTGCTGTTGCTGAGGAAGATCAGCCCGAAGACCACGGCAATGATGATCGGGACGGACAGGGTGCCGATCCAGAACCGGCGTTTGGTCACGGTACGGATGAACTCGAAGCTCACAACCGTGCCCAGGTTGTGCTGCGCCACGGCTACACCCCTCCCCGCGGCCGGGACTGTCCGGGGCCGGCGCTGCCGGCGGCCCCGGCAGTTCCAGAGACGGAAGGCTTGTTCTGGTCGCCGTAGACCCGGATGAAGATGTCCTCGAGGGAGATCTTGGTGGTGGTGAAGCTTCGGACGGTCACTCCCGCGTCCACCAGGTCCTTGAGGATCACGGCTTCGTCGGTGGCGTCGGTGATGGACAGCTCCGAATAGTTGGTCTCCTCGAGCATCACCTCGTAGTGGGGTGAGCGGGGGATGGGGCCGGTGTGCCTGATCCGGATGATGCGGCCGCCGTACTTGTTCTGCACCTCGTCGATCGTCCCGTAGGCTTCCGCGGTGCCGTCCTTGAGCAGGATGACGCGGTCGCAGAGGCGCTCGACTTCTTCCATTTGGTGGGTAACCATGATGACGGTCGCGCCGGCGAGTTTTTGTTCTTCGATGATGTCCATCAGCAGGCGGCGGTTGACCGGGTCGAAGCCCTTGGTGGGTTCGTCCAGGATCAGCAGCTCGGGATTGTTCATGATCGTGACCCCGAGCTGGACCTTCTGCTGCTGCCCGCTGGAGAGCTTGTCCAGCACGGCGGAGGCGCGGTCCGCCAGCGCCACCCGGTCCAGGTACTCCAGCGACCATCGCTTCGCGGTCCGCCGCTCCATCCCCTTGAGCCGGCCGAAGTAGGTCATGATGTCGATGACCTTTTCCTTCTTGTAGAGCCCGCGCTCTTCGGGAAGGTAGCCCAGCCTGTCGCCGTGCTCCGGTTTGAAGTCCCGGCCGTTGATGTGGAGGATTCCGGCGGTGGGCTCGTAAATGCCCAGCAACGCCCTAATGGTGGTGGTCTTGCCGGAGCCGTTGCTGCCGAGGAAACCGAAGGTCTCGCCGGCGTGCACGTCAAAGGAGAGGTCGCGGACCACGGTGGTGTCGCCGAAGTCCATTCGGAAGCCGCTGATGTGGACCCGTGCTTCGCCCATTGCGGCTCCCGATAATGCCGGGCTGTCTGCCCGGGTCTTACTGTTTCTCCGCTTAGACGGCGGGGATATGCCGGTGCCGGCGGTGGGACGGCGTCGGCAGGCCTGCCCTGGTCCGGCCTGTACCGCCCCATGCGTTGGTGTGGGCCTCCTTGATCAGGCCGGTGCCGGCGCATTCGCGGACTGCCATGATGCCGACCGCGGCGGATTGCTTGTCATCAAAAGCCTTGGAAATCGCCAAAACTGTACCGTCGGCGCCGAGGAGCCGGAAACGGACGCTGTCCTCAGCGTCCGTGAAGATTTCGAATTGTCCTGCCATCTTTTTTGTCCTTTCGGGCAATGCAGCACGGCGGGAGGGTGAGACACTTCCATGTGCCATGCCGTTTTCTCGACACGTCCCCGCAACGCACCAGACAATTTTCCCGCTGGCTGTCATGGAAGGTAAGGGGCAAAGGTCCCTATATGGATAGCGCAAATCTCCTCTGGCGTTGCCCACCGGAAGGGGCGCTACATTGGACCATGGCTGAGTTTCCGAGGGGTGATTCCGGCGAGTGGGTCCGGCTGTCGGCGCGGGTGGACGGCGTGGTGCAGGCCGTCGGCTTCCGTTACTGGACGGTGCGCCAGGCCGAGGAGCTGGGGCTGACGGGGACGGTCAGGAACAACAGCGACGGTTCGGTGGCCATCGTGGCGGAGGGTCCCCAGTCAGTGGTGCTGCAGTTCCGGGGCTGGCTGCGCTCCCCGGAGGCGCCGGGGCAGGTGGAGACCGTGGAGGAATCAATCTCCCGGGCCACGGGGGCGTTCAGTAATTTCCGGGTGGTGTACTAGGCCGGTTTGGCGGTCAATTGAAGACGCAAAGCCGCAGATATGCGTTTGTCGCCCCTGAGTTGTTCCACGCCGTAGCGCTTACGGCAGATTTCATCTTGCCGACGTATCCCTTGGCTGTTCCGACAATTTTTGACGAAAAACCGGCGGTGTCCAAGAACCAGCGGACTTCCTCTAGCATGTAGCCCGCGGTGGTCAGGTGATCCTCGACGCCTTTACGAACGCCTGCCTCAGAAGGTTGGATACGTGTGAAGGTGGTCGTGTATTGGGCCACGTCTTGCGTTTGTTGTGCGGACATTAGAGCGGCAAAAGATGAGCATGTTGTGTCCTTGACCAATCCTTTCACCAGATTGTCCATATACGCTACGAATGCATCTGATGGATGGCTCCCGCCAATTAAGGAACCCCTCACCAGGATCCACGACTCGCTGGTAATGGAAGAGGAGACCCCGTCAGAAACGCCAAGTAGTGTCGCAAATTCACGGAACGCTGCAGCGCGGTCCTCCGCATTGGCAATGATTTTCAGCTCTTGAGGGCTGAGAGAGCCCCTTTCGGGAACCTTGGCAACCAGATCATCCAGGTTCTTGGCCGCACTGTTCAACTCCGATGGCTGTGCAGAATGAACGACCACCTTGGCTGCATCGTCGCTACCTTTTCCGACGGCCGCAATTGCGGATTTGATCGCTTGGCCACAGTCGGAAGCCCCTGCCAGGAGGAAAAGCGCAACGACGCTCAGCGAAATCGCCCGGACCAGTCGAGGTCTGCTTTTCATGAGAGCCCCCAAATCTTGCGCGTATCAATTGTTCGACGGGTTTAGCAGATTGCGAAATGATCGTCAATAGTAATCCGCCAGTGCCGGGGCCGTTGAATGGAGAGGGAAGAGCGTACGACCGCGGAACGGGGCGTGGAGCAGGAACCGAAGATTTCAGCCTCAGGACCGCGTGAGGAGGCCGTGGCCCAGGACGGCTTTGCGGGACAGCGTCCGGTAGCCCTCGCGGTCGAACAGCACGGTGAGGAGGTCACCGTCGTGCCCCATGACCAGTCCCGGACCCCAGAGGGCATGCTCCACACGTGAGTTCAACGGGAACGGCTCGACGACGCCGGCGTCCGAACCGTGGGCGTCCGAACCGCCGGCGTCCCCACCCTGTGCGGCAGCGCCCGGGCCAGCGGCAACAACAGCGACGCCGACGGCGGCAGCCCCGCCGTCGTGCTCCGGCAGCAGCGCCGTCCCTGCAGTGCAGTTGTCGCAGTTCCCGCAGGGTTCGGGCAGGTCCTCGCCGAAGTAGCCGAGCAGGAACTGGCGGCGGCACCGGTGCGTTTCGGCGTAGCTGCGGATCATCGCGATCCGGGACTTGTCCACCCGCTCGCGGGCGGCGGCGAGATCGACAGCGCGTTCCACCACCTGCGCGGGGTCGGCGGCCGGGTCGAGCCGGACGCCGTCGTGGCCGGCCGTGACGGCGCCGGTGTCCTGCAGCTCGTTCAGCAGGCCGGTGACGCGCCGGAGAGGGAAGGCGGTCCACTCGGCCAGTGTCTGTGGCGGCAGCGGCCTGCCTGCCTCTCGCAGCACGGTGAGGACCGCAAGCAGCGCGGACTCGTCGGGGGTGTGGGTGGCGAAGTAGCGCCGCAGCCCGAGGTCCTCGGAGCGGTAGTGCAGCACTGCGAGGGATGGCTGGCCGTCCCGTCCGGCACGGCCGATCTGCTGGTAGTAGCTGTCGAGGGACTCGGGGATGTCCGCGTGGATGACGAAGCGGACGTCGGGTTTGTCGATCCCCATGCCGAACGCCGTGGTCGCCACCACCACGTCCAGGCCGCCGTCGAGGAACTGCTGGTGGACCAGCTCCCGCTCGGCGGGCGTGCGGCCGGCGTGATAGGCCGCCGCGCGGAGGCCGCTGCGGGCCAGCTTCAGGGCGTACCGTTCGGTGTCCTTGCGCTTGGCGGCATACACCAGCCCGGGTCCGCGCTCTCCGGCGCTGAGCCCTGCGACCTGTTCGGTAACGGCCCGGCGCTTTGCCTTGTCCTCATGGTGGCGGAGCACCTCCAGCCGGATGTTGGGCCGGTCGAAGCCGTGGACCAGCACCAGCGGGTTGGCCATGCCGAGGCGGCCCAGGATCTCCTCGCGCACCGGGGGAGAGGCTGTGGCCGTCAGCGCGGCGGTGGTCGGGTTGCCGAGGCGCTCGCGGACCTCGCCGAGCCGGAGGTAGTCGGGCCGGAAATCGTGGCCCCAGGCGGAGACGCAATGCGCTTCATCCACCACGAAGAGGACGATGTTCAGCCCCGCGATCCGTTCCACCGTGCTGGGCTTGGCCAGCTGTTCCGGAGCGAGGAAGAGGAACGCCGCGTCGCCGTTCTCCACCGCCCGCCACGCACGCTCCTGCCCGGCGGCGCTGTGCGAGGAGTTGACCGCGACGGCTCCGCCGGGCCCCGCCGCTTCCCGCAGCCCGTCCAGCTGGTCCTCCTGCAGGGAAATCAGCGGGGACACGACGACGGTGGGCCGCTGCTGCTCTCGGTGCAGCAGCAGGGCGGGCACCTGGTAGATGGCCGACTTCCCGTAGCCGGTGGGCATGACGGCGAGGACGTCCCGGCCGGCGGCGAGGGCACGCATCCCGGCGAGCTGACCCTCGCGCAGGTGCGTCAGGCCAAAGGTGACGTCCGCGAGCCGGCGGAGCCCGGCGTCGTCGATGGCCTCGGTCATGGGGCAGCTCCAGTGCGGCAGGTCGCGACAGTTTGGGGTGGGACGGGCCGGCCACGGTGCGGGCCGTTGGTTTCAGGGTAGGACTTCCCGGGAAAATTGCACAAAGTGCGGGGTCGCCGGGAAGGCAGCCCGCGCCCCGACCGGGGCAAAGGTCCCTCGGCAGCGGGCCCGTTTCTGAGTAGGGTGGCCCCATGCAGAAGATATCGCTCGACGCCCTTGCCCGTCAGCAGATCGCGGCTGCGGTGGCGGCCCCGAGCGGGCGTGCCGCGGACACGGCCTTTGGCGGCCATGAGAAGACCCTCCGCCAGACAGTGATGGCGTTCCGGGCGGGAACGCAGTTGAGCGAGCACCAGAACCCCGGCGAAGCGACCGTTTTTGTGCTCCGCGGCTGCGTCCGGCTTCGCGCCGGCAATGAATCCTGGCAGGGGAAGACCGGTGACCTGCTGATCGTGCCGGACGGGCTGCACAGCCTGGAAGCGGAAGAGGACTCGGCGATCCTGATGACCGTCGCGAAAATAAAGACCTGACGGCTGGGCCGCAGGCCGGCAGACCAGGCGAGGCGCCGGCCCCGGGCCGGATTACCGCAAGGAGCAGGACATGACTGTCATCCCTCTCGAAGAAGTCCCCGAGACCCGGCGGTGGTGGGCTCGGTTCGCCTTTGTCGCGGTCTTCTGCGCGGCGGCGGTCCCGCTGGTGGCTGCTGGGCTCGCGGGCACTGTCGCGCTGCTCGTGACGGCGGCCGGCGGGCTGGTGGTGATGGTGGCGGGAATCTACTGGTTCCTCATCAGCCGGGGCATTCTGCGCTGGTGTGCGCTGGCGCTGGCGGTGCTCGCCCCGCTGGTGGTCCTGTTCCTGTTCATCCAGGCGGGCCTGCTGCTGGAGGTCATGATCACCGTCGGGCTGGTGTTTGTGGCGCTGGTCTGTGCCCGAGCGGCCCTCCGGGAGCCGCGTGAAGGGTCGAAGATGGCCGAGTACCCGGCCCCCATCTGGCGGCATCCCTTCGTGGTGATGAATCCGCGGTCCGGCGGGGGCAAGGTGGTGAAGTTCGAGCTGCAGCGGAAGGCGGAGGAACTCGGCGCCGAGGTGGCGCTGCTGGAGGGCCCGGACAAGATCGACGTCGCCGCCCTGGCCCGGGACGCGGTGGAACGGGGAGCCGATCTGCTCGGAGTCGCCGGGGGCGACGGAACGCAGGCGCTGGTGGCCGGCATCGCGGCCGAGCACAACCTGCCGTTCCTGGTGATCAGCGCCGGCACCCGCAACCATTTCGCCCTGGACCTCGGTCTGGACCGGGAGGACCCCACGGGCTGCCTGGATGCCCTCCGGGACGGCGTCGAGCTCCACGTCGACCTGGGCAAGATCAACGGCCGCACCTTCGTCAACAATGCCTCCTTCGGGGTCTACGCCGAGGTGGTGCAGAGCCCGGAGTACCGCGATGACAAAGCCGGCACCGTGCTGCAGATGCTCCCGGACCTGATCAAGGGCGACAAGGGCGCGCGGCTGCACGCCCGGATGGACGGCACGAGGGTGGACGGGCCGCAGGCGGTGCTGGTGAGCAATTGCCCCTACGGCAGCCACGACCTTGCCGGCCTGGGCCGCCGCACCCGGCTCGACCGGGGCGTGCTCGGGGCGGTGGCGCTCTCCGCCTCCAGCACCCGCGAGGCTGTCGGCCTGCTGCGCCGGGCGACGAAGCGCGGCCTGATCCAGCGAACCGCCGCGGAGGTGGTGGTCGACGCCGATGCCCCCGAGATCCCCGTCGGAGTGGACGGCGAGGCGCTGATGATTCCCACCCCGGTGCGGTGCACGATCGAACCCGCCGCGCTGCGCGTCCTGGTCCCGCGGCACCGTCCCGGCGTCCCGCCCGCCCAGCCGGCGCTGGACCTGGTCCGGCTCCGTGAGCTCGCGTGGGGGCACGTGGCCCGGTCGTCCGCCCCGGCAGCCGCGGGGGCCTGACCCGCGGAACGACCGGTTGTGCCCGGCCCACAACTGCAGCCCGACGAGCAGCCGCGTTTCGGGATCGTCCAGGTCCAGGCCGAAAAGGGTCTCCACCCGGGACAAGCGGCAGCGGACCGTGTTGACGTGCACATCCAAGGACTTTGCGGCCTCGATCGCGTTGCCGCCGCTACGCTGAACCGTAACGCACGCACGCAGGGGAAAGGCCGTCATTGAAAATCAGCGAAGCCAAACAGCTCATCCAGGTCAAAGCCCCCGTCTTTTCCCGACGACGCCGGGTGCTGGCCAACGCCTACAATGTGGAGGAATACCGCAAAGCGGCACAGCGGGTCCTGCCGGCAGGGATCTTTGACTACCTCGACGGCGGCTCCGAAGACGAGGTGACGCTCCGCCGCAACCGCGCCGTCTTCGATTCCTGGGCGCTCATGCCCAGCTGGGGGCCGGTCTCCGGACCCGATACCAGCACCACCCTGCTTGGAAAAAGCAGTGCCCTTCCCCTGACGTTGACGCCGACCGGCGCCACCCGGCTGTTCCATCCTGAGGGCGAGCTGGCCGTCGCGGCCGCGGCCGACCGGGCCGGCATCCCCTACGGGCTGGCCGGGCTGAGCACCGTCGCCATGGAAACCATTGCGCAGAACCACCCGGGCCTGGACCGCTGGTTCAACTTCGGGCTCACCTCCGACGCCCAGGCACTGAAGGACAAACTGGCGCGCTGCGAGGCCGCCGGGTTCAACACACTGATTGTCGGCGTCGACACCCGGGCCCTCGGCGCCAGGGAACGGGACCTGCACAACGGCTTCACCGCACCTCCCGCCCTGACGCTGTCCACCATCGCGGACATCGCCCGGCGGCCCTCCTGGTGGATCAACTTCCTGAAGTCGGACGGCATCAGCTTCCCGAACCTGGATCCGCGCAGCGCCGCAGCCACCTCCGTCGTCACCCCGTCCATGTGGCAGCACATCCTGGGCCACTCGGACGCGACCAGCGGATGGGGCGAACTGGAAGCCCTGCGCCAGGCGTGGCACGGCAAGATCGTGCTCAAGGGCTGCGTCAACCCGGCCGACGTCGACAAGGCCGCCCGGATCGGGCTGGACGCCGTCCAGCTGAGCAACCACGGCGGCCGCCAGCTCGACCACATGCTCAGTCCGATGGATGTGCTGCAGGAATCCCGGCAGCGGGTGGGCGATTCCATTGAGATCTACGTGGACTCGGGCATCCGCCGGGGCAGCGACGTCCTCAAGGCGCTGGCGCTGGGCGCCGACGCCTGCTCGATCGGCAGGGCCTACCTCTACGGACTGGTGGCGGCGGGCTCGCCGGGAGTCGGGCGCATCATTGAGATCTTCGAAGACGAACTGCGGCGTACGATGACGTTGGTGGGCGTTTCCAGCATTTCCGAGTTGAAGGCTCGAGGCGGGGAAATTCTGCGGGACATCCGTCATTCCGGAGAAATTCTTGAAGCAACAGCGTCAGGCAACACGCACTAACGAGTTCTGAACTTGCAGGCACACAGTGCCTTCCTCCCGCAGACTTGCGGGAACCCAGGGACTCTCTGAACAGCTAAGGAAACCATGCGCACCCGATACCTCCTCCCCGTTCTCACCATAGCCACGGCCCTCTCGCTCACCGGCTGCGTCAACAACAGCGAACCGGCCGCCACTGGCTCGGCCTCCGGAACCGCGGACGCCATCGACGTCAAAAAGAACGACGCCATCGCCGCGTCGCTGCCGGAGAAAATCAAGAGCGCCGGCGTGCTCAACGTCGGCATGGCCAACAACTACCCGCCCAACGAGTTCAAGGACGACAACGGTGCGCCGGCAGGCTGGTCAGTGGACCTGACCAACGCCCTGGGCAAGGTCATGGGCCTGAAGGTCAACTTCGACATCGGCACCTTCGACAACATCCTCCCCGCCGTGCGCGCAGGAAAGGATGACATGGGCATGTCCTCCTTCACGGACACCCTGGAACGCGAAAAGCAGGTCGACTTCGTCAACTACTACTCCGCCGGCATCCAGTGGGCCGCGCCCAAGGGCAAGACCGTGGACCCGGACAACGCCTGCGGACTCAAGGTCGCCGTCCAGGCCACCACTTATGAGGACACCCACGAGGTGCCCGCAAAGTCGAAGGCCTGCACCGACGCCGGCAAGCCGGCCATCACCATTTTCAAGTACGACGCGCAGGACCAGGCCACCAACGCCCTCGTGGTGGGACAGGTGGACGCCATGAGCGCCGATTCGCCCGTCACCCTCTACGCGATCTCCAAGACCAAGGACAAGCTGCAGACCGCCGGCAACGCCTTCGAAGTGGCCCCGTACGGCATCCCCGTGGCCCAGGGCAGCGAATTCACCCCGGTCCTGCAGAAGGCCCTCCAGACGCTGATCGACGACGGTACCTACAACAAGATCCTGTCCAAGTGGGGAGTGGAAGCCGGCGGCATCAAGACGGCGGCACTCAACGTGGCAGCCAAAGGGTGATAGCAGATGAGCGAGCCGGAATCCGACCGGATGCTTGAGGCCGAACCCGGCAGGCACGGGGAGTCCGGCAGGACGCCCCGGGCCGGCCGGGGCCGTCACGACGACGACGCGCCGCCGGAAGCCATCGTCGCCATCCCGCTGCGCCACCCCTGGCGGAACGTGGTGGCAGTAATCCTCGTGCTCGGGCTGGCGGTCTTTGTGCTGGACGCCGCCCAGCGCCCGGACTACGGCTGGCCGGACGTGGGCAAGTACATCTTCGACCGCCGGATCAGCCAGGCAGCCTGGGTGACGCTCTGGCTGACCATCTACGCGATGATCGGCGCGATCGTCATCGGCCTGCTGCTGGCCATCATGCGGCTTTCGCCCAACCCGGTGCTGAAGAGCATCGCCTGGCTGTACATCTGGATCTTCCGCGGCACCCCGGTCTACGTGCAGCTGGTCTTCTGGGGCATCGTGTCCCTGATCTACCCGGTGTTCACGCTGGGCATTCCGTTTACGGACCCGTGGGTGACCATCCCGAACGAGATCTTCACCAACCTCTTCATCACGGCCGTGATTGGGCTGGCGCTGAACGAAGCGGCCTACATGTCCGAGATCGTGCGCGCCGGGCTGTTGTCCGTGGACGAGGGACAGGCAGAGGCCTCGACGGCGCTGGCGATGTCCTGGGGCCAGACGATGCGGTTCGTGGTGGTTCCGCAGGCCATGAAGATCATCATTCCGCCCACCGGCAACGAGGTGATCTCAATGCTCAAGACCACCTCCCTGGTGGCCGCTATTCCGTTGAGCATCGACCTCTATGGGGTGTCCCGCGGTATCTCCGCGGTGACGTTCACTCCGGTGCCGCTGCTGCTGGTGGCGTCGCTCTGGTACCTGCTCTTTACCTCTGTCCTGATGGTGGGCCAGCACTTTATTGAGAAGCGCTTCTCGCGAGGAACCGGCCGGGTCAGGACAGGCAAGGAACCGGCGACGCCGGCAACGGCACCGACGGCGGGTCCCGGCGAGCCCGGAGCACCGCTCGGAAACGACTTTGGAGGAAAAGGATGACGGACGCGCCGATGGTGCTTGCGGAGCGGGTTTCCAAGAATTTCGGCACTAACAAGGTGCTGCGGGGAATCAGCCTGGAGGTGGACCCGGGCGAGGTGCTCTGCATTGTGGGGCCCAGCGGTTCGGGCAAATCGACGTTCCTGCGGTGCATCAACCACCTCGAACGGGTCGACGGCGGCCGGCTCTCGGTCGACGGCCAGCTGGTTGGCTACCGCCAAAAGGGGGACAAGCTCTACGAGCTGAAGCTCAAGGAAGCAGCCTTCCAGCGCCAGGAAATCGGAATGGTCTTCCAGCGGTTCAACCTGTTTCCGCACCTGACCGCGGTGGAGAACATCACTCTGGCCCCCATGCGGGTGAAAGGTATTTCCAAGGCCAAAGCCACTGCACGGGCCATGGAACTGCTGGAGCGTGTGGGGCTCGGCGACAGGGGGGACGCCTATCCGGCGCACCTCTCGGGCGGGCAGCAGCAGCGCGTGGCCATCGCCCGCGCCCTGGCCATGGACCCGAAGCTGATGCTCTTCGACGAGCCCACCAGCGCCCTGGACCCGGAACTGGTGGGCGAGGTGCTCGACGTCATGAAGGAACTGGCCAAGAGCGGGATGACCATGATCGTGGTGACCCACGAGATGGGCTTCGCCCGCGAAGTGGCGGACACGCTGGTCTTTATGGACGAGGGCGTGGTGGTGGAGGCCGGACCGCCCCGGGAGATCCTGAGCAATCCGCAGCACGACCGGACCAAGGCGTTTCTTTCCAAGGTCCTCTGACGCCTTTCGCTGGCGACGTTCGCTGAGGCCGGGAGCCGACCACTCGCTGGCGGGCCCCGCCCTGCCTGGGCCGGGCCTTACGCGGCCCTGACCTGTGGCTTTGCCGCCGCGCGAGTGGAAAAATGATGCTGTGGAAAGCCTCGCGGACAGCAAGGTCTGGGCTGACTACAACGCGGCCCAGGCGGACCGTCCCGTGCGCCCGCTCTGCATCGAGGCCATGTCTTTCGCCGGTCAGGGGAACGGCCGCCGTGCCATTGACCTGGGTTGCGGCGCCGGAAAAGAAACGCTGGCCCTGCTGCGCGATGGCTGGCGGGTGCACGCCGTGGATTCTCTGCTGGACACCAGGGAGCGGCTGCTGGGGATCGTACCGACGGACGCGGACGGCCGGCTCAGTATCGAGGTCCGCCCCTTCCAGGAACTCCGGGACCTCCCGGCAGCGGACCTGATCTTCGCTGGCTATTCGCTGCCTTTCATCCGCCCGGCGGAATTCGGACGCTTCTGGTGGATGATGCTGGGAGCCCTCCGGCGCGAGGGCGTTGTGGCCGTGAACCTGTTCGGGGACCGGGATTCCTGGGCGGACGTCCCGGAGTGGAACTTCCACACCGAGGTGGAGGCACGCCGGCTTTTCGACGGGCTGCAGATCCAGACATTCGAGGTGTACGACGCCGAGGGCCTGTCGTTTCGGGGTCCCAAGCACTGGCACATCTACGACGTCATCGCCCGCCAGTTGTAACTCGCTACACCGTTTGCCGCGGTCCGCGGATCCGACGCGGACCAACTTCGGAGGCGCCGGTCCGCGTCGGATCCCGGTGGACTACTTTGTTACGTGGACGACCGCGGCCTTATCAGTCGACTGTGGAGATCCTGAGCAATCCGCAGCACGACCGGACCAAGGCGTTCCTTTCCAAGGTTCTTTGACGCCTTTCGCTGGTGACGGGAGCCGAACATGGGGCGGCGTGGTCCGGCCCGGCCCGGCCCGGCCCAGCCTGAAGCCGTGGCGTGACTCTGCCAACCCGACATAAACCCCGGGCTACTACACGTAGCGCATGCTGGTCAGCATTGCTTTGAGCTGGCTGTATTGCTGGGTTTTCATCCACGCTTTTGCACTCTCCGGGGAGCTGAATGCGGGGCTGCCAAAGTCAACATGTGCTTCGGACGCGCCATTTCCCACAATGCGAACATAGCTACCGGAAGTACCTTCACCGTTGGTGACATGCTCTGTGCCCATGTTGCCCATGCGGTAAAAGACTGAGTGGTCAACAGGATTCTCATACTTAATGAAGGCAAAGACTGTGGCACCATCCCTGACCGGGAAACTGGGGACCGGCTGGGAATCCAGAACCGTCAGCAGTGATGGTCCTGCTGCACCGCCACCGTATCCACCGCTTGTGATGACTGAAACCTGGTTGCCGGTTTCATCGTAAATGTGAGCCTCTACTGACTTTGCCTTGTCTGTTTCATTCACATGATCAAGGTACGGACCCTGCTGGGTTTTGATGGTCCAGTTGGCAGGGTGGTCAAAGGAGATATGACCGTCAGGGAAAGTGAAGGTTGCGAGTCCCGGTGCGGCTGGCTCAGGGGTAGGAGCAGGAGCCACCGTTGGCTCTACCGTCGCCGTGAGGCTGGGTGTCGGCGTAGCCGTTGCGGTAGGGGCGGCCGTGGCAGGAACAGTCTCCGTCGCAATGACCGACGTTAAGGGAGATGCTGACGGGGCTGCTTCTTGTTTGGCAGGCGCACAGGCAGAAAGAGTAAGACTCAACGCAAGAGCAGTGAGTGTTGCTTTTCTGACAGAGCTGGACCGGTAATTCATGTTATTTCTGTCCCCCATTGATTTCTTCGAAGGCAAATTTAGCCGTTCATTCCAGTAGTTTCCGGCGAACCCGCTTTGGTTACATGAAACGTGAAAAAACATATTCAGGGATCCGGGCGAGGGACTCCACAGGCCTGAATCGGGTTGACATACTCACGGGCGGCCCACATATTCGCTGCCCCGTGCGGAGGAATCCTTCTGAAGGTCATCCACGCTTGGCTGGCCCTTGCACTGAGATACCGCGCGTCGTGCCCTGGCAAGCCGGAGCGGCCCAGCCTCTTTGAGGTCTGGGCCGCCGTGGCTTGGTAATTTGCGCGCGGTGTATGGGGCTGGGTTAGGGCGAGAGTTCCTCGAGGACCCGGCCCTTGGTCTCGATGGCGAAGACGATGGTGATGAGGCCTCCGATGAGGGCGACTGCTGCGAAGACGGTGAAGACGTAGCTGATGCCGTAGTTGTCGACGATCCATCCGACGAGGAGCGGTCCGACGGCGGATCCTGCGCGGAGCCAGGCGCTGCCGAAGCCGGTGCCGATGGCCCGGAGGCGGGTCGGGTAGAGCTCTGCAGAGTAGAGGTACAGCGAGAACGAGATGGTCTGGAGGATGGCGTAGGCGATGCTGGCGAACACGACGACCTGTGTCGCGGAGACGGCGCCCAGGGCCGTGAGGATGATGAGGGGAACGGTGGAGGCGAGGAAGGCCACGGAGTACCAGCGCTTGCGGCCGACCTTGTCAATGAGCAGGGCGCAGAGGATGGAAGCGACTACGCCGACCGCCGATGTCACCCAGCCGTAGGCGAGGCTGGTCTGCAGTGGCAGGTTGAAAGTTTGCTTGTATAGGGTCGGCAGCCAGGTGATGAGGCCGTTGTTGACCATGTATACGCAGATCCACAGGAACCAGATGGTGAAGGTGCGTTTGCGGTAGATTCCCTTGAAAAGTTCCCGCCAGTCCGAGCGGGCGGTGGCCTTGGCGTCCACGGGGCGCACGACGGGTTCGGGCAGCGTGGCCCCGGCTTTGAGTGCCTCGTTTTCGAGCATGCTGACGACGGCGTCGGCCTTCTTGACGCGGCCCGTGGAGGCGAGCCAGCGCGGTGACTCGGGCATCAGGGCCCGCATGGGGATAGTCAGTACCGCGGGGATGAGGCCGACGATGAACATGGCCTTCCAGCCGAAGACCGGTACCAGGAAGTAGCCGGCAATGCCTGCAAACATGAGGCCGACGGGGAAGATCACTTCATAGAGGAGGAAGAAGCGTCCGCGCTTCTTGGCCCCGATGAATTCGTTGATGTAGGCGCTGGCGACTGGTACTTCGCCGCCGGTGCCGATGCCTTGGAGGAAGCGGAGGACGATCATGGACCAGGCTCCCCAGGCGAATAGGCAACCGATGTCCATGGACACGAACAGCAGGATGGTGATGAGGAGGACGGGCAGCCGTCCGATCCTCTCGGCCAGGTGTCCGAAGAAGAGGGACCCGAAGATTTGGCCGACATAGCCGGCGGAAAGGATCATTCCGATTTCGCCTGCGCTCAGGTGCCATTCCGTCACCAGCTGGGGCATCGCGAAGGCGATGGCCAGGACGGTGTAAGCGTCGAAAAAGGTTGCTGATCCGATGATGATGCGGATGAGGCTCAGACGTCGAGTGACCGGGAGCCGTTCGAGTCTTGCCACCAGCTCTGCGTTGATTCTGGCGGCCTCCGGGCCGCTGGCCATGGTTGCGGTGTTGTTCGGCTCGCGCACTGCGAGTCCTCCTTCTCCAGCTGCGTTGCTGGGGTCGTCATTGACCAAGAGTGGGAGAGTGAAAGTTTGGAGAGGATGGCGGGCGGGTTGCCCGCCATCCTCAGGGATCCGAAGATCAGGCGGGGACGGTTACGCTGCCCAGGTTGGCGGACTTGAGAGCCAGTGCGATCTCATCGCCGGCGCCTTCGGCAAGCGGAAGCAGTGGCGGGCGGACGGTAGCGTGCTCGAGGATGCCGCGGGCGACGAGGCCTTCCTTGAGGGCGACGGTGCCTTCCATGTGGGATCCGCGGTGGTAGACATTCTTGGTCACCGGCAGGAGGCGGTCATGAATGGCGCGGGCCGCGGCGTAGTCCTTGGCCTTTCCGGCGGCGATGAGCTCCACCAGCGGCTCGGGCGCCAGTCCGCCGTAACCGACGAGTGCGCCGTCTACGTCGAACATGGTGTGCAGCAGGTACTCATCGTGGCAGGTGAGGATCTGCAGGTCCGGGTAGGTTGCGCGCAGGACCGGGATTTCGGTGTCCCAGCGCTTCATGTTACGCACGCCGTTCTTGGTGGCGAACACGCCTTCCTGGCCAGCGATCTCGAGCTGGGTTTCCAGATCGTAGGTGGCCTTGGTGGCGTCCGGGTACTGGAAGAGGATCAGCGGCAGCCCGGAGGTTTCGTAGATTTCCTTGTAGCGCGTTTGCGGCGCGCCCTTCTGGTATCCGAAGCGGAGCCAGCCATGGGACGGGTAGACCAGACCGGCGGAGGCGCCGGCCTCCACTGCACGCTTGGCTTCCAATGCAGCGACCATGTTGCCCTCACCCGTGATGCCGGCGATGATCGGCAGTTCGCCATTGACGGATTCCTTGAAGGCGCGGATGACGAGGGCTTGTTCCTCCTGGGTCAGGAAGGTCCCTTCGCCGGCGTGGCCTAGAACAACGAGGCCCTTGACGCCCTCGACGCTGGCCAGCCAGCCACCGAGGCGGTGGATCGCGTCGACGTCGACGCTGCCGTCACGGTTGAACGGCGTTACAGGTGCGGGAACAAGTCCGCGAAGATCGATGGTCATGAGAGCTTCCTCTGTTTTCTTGATCGTAGTCCCGATAGGATGTGAGAACGTTTGCGGGAACGTTTTCATTGTGCGACGTGTCCCAGCTCACTGTCAAGGCCCGGCTGCCCACAAGGAGGAAATAGAGTGTCTTCTAAGACAATCGTGAACGGGAGAAATTCGCATGGAACCGGCAGTCACAGGTGCAAGCGTCACACTGCGGGACGTTGCCGCGGCCAGCGGGGTGAGTCTTTCGACCGCAAGCCGCGCTCTGGATGAACGAGGCACGGCATCACGCTCCGCCGCTGCCGAGCACGTCCGGAAGGTGGCCGAGGAACTCGGCTACCGCCGCAACTCCTTTGCGTCGAGCCTGCGGCGCGGGGAAACGCGGACCCTGGGCGTGCTTGTCCCGCGCCTCAGCGATACGGTGATGGCGCTCATGTTCGAGGAACTCGAGCGCGCGGCATCGGACCGGGGATACTTCGCGATGGTCGCCACGAGCGGAGATGACCCGGAAGACGAACGCCGCGCCACCGAAACGCTGCTGGACCGCAACGTGGACGGCCTGATTCTGGCCACCGCCCGTCTTGATGACGAGCTGCCCCGGCGCCTGCGCCAGCGCGGCGTCCCCCACGTACTGGTGCTGCGCACTGACGGCGTGAGCCCCTCGGCAGTCGGAGACGACGAAGTAGGCGGATATCTCGCCGTCCGCCACCTTATCGATCTGGGCCACCGGGATATCGCGGTCGTGACCGGGCCGTCATTCACTTCCAGCGCCGTCGGCCGCCTCGCAGGCGCCCGACGCGCCCTCGATGAGGCCGGCATCACGCCGCCCGAAGAATGGCTCCTCGCCTCCGGCTATGGCATCGAAAACGGGTTCTCCGCTGGTGAGTCGTTGCTGGGTAAAAGCACCGGTAAACGCCCCACGGCCGTGTTTGCGGCCAACGACAACATAGCCTTGGGAATCATCGCGGCAGCCCATCGCTTGGGGATCGAGGTCGGGAAGGACCTGGCACTCGTTGGGTACAACGACACTCCGCTTTCGGCCCGGCTCGCCACGCCGCTGTCGTCGGTCCGTGTCCCCCTCGCCCAGATCGCCAGCACTGCCATCGATCTCCTCGTCAACCCGGGCAAGGAGCCGCACATACGGAAATCCATGCCCACCCTCATACCCAGGGAATCCAGCGGACCGCCCAGGCACAAGCACTAACAGCGTCGCATCCCTGAATGCGACACCAAGCGATCACGGAACGCCGCCAGAGAGCGTTCAGATCCACAACCGCAAGGCCAAGTGTCTGCCTTGCGTGACGCATCACAAGTCCTGTCATCGCGGAATTTGTCGTCCGGTTCGATTTAGGCTAGCGCGGTGGGACAGACTGTTGCCGTGAGCAACTCTCCCCGGACGGGCCTCGCCGTCGCAGGACTCAGCCTAGGCACGGCACTGAACCCGCTGAACTCCTCGATGATCGCCGTCGCCCTCGTGGTGCTGCGCGCCGACTTCGGGCTCGACGTCGCCACCGTCACCTGGGTGATCACCTCCTTCTATCTCACCTCCGCGGCCGGCCAGCCGCTGATGGGCCGGCTGGCGGACCGGTTCGGGCCGCGCCGGCTGTTTATGCTCGGCATGGTACTGGTGGCCGTGACCTGTGCGCTGGCCCCGTTTTCGCCGAACTTTGCGGTGCTCTGCGTGGCCCGCGGCTTCATGGCGCTCGGCACGGCCACCGCGTACCCGAGCGCCGTTGTGATGGTCGGGGCATTGGCGAAGCAGGCGCATGTGAAGTCCACCCGGCCGCTGGGCCGGATCCAGATGGCCAACACCTCCGCGGCCGCAGTCGGGCCGGTGGTGGGCGGGCTGCTGGTGGGGTTCGTCGGCTGGCAGGCCCTGTTCCTGGTCAACGTCCCGCTGTCGCTGGCCGCGATCCTGCTGGTCCGCCGCTTCGCTCCGGCGGATGAGGACCGGGAACGCGGCCGGGTCTCGGACCTGCTGCGCGACTCGGACATCCCCGGGATTCTGGCGTTCCTTGGCTCCATGGTCCTGGTGATGATGGCTCTGCTGAACGTGCTGCCCGCCTACCGCTGGTGGCTGCTCGGGGGAGGTGCCCTGATGGCGGTGCTGTTCGTCTGGCGTGAGCTGCGCTTCGCCCCGCCGTTCCTGGACCTGCGGCTGCTGGGCCGGAACCGGCCGCTGCTGCTGGTCTATCTGGGCTTTGCGGTCTTCAGCGGCGTCTATTACTTCGCGTTCTTCGGCCTGCCGCAGCTGCTGCAGGAAGCCGGCGGCTACGGTCCCGGCGTCGTGGGCCTGCTGATGCTGCCGCTGGCCGCGATGTCGGTGGTGGTGACCCCGTTCGCCGTCCGCGCCATCGACCGTTTCGGCGTGAAGCGGGTGCTGATCGCCGGCGTCGTGCTGCTCCTGGTGGCCTCGGGGACGATGTGGCTGCTGACGGCTTCATTGGCCGTTCCGCTGGTGTTTGCGCTGACCGCGCTGCTGGGCGTGCCCTACGGGGTGGTCAGCATCGCCTCCAGCCAGGGCATGTACGTGTCCACCCGGCCGGAGGAGCGCGGCGTGGCTGCCGGGATCTTCCAGACCTGCCGGTACCTCGGCGCGATCACGGCCACCGTGCTGATCGGCATCTTCTACGGCACCGGGGTGAACCAGGCCAACTGGGGGCTCATGGTCTTTGTGATGCTGGGACTCGGTGCGGTGGTGTTTGTGGTGTCGCTGCTGTGGCGGGAGCGGAGGGGCTAGGCGTTCGACGGCGGGCGATGCCACCTGCAACTGCCACACCCAGGCTCAGCAACGCTGTCAGCAGCACGCCCAGCCCGACATGGACATGGAGCAGCGCCGCTCCGGCCGCGGCTCCCAGCAGGATCAGGACCACGGCGCCAAGCCGCCGGCCCCAGTGCGCCCCGGTTCCGCCGCCCAACCGCGAATCCGCGGCCAGCCCGGTCAGCGTGGACGTCACCACCACCGTCGTGACGTCCTTGACGCTCAGATGCCGGGCGCTGGCTGCCTGGATGCCCATGGCCATGGCCAGCGCCGCCGTGATGACCAGGGTGGTCGGTGCCCCGGCCCGCGGCGGGTCCACGAACAACACGGCAGCAACAGCGGCCATGACCAGTCCGACGGCGGTCAGCAGGCCGGTGGTGCGCCGGCTCCAGCCCGCGGCTTCGGGGCGGAGGATCCGGCCGGCAATCACGGCGCCGGCCACAAAACCGGCCAGGGCAATTGACGGGCCCAGCACGGGCAGCTCGTCCGCGCCGACGAGGGCCATTCCCAGGATCACGACGTTGCCGGTCATGTTCCCGGTGAAAACCCTGTCCAGACCCAGGTACCCCACGGCGTCGATGACGCCGGTGGAAAAGGTCAGGACCAGCATGAGAATCAAGTGGAGGCGGCCGTGATCGGTGGGTTTCAGGCGGTTAAGCAAGGGAAGCCTTTCGTGGGTGTAGTGGGTGGAGTGGCTGGAGGAGCGAGCCGCTGAGGCGGACCGCCAGGGCGAGGAGTTCGGCGTCGCGGTTGGCGGGGCCAACGACACTCAGGCCGCAGGGGAGCCCGCCGTCGGTGGCCAAGGGCAGGTTCACGGCGGGCAGCCCTGCGATCCCTGCGATGCAGCTCAGCCGCATGGTGGCGCGGCGCACCCGCTCGATGACGTCCCCGGCCAGGGCGGCTTCACCGAGGAGCGGCGCCACGGACGACGCCGAGGGGAGCACCAGCAGGCCGCCGCCCACAACGGCCCGGATGTGCTGCCGGGCAGCGCGGAGCACATCCCGCGCGTCGTCGGCCTGGCGGCGCCCAATCAGGGAGGCGGCCCTGAACCGGCCGGCCACGTCAGCGCCGAGGGAGTCCCAGTGCTGGCTGACCCACGGTCCGTGCTGCTGCCAGGCCTCGTGTCCCTGGACGGTCTGGAAGGCTGCGAGCCACTCGGGAAGCTCGCCGGTCCGCAGGGATGCTGTGTCCAGGTTCGGGAGCCCCGGGGTTCCGGCCCAGTCGCTGAGGCATTCCTTCACGGCACGGCCCACGTCGGGCTCCGCCAGGGCGAGCAGTTCCGGCACGAACACCGCGTCCGCCAGCGGCACCGCGGGCTGGTTCTGCGGCAACAGGACGCTCCCGACGGCGGTGAGCGTCGCCGCGTCCCGGGCCATCCAGCCCACCGTGTCGAACGACGGTGCCAGCGGGAGCAGGCCGGTGGTTGACACCGCGCCGTGGGTGGTGCGGATGCCGAAGAGACCCTGGTAGGCGGACGGCACCCGGATGGACCCGCCGGTGTCCGTCCCCAGGCCGATGGTGGCGTGGCCCAGCGATACCGCGCTTGCGGATCCCGAGGAGGAGCCGCCGCTGATCCGGCCCGGTGCTCTGGGGTTGGGCGGCGTGCCGTAGTGCGAGTTCGTGCCGGCCAGACTGTACGCGAACTCGTCCGTCCGGGCGATCCCGGCCACCACCGCGCCGGCCGCCAGCAAAGCGGCGGCCGCGGGCGCCGTCGTCGTTTCCGCTTCAGCACCGGCGAGCCATTCCGGGTTGCCGGCCCCGACGCGGAACCCTTCCAGCGCGAACAGGTCCTTGACCGCGACGGACATCCCGGTCAGCGGCCCCGCGCCGGTGGCCGGCAGCAGGGGGCTGCCCGCTTCGCGCCACACGGTCGGATCCGCGATCGCCGGGACCCGTGACCCGGCGGTCACGGCAGGAAGTCTTCGACCCGGATGCGGGCGTGGACCCCTTTGACGAGGTCAACCACCTGGGAGATGTTGAAGTCCGTGGCGGCGCTGAGGTAGGCGTAGGCCAGGCTGGGGTCCATGCCGTAGCGCGCCTGGAGGAGCCCGACGGCCGCCCGGACGCAGTTCTGAACGGCGGTGTCGAGGTCCTCGTCCATTCCGGTGGGGACCAGGAAGTCCGGCGTCTGCGCCATCGGGCCGCTGAGGACGCCGAAGTTGCGCACCGCCTCGTCCTGCGGGACGACGTCGAACCGCAGCTTGACCCGGAGCGAGGCTTCCATGGCGGTCAGCGAGACCTCCCCGTCGCCCTGGGCGAAGTGGGGATCGCCCACATAGGCCAGCGCATCGGGGACCTGGACCGGGAGGTACAGCGAGCTGCCCGCGGTCAGGAGGTTGATGTCGATGTTGCCGCCGTGGCTGCCGGGCGGGACCGAGTGCGGGCGCTGCATGCCGTCCACCGCGACCCCCATGATGCCCAGGAACGGCTTGAGCGGGAAATGCACGGAGGGCTCCGCCCCGGGCCGCAGTGGCAACCAGCCGGACGGGGTGCCGTCGTCGGTGTCGCGGACGGTTGCGAAGGCGCTGTAGGTGTCCGGCCCGAGGGGGAACTCGCCGCTCAGGGATCCCCGGCCGTGGCGGCTGGAAATCACTCCGTAGGGCACCCGGGGCGTGGTCTCCAGCACGGTGATCTTCAGCAGGTCACCGGGCCGCGCGCCCTTGACTGCAATGGGGCCGGTCACCACGTGGGGACCCAGCCCGCCGGCCAGCCGCTGGATGTCAGAGGCTGCCAGGTCGACGGCGTCGCTCAGGACCATGCCGGCGTCGACCCCGTGGGATCCGAAGAAGGCGCGGGGATCCCGGCCCTGGTCCTCGAGAATGCCTTCATGGCTGATCGTGTCGATGGTGACGTCTGTGCCGGAGTCGATGCTGAGGACGGGCCGGTCACCGGCACAGGGCAGGGACCCCCAGAGCACATTTTCCGTGGCGGAGGGCAGGTAGCGGGCGCCGTCCGGGATGCCGTCCCAGGGCTGCAGCGCACGGGCGGCAGCGGTCGGGGTGGCGGGAGCGGACGGGGTGGCACGTGCGGGCGGGATGAGAGCGGTGGTCACGGTTGTTCTCCGGTCGGGTGTGGAGCGGCAGGGTCAGTGTAATGCGGGACGCGGTACAGGGTGGTGTCATTCATGGCCCCGGATGAGGATGGCGACGTCGGCCAGGTGGTCGCGCATGGCGATGCCCGCGCCGGTAGCGTCCCGGGCTTCGATGGCGTCGAGGATGTGGCGGTGGCCGTCGATGGAGCTCCGCCGGCCCTCGAGGGTGGAGTGGGAGCGGAGCCGGACGTCTGTGGTCCACGAGCTGGTCAGCGTGAGGACGGTCGCCATCAGCTGGTTCCGGGCGGCCTGGGCCAGGAGCGTGTGGAACTGGATGTCCAGGCGCAGGGCCTCCTCGGGTGAGAGGTGTTCGTTGGAGCTGTTGACTACGTCCTGGAGCTGGATCAGGTCCGCCGCGCTGGAGCGCACCGCGGCCAGTTCGGCCACCAGGGGTTCCATGGATCCGCGCAGTTCCGCCACGTCCTGCTGGGCATGGCCGACGCCGGCGAGCCGGGCATAGAGCTCGCTCACCGGCGCCGGTGGTGCGGCCACGAGTGTTCCCCGGCCCTGGGTCCGTTCCAGCAGGTGTTTGCTTTCGAGCTCCTGCAGGGCAGAGCGCACCGTGGCCCGGGAGACAGACAATTGCGCCGCCAGTTCGCGCTCGGTGGGGAGCTTGTCTCCGGGGAGCAGGCCCCGGGAGGCGATTTCCCGTTCCAGGTAGGCGGCCACTTCCGCGCTCCTCGGGGCGCTGCGCCGAAGGGTGGGGCGGGGGTCTGTACTCGGGGTCACGGTGCGGCCTTTCTGCGGACTGTGCGGGGAGGGATCGACGTCGGGGACTACTTGGCGGACTGAAGAACAGGCTCGACGGCCGGTCCGGCCACCGGCTCCAGCTCCGGCACGGCCGCCGGCTTGGTGAAGCAGAAGGCGATGGCGCCGATCAGGAGCAGCACTGCGGAGAGGTAGAAACCGGCTTCGAGGGCACCGGTCGCATCCGCGAGGGCGCCGGTGATGTAGGGGGCAAAGATGGAGGAGAGCATACCGGCGAAGTTGAAGTAGCCATAGGCCCGGGAGTACATGGACCGCGGCGTGTTTTCGGCCAGGAAGGCGATGAGGATGGGGTCCAGAGCGAGCTTCCCGACCAGGCCGTAGACGACGAGGCCGACGATCATGAGGGAGTATTCGCCCGTCAGCGGAACCAGGATCTGGCACAGGCCGCCGAGGACGGCGAGGAGGACGATCAGCGGGCGGGTGTTGCGGAGGCGGCGGGCCAGCATACTGAGCAGGATGGCGCCGGGGATGGAGGCCCAGGGGACCAGGGAAGCGATGATGCCGGTCTGCGAGGGGGCCACGCCGCGGGCCTGCTGGAGGTACGTGGGAAGCCAGGTCAGCATCGAGAAGAAGCCGTAAAGGGAGCAGAAGATCAGCACGTAGGTCAGGAGGTGGTTGCGGGTGAAGAGCGCCTTGTTGGATTCCTTGACGGCCGGAGCCGTCCCGCTCAGGTCCGCCTCGGCGGTCTTGGCGGCCTGGGCCTTGTGCTCGGCGTCGATCGGGGAGAGGTAGTAGTTGATGAGGAAGGCGACGATCAGGGTGGCGGAGCCGAAGATGAGGAAGGAAACGTGCCATTCCAGGCCCAGCGTGAAGGTGAGGTAGCTGGAGCCGATGAAGCCCAGCGAGATGCCCACGGCCATGCCGCTGTTGATCAGCGCGGCGGAGACTCCGCGCCACTTGTCTGAGATGTAGCTGGACGAGATCCCGTAAACAGGGCTGTAGAAGGTCCCCTCGCCGA
This sequence comes from Arthrobacter sp. PsM3, assembly GCF_030433895.1. GTDB lineage: Bacteria > Actinomycetota > Actinomycetes > Actinomycetales > Micrococcaceae > Arthrobacter. The sequence continues at coordinate 49,615 of NZ_JARUXE010000014.1, read as the reverse complement.
TCCCGGTGAAGGCGCGCATCAGCAGGAAGATCATGAAGCCGGGGGCGAAGCCGCTGAGGATGGTGCCGATGCCGAAGACCACGTAGCCGGCCACCACCACTTTGACGCGGCCGATCCGGTCGGCGAGGTAGCCGGTGGGGATCTGCATGAGTGCGTACGTCAGGAAGAAGACCGTGGACATCAGGCCGAGCTGGCCCTTGTTCAGGCCCCACTGCTCCTGGATGACGCTCATGACCGGCGAGAGGATGTTCCGGTCCGCGTACATAAAGACCCAGCCGAGCGAGAACAGGACGGTGACGGCGACCGGGCCCGGCCGCTTTCCGATGACGGGAAGCAGCCGACGCCGGGTGGCTGGCGGGGTGGCGGCCGTGCCCGGCGGTGTGGTGTCCGTTGCGCCCGGCTTTTCTGCGGTGGAAACGTTCAAGGGATGCTCCTGGAGGCTCTTGGCTGATTGGTTCATTGGTCGAACCAATTACCAAGCTAGGGGGCAAAATCCTTGAATTTGCGGGGGTTAGAACCAATTAACAGCCGCGAAACGGGGTTTAACATCACGTTCACATGACCGTCTTCCGCCCGACTCGCAGGACCACTCAGATGTCGGTTTCGTTGCGGGAACCGCCGGCTGGTCGGGCCGGCGGCGCGGACTCGCTCTCGCCGTCAAAGTGGTACTGCCGCAGGACGTTGGACCGGGACGGGTCCTTGAGCTTTTCCATTGCCGCGATCTCGATCCGACGGATGCTGTCGCGGGTCAGGCCGAAGGACTTGGCGACCGCATCCAGGCCCGTCCCTCCGCCACCCGTTATGCCGAAGCGCCTCGCAATGACCCGGGCCTCCCGGTCTTCGAGCGTGGCGAGTACGGCATGGACCTGCGCCTGCACTTGTTGATGGAACAGCGGATCGGTCGCGTCTGGAGCTGAGGAATCCCACAGCTGGTCGGCCAGGGCTTCGGTTCCACCCGTGCCGTCGGGCACCCACGAGTCCAGCGAAAGGATCGGCTGGTCCACAGTCAGCAGGCATTCAACCTTCCCGACCGGATTGCCTGTCAGTTGGCTGAGGTCTTCCCTGCTGCAAACGGTCCCTGTCATAGCGGCAGTCCCTTGCGCCGAACGGACTCTCCGCAGTTGCTCGACGACGTTCGTTGGCAGCCGGATAAGTCTTGTCTGATCAGCCAGCGCCCGGGTGATGTCGCCCCGGATATGCCACGTGGCGTGGGTGGAGAATCTGAAACCTCTGCTGAAGTCGAACGTGCGTACAGCCCTGAGCAGTCCCAGGTTTCCCTCCTGGATCAAGTCCTGCAAGTCGAGGCCCCGGTGGGTGTAGTGCCTGGCGATCGACACGACTAGCCGCAGGTTGGCGTGGAACAGCCCGTCGGCGGCGCGCTTGCCCAGAAAGACAATGGTCCGAAGCTCCCTCTCGTCCTGACTTGGCCGCGGGGTGCCGTCCGCCAGGAGCTGTTCCGCGAAGAGCCCCGCCTCGATTTCTCGCGCCAGTTCCACTTCCTGCCCGGCGGTGAGCAGGCCGTATTGGCTCAGCCGGCGCAGGTAGTCCCCGACGGCGTCGTCGGTTAACCCGCCGATTGCCCCGTGGATCAACTCAGCCATGTCATCCCCTGTCGGACGGTTCAAGCTTGTGAAGGCAGACTACGCGGCCGGTGTGACAATAATCCGAGGGAAAAGCCGCTCTGATTCCGAGCTGGTTCTGGCGCCTGCGGCCCGGGAAACGCTTCGTCAGCCAGCGTTCCTCGGCACGGCGGCAGGCGGAGCAAGGCGGCAAACCCAGGCACCTTGACACGCTCGGAGCACCGGAATATCTTCTGCCTTAACAGGGCAATTCGCTCGGTCCACACTACTTTTCCACAGTCGTTCTCGGCGCTCCGCGCGTCCCCTGGCGGAATGGCAGCCTGGCGCCGTGGGTTCGCGCGGCGTGCCCGAACAACTCGCTGGGGGATCCAAATTCGGTCTCTCGCATACAAGGAGTCGGAAATGTCTGAAGGTATTGGACTGCTAGAGCGGTTTTACAAGGACGTCATAGAGAGCGGAAATCTGGCGCTCGTTGATGAGCTGGCGACGGACAGCTTCCTGGATCATGAGGAAGGCCTCCCCGGGCAGCCGCCGGGCAGGGAGGGTGTTAAGTTCTTCGTGAACACGATGCGGTCGGCTTTCCCGGATATCAAAGTCAAGGAGATCACGCCCTCGCTGAGCGCCGGGAACCTGGAGGCGTGCCACGTGGTGCTGACCGGCACCCATCGTGGTGAGCTGGCCGGCATCCCGCCGACGGGCAAGAGCGTGGAGTTCGACTGCACCGACATCATCCGCGTCGACGACGGCAAGGTGGCCGAGCACTGGGGCACCACCGACAACATGAGCATCATGCGGCAGATCGGCGCCATGGCTATGGCCTGAGTAGAACCAAGGCGCGACGGCGGCCGGACCGACCTCCGCCGGGCACAACGAAGGCTGTCCACGTTCCGAAAGGGAACGCAGGCAGCCTTTTCTGCGTGCGGACCGTCGTGCGGCCCGACTCAACCGGTATGGCTGGGCGGCTGTTCCCGGGCGAGGGCCGTGACCCATCCAGGGGTCACCTTGCCCAGGCGCCGGTCCGTCTCTTCCCGGAGCTGGGCCGCCGCGATCTGCATGGCGCGGTCATCGTCGTCGAAGACTGGTTCCGGTTGGACCTGTGCGGGCAGCGCGCGTGCGCCGTGCGTGAGTGGGTGGGCCGCCCGTTCAAGAGGCTTCTCCGATGCGGCTTCCAGGACGGCGAGCTCTCCGGCACCGGCCAGTTCGCTTTCTCCCAGGACCTTAAGGACTTTCAGCCCGATCGTGCCGCGCTTCTTGTCCCCCGAGTAGACGGCATCCAGGGCCCACTGGGTCCGCTTCCACCATTCGGCGCGGTTGTCCGCTTCAGCTTTCTGTTTCAGGGTCCGCCAGCCGATGACACCGGCGACCAGGGCGCCGAGGAGGACCGCCAGCGGGCCCAGGGCGGCAAGAATCTGCCACCACTCGGCGGGGCCGGTGTGCACGAAGACCTCGATGGGTGTCGGCGACGGAGTCGGCGTCATGCGACCAGCTTAGGCCGCAACCGCCGGCGCGGGCGGCGCCGTGACGCGCCGCCCGCCGTCGTCGTTCTGCTAGGCCTTGGGTGCGTAGGCCTTGGGCAGCTTCAGTCCGCGCTCGTCCATGACGGTGCGCAGGCGGGTGGGGTAGTCGCTGATGATGCCGTCCACGCCGAGGTCCATCAGCCGGTTCATGTCCGCGGTGGTGTTGACGGTCCAGGGGATGACCGGCAGGCCGAGCCCGTGGGCGTCAGCGATCATGCCGGGCGTGACGGATTTGAAGGCGGGGGAGATGGCATCGTAGCCCTGGGCCGCGGCGGCCTTGGCGAGGGATCCGCCGTAGGTGTCGATGTCGATGCCGCCGAGGTTGGCGCTGGCGCCGGGCTGGCCGACCTCGAGCCAGGCGTCGCCGCTGGACAGGGCAACGAGGGGCAGTTCCGGGGCGATCTTTTTGGTCAGGTTCAGCGAGGACCAGTCGAACGACTGCACGGTGCTGCGCTCCGCCATTCCGGAGGCCCGGATCTGGGCGACGACGGCCTTGGTCAGGGCGACCATGCCTTCGCCGCCGGACTTCCCGTCTTCAACCTTGGTCTCGATGTTGAAGCGGACCTTCCCGGCGCCGGCGTCGCGCACCAGCTGGAACACGTCCTTGAGCTCGGCGATCCGGTTGCCCTCGATCACGTCCTGCTCCGGGAAGCCCTTGAGCTGGGTGAAACCGCAGTCCAGGGTCTTGATCTGGGCGAGCGAGAGCTCGGCCACCCGGTCGCCGACGTACGGGAAGGCGGCGTCGCCCGGCGTGGCCGGGGCAGTGTCCTGGCATTTGTCGGCCTGGATGGTGTCGTCGTGCCAGACGATGGTCTTGCCGTCAGAGGTCAGGTGGGTGTCCAGTTCCAGGGTGGTCACGCCCAGCTTCAGCGAGTGGGCGAAGGCGGCCAGGGATTCCTCGGTCCACTCGCCGCGGCCTCCGCGGTGTGCCTGCAGGTCAAAGGACCCGTTGCTTTCGTTGGTCTTGATGGTTGTTGCCTTTGCGGCAGCCGTTCCGGGAGCGTTCGACGACGGCGCGGAGCCGGCTTCGGGGTGTGAAGCGGCGACGGCGGGGCCCGCCAGGGCGGCGATGAGCGCGGCGGTGGCCGCGGCAGTCAGGACTGTGCGCATGGTGGTGGTTCCTCCTGGGTGGCGGTTGCCGGCGCTGCGCCGGCGACCCGATAACCCTAGGGAGGCGAAGTGGACTGCCGGGTTCGGGGGACTGGACCTCGGGTGAACAGTTCGACGCCGAACGTCTGCCCTCGGCAGCGTTAGTGGTGTGATCCGGCCTCGATCGCATCCAGATCACGGATGGCGTAGCGGTGGTGCTCCCACTCCTCGTCGAGAATGGTGTGCAGGCACGAGAGGACAGCCTCCGGTTGCCCCGGGGCCCAGGGATTCTGGCGGGCCAGGGACAGCTGGTCCTGGGTTACGGTAGCGAGATAGTCGCGCACCATGGCTTGTCGGCCCGCCCGGGCCTCCAGCACTTCTTCATACGAGGGAGCGGCCGCCGCGAAGACCGACAGGTCGTAACCGTCGGTCTCATACTCCACATTCGGCTGGCCAACGGGGTGGTACGGCTGTTCGACCTCCAGGATCGCCTTGCGAAGCCACGTGTCGGTGGCCATGACCAGATGGCGCAGTGTCTGGGCGAACGACCACTCACCATCCACCGAGATATCGACCGTGCCAGCCGGCATGGCCGCGACCCGATCAAGCGTCGACGACCAGGTCCGCTCGAGCTTGGCCCAGGCGGCACGAAGACCCTCCGGATCTCCGGCGCGTCTTTCGGCGCGTCCGGGAAAGCGGCGGTTGAGCTCGGCCTCGACGAAGGGGACCACATCGACGCCGTTGACGCGCAGGAAGTTCCCGCCGTCGAACAGCCAGGGTGCGTCGACGTCTGCCCCGGATACGTCCACGCCGCGCATCACCGCGCCGGACAGGTCGGACCGGACAAACCGCGCTCCCCGCAGGTTCACGGCGACGAATTGTGCGCCACGGAGGTCATCGGACTGACTGAAATCTGCCATGACAGCAACTTTCCCACGGTTGCGTCAGCCGCGCAGCACCCCGTGGCGGTTTCACGTGCGGCTGTCTAATACCGTCTGCAATTTCTCGAACGACTCGGTCCATCCGGTGCGGTGCAGGGCCAGCCGCTCCTCCGTCAGGAACGGTCCCTGCGAGAGCACCAGGCATGTGGCTTCGCCGGTACTTCCGAGTGCGAGGTCGACGACGGTTTCCCGGTCGTCCGGTGTCGGTTCCTCCCACCGGAATGTGTACACAAGGCGCCATGGAGGATCGATCTTCAGGAACTCGCCGGAGAGGTGGAACGGTTCGCCGTCCGGTGGCGTCATACGGAAGCCGTAGCGGCCGCCTTCCGTAAGGTTCAGTTCGGCTGCAGGGATGGTGAAGCCGTGCGGACCCCACCACTTCACCAGTTCGCTCGATTTCGTCAGCATCCTGAAGACTTCTTCCGGGGGAGCATCGAGCGTGTATTCGAGGTTCAGGACCAGTCCGCCAGTTTCCTCATTCATCATTCAACTTTGTGATCCTGCGGACGCTGACGGAAGCGGTGCGGCCGATACGGCGGCGCTGCTGGACCCCGTCGGGGGCGGCCCCAAAGACCTTCATCCGGACACTTGGCACCCCTGTTTCCGCGGGACCACATCGGTCCATAATGGCCTCATAAGCTTCGGGGACCCCTCGCGCGGGTGAATGGGTGGCGCGGCGTTGAAGAGTCCCAGGTGGCTGCCCCGGCTCGGCGCACGGGGCGGTCACGGGCTCCGGACGAGGATTCCGGGGACCGAAACCTGGGGGGACCAACGCCATCGCTGCGATCATCAACGCACTGAAGGGAAACATCATGCTCAAGGATTCAAACATCATGGCTGTCCTCCCCGCGAAGGACATCAACAGGGCGAAGGAGTTCTACCGGGACAAGCTGGGAATCGAACCCACCGATTCCATGGAGGAGGGCAGTTTGACCTACAGCTGCGGTCAGGGAACCCGCTTCCTCGTCTACCAGACAGACAATGCCGGGACAGCCAAGAACACCCAGATGGGCTGGGAAACGGACAATCTCGAAAGCGAGATGGCGGAACTGCGGGGCCGCGGCGTCGTCTTTGAAGAATACGATTTTCCCGGCTTGAAGACGGAGAACGGCGTTGCCACCGCATCCTGGGGGAAGGCAGCCTGGTTCCTGGACAGCGAGGGGAACATTATCAACATCGCCCAGCGCGCGTAGGCCGGAGTCTGGTCCCGATCAACGACGCAAAGCATCGCTGCCGCCGGCAGCGAAGCCGAAGGGAACCGGCTTCCGCGATCAAGGCGGGAGCCGGTTTCAGCTGGCTACGAGAGAGTTAGAACGCGGCACCTGCAAATCAGCGGCCACCCGCACGCTACTTCTTGTCTACTTCCCGCCCCGCAGGTGCCGGTGGTGCAGCTCGTAGCTGTCGAACACATCAGACGACGTGGCTCCTGAATGGCCGAACTTGCCGCGAAGGACGTCCGCGAGTCCGTCCAGCGACGCGCGTAGCATCCGGCCGGCGAACTGGAGTTCAGGGTTGTCACTGCGCTGGGCCTGGGATGCAAGCTCCTGGGCGTAGGCGACGGTGGCCGGCAAGGAGCCGCGCTGCTCGACTTCACGGAAGTAATAGGTTTCATGGAACGACAGCAGATCAATGCTCACCAGAGCCACGTTTCCGGCCATTGACTCGAGCAGCCCGGCAGCATGCCGGGGTTCCAGGGACAGTACACCTGCAGGACCAGCAGCCTCCCGGAACAGGTTCAGCTCGTGGGCAAGGGCCCGGCGGCGGTTAAGGGCCGGGTACATCTGCAGGATCCAAGTGACCGTTGCTGTCAGCAACCCGAAGCCGGTGACGGCCTGGAGGGCCACAACCAGCCTGAGCAGCGGATGCACTGCAACGATATCGCCGAACCCCACTGTGGAGAGAGTGACCAGGGAGATGTAGAGGGCTTCGGCAAAGTCGGCCCGCAGCGGAATCCCGGGTCCGTAAACAAAACCGTCCGTCAGATGGGGCAAGTACAGCAGGGCCCAGCCGATGGCCGCGAGGCCTGCCCAGGCGCCAATGACAGCGGCCATCGCCAAAGGTGCTGCGATGAAGGAGCCCCGGCCGCGCAGTTTTCTGGACACCAGCCAGAATCCGCGCATGATCGCCCGGCCCAAGGGACCGGAGCCGTGGGGATAAAGCAGCGTACGAAAGACGTCGACGAGCATCAGCAGAACCAGCCCGGCCCCTAAAACCGTCCAGAGCGTGTCCTCAAAGTCCATGCCTCATCTTATGGGCGGCGCCCGGGCCCAGTGACAAACAGAAGGACCCCGCAGTGCTTCTGGGCACTGCGGGGTCCCGCGCCGGCTGGATGCCGGTTACTCGGAACCGGGTTTCTGTTCCCGGTCCCGGAGGTTCTTCTTAATCTCGTCAAACTTCTCCTTGAGGACCCGTTCCGCCTCCGCGAGGGTCTTCCCGGCACTGCTCAGGGGATCCATCTGGAGGTAGACGTTCTGGCCGACAGACAAGTCGTATTCGTTCTTCAGATGGGTGCCGCCGCCCACTCCCTGAAGTGACAGGTACACCATGGCGTCGGTCCGGGCAACGCCGGAGATTGTTCCGAAGACAACTGTGAAGTCGTTCGCTTCAAAGCTCACAGTCTGACCGATATGGCTGCGGTCCAGGTCGCCGGCTGCTACCGGCTTCTCGGACGGGCTTCCGCTGTAGCTCATGAACTTCTCCTAATAGTCGAGGGACGCGTCACCAGCAGTCTAGCTACGGGGCCGTGAAGGTCCGGCGGTACCGCCATCGGCGAGGAAGCCGCGGCTGGGGTCAGCAGCTCCTCTCGCGATGCTGCCAGCGACCACCGCATTGCCGCTGCAGAAGCGTTCGACGACGGCGCAGAGCCGGCTTCGGGGGTGGGACCGGCGACGGCGGGGCTCGCCAGAGAGAGGGGGATGAGCGCGGCGGTGGCCGCGGCAGTCGGGGGTGTGCGCAGGGGAATGGTTCCTCCTGAATGACGGTCACCGGCGCTGCGCCGGCGACTCGACCATCGTAAGGAGGAGAGACGGACCAGGGAATTCGGGGAGCTGGACCTCGGGTGAATTCAAAGGTGCGGGCCTGGTGAAGGGGCCGGAGACGCAAGAAGGCCGTCTACGTTCTTCAGTGGGCGGCCTGTCTCATGCGGAATGTTCTAAGCGAGGGTGACCGATACGATCCGCGGCCTCGGGCCTCGCTGGCAGCGCAGCGCCTGCGTTCGGCCCACACGCCGGCCGACCTGGGGCTAGCCATCTTCAGTCCCCGAGGCTGAAGCATCGATTAATCTGACCAACCGTTTCAGAGTTGGAGCTTCCACAAGAGACGGGTCGAACTCCACCAGAAGAGAATCGTTCGTTGGCACCAATCGGCCGAGCCCCGGTACGTCCCAGGCGCTTAGCTCTCGCGAGAGAGCGTGTACACGCTTATGAACCGCCATCTTGTCTGCGCCGCTGACGATGGCGCGCACCGCCGTTGAACCGACATTTACCACGGTGAAGGTTGGTGAAAACAAAAATATGTTGCCGTCCAGAGGTAGCGAGTTTAGGCTCCGCGCCATTCGAGTCTCCTTGTTCGGGTTGGTAGCAAGAGGCAGATAGGGACGTGGAGGTCCGGGCACCGCCCCTCGCGTCCGGAGTCGGTTGCGTTGGGCGTTAGACCGGATCTTCCCGCGGAGTCCTTAGTACGAGCGGGGGAGGCCGAGGACCTTGGTGGCGACGAAGCTCTTGATCATGTTGTTGTTGACCGGGGCGACTTGGAACATACGGGTTTCGCGGAACTTACGTTCGACGTCGTATTCGTCGACGAAGCCGTAGCCGCCATGGGTGTCCAAGCAGGCGTTTCCAGCGGCCCAGCTTGCCTCAGAGGCTAGGTGCTTGGCCATGTTGGCCTCGGCACCGCAGGGGAGGCCGGCGTCGAAGAGTCGAGCGGCCTCGTACCTCATCATGTCTGCGGCCCGGACCTTCATGTAGGCATCGGTGATGGGGAACTGCACGCCCTGGTTGGTGCCGATCTTCCGGCCGAAGACTTCACGACTGTTGGCGTAGTCCACACCGCGTCGGGTGAACCAGTAGCCATCGCCGATTGCTTCGGAAGCGAGCAGGATTCGTTCGGCGTTCCAGCCATCGATGACGTAGCGGAAGCCCTGGCCCACCTCGCCGATGACCGCGGAGGCCGGAACCCGCATGCCCTGGTAGTGGACCTGGTTGGTGGCGTAGTTGAACATGGTGCGAACCTTCGTCACCTTGAGTGTGTCGGGCTGTTCGGCACGGACCTGGCGCAGGTCCACGAGAAACAGGGTGATCCCCTCGGTCTTGTTAGCGTTTTTCGCAGCTGTGCGGGCAAGCACGAAGGCCAGGTCGGATTCCTCGATCCGACTGGTCCAGCTCTTGTGCCCGGTGATAACAAAGTCGTCGCCGTCGCGTACGGCGGCCGTCTCGATGCTGGTGGTGTCCGAGCCGGCCTTGTCTTCGGTGACGGAGAAGGCCTGCAACCGCAGTTTGCCCGCGGCGATCTGCGGCAGGTACTCCTGCTTCTGCGCGTCGTTGCCGTGGCGAAGCAGGGCACCCATCGTGTACATCTGCGCGTGGCAGGCCGCCGAATGACCGCCGGATTTGTTGATTTCCTCCATGATGACACTCGCCTCGGTCAGGCCCAGGCCCAGCCCGCCGTACTCGGTGGGAATCAGGGCGCCGAGGAGGCCGGATTCCGTCAGGGTGTCAACGAACTCCTGCGGGTATCGGCGGTTGCGGTCCGTCTCGCGCCAGTATTCATCGGGAAAACCTGCACAGAAGAGGCGGGTCTGCTCGCGAAGCTGTTCCAGTCCGGTGGTCAGGGTTTGCATCGTTGCTCCTTGAAGTCGATCCGGGCGAGCCTTCGTCACCCCTGGCTGACGATACGCCAATATATTAGCGTCTGGCAAGAGATTCCTACTCAGTACCTGCAACCCCAGGTTCTTGACGTTTGCAGGGTTTTTTGGCCATAATCACTTGGGAGCATCAATATATTAGGTTTCGGCACTCAGTAGAGACGGCCGCAGAGGATGCATAAAAGCCAGGGAGATCATCGATGACCGAAGACGTAACACAGGTAGGGGCATCCGAAAGTCGCGTGGTGCCGGGCTGGACAGGACGCTTGTTCGAGGACTTCTCGCCCGGGGACATCTATTACCATCCGTTCGGCAAGACGGTGACCGAGGCGGACAATCAGAGCTTCACGCTCATGACGCAGAACGTGGCCAAGACCCACGTGGATCGCAATTTCGCCAAGGCCACCGAGTTCGGCCTGCCGCTGGTTAACTCCACGTTCACACTGGCCCTGGTGACCGGTCAGTCGACCATCGATTTGTCCATGAACGTCTTCGCAAACATGGGCTGGGACGAGGTCCGCATGCCCAACCCGGTCTATGAAGGGGACACGATCTATTCGCGCTCCAAGGTCCTTGCCGTGCGGGAATCGAACTCCCGGCCCAACCTCGGCCTGGTGACCGTGGCCACCGAAGGATTCAACCAGGAGAGCAAGATCGTGATCAGCTACCGCCGCACCTTCATGGTGTACCGCCAGGGCCACCTGCCCGGCGTCGAGTCTGCCCGCCCGGACGAGTCCAGCCTGCCGAAACTCGGGGACTTCCGATGAGGGCACCGGCAGGCAGCATCACAGGGGGTGCGTGCACTGTGGCGGCGGCGGTCACCGCCTTGTTCGTCCCCGGTGACCGCCCCGAGCGGTTCGCCAAGGCCGCCGCCGCGGGCGCCGGCGTCGTTATCATTGATCTGGAGGACGCGGTCGCGCCGGACGCCAAGGCCGGTGCGCTGGCCGCAGTCCTGGAGGGACTCGCCCCGACCCGCGGCGGCGACCCGGTGCGTGCCCTGGTGCGTGTGAACCCTATGGATTCCAAGCAGTACGACGCCGAAATCACCGCGCTGCTTTCCTCTGCCGAGACGCCGGAGTCGGGCCTTGTCGGCATCGTGGTGCCGAAGGCGGAAGACGCCGATGCCCTGAAATTGCTGCGCGCGAGGATGCCGGTGCACCTGGCCCTGGTTCCACTGGTCGAATCGGCACTGGGCATGGTGAACGCGCTGGAACTGGCACGGGTGCCGGGCGTGACCCGGTTGGCCTTTGGCGCCATCGACTTCGCGCTGGACATCAACGCAGATGGTGGGGACCGTTTCCTGGACCAAGCCCGAGCGCAGCTTGTCCTCGCATCCCGCGCGGCTGGCATTGGGGCGCCGCTCGATTCACCGTCCATCGACATTACGGACGCCGGAGCGGTGGCAGATTCCGCGCGGCTGGCCCGTAACTTCGGCTTTGGCGGAAAACTGTGCATCCACCCGATCCAGGTGGCCGCCGTACACGGAGCCTTCACACCAACTAAGGCCGACGTCGAATGGGCGTTGTCCGTCATCAGGGCCGAAGGCGGCGCTGTTCAGGTGAGTGGCCAGATGATCGACCGCCCTGTCACGGAGCGGGCCAAACGAATACTGCAGCGAGCAGAGAAGGAGCAGTAAATGGGCAGGCTACCTCTTGAGGGAATCACCGTCGTCTCCCTGGAACAGGCCGTCGCGGCCCCGTTCGCGACCCGGCAGCTCGCCGATCTCGGCGCCCGGGTCATCAAGGTCGAACGGGACACCGGGGACTTCGCACGTGGTTACGACACCAAGGTCCACGGCATGGCCAGCTATTTTGTCTGGCTGAACCGGTCCAAGGAAAGCATTGTCCTGGACCTGAAATCCGCAGGGGGCATCGCCGTCCTGCGAGAGCTTGTATCCCGTGCTGACGTGCTGGTCCAGAACCTCGCGCCCGGCGCTGTCGAACGCCTTGGGCTGGGGCCGGACGAGGCCCTCGCACTGAATCCCCGGCTGATCCACGCTTCTATCTCCGGCTACGGCCGCGGGGGATCCTACGAACAGAAGAAGGCGTACGACCTACTGGTCCAGTGCGAAGCAGGCCTGCTGAGCGTCACAGGCACCCCAGACTCCCCGGCCAAGGTCGGCATTTCGATCGCCGATATTTCCGCCGGCATGTACACCTTCTCCGGTATCTTGACTTCGCTGTTGCAGCGGGCCACCACGGGCCGGGGTGACGTGTTGGAAATATCCATGCTCGAGGCGCTGGGCGAATGGATGGCCCAGCCTTACTTCTACGCGCAATACGGGGGTGCCCCGCCTATACGTAGCGGTGCCGAACATGCCAGCATCGCACCCTACGGGCCGTTCGGCGCCAATGATGGCACCGTGTTCTTCGGCATCCAGAACGAGCGCGAATGGGCAAAATTCTGCGAGGAAGTCCTGCGGCAGCCCGGACTGGCGCTGGATGTGCGCTTCGCAGGCAACGCGCTGCGCGTGGACAACCGTCCGGCACTGCACGATTCCATTGACGCAGTCCTGGGTGGACTGCCGGCGGCTGAGGTCCTCTCCCGACTCGACGCCGCGGGCATAGCCAACGCCCAGTTACGGGACATGCACGAGTTCGCCGACCATCCGCAACTTGCCGAACGCAATCGCTGGCGCGACGTGGAATCCCCGGTCGGTCCGTTGCGCAGCCTGCTCCCCCCCGTCACGTCCCGGGAAACGGACGTGCGGATGGACCCAGTGCCGGGGATCGGCCAGCACACGGAAAAGATCCTGGCCGAACTGGGGCTGGACGGACCCGCCCTGGCCCGGCCCGAAACCACCAACTGAAGCTCTCTTGGTGTCCGTCAGCCACGGCAGGCCTGTACTCCCGGCCTGCCGTGGCTGATGCCGTATGTTAGGTGGGGAAAATGATCAGAAAGAGTCCGCAGACCATGACCAGCCGCAGTCCCCGCAGCAGCGCACGCCCGCAACTGAGCGAGAAAGCAACCGCCCATATCCGGGGCCTCATCATGTCAGGCGAACTGCGCCCCGGGACCCTGGTCCGGCCCGAGACCATCGGTGAGGACCTCGGCATCTCCACTACTCCGGCGCGCGAAGCGCTGCAGGCCCTGCGGGTGGAGGGCTTCCTGGAGCTCGTGCCACGGCGCGGGTTCGTTGTGGCGCCACTGACCGGACAGGACATCCGGGATCTTTTCCAGGTCCAGGCCCTCATCGGCGGGGAACTTGCCGCCCGCGCCGCTGCCAACGCGGGCGAGCAGGATGTGGCCGAGCTGGAGGCCCTGCACCATGAGCTGATCGCGGCCGCCGCCCGGAATGACCACGACCGCCTCGAAGAGAAGAACCACGCCTTCCACCGTGAGATCAACCTGATGGCCGGTTCGAGGAAGATCATCTGGATGCTGGGGCTGGTCACCCGGTATGTCCCGAGGCAGTTCTACTCCTCCATCCCGGGCTGGCCCCAGGCAACAGTGACCGACCATGAGGAACTGCTGGAGGGAATCCGCACCGGGGACCCGGAAAAGACGCGCGCAGCCATGGTGGCGCACATCATCCATTCAGGGGAACTGCTCGCAGCCAACTTCGATGAGCGACTGGCCGCGCCACTTCCGGCAACCGATGCCGAACCCGCCCAGGAAAGATCCGGACCAGCCGCTTTGGACGCCGCAAGCGCATAGCCCACGTCCGGGAGATGGCCGGAGCCAGGCCCGGGCATAAGTTCGACCATTCCGACAGCCTCCCAAAAACAGCTCGCCCGTGCGTACTCGAACGCCTGCGACCACAAGCCTGGCCCGGGTCTGCCGGAACCACTGAATTCAACCGCGCGACGCTCTGCCGTCGTCCGCGACCAATCCAATGACGCAGGACAAGGACGCGGATACTATCCACGCGGTCCGCCCCGCCGTCGCGCAGGTCCAGTACCGCGCTAACAGACGGAGCAATTCACCTTGGGCAACCCTTGTACGTATTTCGTATCCGGTATACGCTTGGCACACAGAATTGATCTTGAAGGAGCTGACGTGATCAAACTCAGGCGGGCCCCCGGAGGCGCGGACTCATTGCAATGGCGCATTGATGCCTCCTTTGATAACTACGTCCGGAATCAGACCGGTGACGGAACCATCACGGTTTCGGCCGGCGCCTCACGCGATGACGACGGGTACTACCACTTCCCCAGAATTGATACATCTTCGGGCAGCGGAAACCTGCAATTCGGCGGCTCCGTCGAATTTCGTGCCTATCTGGGCGTTCTTTCGCTTCGGATAGCTGATCCAAGCTTGCACGTATCCCGGGATATGGTCCGCATGTACATCGTGGACGACGCCGCCCCGGCGGGAACGCGGCTCGAACTCGCAACGGCAACCCTTGAGCCCGGGCGGGTGGGCCCCGTGATGCTTGATCTTCGGCTGACAGAACGGGGCTCGGAACTGTTCTTTGGCAAGTACCCAGCAGGCGCTCCCTTGGCGCCCGCGACCGTTCTCCTGCCTGCGCCCGCCATCGGCATGGCCTTAACCGAAGGAGCTCACTGATGGATACACCTCTCTCGATCGCCGTGATAGGAAGCGGGCCCTCCGGCTGCTACATTGCCCAAAGCCTTCGCCGATCATTTCCCCAGTCGGAGATCACAATTTACGACCGGCTTGCGTCTCCCTATGGGCTGGTTCGCTACGGCGTCGCGCCGGATCATCAGAGCACCAAATCAATTCAGTCGCAGTTTGCCCGATTGTTTGAGCGCGAAGATGTCCGCTTCGCTGGGAACATCGAGGTCGGCAGGGACATCTCCCTGGACCAGCTCCGCAACGCCCATAACATCGTCGTGCTGGCTGCCGGTCTGCCGGAGGACCGCACGGTGGGGGTTCCGGGTGAAAACCTGCCCGAGGTGTATCGCGCCGGCCGCCTGACAAGACTCTTCAACGCCCACCCGCTTGAGCAGACCGGCGTTCCCAATCTCGGGAAATCCGTAGCCATTATCGGCGGCGGCAACGTGTCCATCGACGTCTTGCGTATGCTCATCAAACAGCCGGAAGATTTTGTCAATAGCGATATCGACGACGCCGTCCTGGCTGATTACGTCCGCGCGCCTGCGGGCCGTATCGACTTCATTTGCCGGTCGACAATCACGAACGCACCCTCCGATCCGGTAATGCTCTCCGAACTCGGACGCATACGCGGCGTGAGATTCTCATGCTCGGACCCCATCGACGTTGCGGAGGACGCTCCCCGTGCCGCCTTGGCGCGGGCCAAGGCCGTTGCGGGGCTTCTTGAGATCGACCCGGGCACCGAAACGCGTGTGGAAGTGGCATTGCACTTCGGTTGGGCACCTGTGAGCATCAACGGGGACGGGCACGTCCGGAACGTGGAACTGCGCTCCGTCAATGACGTCCGACCCAACCTGCACCTGGATGCCGACTCAGTGGTAACAGCCGTCGGTTTTGACTACGACAGTGGTGACTGGCACGGACTCGGCGCGCTCAAGGCAAACCTGGAAACCGGGGTTATGGATCTCGGGCTCTACCGCACGGGCTGGATCAAGCGGGGTTCTCGTGGAACGATCGCCGAAAACAGATCGTGTGCCAAGGCTGTGGCGGAAGAGATCGTCGCAGGCGTGGATACTCTCAAACAACAGACAAAGCCGGGCTACGGTGGCCTGCCGGAAGAAGTCCGCGCGCGGGCTATCGATTATTCCGCCTGGAAGAGGGTGGACTCCGCCGAGACGGACGCTGCGCCAGCGGACCGCTCCCGCCGAAAGTTCCCCAGCCATGAACACATGGTCGCCATCGCACACAACAACTTCGTTCAGACCTCCGCCGGCCCCGGCGCTAACTAACTCAGGCATTCTAGACAGGAGAAAATGATGAAAATCCAAGTTCTTTTCGGGACGGAATCGGGCAATGCAGAGGTAGCGGCTGAAGACCTCGCCCAGTCGGTCAGGAACGACGGCCAGGAAGTGGAAGTACAGGACCTGTCGTCGTTCTCAATTGCGGAACTGCAGCATGACTCGATGTACGTTTTTCTTTGCTCCACTTATGGTGAGGGCGACCTGCCCAACACGGCGCTGCCCTTCTATGCAGACCTATCAGTCGTCCGCCCGGACCTCTCCGGCATGCGTTATGCAATGTTCGGTCTTGGCGATACGTTCTACACGGAAACCTACGGACACGGTGCCACCAAACTCGACGACAAACTCACGGAGCTGGGGGCGCAGCGTGTCGGGAAAATCGGCCGCTACGACGCCTCGACCTGGGAGCCGGTCGGCGAGTGCGCAGTAGCCTGGTTCGCCGGAGTGCTCGAGGACGTGTCCGCAGTCCGCTGGCTGCAGAGAATTGGCCAGCATGGGCTTGATCCGGCCGCATGAGTCTTGGTGCTGATCCGGTTTGTCACCGCCCCGCCCCGGTGTGTTCGGGCCGTGATACAGACCGATAACAGTCTGTTCGAAACGGCAGTCTCCAGGAGAGCCCGGTACGCCTGACCGATCCTGTCGAGGATTCCCGGCCAGTTCCGGCCGCCGATCACGCACGCCGGCGGTCTGCCGGTGTGCTCCCGCAACAGGGGCGCCTTCACGGGACCCCATTGCCTTCGAATCGGAGGCAAACCGCTGTAACCATGTTGTGTTTATGCCCGGTATGGTGGTCACGCCGTGCTGCCGGCCTGTGGCTGGGCGGTCAGTATATTGCGGTCGGTGGGCGATGCTCACCGTCGGATCGGTGCGGGGCGGTGCTCTTGCTGCCGGCGTTGGTACGGCCCGGTGGTTACGTCCCGCTGAGTGGTGGAGTTTTCTCAACACCGTGCAGGTCAGCTATTTGACGATGCTGCCGTGCGTTCGGGAAGCAAAATTGTCTCCTCGATCGGCGCGGCGGGTGCGGTGTCCCTGGCGTTGAGGTCGGCCATGGAGGCCTCGGAGAGGTAGCGGCGGTCCCCGGCTTCCCATTCGGCATATTGCTCGACCAGGACCGCGCCGGCGAGCCGGAGAAGGGCAGCGGGTTGGGGAAGACCCCGACGACGTCGGTTCGTCTTTTGATTTCCTTGTTGACGCGTTCCATGGGGTCGTGGACCGGATCTGGCGCCAGTGCCTGGCCGGGAACCCGGTGAACGCGAGCACTTCGTCCCGGGCGTCGCCGAGCATGGCGGCGACCTGCCGGCGGGATTTGAGAAGCATCCGGGTGACTTCGTCGAACTGGGTGTTCACGTGTCCGGTCGCTGCTACGCCGCACCCTGGAGCACCGTGCCGATGGCGTTCTTCAGGCCGCTGTGGGCGCCGGTGATCACCAGCTTCACTCCGTCCAGTCCGCGGGCCTTCAAGGACCGCAGGAACGCGGTCCAGAATCCCCCGTTCGCGCTGTCGCCGACGTCGAAGCCCAGGACTTCCCGCCGCCCGTCCGCGACCACACCGAAGGCGACCATGACTGGCTGGGACACGACGTGGCACACGACGCGGGCCTTCCAGTAGGTGGCGTCCAGGAAACGAACGGGCAGTCCAATCCTTCCCGTCTTGACGCCTTGTTATCCGGATAGGGCGCGCTGCCATAGGACTGCGGTCCTGCGGTATTTCAGGGGCTCTGGAGGCCCATCCGGCGCGCCGGCATCATCTGGTACCGGGACGGCAAAAAGGTCCGGGGGAGTACTCCCCGGACCTTTCCACGCAACGGCTACTTGATGACGAACGGGTTCGACGAATCCGGAGCCGTGGAAATCCAGACTGACTTGACCTGGAGGTACTCCTTCATAGCGTCAATTCCGCTTTCCCTGCCCAGACCGCTGCGCTTGTATCCTCCGAAGGGGGACGTGAAACTGACGGCGCGGTAAGTGTTGACCCATACTGTGCCTGCCTGCAGGTTTTCCGAAAGGCGGATGGCCCTGCCAATGTCACGTGTCCAGACTCCGGCGGCCAGGCCGTAGCTGATGTCATTCGCAATGGATAGTGCCTCCTCTTCGTCGTCGAACGGGATGACCGCAAGGACCGGGCCAAAGACTTCTTCCTGGGCGATGCGCATCTCATTGCGAACATTCGTAAAGATCGTTGGCTGGACGAACTGTCCCCCGGATGCGCCTTCCCCGGTGTAAGCCGCGCCTCCCAATACGCATTTGGCCCCCTCACGCCTGGCGATGTCGATGTAGTCGAGAACCTTCTCAAACTGCGGACGGGTGGTCACGGGCCCCACGTGCGTATCGGGCAACATCGGGTCGCCGATCTTGGCTTGTTCGGCCAGCGCCACAACCCGTTGGACGAACGCGTCGTGAATGGAGCGTTGGACCAGCAGCCTCGAGCCGGCAATGCACGTCTGACCTGTTGCTGCGAAGATCCCGGAAATAACACCGGCAGCAGCGGCATCCAGATCCGCATCCTCGAAGACGATGTTCGGGGACTTCCCGCCCAACTCGAGTGAAACATGCTTGAACTGGCTCGCGGCGTTCTCGTAGATCTTTTGACCGGCCGTCTCGGAACCGGTGAAGGCCACCTTCACAATGTCCGGGTGACTGACAAGCGGGGCCCCGACATCCTGCCCGAAGCCCGTAACCGTGTTGACCACGCCGGGGGGAAACCCCGCCTTTTCGAAGAGCGTCATGAACTCCAGCGTTGACGCGGAGGTGAATTCCGAGGGTTTGATGACGACGGTGTTGCCTGCCGCCAGAGCCGCCGGCAGTTTCCACGCCAGAAGAAGCAAGGGAGAGTTCCACGGCGTGATCATGGCGATCGGGCCGAGAGGCTCCAGCCGGGTGTAGTTGAGGATGTTGGGCTTGTCACTGGGAATGACTGAACCCTCGATCTTGTCGGCCATGCCACCGTAGTAGCGGTACCATCCGGCCATGTAGCGGGTCTGTGCGGCCATCTCCGCGTAGAGCTTTCCGTTGTCGCGGACCTCAACCCGGGCAAGGTGTTCGCTGTTGGCCTCGATGAGATCTGCCAGATCCATGAGCAACTTGCCGCGGTACTGAGGCTTGGTCCTGCTCCAACTTTTGAAAGCCCCCGAAGCGGAAGCCACTGCCCGGGATACGTCGGCCGGGCCGCCTTTGGCGATCCGTGCCCAGACTTCTCCGGTGTACGGATTGACGGTATCGAAGTACTCGCCATCCTCGGGTCCGGTGAAGGCGCCCCCGATGTAGTGACTGTACTGCGTCAGGCCTTCACTATCCTCGAGACGGCTGATCAAATCACTGCTCTGTGCTGTCATGGCTGTTTCATCCTTTGCTGAACGGGGAGATCGGTGCGGGGTAACCGCCGGGTCTGAAAGTGGATTATGAACGCGCCAATCCGTCCGCGACGATTCCGATTCCTTCGTGGAGCAATGGATCCTCGATGGTCAGCGGGGGAAGGAACCTGATGACGTTTCCGTAGGTTCCGCAGGCGAGGAGGATGACCCCGTTTTGGTGGGCGTACTTCACCACCTTGGAAGTCAGCGCCGGATCCGGGCTCAGTGTGTCCGGGTCGACAAGCTCGATCGCAATCATCGCTCCGCGTCCGCGCACCTGGCCGATGCGGGGGTCAGCCCGCTGCAATTCGGTGAAGCGATCAGTCAGGATGTCCCCGATCCGCCGGGCGCGCTCCAGCAATCCGTCCTCCTCGTAGGATTCGATGGTGGCAAGCGCCGCTGCGCACGCGAGCGGGTTACCGCCGTATGTACCTCCGAGGCCACCGACCTGGGCTGCGTCCATCAGTTCAGCACGCCCCGTAACTGCGGAAAGCGGCAGCCCGCCCGCTATGCCTTTGGCCATCGTGATGAGGTCGGGGACGACGCCTTCGTGGTCAACTGCGAACCACATTCCCGTCCGGGCAAAGCCGGACTGGATCTCATCTGCGATGAACACAATCCCGTTGCACTCCGTCCATTCCCGCAGGGTTGACAGGAAGCCTTCGGCGGGGACGATGAAGCCGCCCTCTCCTTGTATCGGTTCGATGATGATGGCGGCAACCGATTGGGACCCGAGCTCGTTTTCAATATGCTCGATCGCCCGGCGGGCTGCTTCCTGCCCGGTGAGGCCGCCATCGCGGTAAGGATAGGACCCGGAAACGCGGTAGATCTCTGGGGCGAACGGGCCGAAACCCTGTTTGTAGGGCGCGCTTTTCGCGGTGAGGGCCATGGCAAGGTTGGTGCGTCCGTGGAATGAGTGTTCGAACGCCACGATGGCTTGGCGACCTGTAGCGTGCCGGGCTATCTTAACGGCGTTTTCCACCGCTTCCGAACCCGAATTGAACAGGGCGGTGCGTTTGGTGAAGTCGCCGGGCGTGATCTGGTTCAGCTTCTCTGCCACCGCGATGTAGCTCTCGTACGGCACCACGGTGAAGGCCGTGTGCGTGAAGCGGTCCAGCTGATCGCGTACCGCACGAACCACGCGTGGGTTCGAGTTGCCGACGCTGGTAACGGCTATACCTGAACCCAGGTCAATGAACGAGTTACCATCGACGTCCAGAAGCGTCCCGCCCCCGGCCACATCAGCGACGATGGGCAAGGTGTGGCCGACTGACCGGGCGACTGCCGCCTCCTTGCGCTCAAGAATCTCGCGGGAGCGGGGGCCCGGGATTCCGGTGACGAGCCTGCGCTCCTGAACAAGGTCAGTGCCGCCGACTGTGATGTGTGCGGTCATGGGGCCGCCTCCTTCGTAATTGGATCTTTCAATGGTGGTTCGTGACGCTCACGGGTCAGCTGGTGAGGACGAAAAGAATGGGTAGTCCCGAATAAGGTATACGGTATACGGAAATCCCATGTAAGCCAATAGCCGGTAGGCTGTGAAAAACAGGAAAGTGGCGGACACCGTGAAGAAAATTGAGTTTGCTCGTGAGACGCTCGCTGACGCTGCCTATGCGCAGATCGCCGAGGGCATCCTGACGCAGGATCTGGGTGCAGGCACCAGGCTGCTGATGGACGACCTGGCAGCCCGTTTGGGTATCAGCCGGACTCCGGTCCGTGAGGCCCTGCACCGGCTGGAGATGGAACGTGTGATCGAGCCTGGCGGTCGCCGTGGCTACATTGTGCGCAAGCTGACTGACGCGGAGCTGGACAAGCAGTACGCCGCCCGAGGTGCCATCGAACCGTTCGCCCTGGCGGAGGTTGCGCGGCGCGGCGGCACAGCGGCACGGTATGTGAGGTCAACGTTTGAGGAGCTGGTATCAGCCCCCCAGACCACCGCCATGGAGGTCTTCCTGGTTAATAAAGCGATCCACCGCTGCACCGTGGAGGCACTGGACAATGAATATCTCCTTAGTATGTTCGACGTGATTTGGCAGACGGCTATGGCCGCGCACGTTTGGGCCGACATTCTGGAGAGCCGCACGTCCGTTGATTTCCCCGAGCAGCACCGGCCAATTGTGGAGGCCGCCGAATCCGGGGATCCGGAATTGGCGAGCAAAGTCGCACACGAGCACATTCTCGCCGGCCGCGGACTGCACGCAGTCCACAGCGTGTAGCCCGCCCCTAAAGGCCGGGCTACACCCCACGGTTTAGGCAGACAAATCGATCATGACTGCTTTGGACCTCGTGTAGGAAAGTACACTTTCACGGCCGAGCTCACGGCTGTTTCCGGACTTGCTGTAGCCTCCGAAGCTTTGTGCGGGATCCAACCGCCCGTGGGTGTTCACCCATACCGTACCGGCCTTGAGCGCCTTGCTCATGCGAAGGGCTCTGGCGATGTCCCGGGTCCACACGGCGGCAGCAAGGTCATACGGTGAGTCGTTAGCGAGCCTGATGGCTTCTGCTTCTGTGCGGAAACGAAGCACCGATAGAACCGGGCCGAACACCTCTTCCTGGGCGATTCTCATATCGTTCCGGACCTCGGTGAAGATGGTCGGCTCGACGAAGTATCCCAACTGGTCCAAAGCCCGCCCTCCAACGCTGAGGTGCGCTCCTTCAGAATGTGCGATGTTGATGTACTCCTGGACTGATATGTACTGGTCTTTGGAGACGAGCGGGCCCACGTCCGTGTCGGTGCGCAGCGGGTCGCCGACCCGCAGGGTCCTGGTTTCCCGGGCCAGCGCCTCCACGAGCTCGTCGTAGACGTCCTCATGGACAAACATTCTGGTGGGCGCCACGCACACTTGTCCGGCGTTCTCCCACATGGCTTCAGCTGAACCTCGGGCGGCCGCTTGGATGTCAGCGTCAGGAAAGACGATGTTCGCACTCTTTCCACCGAGTTCGACGCTGACTTTCTTCATCTGCCGGCTGCCTGCTTCGAGGATCCGGCGACCAACAGGCGTGGACCCCGTGAAGGAGATCTTTACAACGTCGGGATGATCCACGATCGCCTGCCCCACAGTGCGCCCGGGCCCGGTAACTACGTTGAGGACTCCAGGGGGCAGGCCCACCTGGCGAGCAAGGTCAGCCAAGAAAAGTGTTGAGTAGCTGCTAACCTCGGCGGGCTTGATGACCACCGTGTTGCCGGCGGCGAGGGCGGGTCCGATCTTGTGCGAAGCCATCACGAGCGGGAAATTCCAGGGTGTAATGGCGCCGCAGACACCCAGAGGCTCTATCTGGGTCATGCCGAAATAGGGTTGGCGGACGGGGTTAATTGAACCCTCGAGTTTGGTTGGCCAGCCGCCGTAGTACCGGAAAACGGCCGCCACGCCCCCTACGTCGTCCAGCGCCTGGGAGATGGGCTTACCCATGTCCAATGTTTCCAGTTCTGCCAGCTGCTCGCGGTTGGCGTCTACGGCGTCGGCCAGATCGAACAGGTACTGGGCGCGGGCGGCTGGGCTCGCACCGCCCCATTGCGTTGAGGAGAGGGCTGCGCTGGCTGCGTCAACGGCGGAGTCAACATCCTCTGACGTGCCGGAAGCGATGGAGCCGAGGACTTCCTCCGTCGCGGGGTTGATGGACTGGAAGGTGGCCCCTGATTTGGCTTCGCGATCTGTGTCAGCGCCAATTCGTAGGCCCTGTGCCCGTTCAATGAAGGCCTGCGTTGCGGTGGAAACCCTGTGTGAGGTCGCCGGGAGTACTGCGTCGTATGTCATGGCTATCCCTTTCGAGGCAAGTAAGTGTTGTTGGATCAGGCGTAGGTCAGACGGACCGGCAGTTCCTTGATTCCGTGTGTGAGGTTGGAGCGAAGGCGGTGCACCGGGCCGTCAATTTCAATGGTCTGTACCCGCGTGGCAAGCTCGCGGAAAACAATCTGCAGTTCCAGCCGCGCCAGGCTATTGCCCAGGCAGATGTGGGGACCCCCGCCGCCGAACGCCACATGCGGGTTGGGCTTGCGTGAAATGTCGAACGTGTACGGTGCCTCGAACACAGTCTCGTCCCGGTTCGCCGACGCGTACCAGATGATTACTTTGTCCCCGGCCTTGATCGGAGTTTCACCGATCGTGGTGTCAACCAGCGCCGTCCTGCGGAAATGATGGATGGGGGTAGCCCAGCGGAGCACTTCCTCAACAGCGGTGTTTAGGAGGGATGGATCTTCCTTGAGGCGGCGGAACTGGTCTGGATTTTGGGCGAACGCAAGGAGTCCGTGGGAAAGCGCCATACGGGTGGTCTCATTGCCTGCAACCACCAGAAGGGAGAAGAAATTGTCCAGCTCGCGCCCCGTGAGCTTGCGCCCGTTGAGGTTCCCGGTCATGAGCAGCGAGAACACGTCGTGGCCCAGGTTGCCGTCCCTGCGGTCGCGCAGGGCATCCGCATACTTCCAGATGTCCCTGCCCGCGGGGCTGGAGAACGGGTAGCCGCTGTTTTCCTTGACGTTTTCGGGGGAGTCAGCCGTGCGGGGAGCGTGGTCAGGGTCCGCACCCGCAATCATTTCATCGCCGAGTGCCTTGAGGTAGGCCCTGTCCTCGGTCGGAACCCCGAGCAGCTCGCCGAGCACAATCATGGGGATGACTGAGGCCACGTCGGCCACCCAGTCGAAGCTGGACCGCGAAAACGCCTGGTCGAGCGTCTTCTGGACCAGCTCTTCGACAAAGCCAACCCACTCCTTGTGGACGTTGCCGGGAGTGAAGCGGGGGGAAAGGACTCGCCTCATCGCTGTGTGCAGGGGCGGGTCGGTATCGATCAGCGTCTGCCGCGCCATCAGGTCCTCGTGCCCGATGTCTTCACGGGTGGTTCCCCCCGTCTCCGACGAGAATTGCTGGAAATTGCGCGTGACGGCGACGACGTCAGCATAACGGGTCACGGACCAGTAGCCCGGGCCGTCTTCTTCCTCGATCCAGCGGACAGGGTCTTCTCTTCTGGCCGCGTCGAAGTACTCGTACGGGACCCCATCCTCGAAGGCATGGTCAGAAAGTGCGTCGTGGCTGTGCACTTGGGTTTGGTTCATGATGATGCGTCTCCTTGGTGATGCCGGCCAGACAGACGGTATTTGCGCATACCGTATACGGTATCTTAGCGATCGTCTGGCTGGCCACTGTTGCCATTGTCTGAGTTGTCCTCCGGGCTCAGCCCAGTGGGATGTTTGCTATGAATTCCTTGAGCAGGGCCTGTTGGGCGAGGTCCGAAGCCACGGTGTCCTCGGGGTGCCACTGCACGGCATGGATCCAGAACTGAGCACCCTGAAGTTCCAGTGCTTCGACGGTGCCGTCGTCGGCCCAGGCTGTGGCCCGAAGGCCCTTCCCGAGATTCCCGACTGCCTGGTGGTGATAGCAGGAGACCTGAGGGTTTCGGGCGATCGATGACGTCAATGAGCTGGCATCGTCCAAAGTAATAGTGTGGATCTGGTTCATGTGGGGGGTGGGAAGGTGCTGTTCGAGATCGCCGCCCAGGGACACATTCAAAATCTGCATGCCGCGGCAAACCGCGAGGGTTGGTACCTTGTTTTCCACCACGTACCGGGCAACGGCGAGATCAAACACGTCCTGCAGGTCGTCCCCGGCGTCGGACTCGGTATGGTCCTCCTGCCCGTAGCGCCAGGCTGCTATATCCCCGCCCCCGGGAAGCAGTACCGCGTCAGCGAAAGCCAGCCGCTGCGATACCTCCTCATAGAGTGCGCTTTCTGACGTTCCGGGATCTGCGACCGGAAGGATGGTCACTGGCTCGCCCCCGGCCTCGTAGACGCCCTTGATGAGTGCATGGGCGTTGACGAGTGCCTTGTACCTCAGCGCAGAAGCGCTCTCGGAAAAGCGGCCCGGTACGGCAATGAGGGGTCTGCGATGCTGTCTCTCCATTTTCCCGTCCATTCAAAAATTCTGGGTGCTACGGCGCACCGGTTGATAGCTGTCTGTTTGGTCCTTCAGCCCAGAACACGGACTTTCTCGGCACCAGGAATTACCGTGCGTTCAGGAACCAATCCAGCAGTTCCTTGGTGTTACGTTCGGCAGCTGGCTCGTGCGCCGCCCATCCGCGTCGGAAGTCGTCGACCTCCAGGATCCCCTGCAACTCGTGGCCGCCGATTTTGATCCACTCGTCCATTAGTTCCACGTTGGCCTCCGGGTGGAATTGAACTCCGATGGAGCGGCCGCTCTGGAAGACCTGCGAAGCGACGGTGGTCCTGGCCAGTACGTCAATATGGTCGGGCAGTTCGACCTTGTCGCTGTGCCAGGAGAACCATGGTCCGGGCACTATCGGACAGGTGTGTCCCGGTTCGAAAGTGATCAGCCCCGCTTCGATCCTGTCGGCGCGCACAGTGCGCCCGCCCAGGCTCTCGGCAAGTAGCTGGGCGCCAAAGCAGATCCCAAGGTATGGGATCCGTTGCTGGTGGATCATCGAGATGTACTGGATCTCCCGGGTAACCCACTCCTCTGCGATCT
Source organism: Arthrobacter sp. PsM3 (assembly GCF_030433895.1). Lineage (GTDB taxonomy): Bacteria > Actinomycetota > Actinomycetes > Actinomycetales > Micrococcaceae > Arthrobacter. The sequence continues at coordinate 23,989 of NZ_JARUXE010000014.1, read as the reverse complement.
CGTAAATATGGCTGAAGGAGCCGAAAGCTATGACGGCGTCGAAGTCCCCCGGGGCAGGGAAGCGGGAGTTGGTCGTCCGGGTGCCGTCCTCGTTGAGGGAGAACACTTCATGCGTTTTGATGATGTGCCCGGCGTCGAACAGAACCTGGCCGATGAGGCCCGTGTCAGTGGAGGACGTCTGTTCGTGCGTGATGAGGAGTACGGTCTTTGCTCTGGAAGTCATGTCTTCCATCAGAGAATGTCGTGGTAACGGTTGAACTCCCAGTCCGTGACGTGGGCAGCGAATGCAGCCAACTCGACGCGCTGCATCGCGCAGAACGTGTCCACGAAGATCCCGCCGAAAGCCGCCTTGGCGAACGGGCTGCCGGCGAAGGTGTTCACGGCCTCAGCCAGTGTCGAGGCTACCCTCCGGAGGCTGGGGTCAACATGGGGATCCCCCGATGAAATGGGCTGCAGCGGCAGGTCATTCCTCAGCCCGTCCAGGCCCGCCCGGAGGTAGCCTTGGGCCACCAGATAGGGGTTTGCGTCCGCGGCGGCCCAGCGCACTTCAAGTCGCGTCCCACGACCGGCATTGGTAATGCACCGCACACCCACCATGCGGTTGTCCAGGCCCCAGCACACTTGGGTCGGGGAGAATGAGTAGTCCACTATGCGCTTGTAATCGTTGACGGTCGGAAGCGCGATCGCCTGAAGCTCCAGCTGGTGCGCCACAAGCCCGCTCAGGTAGCGGCGCATGACCTCCGAGTGCACCGGGCCCTCAGCGTCCTTCGTCGAGAACACATTGATTCCGTCGCTGTTCCAGAGGCTTTGATGCACATGGAGTCCGCTGCCGGCGCCCCCGTTGATGGGCTTAGCCATGAAGGTGGCGTTGTATCCATGTTGCCGGGCCACCTGGCGTACGATGTGGCGGAAGAGAATCGTGTTGTCCAGCATTGTGATGGCGTCGCCGTATTTTAGGTTGATCTCAACCTGGGACTGACCGTACTCGACATTGCTCGCCTCGACCGTGATACCGGACGCCGTGAGCGCGGCACGGATGGCACCGACCACCGGTTCCAGTTCATTTGCCCTGTCCAGCGAGTAGCAGTAGGACTTGTCCGAGATGGGCTTCCAGTCGCTGGTGAACAAGTGGAATTCCAGTTCCGTGGCCATGTCTACGCGATAGCCCAATGCCTCAAACTCCTTGAGCGTGTCCTTCACCATGCCCCGCCCATCCATGGCGATACGCTCATCGGTCTTGGGATCGCGCATGTCGCACATAACCGTCGCCATGCCCTTCGTCCATCCGGCTACCCGGAAGGTTGGAAGATCGGGCACCGCGTGCATGTCCGGAAATTCGCATCCCTCTGGTGCCCACGGAGTGGGGTGGATATCGCTGCGCATGTCCCAGGAGAACGCCACCTGCGCGATGCTGAATCCCGCTCCTGTCAGGAACTGTTCCAGGGGCAGCATCTTGCCGCGGGGCAGTCCCCACGTGTCCGTGAAGACGCATTCGACGGTGTGGATGCCATTTTCTTCCGCGATCCTGGCACAGTCCTCCAAGGTTGACGGCGGTGTCAAAGCGATGGGGTTCATGAGGTTCCTCGATCTCTTACTAGATATTCGATATTTGATCAGTGTAATCTAAGTCACTAGGTAGCGTATCCCGTATACCAAATATGAACGGAGATCCTCTTGAAAGCAATAGTCGTGAACAAGCCTCACTCCCCACTGGAACTGGTGGACCGGGAAATTCCGGTTCCGCGCGGACCGGAGGAGGAAGTGATCCGGGTTCTGGCTTGCGGTGTCTGCCACTCTGACCTGCACGTAGCTGATGGTGATTTCGGTGGACCCTACCCTGTCGTGCTGGGACACGAAGTGGTGGGAGAACACCCTGAATTGGGCAGAGTCCTCGTCTACGCACCGTGGGGTTGTGGCCGGCCAGAGTGTCGTCAGTGCACATCAGGCTTGGAGATGATCTGTCCGGACGGTCGCGAAGCGGGCATAGTCTCCGACGGCGGGTACAGCGAATACATGCGGGTCCCCAAACGCGACTACCTCATCCCCATCGGGGATATGGATCCGGCTTCCGCGGCACCGCTCGCCTGTGGGGGCCTGACCGCCTTCCGCGCGGTCAAGCGGGCGCTGCCCCACCTCCAGGGCAAGAACTCCAGGGCGATCGTCATAGGAGCCGGCGGTCTGGGGCAATTCGCCATTCAGTTCCTCAAAGCCCTGACCAACACAGAGTTGACCGTCGTGGATACATCACTCGAAAAGTTGGAGGCGGCCAAGAGTCTTGGCGCGGACATGACATGCGGCGTGGACGGGCTTAGCGGCAAATACGATGCAGTCATCGACTTTGTTGGAGCAGACGCGACAATGGCAGCTGCGGCATCGAGCATCGACCGACAGGGCATCATCGTCGTCGTCGGCCTGTGGGGCGGGCGTATTGAGTTTGGGGTCGGAGTCCTTCCCAGCGAAGCAGTTCTCACCACGAGCATCTGGGGAAGCCTTGATGAGCTCAAGGAGCTTCTGGAGTTCGCCCAAAATCATCCGCTGCAACACGCGGTCGAGCCCATCCCGCTTGACCAGGCCCAGCATGCACATGACCGTCTTCGGGCCGGGGGCATCAAGGGCCGCGCCGTTTTGGTTATGGGCTAGGCCTCCGGGTCACCCATCCGTACATCCCAAATCAACCGTTATAGAACACAAGGAAGTGGACTAGCAAATGACGTCACCAGAAGAAGTATTGACCGTTCCCCAGAGGCCAGCGGGGGAGGGGGAGGCGCCTGACAACCAGTTGCATCGGAACTCCATGGGAGTTGCCGGGATCGTATTTTTCGTGGTGGCAGCTGCCGCACCCATTGCGGGTATGACCGGTCTCGTCCCGAGCACCATCGTCCTGGGCAACGGGGCTGCAGCACCCGGAGCATTCCTTATTGCCGGCATCATGCTGATGTTCTTCGCTGTCGGCTACGCGACCATGAGCCACCATGTGACCCACGCCGGGGCGTTCTTTGCGTACGTGGGGCGGGGCTTGGGTGCGCCATGGGGTGTGGCCGCGGCCTTCGTCTCGGTCTTGTCCTACTGTCTGGTCCAAACGGCCATTTACGGATTCTTCGGGGCAACCGTCTCGCAGAAAATGGCATCCCTTGGGCTTGACCTGCCGTGGTGGTTCTGGTGCCTACTGTGCATCGGCGTCGTCCAGATTTTCGGCGTCCTCAATGTTGACCTCGGCGCCAAAGTCCTCGGGGTCCTGCTCTCGCTGGAGCTCGTCTCGATGATTGTCACCGGACTTGCCGTCGTCTTCCAAGGCGGAGGACCCAATGGACTGGACTTTGCAGCGTCGTTCAGCCCCGTAAACGTATTCCAAGGCGCACCAGGGATTGCATTTGCCTTCGCATTTGCAGGTTTCATCGGATTCGAAGCCACCGCAATCTACGGCGAAGAATGCCGTGATCCCAAACGCACCGTTCCCCGGGCAACCTATGCTGCAGTTACCATCATTACCCTGGTTTTCTCCCTGACATCGTTCGCCGTCATCTCCGGTGCCGGTTCGGCGGACATCGTCAATAAGACGCTCGAAGTCACAACTCTCCAAGGCACGCCGTTGGCCGACCCCACCCAGTTGCTATTCTCCGTCGCAGGGCAATACGTGGGACCTTGGCTGCCCGAAGTCATGAGCTGGCTGCTAATTTCGAGCCTTTTCGCCGGCGTTCTGGCCTTCCACAATTCCGCCACACGTTACTTCTACGCGATGGGCCGCTCGGGGCTGCTGCCGGCCAGCCTCGGCGTCACCGGCCGCTTCAAGACACCCGTACGCGCATCGGTACTTCAGACCACCATTGGCGTGGTGACCATTGTGGCCTTTGCCCTGGCAGGGCTCGACCCGGTCGTAACCCTTTTCTACTGGTTCGCTATCACCGCCATCCTGGGACTGACGTTCATCCAGGGGCTGGTCTGCATCGCGGTCATCCGCTTCTTCAGGGAAACCCGGGCGGACACCCGCATCTGGAATACGTTGGTTGCACCCCTGCTGGGACTGGTGTCCATAATCGTGGCCGAGTACCTCTTGCTCTCGCGTTTCGGACTCATCAGTGGGACGGCGGGCGCCGACAGCCCAGAATGGGAAATGAATGCCACCGGCTGGTGCCTCGTCGCACTCCCCTTCGTTACATTCGCGATTGCGCTGGTCTACGGATTCATCCTCGAGCGCAAGAAGAGCGACACTGAGGTCCTAAAGGAATTCGTTTCCTGATGCGGGAAGCGGGACGGCGGCCGCCGCCGTCCCGCACTCCTGCCATCAAAACATCGGGACAACGACTCTAAGGACGCGCCGTTGAAATACGCTGTGTCAATGACACCGGCCCAATATCCCCCGCCGCGCACCGTGCAACGTCGCCGGAATCTTCGCGAAGAAGTGGCAGAAAGTCTCCGGAACAGAATCCTCACGGGTGAATTCAAGCCCGGCAGCCGAATCGATCTGGTCGCTATATCTGATGAGTGGGGAGTCAGCCAGCTGCCTGTCCGGGAAGCCTTGATAGCTCTCGAAGGCGAGGGTCTGGTCATGTCTTACCCACGCCGAGGCCACTTCGTCCAGGCGCTCCGGCCCGAGGACATTATCGATCACTACGAAATCTTCGGACGAGTGGCGGGCATGGCGGCCGCCCGCGCCGCCCAGATCTTGTCATCTGAACAGATTCACGAACTCGAGACAATCAACGAAGCTATGCGTGCGGGGAAGGACCCCGAAAACCAAGAGAATTACAACTTCCAGTTCCACAAGATCATCAACAGTACGGGAAGTTCCCACCGCCTCATTTCGGTGCTCCGTATACTTTCCAAAACCATGTCCCTACGCTTCAGCGAGATCATTCCCGGCTGGGATGAGCAGGCAGCCGAAGAGCATGACGAGATTCTCGAAGCGCTCCGCCAGGGTGATCCCGAGGCTGCTAGAACCGCCATGGAGAACCATCTGTCAGTCAACGGAGTCCGGGCGGCAGAAGCACTGCAACGCGTGAATTTCTTCCCGGAAGCCTAATCCGGCCCTTCGCAGATGAGCGTGGTTCTTGGGCAGCCCGGATCCGGACTGCCCAAGAACGACGTTCACCGAGGAGCACCCACTGACCGGGCCACGGGCGAAACTCACCGTCCGTGCCGTGAACTGGGCACCCGATGCGCTCCAGCACTGCGACACCTCGGTATCGGTCCTGGCCCACCAGCTCGGCGTCTCCTGGCACACTGTCTGGCACACACCGGCCCACCCGGAGCCGGTATGGTCACCCGAATCGTGGACCACACCCGCACGTAATCCGCCGGACCCCTCAGATCGGCGCCGAACACCTCACCGAGGAACAGGCATCCCGGCTGGACGCGAAGCTCACCAAGGGAGACCCCAACCACGAAGTCACCCTCGCCTGGCAGCGCTACCAGAAGCTCCGAAACTTCGACACCAACGGCGCCTCCAACGGACCCACCGAAGCGATCTAAGGGACTGCCGTTGGGCTACGGCGTCGCCTGGAAAATCTACCGGGGTACTTGACGCGGCCCGTTCGACGACGGCGGGGAGCTCGACGTCCGTTGGAGACGTCTCAGGGCCGTCCATGTTCTAGAGAAACGTGGACGGCCCTTCGTGTGACCGGTCGAGTTAGTCGCGCAGCAACCAGACAGCGTTGTTCGGCTGCAGCCAGCCGTCCTTCACCAGGGGCCCAGCGCTGAGCAGCACGGTTCCGGCCGGCACCTGCACCGGTTCGGTGCCCATGGCAACGGCGACGAAGAAGTCCGGGCTCCGCTCGCAGATCAGCAGGTTTCCGGCTTCGACCCGCCAGGTGCCGCCGCGGGCCCACATCGGATCCACCCGGGACTCGAGCGGGACGTCGACCTCGGGCAGCCCCAGCTCCTGGCCTGATGCAGGTACGCCGGGCCGGGCAGACCCAGCAAGGCCACCAGCGCGGCCCGGGCACGCAGGGCCCCGATCTCGCCGCCGCCGCAGCGGGTGACGGAGCGGACGGTGTCGTGGTTTTCCAGCGTCCACGTGGGGGTGGCGCCGTGGAGCTGGCGGGCGGCTTCGAGTTCGTTTCCGGCGGCGGCCCAGGCGGCGGGGTCCCAGCCGAGTTTCACGAACGCGAACGCGAAGGCCTGCTGCATTTCATCGGGCCGGGTGTAGCGCGCGGCGTGGGCTGGTTCCAGGTTGACCTCGCCCACCAGCAGGCGGTGCGGCTGCTACTTCTCGGCCAGGGTGCGCCAGCGGCGGTAGACCTCATGGACTTCCTCCTGGTCCGAGACCTGCGGGTTGGACCGCAGCCCGTCCACCACCCCGCCGGTGGAGGGCGAGTCCGGCAAGCCCTCGGCCTTGAACAGTGCATGCGCGACGTCGATCCGGAGCCCGTCCACGCCCTTGTTAAACCAGAAGCGCAGCACACCGTCAAAGTAGTCGCCGACGGCGGGGTTGCGCCAGTTCCAGTCCGCCGAAGATGCTCTGCCAGTTGTTCGGCGGGACGTCCCCGCCAGTAAGATCAGCAACACCAGCGCCGATAACGGCGCTCTTCGATGGCTTCGTTAGGCAGACCACCCAGGACATGGTGGCTGGCTGTGGGCCCCACCCCACCTGAGTACCTCGGTAGGTTCAGGGCCGGTTCTCTTTGTGGCCAGTGGAAAGTCACTTAGTCCAGGAGTTTGAACGCGCCGCGACCTGCCAAGCGAGGATCCATGAATACAATCACCAGAGATCCAGGGGGCACTGGTGGATTCTCATATCAGCCGCCTTCCCACCTCCCGGAGAGGTGCAACCACAAAGGAGTAGGCGATGACCAATATTGAGAGCATCACGCTTGAGGCGGAGCTCGTCGGCGAGGACGCAACGCGTGACATTGCGAAGGCCGTGAGTGCTCGTCATTCGATCGCTCGCAAATACGTCATGCGGCTCCGGCGGCGGCACCCGGACGCAACGCCCGCTGAGGTGATCCAGATGTTGGAGCGTCACTACGGAACCTCGATCACTACTGCTGGTGCCCTCATCAGCGCCGGCGCGATCGCGGCTGATATTGGTATCGCGATGATTCCTGGAGTCGGGGCGGCAGCAGCCGGCATGAAGAGTGCGGGACAACAGGCAGCCAAGAAGACTAGCAAGGAAGCCGTCAAATTTGCCGCAAAGAGCGCTGCGAAACAGGCCGCAAAGAACATGGCGCTGGGTACTGCGAAGAACGGTGCACAGCGAGCCGCTGCTCTCCTTCCCGCAGGCGATGAGCAGTTGCAGTTCGAGATCACCGCGGTTTTCGCGCTCGCTATTGCCGATATTCACGGAATGGACCTCGACAAAGACCAGGCCCTCGCCCTTGTCTACGGACTCTCGAACGAACGCGTGAGCCAGAAGCAAATCGCAACGATGGCGACAGACCTATCGGGCGCGTCGCCTGAAAGCATCGTCGGCATCGGCAATAGGATCTCTGCTGGCCGCACCGACTGGTCGCACTGGGCGAACACGCTCGCGGACACCCTCCCTGGAGGCGCCGCGCAGAGTTTGGTTCGGACCATGGAGACGGGTCAGCTGGACGTCGTGCGAGAAAATTTGAGTGGAAAGCAGCAGGCAACGATTGAATATGGAGTTGGAGCCTTGGCGGGAGGAGTCACGCGCTTCGTGTTCGGTCGCGACGTCATCGTCGCTGCCCGGGCAGCGTTCGCCGATGCACCAGACATGTTCCCCGAACATCTGGCCGTCAGTATGAAGGATAATCCTGAAGGCGAAGACCGCGATGTCGAACAGAACCGAGCTCTCGCAGCAATGGAGGACGCCGCGAAGGTGACGGGAAACTGGATTGCTGGCACTGCCAGCACAGTCGGAGGCGGCGTCGCAACGAGCGCTGTGGCAGTGGGCGCCGGGGTAGCCACCGCGGCCGACACGGTAACGCGCGCGTTCCGGAGCGTGGACATCGACGGGGACGGGATCCCGGATGAGGCCCAGGCCCTCACCGTGGTCAAGGGGGTCGGTGGCGCCATCGCCGGTACGGCGGGCTCGGTCGGAGGGAGCGTTGCAGGGCTGTTCAAACGGAAAAAGCGCGGCGAACAGACGGTGGACGAGTCTGAGACCGGCCGCGAGGAATTGGTCGATAAATAACCCGGAGGTTAGTCTACTGCGGACCGTGGTGCGGATGCACTATCACCTGTGGTCGTTCTTCGCCGCTGATGGCAGCTGTCGAGTCTCAAGACATCGTGGACAGTGTGTCCCAGGACATCGTGGACACTCGGACGGGTTTTGCTCGGGTCATGAGCAAAATGCGCCCTGATATCAAGGTCCCGCACTTGGTGGCGACATGGCCTGACGACGCTGAGAGGGGTGCGGTCACACAGTTCTGCCGACGTCATAAGGTGTCCCGGGCTTGGTTAACAAGATCGGCCCATCGGCGGCCGCCGATGGGCCGATCAAAGCCATGGAAACGGTCTCGACCGGCGGCAAGTCGGTCAGTCAGGAAAACGAACCAAGTGACTCCGCCCTACTAATCGTTGGATGGCCAGTTGTCGTCTTGGGCCAGACTTCGCAAAAAATGCCCGTTTGATCGTCCAGGTTCCGCTTTTCTGAGGCGGATCCTGCCAAGCGTCATTCCTGTCCGATGCACGGCTATCCCGGACTTCCCGGAGACGCGCCCGCAAATTTCGTCCTGATCTACTTACTATCTCGGCTGCGTGTCGAACCGGGCTCGACCGAACATCCGCCAACAGCGCGGACATGCCTACAAACCAAAGCCGATTGATCTTCCCCACACGACAAGGCTCCGGGCTGACCTGTCTCAGTGATTGTTGGCGACCGAAGCCCGGCGGCGGCTGGCAAGACCGCCGCCGGGCACAGAAAAGGCTGCCCACGTTCCTCTTGGAAACGTGGACAGCCTCTAGACTGCGGAGCCAAATCCCGCGTGACTGGATTTATTTCGTCCAGGTGCTTCCTGAACAGGAAGCGTTAGCGCCTGCACCATTTCCGATGTTCTTTCCTGCGCTCTTGCCGTCGACAATGATTTCGCAGCTGACAGCGGCCGTGGCTTCGCTGAAGTCACCAATCACGGAAAGGCTTGTGATGTTAAGGTCTTTGGACGTGATGGACTTCTTCCAGTCAGCCGTAACCTTCTCGGTCGAGCTGCCAGAGCCAGTCCAGTAAGAGACCGTGGCAGGACCTGACGTGGTGATGACGTATTCCACCGTGTGCTCGGCATTGATGCTCTCGTCCACGGCCTTAGCGGCGGCGCCGATGGCGGCCGTGATCATTCCGGCGACGATGAGGCTGACGACGCCGAGAATGGTTCCGGCGATTGCCATGCCCCTTTTCCGGTTCTTGAGCAAGAAAGCGATGATGCCAAGGATGATGGCGACCGGGCCCAGGAAGAAGGCGATCATGCCTACCAGCGGAATAATACTGAATACCGCTGCAACGATACCCACGACCAGGGCCGCGACGCCGAGGCCGTTCTTGCGCTTTCCATCGACGAGCTGCACGTTCTGAACCCGCGGTTCGGGTACGACCGCAGGTGCGGTTTCATTCTTGATTTCGGACATTATTTTCCCCTATTTGTTCGAGTTCGTTTGAGACCACTGGAGTGACGCTGCGGAAGGCGCGCATCGACTGGCTGAATTTACCGCGTTTGAGGCGGCAGTAGCGGATGAAGTCCGTTGCCGTTGATAAGTCAGCTGATGATACGCGTGTTAACGATTGTGATCGTTCGGTGGTTCACGCTGAAGCATATGTCATGGCGATGACATAAAATGAAGTACGGGCAGGCGGCCTACTCGCGGGCATTATCATGAATCCCAGATCGAGCAGTCGAGGCCTCAAACTAAAGATAATCTCCGGCCTGAGCCACTGCCGCAGTCGATATTTGTGACCAAATTGAGGCAGAATATCACGACATAAACGGGTGTGCGCCCGCAACAAATGCTCGATGCTTTAGAGCAGGCATTGGGGCGTCGTTACAGCTGCCGAGAAGTTTTGACTGCTCAGCTGCCCAGATGCCAGGAGTAGCTAGCCTCGTTCCAATTGACAGTTGCCGAAAAGCGGTAGCCGGAGGACGAACTATCTGCCTCCGTCTTATTGACCGCGATGCACTGGAAAGTTCCCGTGATGGCCGTCAAGTCGTCTGACGATCCTCCACCCAGCGGCGTGCAGGAAGCCCGGGTGATTGGGCCTGTGAGGACTCCCTTGGTGACGCGGGACTCAGCATCCTTGAGGATTGACTCCTCCAAGGCCGTGACTATTACTTTGCGCTGCGTCCGCTTTGATGCATCGGCAGCTTGTTTTGCTGCGGTCGCGGCTGCCGCTGCTCGAGCGGCCTCGGCCTCTCGGCTGTTCTGGGCTTCGGTGGCTGCCGCCGCTGCTGCTTGTTCGGCGTTCACCTGATTCGTGTGTTGGACATTTAGGGCGATTCCGATTCCGGCAATCACGGCAACGAGGACGATAACAACTATGAGCGCAATGCGCTTGTTCACCTTCGCGAAACGTCGTTTGGCAACGTAGGCCGTTCCGCAACTCGGGCAGTAATCGCCGACGGTTTGGGTCTGAACACTGCATTTGCGGCAGACCCTCGTCTGCTGGTCGTTCTGCTGCGCATCGGCTGCAGAGTCTGGCTCCAGGTCTAAACCAACGTGTGAGCTGCTGCTAGCCACCGGCGGTCCAACTGGTTGGACAAATTCGTGCTTGGACGAATCATCCGATGAGGGGTTCTTCACGGGGTTGTATCTCCTTGCGAAACGCCATATGCGCACCCTGCTCATTGACTTGGGCCGGGTCAGGAAATTCTGAGCAAAAGCATCAGAATAGCTGAGCGATACCTGAACGCTCGCTGGCTGTTAGCTGATCATAGCGGCTCAGATGCGTGGTCTGGCCACAGCGGACTATGCGCGTCCGAGCATGGTGTCAGCAAGTCGGACCTTCCTCTGGTCTGGGCGCTACCCACGCCTCCAACCGAGTCGCGCGGAAAGGCACCGATTCCCTGCGCAGCTGGTATCCAGAGCACATGCGAAAGGGCCGTCCACGTTCCTGTTGCGCCAATTCTTGGCTCGTTCTGAGCGCTGATAGGAGATACGAGTGATACAGCGACGGGTTTCCCCCGATGGAACGTGGACGGCCCTTCTGTGTGGGAGGGCTAGCGGCGCAGCACCCATGCGGCGTTGTCCGGCTGCAGCCAGCCGTCCTCGGCCAGCGGCGCGGCGCTGAGAAGAACGGTCCCCGCGGGGAGTTTCACCGGTTCGGTACCCATGGCAACGGCCACGAAGAAGTCGGCGCTCCGTTCGCAGATCAGCAGGTTCCCGGCCTCGACGCGCCAGGAGCCGCCGTCGTTCGGGCCGAAGACCTCGCTCTTCCACAGCAGCCGGCGCATTTCCAGCGCCTTGGTGACCAGCGCCAGCGAGGACTCCGGGTCCTCCTGCTGGAGTTCGATCGCGTGGGTGCCCCAGTCCGCGGGCTGCGGAAGCCACGGTTCTGATGCCTGAAACGCGATGGCCGGTTCAGCCAGCGAAAAGCCGTGGTTCAGCGCCGCGTCCGCGATCCAAGGCAAGGGAACACGGGCGCCGTCGCGGCAGACGCCTCCGCGGGCCCACATCGGATCCACCCGGCACTCCAGCGGGACGTCGACCTCGGGAAGGCCCAGCTCCTGGCCCTGGTACAGGTAGGCCGGGCCGGGCAGCCCCAGTAACGCCACTAGCGCGGCCCGGGCCCGCATGGCGCCGAGCTCGCCGCCGCCAAAGCGGGTGACGGAGCGGACGATGTCGTGGTTTTCCAGGGCCCACGTCGGAGTGGCGCCGTGGAGCCGGCGGGCAGCTTCGAGCTCGTTCCCGGCGGCGGCCCAGGCGGCCGGATCCCAGCCGAGTTTCACAAATGCGAACGCGAAGGCCTGCTGCATCTCGTCCGCACGGGTGTAGCGGGCGGCGCGGGCCGGTTCCAGGTTGACCTCGCCCACCAGCAGCCGGTGCGGCTCGTACTTCTCGGCCAGGGTGCGCCAGCGGCGGTAGACCTCGTGGACTTCCTCCTGGTCCGAGACCTGCGGGTTGGACCGCAGCCCGTCCACCACCCCGCCGGCGGAGGGCGAGTCGGGCAGGCCCTCGGCCTTGAACAGGGCATGTGCGACGTCGATCCGGAGCCCGTCCACGCCCTTGTCGAACCAGAAGCGCAGCACGCCGTCGAAGTAGTCGCCGACGGCGGGATTGCGCCAGTTCCAGTCCGGCTGCCCGGCGGAGAACAGGTGCAGGTACCAGTCCGTGTCGGTCAACGATTCCGGGTTGGCACGGCTCCACGCCCGGCCGCCGAAGACGCTCTGCCAGTTGTTCGGCGGGACGTCGTCGTCGGAGCCCTCAACGAAGTGGAACATGTCCCGTTTTTGCGAGCCCGGGCCGGCCGCGAGGGCCTGCTGGAACAGCGGGTGCTCCGAGGAGCAGTGGTTGGGGACGACGTCGAGCAGGATCCGCAGGCCGAGTGAGTGCGCCAGCTCCAGCAGCGCATCGAACTGCTCCATGGTGCCGAACAGCGGGTCCACGCCGCAGTAGTCGGACACGTCGTAGCCCTGGTCCAGCTGCGGGGAGGGCTGGAACGGGGTCATCCAGATCCCGTCGACACCGAGCGAGGCGATGTACGGCAGCCGCGCGGTCAGCCCGGCGAGGTCGCCCACGCCGTCGCCGTCGCCGTCGGCGAAGGAGCGCGGATAGACCTGGTAGATCACGGCGGACTGCCACCACTGCACGTCCGGCGTGAGCGTGGTTTCCTCGACGGTGCCGGATTCGACAGGACTCATTTGCTCGCGCCCGCGGTGAGGCCCTCGACGATCCGCCGCTGGAAAATCAGCACCATGATTACGAGCGGGACGGTGACGATCACGCCGGCGGCCATCTGCTCGCCGAAGGGCGCCTGGAATTCGGTGGCACCGGTGAACTTGGAGATCGCGACCGTGGCGGTCTGGATCTTCGGGTCGTTGATCATCGACAGGGCAATGATGAACTCGTTCCAGCTGTGGATGAACGTCAGGATCGCGGTGGTGAAGACGCCCGGCGCGGCGAGCGGCAGCAGCACCCTGCGGAACGCCTGCCACTTGGTGCAGCCGTCGATCATGGCCGCCTCCTCGAGGTCGAACGGCAGGGCCTTCATGAAGGTGGTGAGGTTCCAGACCGCCAGCGGGATCGCGAAGGACAGATTCGGCACGATCATGGCCTGGTAGGTGTTGATCCAGCCGATGTCCGTGAAGAGCCGCAGCAGCGGCACGACGACGGAGATGCCTGGGAACATCGAGGTGGCGATGATGACACCGAGGATCACCGACTTGAAGCGGAAGTTCAGCCGGGAGATCGCGTAGGCGGCGAACACACCCAGGACCAGCGCGAACGAGGTGGTGGTGCCGGCGACGATCAGGGAGTTCAGCAGCGCCTGGCCGAACATCGTGGAGCCGTCGAAGACCTTGGCGTAGTTCTCCAGCGAGAACGGGGCCGGCAGCAGGGTGTTGTCGAAGATGTCCGCGGTGCGGCGGAGGCTGGAGACCAGCATCCAGTAGAACGGGGCCAGGCAGTAGGCGAAGATCAGGGCGAGGCCGGCGTAGACGCTGTAGGAGCGCCAGGTGCGCTTGGCTTTGGGCCGGTTCGACGGCGGCGCGCCGGCTGGGGCGTTCGAGGAGCCGGCGCCGGAGTCGGCCGCGGCATTGCGGAGGTCGGAGATGGTCATCGGGTGGCCTCGGCCTTCTTCTGGTCAGCGTTCGACAGGTCAGCGGCCGCCTGTGTCTGGTTTGCCGCAAGGCGGTTCTTCCGGGCGGTTTTCTTCGACAGCAGCTTCAGTTCCTTGGCGCCGGTGACATCGGCGCCGAGGACCTTCGCGAAGACGATCGCGACGACGGCGACGTACAGGAAGAGCATCACAGCGAACGCGGAGGCGGAGCCGTAGCGCAGCTGGTTGGATTCGTCCCAGGCCAGCATGGAGAGGGTTTCCACGGATTCCTTGCCGGGGCCGATCAGCACGAAGGGCAGGTCGAACATGCGCAGGGCATCGAGCATGCGGAACAGCACGGCGACCAACAGTGTGGGCTTGACCAGCGGGAGGGTGATGGAGCCGAGCTGGCGCCACCAGCCGGCGCCGTCGATCCGGGCGGCTTCGTACACTTCGCCGGGGATGACCTGCATGCCGGCGAGGACCAGCAGGCCGATGAACGGGGCGGTCTTCCAGACTTCGGCGATGATGACGGCGAGCTTGGAGGCGTTGCCTTCGGCGGTCCAGAGGATTTCGCTGCCGAGCAGGGTGTTGGCGATGCCGTCGGACTGGAAGATCCAGCGCCACAGTAGGCCGGAGACTGCGGTGGGCACGGCCCACGGGACCAGGATGCTGGCGCGCAGGAAGGGCCGGCCGCGGAAGGCGCGGTTCATGGCCAGGGCCAGGCAGAGGCCCAGGACGGTTTCGAGGAACACCGTGGTGACGGTGAAGAAGGTGGTGTTGGCGAAGGCGTTCAGGAAGCGCCGGCCGGATTCGCCTACGAACAGGTCGGCATAGTTGGCCAGGCCCACGAAGGATTCCACGTCGGAGACGAAGCCGTCCGCGTCCAGGCCGGATTCGGCGCGGAACAGGGACTGGTGCACCGCGGAGAGCAGCGGGTACACGATCACCAGGGCCAGCACCAGGAGGGTGGGGGAGAGCAGCATCGCGGCCATGCGGCCTTCACCGGGGGAGCGGTGGCCGCGTTTGCGGGGCCCGGGGGCGTGGGGCGTGCCGGTCTGCGCGCCGGCGGGCGGGGCGGTCGTCGTCGTCATGCTTGGTACCTAACTGGAGTTGCAGCGTGCCTGGCCGGCCGGGGTGGACCGGCCGGCCAGGCGTGTGGTCTGGACTGCGGGGGTTACGGCCGGGTTACTTGGTCAGCTCGGTGAGCTTGGCCTGCATGTCGTTCAGGGCCGTGTCCGTGTCCTTGGCTCCGGTGATGGCCGCGTAGGCCTCTTCCTGGATCGCCTTGGTGGTGGCGCCGTACTGGACCACCTTGGGGCGCGGCTGGGCGTTGTTCAGCGAGGTCAGCAGCGTGGGGAAGAACGGACGCTTGGCAACGACGGCGGGATCCTCGAACAGCGAGGCGTAGACCGGGGCGCGGGAGGACAGCGCGAGGCGCTTCTGGGCCTGCTCCTCGCTGGTGAAGAACTTCACGAACTCCAGGGCGGTGGCCTTGTTCGGGGTGAACGGGGAGATGGCCAGGCTGCGGCCGCCGAGGGTGGAAACGCCGGGGCCGTCCGTGCCGGGGATGGAGGTGATGTCGAACTTTCCGGCCACCTTGCTGGATCCGTCGGTGGCGCTCAGGGAGGCATGCAGGAAGGGCCAGTTGCGCATAAAGACGAGCTTGCCGTCCTGGAATGCGCGGCGGCCCTGCTCCTCGAGATAGGTGATGGCGTCGGAGGGGAACATTCCGTCCTTGAAGCCGTTCACCAGCAGGTTCAGGCCCTCCTTGGCTTCGGGGGTGTTGACGGTGGGCTTGCCGTCGGCGTCGACGATCGAGCCGCCGGCGGAGGCCACGGCCTCGGAGAAGTTGACCGTGAGGGCCTCGTTCTTGTCGAACTGGCCGGTGTAGCAGGACATGCCGGCGGCTTCGGGGAGGGCCAGGATGGCCTTGCAGGCGGTCTTCATCTCGTCCCAGGTCTTCGGCGGGGCGGCGATGCCGGCGGCCTTCAGCAGGTCCGAGCGGAAGTAGAACAGCGCGCCGTCGGTGTAGTACGGGGCGCCGACCAGGGAGTCCCGGTAGGTCGCGGCGTTGACCGTGGCGGGGATCATCTTCTCGGTGGGGACGGCGTCCGCGGGCAGCGGCAGGATCCACTTGTTGGCGGCGAACTCGGAGGTCCAGACGACGTCGAGGTTCAGGACGCTGAAGGTGTCGGACTTGATCTGCGCGTTCTGGATGAGCTGCTGGCGCTGCTGGTCCGCGGAGTCCGGCAGTTCGATGAACGTGACTTTCTCCTCCGGGTGGGCGGCGTTCCATTCCTCGATGCTCTTGTTCGCGGCACCCGAGGCGTCCCGGTTGGAGACGTAGTTGATGGGGCCCTTGCCCTCGAAGGACGCGGCGGCGGCCTTCGGGGTGCTCTTCGCTTCCGTGGCGGTCCCGCCGCAGCCGGTGAGGGCGACGGCGGCGACGGTCAGGGTGGCGGTGGTGGCGAGAAGAGTCTGCCAGGTGCGGCGGCGCTGCCTCATGTGTTGCTCCTTGTTATCTGGGGTGGTGCGGGTGGTTTTGGTGCATGCGGAACTGCGGCGGCTGCCTGGTTGGTGGCACGGGGGGGTGCCGGCTGCCGCCGGTGGAGTGGTGGTCTGTTGGGGTTAGCTGGCGGGTTCCGGGGTGCCGGCCGGGGCTGAACCGGGCGGGGCGGTGGAGCCGCGCTCCGGGGTGCCGGCCGGGGCTGAACCGGGCGGGGCGGTGGAGCCGCGCTCGATCAGCCGGTGCGGCATGATTTTTGGCCCCAGGTCGCGGGAGCGGAGCAGCTTTTTCACGGCCATCCGGCCCATTTCCTCAAGGGGCTGGGCCATGGTGCTCAGCGGCGGGTTCACGTGCAAGGCAGTGGAGGTGTTGTCGAAGCCCAGGACGGACACGTCCTCCGGCACCCGGAGCCCGCGGCGCTGCAGTTCATTGACGACGGCGGCACCCATCTCATCGCTCATCGCGAAGATCGCGGTGATGCCGGGGTCCTGTTGCAGCAGCTCGCCGACGCCGGGGGCGCCGCTTTCGTAGAAGAAGCTGCCGGTGGCCGTCACCGGAGTGCAGTTCGCTTCGGTCATGGCGCGGAGGTAGCCGCGCCTTCGGGGCTGGGCCACGTAGATCGACGCCGGGTCGCCGGTCAGCAGGCCGATGCGGCGGTGGCCGAGCCGCAACAGGTGACGCGTCGCGTCGTAGGCTGCCTGCTCGTCGTCGATGGCCACACTCGGGGAGCCCGACTTGTCGCTGATGGCGACGGAGATGATGGGGACGTTGGGGCCCAGCAGCTGCCTGGTCTCCGGCGTAATCACCGCGGAGATGAGAATGACGCCGGCGGCCCGATAAGTGCGCATGGTTCGTAGGTAGCCGGCGATGTAGGCGGATTTGGCGCCGGTGCGGCCGAGCATCACGGCGTAGCCGCGTTCCTGGGCCTCCTCCTCCACACCCTGCATGACCTGGGAGGCCAGGGCGTCCGACACCATGGGGGCGAGGAGCCCGATCACGGAGGTCTGCCGGGTCTTCAGGCCCCGGGCAAGGTAGTCCGTTTCGTAACTGAGGCTCTTGACCGCGGTTTCGACCCGTTCGCGGGTCTCGTCCGAGTAGCCGACGAGCCCGTTGACAACCCGGGAGACGGTGGCCGGGGAGACGCCGGCGTGCTTGGCGACATCGCGGATGGTGACCACTGTTCCTCCTCCCTGAGGGTGTCTTTGTTGTCTGCCCGCGTTACGTAATCGGTTTCGGAAAACGGTTTACGTAAACGGTTTCGTTAGGTGCAGGGTCAACACTAGGGGGTGCGTGCGGGATCGCGTTGCGTTTCGTAAACGAGTGAGCCTGGCGCGTATTCCGCGCAGCTGCGTTCCAGACGGCATGCCGGTTTCGGCGAAAAGGACGACGACGGCGGGATTTGCCGGAGAAGCGGTGGCAGCCGCTAGCGGGACGGCAGTTGCTGCTGCAGTCAGGACTGTGTGCATGGGGTGGTTGTTCGGGGGCGATCTGCAGCTGTAAAGTCGGTGCCTGCCCGCGCTAGGGAAATGCAAATGCTGCGTTCGGTGCGGGCGCCGGAGGGAAGATCAACGCGGAGGTAGCGGGGCACTTTTGGCCTCTGTCTCTCGCAACTCCAATGGCGGCGCCGCCAAAAATACATTTGCCCAATTCCGTGATGTAGCCCGGCCCGGCTATGCGTGGAAGGCGATCGCCGATAACGGGACGACATTCAACGGCGACCTGATGAGCTTCCCTTCCGTAATGTACCTCACAGACGGGGAGCGATTCCCATCTGCCTTGGGCCCGGGGAAAAGGCCACCGGGAAGATCATCCTCGATGTACCGACAGCTACCGGCGTGCTTGTCCACAAGCAGGGTTTCATGAAGGCTGGCTGGGGATGGGCATACCCCGCCAAGTAATACCATACAAAAAGGCCCTCACCGGCGTTGATGCTGGTGAGGGCCTTTTTTTGTCGGCACCCTGCAAATCGCAAGCGGGCAGGGGGGCGTACGAGGTCGGCGCTACTCCTCCTATGCTTCGTGCTTCAGGCAGATAGCGGCAAGGAAGTTCTCCTGCTTTGTTCCGTCTGCGCGAGTTTGCACAACGTACGTCACGCGGTGATCCGTATTCTCTTGGCAGGTTTCGCAGTGGGCGACCTGATTCTTATGAGTCTTCATGCCTTGAGACTACAAGGGCCCAGCGGGTAGGCACGTAAGCGCGAGAACCTTTCGTACTTCGCCTCTCCCCTTCGGCTAGTCTTGGGTGGTCCTGTGGTCCTGTGGTCGGCGGGGGCTTGGGCCAGCGGTTTTTACTGCTCCACAAGCTGAATCGGCCAGTCCGTCAACTCAGATTCAACGTCTCCGTGTCCTGTAGTGACCACAGCACGAAACCCCTTGGGGTCAAGATTGTGATCCTTTGCAGCGTTCGCCACCCACTGCTGAGGAAAATACCGCGTTTTTGACTGCCCAGGCCCCAACGTCCAAGGCAAAGGATCCTCCCACCGCTGGAAAAGAGTAGGAGTGATCTTTCCTCCCCCCGTGTTTGGCACGAGCACGACCGATTCAACGACTGTCGTACCTGTCCGCCCCTTGTTCGTCGCTGTCACTATGACGAAATCATCGGGGTCCGTCCCGACTAGGGCCGTGCCAACTTTGACTTCGACTCTGGCACTATCCGACCACCGGAACCAGAATGTCAGCCCAACCGAGGCCAACGAAATCAGGATTGCGATTGCAGGCCAGAGCGCAGACCAGGGGTCGCCGCCAACTACTTCTACTTGAATTACGTCTAGGTACACCGACTGAGTCTAGCTACAGCCGTGGACAGTCCCTTTTCTGCACTACTTCAGTTCAAGTGCCCGGCGGTAAGTTTCCCGCGTCTCCCGGAAAAACTCGAGGTAGCCGATCATCCCGGGGGCCACTTATAGTGGCCATACCGTCGGGCAGGTTCTCCTCAGCCCACGAGCGCCGTGCCCCGGCCCATGCCGCCCAAAGCTGATACTCCGAAGTTCCAAGCCATTCCAATGGCACGAAAACAGCAAGGGCAGCGGGCGCGCCAAGGACAGAGCCGGGCTCCCTCGGCTTGCGCCTAACCACGGCGATCCCCATACACGCCACGGGCACCACGCGCCGAAACCTCCCACAGCTTCTTACCCGCAGCCTTCAAACCTCTCGGCACAGCTATAGACATCACTTCCTTTAACCTCAGAAAGGCCCCTCAAAGGGCCTCAAAACTGCCTTATTAACTCGCATACGCCAGAGGACCGTACCGCGCCACGGCAGGGCAATACCGGCCTGAGGGCCTTGCAAGGGCTCATCGATTGAACCCGCGGGGGATATTTGTTGCTATGCCGGAGGTGCGAACGCTGGGCGGAGCTGGGGGTGGTCCCCCTACCATTTCCGTGACGTTTGGGGATAAGACAGCCTGGCATAAGCGGGCTCGCTTTTCGGTTACGCTTTTCGTTGTGGTAGAACCCAAAGACGTTGCCCTCTTCGCGGCGGTTTTCGCCGCACTTGTTACGAGCCTCTTCAATTTGAGGGTGGCTTCGGACCAGCGGAAAACTCAGAACAGGCACTGGCTTCTTGGTCGCAAGCAAGAAGCATATGTGCGATTTCTCGACGCCCGGCGCGAGATGATCAATCTGGCAAAACGTGAACCGGATCCTGCGAAGTTGCTGAAGGGCAGGAAAAAACTTCTCGGTGACCTAAGGCCAACGGCTATCATGCTGCTTGGGCCGGCCGACATAAGTAAAGCTGCGGAAGACATTTACGACGAAACGAAAAAGCTCATTAATCCCGACGAGGTAGTTATCTGGAATCCGGAAATGGAGGCTGCTGTTGCCCAAATCCACGAGGACACCAAAGTTCTCAGGCACATGATGAAAGAGGACATCCGGGCCGACTTGGAGCTGGATCAAAACAGACCCGGCTTCCGAAATTGGTCAGGTCGTAACCTCTAGGTGCCAGCTGCCCCTTGACCCTTGGCCTTACAGTGACGGACATGAGTAAGAACTTCACATATTTTTGTTGGCCCAAAAGACAAAGGTCATCGCCCGCGCTGACGAATCGTCATTCCCAGAGGCACACGAATGGGGGCGAGTATCGGTGGACCGGATCATATGGTTCGGGAGCCGCCGCGCCTGATGGTCCGTTACCTGAGGCCAGCCAAGCAACAACCATCTGGTTCCCGACGCCTGATCACTAACTGCACACGTCCTGTTACCGCCCTATCGCCGAGGGTCGATCCGCAGCGATAGGGCCAGTAGGGCAAAACTGCCCTTAGCTAACCGCCGTTTCAGTTGGTTTGCGAACGCTGGTTCTAGGAAAAACCGTAGAACCACCTAGAACTTGGTAGAACTCGGAATACCTGAGGTCGTCACACCTAAGAGCCCAGGGCTGACAGTCTGGGTTTGAGCCCCATGCGCCCGCCTGCTATCAGTTCGGTCCGCCGGAAGACTCTGGAACGCACGGCAGCTCCCGTTGTCGGGCCGACTACCGGATGACGGGGCTCGGTCAGCAGCGGCGCCGAGGAGCCCGAAGCGGAGGCCTTCATGCTGAGCGGATCGTCTCGCTGCGGTTAGATGGTGTCTATGACTGAATCTGGGGACGACATGGCTAGGAGCAACCGCCTTCATCGGCTGGCGGCTGCCGTAGGAGACCGTCTGATGGCCTGGGGCGATCCAGCCCGTCACGAGCCGAGACGGAGGCCTTCGTTACGAGTGGAGACGGCGGAAGAACGGGCAATCAGGCACTACGTCGAACTAGAGTCGGACGAAGACGTTGAGTCCGTGGAACTCGTCAAACGCCACCGCGTTTTGAGTCAGGCCTATGAAGCGTTCGATGTGCGTTGCGCTCGGTCCCGTTGGTGGGTTATCACCAACCTGACCAACCTCTACAGCCAGGACCAGTTCAGGACGGCGGACGAAGCGTTCTCTTTCCATGTGGGCTTGGCGATGCGGCTCTGGGAGCGCGATCGCGTAACCGTCGAAACCGAGCCGCGATCGGTCAGCGAGACGGCTTGGCGAAAGTACGCGGTCGCTGTGGAGGCGCTCGGAGAAGCCAACGATGCAGAGGACTATCAGGCCGTAGGCGTTCGGCTTCGCGAGGCAATGATTGCCTTGGTCAAGGATCAAGCGGCGCATGACTGGGTAGCCGATATTTCGGACCCGCCTCAACTGGCGAACATCAAGGACTGGCTGCAAATCTTTGCGGTAAAGATGACTTCTAAGCGGCGGCAGCGGGCTTACGTGCGTGCCATATGGGAAAAGACTTGGGACCTCGTGGTCCACCTCCAACACGACTCGACTGCTGTGGCTTGGGACGCCGAGCTTGCAGTGAATGCCGTGAACCATGCCTTAGAAGGGTTCATGTACATGAGAGTGAACGCAGTGAAGGATGGCGGCCTGCGCTGCCCGCTGTGCCAGTCGCACAGATTCGCAGGCACGCTCAATTGGGGCTCCGACGGTGAACTAATGGAGTGGGACGAATGTTCGGCGTGCAGGTATGCAACCGAGCCGGCAGGCACCGGCGTTCGAAGATCGTAGTCGAGCCGGTGGCATGTCCTACGTGACCACTACCCCGAAGGCAAGCGGGCACGGCGCTTGCGCAGTCATCAGTCAGGCGCAGCCCACTTGGGCAAGGGCCTGTTAATTGCGTGCGGAGAGTGTCAAGCCTGTTATCTCTCAAGACATCGGTGACAGGAGCGTGTTGAGCCTGTGATGCCTTGAGACATCACAGGCTACAATTGGCGGGATTTCCTAACCAGAATCCGAAGACACAACTTGAACTGACATCTCGTGTAGGAGAATTGCACTTTATGAAGAAGCTCCCACTAGTTCTGGCTCTAATTCTAGTCGTTTCCGGATGTGCATCTTCAGCATCTCCAGCATCTCCAGCATCTTCACCTGGTCAAACCCAGGTCGAAGTCGAACAACGAGTGGCTGAACCAGAAGCCAAAGCTGAAGACACAATTTGCAACATCGATGAGAACTTCGGCAAATGCTTTTATGGGCAAACAGCGATATATAAAGACTCCCGCCGTAGTGGGGATCAGGTTTTGCTCGAGATCACGGTGCAAGAACCTCAAGAATTCAAGCCTGGGAAAGACGCGCACTTCGCTACCACGACCCTTGGGGGTAAACAGGAGAAAGGTGCCGACAACCTTTTCTTCGATATCTCCATCAAGAATTTGTCCGAAAAGGTCATTTTGGGACGTAGTGACGTCGAGTTAGTCGCCAACAGTGCTAAGGATGGCGACTCTGACATCCGTACCGTCCAGGATGACAAGGTGAAAGCCTACTGGGATGCAAAACTTCAGCCAGGACAAAGCTCAACTATGAGAACTGGCTGGAATTTCAACGACGCTTCTAAACCTACCTTCAATGTCCGTATTGATGGACTCGGTGGAAATAGCGTCACTTTTTCACACAAGTAGCAACCAAGAAGCTTCATCGAAGGGATGTTAAAAATCCATCCACCCGGTGCATCAAGCTGCATCTCCTCTGGATGATTCAGTCCTATTGGGTTCAGTGGTCGTAGGCCGTCAGGGAGCGTTTTCGGGGTTCGTTGGGTTTCCAGGCGTGCCCATGACGTTTCGGCCCACGATCAGGCGGTAGTCCGCCTTCAGAACATGAAGGCGGACCGCTACAGCTGTTCCGTGAAAACCAGTGCAGCAACCCCGCGACATGTGCTACGAAAATCCTATGGTGTGGTGCTGACGCGCCGCTGCACCAGCGGCCAGTGCATGAGAAGTCCCCCGGTTATCGTCGCCGCCGAACGAGTAACTACGCACTGAGCTAGAACAAGTGTCCACCAGCCACACCAGACTCGAGGCTGATGCTTGGCGCTCGATCTGCCCTTTTTCGGCCCACGTCACGCCCCAGCCCTTCCAGAACCCAACGCGTGAAGTGATCTGTGGCGATGACCTTGCCGAGAAGTTATTTCTGTCGTGGTTCCAGGCATACAAAAGGGGCTAGAACAGTGAGGATCTCGGCCAGTTCGGTGGGCCAGCCAGATCCCGGCCCTACCGCCATTTGTCTGGCTGTTGCAGATAGCTCTGCCGGCCCTGGTTACGCATCTGCGTCCAAATTCTTGTCTAGCGGAAGCAATGCCGGGACGGTCTGCGAGTCCGGCAGTAACGAACCAACTGTTCCAGGAAGCGGCTTTACTTCGAAGCCCTTCAGCCGTGCAGAAGGATAGAACCGCTGCATGGGCATGTGCATTTTCGCTGCACCGGGTTCACTCCCCATGGCTAAGAGTGCCCGATGGCGGCGGACCGCGTCCGCCACCGACGTTATTAGCATGAGCTTTATCTCCGCTGGCATGTCGGGGACGAGCATGCATCCATAGGGGCGTCCAAGATCGACAAATTCTAAGTTGTGTCTCGGAATGAACTCAGACGGGAAAAGGGCTGTTATTACCATCGTGAACTTCAGTTTGCCAGGCTCGGCGTCGTCCCACGATGCCCCGATCTGTTGGACCTGATTGTCATCGATCATGATCCCACCGGGACCGGTCACCGCGTCGAACAACGGCTTGATGATGTTGTCGATGTCCGCCACGATGTGGGTGTTGTAGCGGCGTTCTTCTGAGATGAACCAAGTTATTTCTGCTTTGACATCACCAGTGAAGATGCGATCCGTGTTGTTCTTTATAGCCGCGGCGAGAGCTGACTGAAAGGTCTTCTTCCGGTCGGAATCTGTTTGCAGTGAAACGGGATCAACAGTGGCTTCAATTCTGACTGCCGAGTCGAAGCCAATGATCTGGGTAACGCTGAAGTGGGCGGCTTCCGCCGTGGTAGTTCGTCTCAATTCTGTCCTCAGTCGGCGCTACGTGGGGGGGGGGGGGGGGGGGGGCAAAACCCCC
>NZ_JARUXE010000149.1 GCF_030433895.1 Arthrobacter sp. PsM3 | reverse complement strand
TCCGCACGGAGACCCTGCAGGAGCTCGTCGACTCGCTGGAGAAGCCGCGCCGCGTGCTGATCATGGTCAAGGCCGGCAAGCCGGTCGACTCCGTGATCGAACAGCTCGAGCCGCTCCTGGAACCGGGCGATATCATCATCGACGCCGGCAACTCCCACTATGAGGACACCCGCCGCCGCGAAGCCGCGCTGGCCAGGAAGGACCTGCACTTCGTCGGCATCGGCGTCTCCGGCGGCGAGGAAGGTGCCCTCAACGGCCCCTCGATCATGCCCGGTGGCTCGAAGGAGTCCTACGACGCCCTGGGCCCGCTGCTGGAAAAGATCGCCGCACACGTCGACGGGAAGCC
>NZ_JARUXE010000148.1 GCF_030433895.1 Arthrobacter sp. PsM3 | reverse complement strand
GCGATGTCCTTGCAGACGGCCCCGGGCTTGATGAGTTCGAGGCCGCGTTTGTGGACTTCCACGTTGATGTTCCACAGTTCCAGGGAGCGGGCGTCCGGTTCGCCGTAGAACAGGGTGCGCTCCAGGGCGGTGTAGTAGCCGGAGGTCATCGGGAAGCAGTTCAGGGACAGGATGTCGTGTTCCTGGATCTTGCGGGTGGTGGCCCAGTTGTGGGCGCCGTCGGTGTTGATGCCGGACTGGAACCAGACCCAGGTGTCGCGGATTTCCGAGTCGGGGAAGGTCCGGGCGATTTCGTGGACCATGGCTTCGGTGCCGATCAGGGCGACCTCGTATTCGGTGATCCCGGC
>NZ_JARUXE010000147.1 GCF_030433895.1 Arthrobacter sp. PsM3 | reverse complement strand
CGTCCGGGCCGCCTTCCTGGCCCGGGACCAGCCAGAGCTGGCGGGTCGGGGCGGACGTCTTCGGCTCGGAAAAGACCAGGGGATCGGCGGCTGCGCCGGAGGTTTCAGGGTCGAAGCCGGCGGCGCCGACCGCCGCTGCCCCAGCGGAGATGCCCTCTGCGATGCAGTCGCCGAGTTCGAAGCTGCCGCGGCCGGCGCCGGCCACCTGCTGGTTGGGGACGATGCTGCTGGGCACGAACGCGGCCAGGTCATCGTCCCAGCGCAGCTTGCCCTGGCGCTGGGAATGCAGGTGCACCACGGGGGACCAGCCGCCGGAGACGGCGAGCAGGTCGCAGGCGAGCTGTTCGATGCCGGAGGTGAGTTCGCCGTCGTCGTTGA
>NZ_JARUXE010000146.1 GCF_030433895.1 Arthrobacter sp. PsM3 | reverse complement strand
GCCCGGTGAGCCGGCGCTCAAACTCGGCGTTGGAAAAGGTCAGCTTTTCCTTCTGCCCGTTGTGCAGGACTTTCAGCCGCTCCAGTTCGGAAATCGACGAGGCGTTGGCAGATGTTGTGCTGGTCATTATGGTGATGCCTTTCTTCGGTGCTGTTCTTTTCGTGAGGAAAGTTGAAGGTACTGATTTAGTCGTGGGTCAGTGGTTCCTTGCTGGTCTCACGGGAGAGTGCGACGGCGATCAGGGAAACGACCGCGGCGCCCACCAGGTACCAGGCCGGGGCCAGCTCATTGGCTGTCGCGGCGATCAGGAGGGTCGCCATGAAGGGTGCGGTGCCGCCGAAGAGCGCGTTGGAGAGGTTGAAGCTGACCGCGAAGCCGCTGT
>NZ_JARUXE010000145.1 GCF_030433895.1 Arthrobacter sp. PsM3 | reverse complement strand
GCAAGAAACTCCTGTATCTGGGCGGGCTCACCATCCACACAACACTTGACCCGGCCCTCCAAAAAGTAGCCCAGGAGCAAGTCAACGCTTCCATGGCCGCCGCTGATCCCCTGCAGCGGGGCTCCTCGCTGGTGAGCGTCCAGCCCGGGACCGGCAAGGTGCTGACCATGGCGCAGAACACCGTCTACAACCCCGCCACGGCGCCCGGAAACTATATGGGCAACTTCGCATTGCCGGAGAAGGACGCCAACGGACAGCCTCTCGACGGCGCCGGCGGATTCCAGATCGGCTCGACCATGAAGCCGTTCATCTTTGCGGAATGGCTCAACTCCGGAAAATCAATGGCCACCCAACTGGACGGATCGGTCCGCGTCTACAGGGCCG
>NZ_JARUXE010000144.1 GCF_030433895.1 Arthrobacter sp. PsM3 | reverse complement strand
TCCGGAAAATCAATGGCCACCCAACTGGACGGATCGGTCCGCGTCTACAGGGCCGGATATCCCTGGAAGAACTCCTGCGGTGTCACCACCGGATCCTACGACCCGGCACTCGGCCAGAGCCCGCTGCCGAACGATGACCCCAACCATTACTACCGGATGAGCGTCCTGCAGGGCCTGTACCAGTCGATCAACACCATCACGTTCCAGTCCGCTGCCAGGCTGGATTTCTGCAACATCCAGAAAATGGCGACGGCGGCAGGAGTCGCGAACGGACACACGAACCAGCCCTACGACTTGTCCAGCATCGCGAACCTGATCGGCACCCAGGACGTCGCACCGCTGTCCATGGCCAACGCCTACGCCACCTTCGCGGCAAACGGAGTGCA
>NZ_JARUXE010000143.1 GCF_030433895.1 Arthrobacter sp. PsM3 | reverse complement strand
CCCTGGCACCAGAAGGCCGGAAAATGCTGCGGATCGAGCAGCGGAATGCGGCCACCCCGGTGGAACGCAAGCCGGAGTGGATCAAGGCCAAGGTCCAGATGGGCCCCGAGTACGTCCAGCTCAAGAACCTCGTCAAAAAGGAAGGCCTCCACACCGTCTGTGAAGAGGCCGGCTGTCCCAACATCTTTGAATGCTGGGAAGACAAGGAAGCCACCTTCCTGATCGGCGGCTCCGAATGCACCCGGCGCTGCGACTTCTGCCAGATCGACACCGGCAAACCCTCCCCCGTGGACGTCTTCGAACCCACCAAGGTCGCCCGCTCGGTCCAGGCAATGCAGCTGCGCTACGCCACCGTCACCGGCGTGGCCCGCGACGACCTCGCCGACGA
>NZ_JARUXE010000142.1 GCF_030433895.1 Arthrobacter sp. PsM3 | reverse complement strand
CTTGAGGGCCTTCGTCTCCTGTATGGCCTAGAGACCAGTCTCTCGACCTCTCTCCAAACGCCTCAGGAGGCTTGACTCCCTTGAGTCCACCCAGTGAGCTCCAAGAGATACCCGTCGCGATTCGAGAGCAGAGCGGGGTTCTTTGCTTCCACTCGAGATGGATGCCTGTCTCCCCGGGTGCGTCTGGAATGCAACCCCGAGATCCCTTTCGCCCCTGGAGAGGAACATTGGCTTCTGGACACAAGCCTAGATGAGGTCTATTGGCCCTGCAGTCACTCGAGAGCAATCCCCAGCTTTCCTTCGCAACTCGAATGGAAGATTGGACTTGCCTGGGCCAACACAAGAGGCAGCCTGAATTCCCCGTCGTAACTCGAGAATCCCGCTGCAACT
>NZ_JARUXE010000141.1 GCF_030433895.1 Arthrobacter sp. PsM3 | reverse complement strand
GAGCGCCCGCGGGGGTCGAAGTCGGAGCCGCCCTTGCCGCCGCCGATCGGCATGCCGGTCAGGGCATTCTTGAAGATCTGCTCGAAGCCAAGGAACTTCACGATGCCCAGGTTCACCGAGGGGTGGAACCTCAGGCCGCCCTTGAAGGGCCCCAGCGCGGAGTTGAACTCCACCCGGAAGCCGCGGTTGATCTGGAAGCGTCCTGCGTCGTCGGCCCACGGAACCCGGAAGATGATCTGCCGTTCGGGTTCGCAGAGCCGCTCGAGCACGGCGCCTTCGAGGAACTCGGGGTGGCGGTCGTGGACCGGGCCGAGGCTTTCGAACACCTCGGTAACTGCCTGGTGGAACTCCCCTTCGCCGGGATTTCGTGCCAGCACCGTGTCCCGGATGG
>NZ_JARUXE010000140.1 GCF_030433895.1 Arthrobacter sp. PsM3 | reverse complement strand
GCCGTCGCCGCGGGCTGCACCATGGTGTTGAAGTCCGCGAACCTGACGCCGCTGACCTCGCAGCTGTTCGCGGCCGTGATGGTGGAGGCCGGTCTGCCGGCCGGGGTGCTGAACGTTATTCCGACCTCCACCGCCGGTGCCACCACGGGTCCGCTGATCAAGGACTCCCGGCTCCGCAAGCTTTCCTTCACCGGCTCCACCGAGGTCGGCCGCCGGCTGCTCGCCGATGCCTCCGAAAACGTGCTGCGGACCTCGATGGAGCTCGGCGGCAACGCCCCGTTCGTGGTCTTTGAGGACGCCGACGTCGACGCCGCCGTCGCCGGGGCGATGCTGGCGAAGCTGCGGAACATGGGCGAGGCCTGCACGGCCGCGAACCGGTTCATCGTGCACGA
>NZ_JARUXE010000013.1 GCF_030433895.1 Arthrobacter sp. PsM3 | reverse complement strand
TCGCCCACATCGAGTCCTCCGGCACCACCCGCCAGGAAGCCAGCTCACTCCTCGCGGCGCACTCCTGAACCCAGTAGTAACGATCGCGGCGAAGGGCCGGCACCGGAGGAATTCGGCGTCCGGCCCTTCGCCGTCGATCACGTAGAATTAAGGCACTATGGCGAATTCCCCTGATTCCAGCAACTCCACTCCGGCTTCTGAAGCTCCGAAGCGTGGCCTCTTTTCCCGTAAGCCCAAGGTGGCCAAGGTCAAGAAGCCGAGCCGTCTGAAGCAGATTGGCGAGGTCTTCCAGATGACCCGCCAGCATGATCCGATGGTCACGTGGCTCATGCTGCTGGCGTTCGTTGGCGTTGTCGCTGTCAGCTTCGTCGTCGGATTCCTGCTGGACAACTGGATCACCGGCCTGATCATCGGCATCCCGCTGGGCCTCCTGGCGGCCACCCTGATCCTGTCCCGCCGTGCCGAGCGAGCAGCATTTGCGCGGATTGAAAACCAGCCCGGCGCCTCAGGCGCTGCGCTGGGGACACTCAAGCGCGGCTGGATCGTCGAAGAGCAGCCCGTCGCCGTGAACCCCCGGACCCAGGACGCGGTGTTCCGCGCCATCGGCCGTCCCGGCGTTGTCCTCGTCAGCGAGGGCCCCAGCCACCGGGTCAAGCCGCTGCTCGACGCCGAACGCAAGCGCCTCGCCCGCATCCTTCCTAACGTCACCATCCACGTGATCGAAAGCGGCCGCGGCGAGGGCCAGGTGCCGATCAGTCAGATCGCCAAGAAGATGACGAAACTGAAGAACGAACTCACCAAGCTTGAGGTCAGCACGGTCTCCAAGCGCATCTCCTCGCTGGGAAGCCGCCTGCCCATTCCCAAGGGCATCGATCCCTACAAGGCCCGCCCGGACCGCAAGGCAGCCCGCGGACGCTAGGCCAGACACGCCAGACCACAGGGACGCCCCGGTAACCGCCTTTTCCAGGCCGGCAGCCGGGGCGTTTCCTTTGCTCACCCCCTTCGTCCCGTCGGGACAGAATCCGGAGACTCCGCCATGAAACTGCCCTCCACGCCTGCCGTGATCCGAATCTTCAAGGTGCTCGCCGTCGCCGAGGCTTTCAGTTGGGCCGCCCTGCTGGTGGGTATGTTCCTCAAATGGGTCACCAGGACCACGGCGCTCGGGGTGGAGATCGCGGGCCCGATTCACGGGGCGTTTTTCATCGGCTACGGGGTCTCAGCTTTGACCTTGTGGAGTCTGCAGCGCTGGCCGTTCCGGGTGGCCTTGTTGGCAGGGCTTTCCGCGGTCTTCCCGTTCGCCACGGTCTGGTTCGAGCACTGGGCCGGCCGTCACGGCCACCTGACGGTCAAGGCCGGACAGGATTCTTCCCATCCGGCTCAGGACCCCGCCAGCGAAACGGCCATCGTATAAGTCCGTCTGGTCCGTTCGAGGGTTCCGGTCCGCGGGACTTCGGAATACGCGAGCCGAGTCCACGGCCATTTGACGCAAATGGCCGCTACGAGCACCACTCCCGCGTCCAGTTGACGCAAATGGCCGCTATATGTGGCGGTTTAGCGGCCATTCCTGGCAAATGGGCGGCACCACGACCACGCCCGCGACCCGTTGACGCAAATGGCGCTACGAGCACCACCTCGACGTCCAGTTGACGCAAATGGCCGCTACGAGCGCCACCTCGACGTCCAGCTGACGCATATGGCCGCTACGAGGGGCGGTTTAGCGGCCATTCCAGGCAAGTCGCGGAGCCCGGACGGAGCCGTCGAGCCGTTCGATGCCGGATGCCGGATGCCGGATGCCGGATGCCGGATGCCGGATGCTGCCGAGGCTACATCCGGACGAGGACCGTGTTCATGGCCTTGTCATGCAGTCCGCGGTGGTCGGGGTCGAAGATGACGGCTGGGATCACCAGACACACCAGGAGGCTGCGGACCAGGGCCGGGACCGGTCCGGCGGGGCCGCCGCCGAGCCGGATGACGTGGATCCCCACGATGCGGTGGCCGATGCTGTAACCGAGGGTGCCGACCAGGAGCGCCTGCTCGACGGCGAACACGGCGAGGGTGGCCCAGGAATCCCCGGCGAACGCGTAGTTGCTGATCAGCAGCGCGATTGCCCAGTCAATGCAGATGGCGGCTATGCGCCGCCCGGCCCGGGCAATGGACCCGGGCCCGGATTCGGGCAGGCCAAGCCGCTCCCCCGGATACTTCGAGATGCCGGATGTGTCCGGCCCGCTGAGCCATGAGCCTATGTCTTTGCGATCAACCACCATCCAAGACTATCGGCAATGGACGCCTCCCCGGATCTGTTCAGAGTGTGGACGCCGAGGGGTCACACTCTGGTCACGGATAGGCCACGTTGTGGACAGCGACTACCGTTTACCTGTCAGGGCATTCTGTAACCTGCCGGAAACAAAGCGGACACCATGGGGAAATCCCGTGTCCTTAGGGTGGTAACAGTTGCTAGCGGCATAGGAGCGGGGTAGACGTTTGCGTTTTTCCCGCTGTCGGACTGCGCTGGACCACACGGCCTGACGGCCGAATCTTTCACATGCATAAGGAGCATAGATGTTCAAGACTGCGGACGAAGTCCTCAAGTTCATCAAAGACGAAGACGTAAAATTCGTCGATATTCGCTTCACCGACCTCCCTGGCGTTCAGCAGCACTTCAACGTGCCCGCCAAGAGCGTTGACGCGGACTTCTTCGTCAACGGCCAGCTCTTCGACGGATCTTCGATCCGCGGCTTCCAGGGCATCGCCGAGTCGGACATGCAGCTCATCCCGGACGTTACTACCGCGTTCCTCGACACGTTCCGCATTGAGAAGACCCTCGCGTTGAACTTCTCGATCGTGAACCCGCGCACCGGTGACCCCTACCACCGCGATCCCCGCGGCGTAGCGGAGAAGGCAGAGGCCTACCTGGCCTCCACCGGCATCGCCGACACTGCATTCTTTGCACCCGAGGCCGAGTTCTTCGTCTTCGACAACGTGCAGTACCAGTCCTCCCCGCAGGGCAGCTTCTACAAGATCGACTCCGAGGAAGCACACTGGAACACCGGGCGCGAGGAAGAGGGCGGCAACCTCGGCTACAAGACCCCGATCAAGGGCGGCTACTTCCCGGTCTCCCCCACCGACAAGCAGGCCGACCTCCGCGACGCCATGTGCATCGCCCTGGACGAAGCCGGCCTTGAGGTCGAGCGCAGCCACCACGAGGTCGGTTCCGCCGGCCAGGCTGAGATCAACTACAAGTTCACCACCCTGACCCACGCGGCCGATGACCTGCAGAAGTTCAAGTACGTCATCAAGAACACCGCCGACGCCTGGGGCAAGTCGGTCACCTTCATGCCGAAGCCGGTCTTCGGTGACAACGGCTCGGGCATGCACTGCCACCAGTCACTGTGGAACGGCGGCGAGCCGCTCTTCTACGACGAAAAGGGCTACGCAGGCCTCTCGGACATGGCCCGCTGGTACATCGGCGGCCTGCTGAAGCACTCCTCAGCCGTGTTGGCCTTCACCAACCCGACGGTGAACTCCTACCGGCGCCTGGTCAAGGGCTTCGAAGCTCCGGTCAACATGGTCTACTCGCAGGGCAACCGCTCCGCCGGTATCCGTATCCCGATCACGGGCTCCAACCCGAAGGCCAAGCGCATCGAGTTCCGCGCTCCGGACCCCTCCTCCAACCCGTACCTGGCCTTCGCTGCCCAGCTGATGGCCGGCATTGACGGCATCCGCAACCGCATCGAACCGCCGGCTCCGATCGACAAGGACCTCTACGAGCTCCCCGCCGAGGAAGCCAAGGACATCCCCAAGGCCCCCGGCACGCTCGAAGAGGCCCTGGATGCCCTGGCCGAGGACAACGAATTCCTCCAGGCCGGCGGCGTCTTCACCCAGGACCTGATCGACACCTGGATCGAGTACAAGTACGAGAACGAGATCCGTCCGCTCTCACTGCGCCCGAACCCGTACGAGTTCGAGCTGTACTACGGCGTCTAGCTAGAGGCTTTCCGCAAGGGATGCACGACGGCGGCCCCCACCTCCCGGTGGGGGCCGCTGCTTTTAAGCCGCTGCTTTTAAACCATCACTGAAACAGTTGCTTCCCTGGCGGAGTCCGCGCCTGCAGCACCGGCGCCGGCCGCCACGGCGAGACCGTCGCCGTGGCCTCGTCCGGGCCTTCCGTCCGCTGCGCGCCTCGGTGGCACGGATTGCGGGTCCGAAAGACCTCTAGGTCCCGCGGGGACCGGTCAGCGGATCAGAACGGCCGGTACAGGGTCCGCTGCGGGCCCGCACCGCCGCCAAGGTACCGGCCCCGGTCCTGGAAGCCGGCCTTGCGGTACGCGGCCCGTCCGGCCGGGTTCTCCTCGTTGACAGAGAGCACCACGCCGGCCTGGCCGCCGCCGAGGGCTGCCGTCAGTTTCGCCGCCTCCCGGACCGCAGCGTCCGCTGCCAGCGTGCCCAGGCCCCTGCCCTGCTGCCGGCGGTCGATCAGGAAGCCACGGAGCAGCCAGACCGAGTCGTCGTCCTCCCATCCGGCCAGGGTGGCGGCTCCGGTCTGCAGCGTCAGGACCCCTGCTGCGGATCCGTTGGAGTCAATCGCAAAGGGGTGCCGGGAATCCTCCTCCAGCGCGATGAGCATCATGCGCAGCGGCTCACCGACAAACCTCCGCTGGTCTTCGGTGACCTCGAGCCCGGCGATCTCGCCGAGCTTGATGGCGCGGGCGTCGTCGTCGAGGTCCTTCAGCGGCATCAGCCACACGTTTTCAGGCATGACAGAAGCGTACCGAAGCCGCCGGGGTGCCTCCGCCGCCGGATCCGCCGCTCAGCTCAGAGCGCTGCGTCCTTTGGCGGCCCTGCGGGGTCCATCCAGAAGACTTCCCACAGGTGGCCGTCCGGGTCCTGGAAGCTGTGGGTGTACATGAAGCCGTAGTCCTGGGCTTCCTGGGACGGTGCGCCGCCGGAGGTGAGCGCCGTCCGGACGAGTTCGTCGACCGCCTCGCGGCTGTCCAGGGAAAAGGACATGATGACCTCGGCAGCACCTGCGGTATCCGCGGCAGTCTTGGATGTGAAGGTTTTGAAGTACGCCTCGACGAGGAGCATGACGAACGCGTCGTCATTGACGATCATGCAGGTGGCGTTCTCATCGGTGAAGTCGGGATTAAAGGAGAAACCCAGAGCGGTGAAGAACTCCACCGTCGTGTCGAGATCCTTTACGGGGAGGTTCACAAAGAGTTGTCTGGCCATGCCGCTAAAATAGCACTGCGCCTGCGGGGTGTCAGCCCCCGGAGCTCTCAGACCGGCTCCCGGCGGCCGCACCGCAAGCCGGTCACTGGCCGTAGAAGACCCGGTCGAACACGCTCCGGGCCCGCCGGCTCAGCCTCAGATAGTCCTCCTCGAGCTTGGCGGCGTGGCCCTGCCCGTAGCCGCACCAGCGCGCCACCGCTTCCAGATCGCGGCGGGAAGAGGGCAGCACGTCGGAGGCCCGCCCGGTCCAGATCACGTTGGCCGATCTGATCCGGCTCGCCAGACGCCAGGCCCGCAGCAGGATCTCCGCTTCCCCCGCTTCGAGGAGCCCGACGCCGGCCGCAGCCTCGAGTGCCTCCACCGTGGAGGTGGTCCGCAGCTCGGGGTGCTTTCCGGCGTGCTGCAGCTGGAGCAGCTGGGCCAGCCATTCGACGTCGCTGAGTCCGCCGCGTCCGAGCTTCAGGTGCCGGGCCGGATCCGCGCCGCGGGGCAGCCGTTCCGCCTCGACCCGCGCCTTCACCCGGCGCACTTCCCGCGCGTCCTGCTCGGAGAGGGACTCGGGGTAGCGGACGGTGTCGATCAGCGCCACGAAGTCGGCCGCCAGCCCATCGTCGCCGGCCATTGGGCGGGCACGCAGCAGCGCCTGCGCCTCCCAGACGAGCGACCACCGGCGGTAGTACTCGGCGTAGGAATCCAGCGACCGCACCATGGGCCCGCTCTTGCCCTCGGGACGGAGGTCAGCGTCAACCATCAGGACACGTTCGGCCAGGATAGCGGGCTTCAGCGGCTGGGTGAGCAGGCTGGAGAGCCGGCTGACGATCTGCAGGGCCTGCTGCTGGGCCTCTTCCTCCGGGACTCCGGGAAGGCCGCGGTGGACGTAAATAACGTCCGCGTCGGAGCCGTAGCCGATCTCCCGGCCGCCCTGCCGTCCCATCGCGACCACCAGCACATGCGTCTTGAGCGGCTCCTCGGCCGTGACCATCGTTTCCGCGACGCGCAGGGCCCCCAGGACCGCGGCCCGGTCCGTGTCGGCCAGTGCCGCGCCCACCTGGTCCTGGTCCAGCAGTCCCGCGCTGTCCGCGATCGCAATCCGCAGGATCTCGCGGCGCCGGATCAAGCGGATCAGGCGCATCGCGCTTTCCGGCTCGGCATGCCGGGACATCTTGGAGGCGATCTCGAGCCACTGCGCCTCGAACGTCAACGGCACCAGTTCCTTGTCCGCGCCGAGCCAGGCCACGGATTCGGGCGAGACCTCCAGCAGGTCGGCGATCAGCCGGGAGTTGGACAGCACGTGGCAGAGCCGCTCGGCCGCCGCCGTCGAATCCCGCAGCATGCCGAGATACCAGTGGGTGGTGCCGAGCGCCTCACTGACCCGGCGGAAGGCCAGCAGGCCGCCGTCGGGGTCCACGCCCTCCGCGAGCCAGCCAAGCAGGATCGGCAGGAGCTGGCGCTGGAGTGCGGCGCGGCGGCTGACTCCGCCGGTGAGCGCTTCGATGTGGCGCATGGCGCCGCCGGGATCGAGGTAGCCCAGGGCGGCGAGGCGCCCCTGCGCGGCTTCCGGGCTGAGCTTGGCTTCCTCGCTGCTGAGCGCCGCCGCGGTATTAAGCAGCGGGCGGTAGAAGATGCGTTCATGCAGCTCGCGGACGGAGCGTTTGGTCTTGCGCCAGGCCGCAACCAGGGCGTCAGGTTTGGGCCGTTCGCTGGAGAAGGGTCCGAGCACGGCTTTGGCGAGTGCCCGCAGCGAGGCTTCCTTGACCGGCATGAGGTGGGTGCGGCGCAGCTGGAAGAGCTGGATCCGGTGCTCCAGGAGCCGGAGGTAGCGGTAGTCGCGGTCGAACTCGGCGGCATCGGAACGGCCGATATAGCCGCCGGCGGACAGGGCCGCGATGGCCGAGGTGGTGTCGCGGCAGCGCAGGGTCTCGTCGGACTTGCCGTGCACCAGCTGCAGCAGCTGGACGGTGAATTCGACGTCGCGGAGGCCGCCGCGGCCCAGCTTGATCTGCCGCTGCTCCTCGTCGGCGGGGATGTGTTCGGTGACCCGGCGGCGCATGGACCGGACGGACTCCACGAAGCCTTCCCGGCCGGCGGAGGACCAGATCAGCGGTGCGACGGCGGCTTCGTAACGGGCCCCGAGCTCGGTGTCCCCGGCGATGGTCCGGGCCTTGAGCAGGGCCTGGAACTCCCAGCTCTCGGCCCAGCGCGCGTAGTAGCTTTCGTGCGAGGCCAGGGTCCTGACCAGCGGTCCGGACTTGCCTTCGGGACGCAGGTTGGCGTCGACTTCCCACAGCCCGGGTTCGCGGCCGACTGACATGATGGCGCGGGAAATACCGGAGGCCAGGGCCGTACCGATCGTGTTGGCGCGCGAGTCGTCGAGCTCTCCGGACTCGATCACGTAGATGACGTCGACGTCGGAGATGTAGTTGAGTTCGCGGGCCCCGCATTTGCCCATGCCGATGACGGCCAGCCCGACGTCGGCCACCTCGGTGGCGCTGAAATGTTCGGCGGCCTCGGCCCGGGAAACGGCCAGGGCAGCCTCGATCGCGGCTCCGGCCAGGTCCGCCAGTTCGGCCCCGGCGGCGGGCATAAAGTCCAGCGGGTCCGCGGCGCAGAGGTCTTTGACGGCGAGCTCGACGAGGCCGCGCCGGTACTCCGTGCGGAGCGCCACGTAGCCTTCCTGCCCGGTCAGCGCCGCGACCGGGCGGGCGGATTTCGGATCGGCCCGCACGGAATGGAGCAGCCGGGCGCGCAACTCCGCGGCGTCCGCAGCCCGTGGTTCCGGGCTGGCAGTCACCTCAAAGGCATCAAGATGCTCCGGGTGGCGGATCAGGAACTCACCAAGCGCCTCGGAGGCGCCCAGCACCCGGTACATGGGTTCGCTGCGCTCGGGGTCGGCGACCGCCAGCTTCCGCAGGTCCGGGTGCTTTTCGATCAGCCGGACCAGCGACTGCAGTGCCGTGTCCGGGTTGGCGGCCAGCTGCAGCCCGGCGAAGAGGAGGTCCTGGTCCAGGCCCTCCAGCTCCCGGGCGGCAAGCCACCGCTCGCCGTTTTCCAGATCGCTGAAACCGGCGGCAATCAGGCGTCGTGCCAGGCTCACCCGGGCCGCCTAAAGGATGCCGAGGTTGCGCTGCAGCTCGTAGGGCGTGACCTGCAGACGGTAGTCCTGCCACTCGGCACGCTTGTTGCGCAGGAAGTGTTCGAACACCTGCTCACCGAGGATCTGCGGCATGAGTTCGGAGTCCTCCATCGAGCGGATGGCGTCGTGCAGGCTGGCCGGCAGCGGATCGTGGCCCATGGCGCGGCGCTCGGCCGAGCTCAACGACCAGATGTCGTCCTCGGCAGCAGCGGGGAGCTGGTAACCCTCCTCGATGCCCTTGAGCCCGGCGCCCAGCAGCACGGCGTAGGCAAGGTAGGGGTTGGCCGCCGAGTCAATGCCGCGGTATTCGATCCGCGCGGACTGGCCCTTGCCGGGCTTGTACAGCGGGACGCGGACCAGTGCGGAGCGGTTGTTGTGGCCCCAGCTGAGGTAGCTGGGCGCTTCTCCCCCGCCCCAGAGCCGCTTGTAGGAGTTCACGAACTGGTTGGTCACCGCGGTGAACTCCGGAGCGTGCTTGAGGATGCCGGCGATAAACTGCCGGGCCGTCTCGGAGAGCTGGAACTCCGCGCCCGCCTCGTAGAAAGCATTCGTGTCACCTTCGAAGAGCGAGAAGTGGGTGTGCATGCCGGAACCCGGGTGGGCCGTGAACGGCTTCGGCATGAAGGTCGCATAGGTGCCCTGCTGGAGCGCGACCTCCTTGATCACCGTGCGGAACGTCATGATGTTGTCCGCGGTCTGCAGGGCATCCGCGTAGCGCAAGTCGATCTCGTTCTGGCCGGGGCCGGCCTCGTGGTGGCTGAACTCGACCGAGATGCCCACCGATTCCAGCATGGTCACGGCCGTGCGGCGGAAGTCCTGTGCCACCCCGCCCGGAACGTGGTCGAAGTAGCCGCCCTCGTCCACGGGAACGGGGGAACCGTCCGGGCCGGGCTGCTGGGACTTGAGCAGGTAAAACTCGATCTCGGGGTGGGTGTAGCAGGTGAAGCCCATGTCCGCGGCCTTGGCCAGGTTGCGCTTGAGGACGTTGCGGGGATCAGCCGCGGAGGGTTCGCCGTCGGGAGTCAGAATGTCGCAGAACATCCGCGATGTCGCCTCCGTCTCACCGCGCCACGGCAGGATCTGGAAGGTGGCGGGGTCCGGCTGGGCCAGCATGTCGGACTCGAAAACGCGGGCGAGGCCCTCAATGGAGGAGCCGTCAAAGCCCAGGCCCTCCTCAAACGCGCCTTCCACTTCGGCCGGGGCCAACGCCACGGACTTCAGCGATCCCACGACGTCGGTGAACCACAGCCGCACGAACCGCACGTCGCGCTCTTCGATCGTCCGCAGGACAAACTCTTGCTGGCGGTCCATACTGGCCTCTTTCCGGTTCTTTCGTCCGTGCCCCAGGCCCGTCGTGCATGGGTCCCGCAGCTGCTCACGATTCACTTTACTAATCATTGCCACCGATTGCTGAAGCGGCTGCCCCGCGTAACACAGCATTAACACGAGGAACCCGAAATTCGCGGCCCAAGGCGGCTGCCGGGACGACCGGCTGGTGCCGGTGTGATGTGATTCACGCGCCCACAGTTTAGAGACCGGTAGCTTGGACACGCCGTATCGCACTACGCTCGTGCCATGGCCACAAGCACCAGCCCCGATTCCAGCATGCCCGCAGAGCTAGCCGCCCCCTATGGCAATGGCCCGGCGGCGTCGGCCCCTGGCCCGGACGCCGGCGCCCGGAAGCCGGTGGCGAAGATCCGCACCCACCACCTGCACCAGGCGAAGCTCAAGGGTGAGCGCTTCGCCATGCTGACCGCCTATGACCAGTACACGGCGGAAATCTTCGACCAGGCCGGCATCGAGGTCCTCCTCGTGGGCGACTCCGCCTCCAACAACGTCTTCGGCAACGAAACCAGCCTGCCCGTCACCGTGGACGAACTGCTCCCGCTGTGCCGCGCCGTCACCCGTTCGGCCAAGCGTGCCCTCGTCGTGGCGGACCTGCCCTTCGGCAGCTATGAGGTGTCCGCCCAGCAGGCGGTGGCCACCGGCGTCCGGTTCCTGAAGGAAGGTCTCGCCCACGCGGTCAAGATCGAGGGCGGGAAATTCTATGCGGAGACTGTCCGGGCGATGGTCCAGGCCGGCATCCCGGTGATGGCGCACATCGGCTTCACCCCGCAAAGCGAGCACGCCCTCGGCGGCTACCGGGTCCAGGGCCGCGGCGATGACGCCCAGCGGCTGGTCGATGATGCCGTCGCCCTGGCCGACGCCGGTGCGTTCTGCGTCCTGATGGAGATGGTTCCGGCGTCGACGGCGGCGGCCGTGGACGCCGCCGTCGAGGTCCCCACCATCGGCATTGGCGCGGGCAACGCGACCACCGGCCAGGTGCTGGTGTGGCAGGACATGGCGGGGCTCCGCGGCGGCAGGATGGCCAAGTTCGTCAAGCAGTACGCGGACCTGCGCACCTCACTCAGCGACGCAGCGAAGGCCTACGGCGAGGACGTGCGCTCCGGCCAGTTCCCTGGCCCCGAGCACTCCTTCTAGGACTGCATCGGCCTCCTCTTCCTCGGCCTCCTCCTCCTGGTTACTGCTGCGGCCTCCTCCTCCTGGCCGCTCCCGCGGGTTTTCGGGGCCACCTCATCCTTCACGAACGATGTGGTGACCCGCGAGTCCGGGCAGGCTGGCCATTGAGGGCCTGCATCGGGCCCCGGCAGATGTTCCGCCGTCCCGGCCTCGTTCGTTTGCGAAGCGATGGGCGGACACCGGCGGACACTAGTGGAGGAGTAGCCATGAACTCAATTTCGACTGACTTCTGGGACGTCCTGCTGTGGAGTTTCTGGTTCTTCATCTGGATCTCCGCACTCATGGTGTGGTTCCGTTGCCTGTTTGACATGTTCGGCGACAGCACCCTGAGCGGTTGGGGCAAGGCCGGCTGGGCGATATTGCTGGTCTTCCTGCCCTGGATCGGAGCACTCATCTATCTGATCGCCCGGGGCCGCAGCATGGCCGATCGGCAGATGGCGGAAGTGGCCCGGCAGCAGGCCGCCCAGCAGGAATACATCCAGCAGGTCGCAGGCAAGTCAGCCAGCCCGGCAAGCCAGATCGCCGACGCCAAGGCCCTGCTCGACTCCGGAGCCATCAGCCAGACCGAGTTTGAGTCCCTCAAGACAAAGGCCATGGCCTGAGCTGAGCAGACGGTCTGTACCCGCGGAATCCGGCGTGCGTACTTTCCCGCTGACGATTGACGGCCCGCCCGGGAGATGCCAGGCAACCCCAAGTGAAGGAGATTGACTTATGTCCACTGAGAGTGAAAACCCGGTTCTTGAGACCATAGGCGCGATCACCAACGCGTCCCTGGGGCGCTCTGACCTGCCGGCCGACGCGCTGCTGATGATTCGCATTGCTGCCCTGGCCGCCGTCGATGCCCGGCCCATTTCCTACCTTGCCCATGTGGGCCCCTCGATCGAGTCCGGCGTTACGGCCAAAGACGTCCAGAACGTGCTCGTCGCCGTGGCCCCCATCATCGGAACAGCCCGGACGATGTCGGCTGCGATTAACATCTCCGAGGCGCTGGGATTCGCCATCGCCGTCATGGAGGACGAGGCCGAATAGCACCGGTCCCGGCATGAGAGTCACCTGGCTGGGCCACTCCTCGGTGGTCCTGGATCTCGACGGGGTTCGGATCCTGACGGATCCGCTGCTTCGTCCTCATGCCGGGCTGCTGCGGCGCCTCGCACCCCGGCCGGACCCCGCATCCTGGAGCCGGACCGACGTCGTCCTCCTCTCCCACCTGCACCACGACCACGCCGAGCTGCGCTCCCTGCGTATGCTGCCCGCAGCGGCCCTGATGAGTGCCCCGGCCAACGTCGCCTGGTTACGTCGCCGCGCACTGCTGAACACGGTCCCGCTCGGGGACGGCTGGACCCCGGCAGGCCGCGGGGTGGAGATACGCCAGGTGCCGGCAGAGCATCGTCACCGCCCCATGCCGCACCGTCCAAATGACGCCCACGGCCAACTGGTCCGCGGCCCGTCGGGCGTCGTCTGGGTCGCCGGTGACACGGGGTTGTATCCGGAAATGGCCGCGCTGCCCGCCATGGCGGGCGGCTCCATCGATGTCGCGCTGGTGCCGGTCTGGGGGTGGGGACCGAGGCTCTCGGCGGGACATCTGTCCCCCGAGACTGCTGCCCAGGCTGTCGCACTGAGCGGGGCGCGGTTCGCCCTGCCGGTGCACTGGGGAACGCTGCACCCTCCCTTGGTCAGGCACTTTGCCCGGAGCTGGCTCGAGCTGCCCGGGCGCCGGTTTGCTGACGCCGTGGCGGAGCAGGCTCCTGGCTGCACGGCCGTCGTGCTTTCCCCGGGCCAGTCATGGGTCCGGCCGCTTTGAACCAGCCCCCTGAAGTGGCCCGGCAGACAAGCCAACTGCAATGTCCAGCCACTCAACGCCGGAACGCCGTTGACGCGCGCTGGCCGCAGGACTCAAGCATGGCCACCAGCACCCGGTGAAGCTCATCGGCACCCTCTATCCGCTCCGGAAGTCCCGCCATAAGATCGGCAGGCCCGAGCAGCACCGCGCGGTCCTGCCAACCGCCGAGTCCCCCGTGCGAACCGACCAGGCCCTCAAAGGCCGCGACGTCATTGGTCACCGGATCGACAGCACTGTTGACATAGAGATCCGGCGCCTCGGGGTCCATCAGCGCACGCTGGAGCACCCGCGCCGCATGGGACCCGAACGGAACCAACGGGTCGGTTCCCTCCACCGCGCCGCTGGCGAGGTTGAGGCGCCCGCGGCTCCCGATAGCCCAGGCCCTGCCGTCTTCATCGATGCCGGCGACGAACCCGACGCCGGGATGGCCTGACAGTCCGGGGACCAGGGCCGGCCACTCCCGGGCCAGGGCCTGAAGCGTCCAGCGCCGCTCACCCCGCACGTAGACCAGGCCCAGGTTCCCCGAGCCCAGCACGACGACCGGCTCCTCGGCGGCGCCCCCTGGAACCGAAGTCCGCTGCGCCTTGGTCAGTCCTTTGTCGGCACGGACGGCGAGTTTTCCGGCCATCCCACCATTCGCGACGTCTCCGGTCAGGGAGCCCGCCCGCCCCAGCCCTTCGACCAAGGCGTCCACGGCCTGTACCTGTTCGTGCATGAGTTCCGCACAGAGGTCGCCGAGCGTCTGGCCATACCGGTCAGCGAATGGGGCGCCCTGGGACTGGCCGTGGTCCGAGAGCACGACCAGCCGGTAGCGGCGGGGGGCGGACGCGGCGAGCTGCGCCAAAGATCCCAGCGTGCGGTCCAAGCCGTCCAGGGCGGCAAGCGACTCGGGCCGGAACACCCCGGCATGGTGGGCTATCTCGTCATAGTCAACGTAGTCGACGTAGATGCTCTTCGTCCCACGACGCAGCTCCTCGGCGACCAGGACCGTATTGAGGTCACGCAGGAGGCTGTTGGTCACGGCCCGCAGCAGGGCGAATATCCAGTCCCGGTGCACACGCGGGTCGAGATCACGCTTGACCTGGCGTCGGGCCTGCCACCGTTCCTTGAGGACCTCCCCGACGGTCCGGGTGAGGCTGCGCATAAACCCGTTCGGCGAGCTGAAGAACCAGGCGAACGCGCGGCGGGTCTGCGTGGAGCCGCGCCGGACCTCCACCCGGCTCATGGTCAGCAGCGACCGGGGCGCGTCACCGGTGAACAGGTTCGAAATGGAGACCCCGTCGTCGCAGAGCAGGCCCCGACCGGTGCGGTGCCTCTCCTCGATCACTCTCGCGTCTGCCGGCCGGTTGGCCACCAGCACCCGGTTCAGCCCACGGTCGTACCACCGGAAGGCGGGGATCCCAGCGACGGTGCCGTGCAGTATGCCCATCTGGCTGGCCGGTGTGGTGCAGGGCAGCTGGGGAGTCCATTCGCGGACCGTGTAGTCCCCCGCTGAGAGCCAGCGCCGAATATGGGGTACTGCACCGGACTGGACCGCCCACTGCAGGACGGGGAAGGGGACACCGTCGAGCTGCACGAACAGGACGCCGTCGACCTCCGGATCGGTCACTGCTGCCCGCCGGCGCGCCCTGCCGGCCAACGAGGTGACGAGGCCGTCGTCAGTACCGGCTGTGGTGGCCCACGAGATCAGCGTGCCCACGACGGCACTGACCCAGGCTGCGGCGAGGGCGGTCCACGCCGTTGACTCGATGCCGGGGACCAGGAGGATGGCGGTGTACATAATCAAGCCTTGCCCGAGCAGGGCGGTGAGGAGCACCGCCAGCCAGCCCACCCTGGCCGAGATCTCCACCAGCGCCGGGCGGAGGACCAGGCCGACGACGCCGGCCGCTGCTGCCACGGCGGCGTAGGCCCACCAACTGGTGGCGGAGAACCCCGGCAGCAGCGCGCCGGTGACAATCAGGGCCGCGGTCGATGCAGCCCAGGCAATCGCCAGCCTTGCCAGGTCTGTGACTCGGACGCCGCGTGTGCGGGCAACGCTCGTCGG
This sequence comes from Arthrobacter sp. PsM3, assembly GCF_030433895.1. GTDB lineage: Bacteria > Actinomycetota > Actinomycetes > Actinomycetales > Micrococcaceae > Arthrobacter. The sequence continues at coordinate 92,536 of NZ_JARUXE010000013.1, read as the reverse complement.
CATTTTTCAAGTATGGCCGCCCGTGGCCGCCTGGCGCTCATCCGCTTCGGGTGAGACGGCGCCGCCGCGGGGCCCACATAACTGGCCGTCCGAGTTCGCCTGCCCGCGGCGTCGGCCGCCGCGCCATCACCAGCCGCGCCATCACCATGTGGCGCTCGGAACTATCGGAACTGGAAGACTGGTCTTAGTCGTTCTCGTCGCCCTTTTCCCAGGATTCGTTGCGGGCCTTCACCTTCTCCAGCGCGTGTTCAGCCTCTTCCCGCGTCTTGTACGGGCCGATCAGCTGGCTCCAGTCGGACATGGCGTCCTCTTCAACCTCGTGCGTGTTGACGTTGTACCAGTACTCAGGCATTGATGCTCCTCAGCTCTCAGGGGTGGCGCCCCGGCAGGGGCGGGACGACGCCGAACGCGGCCGCGACTTCCACGGGATCTTTCCGCTTCTGTTTCCTGGCGTTCGGCCGGGCCTTATATGATCAATGTATGCCTTCTCTAGCCTCGACTGCACCCATCGGCACCCTGGTCCCGGGAGCAGTCAGTCAACAGCTTCCCGTTCCGGCATCGATCCCGCGCCCTGAATATGTGGGAAAGCCCGGACCGGCCAAGTTCACCGGCTCGGAGGTCAAGTCGGCGGAGACCATCGAGAAGATCCGCATCGCCTCGCGGATTGCCGCGCAGGCCATTGTGGAGGTCGGCAGGCATATCCAGCCCGGCGTCACCACCGACCAGCTGGACCGGGTGGGCCACGAATTCCTGCTCGACCACAACGCGTATCCGTCCACCCTCGGCTACCGCGGCTTTCCCAAGTCCCTGTGCTCGTCATTAAACGAAGTGATCTGCCACGGCATACCGGACAGCACCGTCGTCCAGGACGGGGACATCCTCAACATCGACATCACGGCCTACATCGGCGGCGTACACGGCGACACCAATTACACCTTCCTGGCCGGCGACGTTGACGAGGAGTCCCGGCTGCTCGTCGAGCGCACGCAGGAGTCCCTGAACCGCGCCATCCGAGCCGTGGCCCCCGGCCGCGAAATCAACGTGATCGGCCGCACCATCGAGTCCTACGCCAAACGGTTCGGCTACGGTGTCGTCCGCGACTTCACCGGCCACGGCGTGGGCGAAGCCTTCCACACCGGCCTGATCATTCCGCACTACGATGCAGCCCCGGCGTACAACACGGTCATGGAGGCTGGCATGGTCTTCACGATCGAGCCCATGCTGACGCTCGGTACGGTCGAGTGGGACATGTGGCCTGACGAGTGGACGGTCGTGACCCGTGACCACAAACGCACGGCGCAGTTCGAGCACACCCTGCTCGTAACGGAATCCGGCGCGGAAGTCCTGACTCTCCCCTGATTCCTGCTCCACCTGAAGATCCCGCTCTTCGCCCGTCGGCCCTGGGCCGCACCCCTCCTATGCTCCGCCCCCTGCCACGAACGGAACCACATTGGCCAAGAAGGACGAGAAGTTGAAGAAGAACGCCCCGCTGATCGGTATTGACATCGGCGGCACCGGGATCAAGGGCGGGATCGTGGACCTGAAGAAGGGCAAGCTGGTCGGTGACCGCGTGCGCATGCCCACCCCGCAGCCCTCCACCCCCGAATCCGTGGCCGAGGTCGTGGCCCAGGTGGTGGCCGAACTGTCCGCCCGGCCCGATGCTCCGGCCCCGGACTCCCCGGTCGGCGTCACCTTTCCCGGCATCATCCAGCACGGCGTGGTCCACTCCGCCGCCAACGTGGACAAGTCCTGGCTGGAAATGGACATCGACGCAATGCTGACCGCCCGCCTGGGCCGGCCCGTGGAGGTCATCAATGACGCTGACGCCGCCGGCCTCGCGGAGGCCCGCTTCGGCGCCGGCGAATTCGTGGAGGGCACCGTGCTGGTCATCACGCTCGGCACCGGCATTGGTTCCGCGTTCATCTTCGACGGCAAGCTTGTTCCCAACGCCGAACTCGGACACCTGGAGATTGACGGGTTCGACGCTGAAAGCAAGGCCTCGGCCGTGGCCCGCGAACGGGACGGCCTGAGCTGGGAGGAGTACAGCGTGCTGCTGCAGCGCTATCTGTCCCACGTGGAGTTCCTCTTTTCCCCCGAACTGTTCATCATCGGCGGCGGCATCTCCAAGCGCGCCGACGAATACCTGCCGCGGCTGCAGCTGCGCACCCCGATTGTCCCCGCGGAACTGAAGAACGACGCCGGCATCGTCGGTGCCGCCCTTGAGATCGCCCTGAAGCACAAACTGGCCAAGTAGCGCCATGGCGGAGCCCCGGCCCGAGGTCCTCATCGTCACCGGCGCGAGCCGGGGCATCGGCGCCGCGGTGGCGTTCCGCGCCGCCCGGGCCGGTTACGCCGTCGCCGTGAACTATGCCGCCGACGCCGGCGGGGCCAATTCCGTAGTGGACGGCATCACCGACGACGGTGGGGCTGCGGTGGCCGTCCAGGCGGACGTCAGCGACCCGGCTGCCGTCGCCCGGCTCTTCGACGCCGCCGCAGCGCTTGGCGCCCTGACCGGCGTGGTGAACAACGCCGGCATCACCGGAAACCTGATCGGCCCCCTCCTGGATGTTCCTGCCGAGACCATCCGGCGGGTGCTTGACGTCAACGTCGCCGGGGTTCTGTACGTCTGCCAGGAGGCCGTCAGGAGGCTCAGCACGGACCGGGGCGGCCGCGGCGGATCCATCATCAACATCTCCTCAACCGCCACGAAGGCAGGCTCCCCCGGCACCTGGGTGCACTATGCGGCGTCCAAAGGTGCCGTGGATGTGCTGACGGTGGGGCTCGCCGCCGAGGTCGCGGCGCAGGGTATCCGGGTGAATTGTGTGGCTCCCGGCAGCACCAATACCGGGCTGCATGCGGCGGCAGGCATGCCGGACCGGGTGGAGAGGCTCAGGCCCTCGATTCCTTTGGGCCGCGGCGCTGAGCCGGACGAAGTAGCCGCGGCGGTGCTCTGGCTGCTCTCCGGCGAGGCCGGGTACATCACCGGCGCCGTGCTGCCGGTCTCCGGCGGCCGCTGACGGGAAGTTGCCGGCCGCCTGGGCCGGCCCTCGGGAGGTGCCGGAAAAGTGGTGCCGGTGGTGGCCGCGGCTTCCCCTCCGCTGCCACCACCGGAGTCTGTGAGCCGGCGCTCCTGGCCAGAGCCTAGAGCGGGCTGGTCTGCTGGCTTGTGCCTTCGCGTCCCTTGGTCTCGGCCTCATGGCGGAGCAGGGAAATGGCAGCTTCGAAATCCTCGAGGGATTCGAAGGCCTGGTAGACGCTCGCGAAGCGCAGATAGGCAACCTCGTCGAGCCGCTGGAGCGGGTTGAGGATGGCAAGGCCGACTTCGTGCGCATCGATCTCGGCGGCGCCGGAGGCCCGGATGGTCTCTTCGACTTCCTGGGCGAGCATGGCGAGGTCGTCCTCGGTCACGGGACGGCCCTGGCAGGCCTTGCGGACCCCGTTGATGACCTTGCTGCGGCTGAACGGCTCGCCGACACCGGACCGCTTGATCACGGTGAGGCTGGTGGTCTCGACGGTGGTGAAGCGGCGGCCGCACTCGGGGCACTGCCGGCGGCGCCGGATGGCTGAACCGTCGTCCGCGATCCGGCTGTCCACCACGCGCGAATCAGGGTTGCGGCAAAACGGGCAATACATGTCGTTTCCTCCCCTGCCGCAAGCTGATGGCAGACCGCGGGAGTAGACCCGCGATTCGCCGGAGCGGTTGGCTCCAAAATCAGTTTACGACTAGATGTAGCCGAATAACAACCCTGTAATTACTACATGTTGTGGTCCGGAGTGTGCTCAGGAGTGCTCGGCGAACCGGGCGGTGACTGCCTCGCCGTGCGCCGGAAGGTCCTCGGCCCCGGACAGGCTTACGATGTGCCCGCTGACCTCCTTCAGAGCGGCGCGCGTGTAGTTGATGACCTGGATGGCGCGCAGGAACGTCGTCACGTTAAGCCCCGACGAGAACGCCGCGGTGCCGCTGGTCGGCAGCACGTGGTTGGAGCCGGCGCAGTAGTCGCCCAGGCTCACGGGGCTGTAGTCACCCACGAAGATCGCGCCGGCGCTGCGGATCCGGGTCGCCACCCCGGGCGCGTCCGCGGTCATGATCTCCAGGTGCTCGGCTGCGTAGGCGTTGCATGCCGCGATGCCCTGTTCCAGGTTGTCCACCAGGACGACGCCGGACTGCGGCCCGGAGAGCGCCTCGCGGACGCGGGCACCGTGCTTGGTCGCTGCCGCCAGGCGGTCCAGTTCCACCCGAACGGCGGCGGTGAGGTCCTCGGAGTCCGTGATCAGCACGGACGCGGCCTTGGGGTCGTGTTCGGCCTGGCTGATCAGGTCAGCCGCCACCAGACGGGGTTGGGCGGTGGCGTCGGCCAGGATCGCAATCTCGGTGGTGCCGGCCTCGGAATCAATGCCGACGTCACCCTTGACGAGACGCTTCGCCGTGGCGACGAAGACGTTGCCGGGTCCGGTGACGACGTCCACCGGGTCGATTCCGGCCCTTCCCGGCGCGGCGGGGATGCCGTAGGCGAAGGCTGCGATTGCCTGGGCGCCGCCGATCGCGTAGACCTCCTCGATGCCGAGCAGGCACGCGGCGGCAAGGATCGTGGGGTGCGGGAGTCCGCCGAAGCCCTTCTGCGGCGGGGATGCCAGCGCGATGGATTCGACGCCGGCCGCCAGGGCCGGGACGACGTTCATGATCACGGACGACGGGTAGACGGCCAGGCCGCCGGGAACGTAAAGGCCCACTCGCGCCACGGGGACCCAGTTCTGGCTGACGACCGCACCCTCGCCGAACTCGACGTCGGTGTCCGCCGGGCGCTGGGCGTCGGCAAAGCGCCGGGCGCGCCTGATGGACTCTTCCAGTGCCGCCCGCACAGCCGGATCGAGCGCGGCCAGGGCGCCCGTCAGCGCTTCGGCGGGGACCCGCGGGTGTGACTGCTCCACGCCGTCGAAGGTCCGGGCCAGCTCGCTCAGTGCCACGAAGCCCCGGGTGCGGACGGCATCGATGATATCCAGGACCTTCTGCTCGGCATCGGCCATGGCGCCGGCCTGCGCCCGGGGCACCGCGGCGCGGAGACCGGCCAGGGTCAGCCGCTGGCCGCGCAGGTCAACGGTGCGGAAGTGTAGAGCGGCGGGAACCGGGGGCGCAGTTACGGCGGGCACGGAGCTGTCAGCTGAAAGGGTCACGCCTTCATTTTACGTGCCCCGCCGGGGACACCCGTGCCTGTTACTTCGGGCCGTTACTTCGACGTCTGCCCGACGGCGCCGGGGTGGGATCCGGGCCCGGCTTCCGGCTGCTGTGTGGTGAAGAGGGTGTTGAGCAAGATGGTCAGTGCGGTGCAGGCCGGCCAGATGGCCAGCACTGCCAGGGACCGCAGCGAAAAGGCGCTACTGGCGCCGGCCGAAGTGACCTCCGGCGTTCCCCACCACAGGCCGCACATGACGCCGGTGCCCCAGGTAGCGAGAGCGCCCAGCGCCCCGGCACCCACCGCGAGAAGAACGTCCCGGCCGGACGGCCCGTCGTGCTTGCTGCCGGAGGCCAGCGCACCTGCAATGCAGCCGGCGAGCAGAAACAGGCCCGCCAGCACCAGGTCCCGCGGCAGCCAGCCTTCCGTGTTGGCGCCGCTCCGCAGCTCCGGATTTCCCGAGAGCAGATTCAGCCCGGAGGGGGCCAGTAGCCACCAGAGCAACCCCACCGGGACGCCGGCGGCGGCGATGACAGCTGCCTTCCGCCAGGACACGGCGCGGCTTTCGGCCTCTCGTACCGGCCGCCCGGACGCGGACTCCGGCCCGTAACCCCGGCCCGTCCGCCGGGGGGTGTCCCCCGGGACGTCCTGGTGGGCGTCCTGGTGGGTGTCCCGCGGGACGTCCTGGTGGGTGTCCCGCGGGACGTCCTGGTGGGTGTCCCCCGGGACGTCCTGGTGGGCGTCCTGATGGGCGTCCTGGTGGGTGTCCCGCGGGACGTCCTTCGGGGGCTGGCCGTGCACTGCGGGCTGTGTCATGCAACAAACCTTAACAAGCTTTCCGCCGGACGGGCACAGGACGCCGCGCGTTCCCCGGATGACGATTCACATGACGCCGCCGGGTAAACAAGTACCGCGGCCGATCGCTGGCGCAATACGCTGGGCAGGGTAGGAACATCACAGACGTGCAGCAGGGAGTTGGATCGCAGTGGCCACAGAGGACCAAGCCTTCGAAGGAACCTTCAGGGAAATGTTCCGCCGGCACGCGGCCGGCGTGGCCATCATCACCGCCAACTTCAACGGCGTCCCCTTCGGCTTCACAGCGACGTCCGTGGCGTCGCTTTCGGCCAAGCCGCCCCGGTTCACGTTCAATATGGCCCGCACGTCCAGCTCCTGGCCGGCCGTAGCCAACACCACCTACATCGGCGTCCACATGCTGGGGCTGGACAACCAGGCGCTGGCCGACCGTTTCGCCAGGACCGCCAACCGCTTCGAGGGCGATCACTGGGAGCTCGGCCCCTTTGAGGTGCCGATCCTCAACGACGTGGCCGGCTGGCTGATCGGCAAGGTCCAGATGCGGCTCTCCTTCGAGAACAACGCCGTGGTGGTGGTCGAGGTCGTCGAAGGTGAAGTGGGCTCAGACGGCGCCCCGCTCCTCTACCACTCCGGCGCCTACGGCCAGCCCGTCCCGCTGGACTACGAGATCTGACCGGCTGCCAAGGCGCCGGCCGCCAGGAGGATCCGGCGTGCCGCGCGCCTTCGCCGCGCGAGGTGACACTTAGTGCCCATGTCCTTGAACGGCATGGGCATTAACTGTCACCCCGGCGGGTGTCGAGCCTGGCCCGGGACCCGGAACCCTTGGATGTCAGCTGTTCAGGCAGGTGGGGATATCAGCTGTCCAGGCAGGTCGGGCCCAGGAGCACCTTCAGGTCCCCGAACAGCGAGGGGCTGGGATTGACCCGCAGATGGACGGGCAGACCCATGATCTCCACCCGGGAGTCCCCCTGCAGGTGCAGCCGGACCTCGGACTTGCCCCGGTGGGTGCGCAGCACGTCACCGAGCTCGGTCACGACGGCTTCGGTCGCCTTATGGGTCTGCATGGTGATCACCAGCGGGCCGTTCAGGCCCTCGCTGAGGTCCGGAACCGACAGTTCCATGCAGTTCAGCGCGACAGCACCGTCATCACGGCGCTGCAGCCGCCCCTTGACCACCACGATCAGGTCTTCCGCCAGCACCGAGGCGATGGGGCCGTAGACCTGGCCGAAGAACATGACCTCGACGGAACCGCCCAGGTCCTCGATCTCCGCGCGGGCATAGGCGTTGCCGCTGGCCTTCGCGATCCGCCGGCTCAGTGAGGTGATCATGCCGGCGATGGTGACGATGGCGCCGTCGTGCGGGCCGTCCTCGGCGATGATCGAGGTGATGGACTGGTCGGCGTGCTGGCTAAGGAGCCCCTCAAGCCCCTGCAGCGGGTGGTCCGAGACGTACAGGCCCAGCATGTCGCGTTCGAAGGAGAGTTTGTCCTTCTTCTCCCATTCGGGCAGGTCCGGGATTTCGATGCTCAGCGATGCCTCCGATTCGGCCTCATCGAAACCGGCGAAGAGGTCGAACTGGCCGATCGCCTCATTGCGCTTGAGCGTGATGACGGAGTCGATGGCTTCTTCATGGATCATCGCCAGGGCTCGGCGGTGGTGGTTCAGGGAATCGAAGGCCCCGGCCTTGATCAGGGACTCGATCGTGCGCTTGTTGCACACCACGGCCGGGACCTTCACCAGGTAGTCCTTGAAGGACGTGTAGGCGCCCTCTTTTTCGCGCGCCGCCACCATGGCGTCGACGACGTTGACTCCGACGTTGCGGATGGCTCCCATGCCGAAGCGGATGTCGGTTCCGACCGGGGTGAAGTTCAGCGCTGACTCATTGACGTCCGGGGGCAGCACCGTGATTCCCATGCGCCGGCATTCGTTGAGGTAGATCGCCGACTTGTCCTTGTCGTCGCCGACCGAGGTCAGCAGGGCGGCCATGTATTCCGGCGCGTAGTGGGCCTTGAGGTAGGCGGTCCAGTAGGAGATCACGCCGTAGGCCGCTGAGTGCGCCTTGTTGAAGGCGTAGTCGGAGAACGGCAGCAGGATGTCCCACAGGGTCTTGACCGCCGCCATGGAGTAGCCGTTGTCCTGCATGCCCTGGGAGAATCCGGCGAACTGCTTGTCCAGCTCGGATTTCTTCTTTTTGCCCATGGCGCGGCGCAGGATGTCGGCCTGGCCCAGGGTGTAGCCGGCGAGCTTCTGCGCCACGGCCATCACCTGCTCCTGGTACACGATCAGACCGTAGGTGCCGCCAAGGATCTCGGAGAGCGGTTCCTCCAGCTCCGGGTGGATCGGGATGACCTCCTGGATCCCGTTCTTGCGCAGGGCGTAGTCGGTGTGCGCGTTGGCGCCCATGGGTCCGGGCCGGTAGAGGGCCAGCACCGCGGAGATGTCTTCGAAGTTGTCAGGCTTCATGAGCTTGAGCAGGGACCGCATCGGGCCGCCGTCGAGCTGGAAGACGCCCAGGGTGTCGCCGCGGGCGAGCAGTTCGTAGGACGCCACGTCGTCCAGTTCCAGGGACTCCAGGTCGAGGTCGATCCCGCGGTTCATCTTGATGTTTTCCAGGGCGTCGGAAATGATCGTGAGGTTCCGCAGGCCCAGGAAGTCCATCTTGATCAGGCCGAGGCCCTCGGACGTCGGGTAATCGAACTGGGTGATGACCTGGCCGTCCTGGAAGCGGCGCATCACCGGAATCACGTCAATGATGGGGTCCGAGGACATGATAACGCCGGCCGCGTGGACACCCCACTGGCGTTTCAGGCCCTCGATGCCGAGGGCCGTTTCGAACACTTTTGCGGCTTCCGGGTCCGTGGCGATCAGCTGCCGGAAGTCCGCGGCCTCGCTGTAACGCTTGGAATCCTTGTTCTGGATATCCGCCAGCGGGATGTCCTTGGCCATCACGGCCGGCGGCAGCGCCTTGGTCAGCTGCTCGCCCATGCTGAAGGGGTAGCCCAGAACGCGCGAGGAGTCCTTGAGTGCCTGTTTGGTCTTGATGGTGCCGTAAGTGACGATCATCGCGACGCGTTCGTCGCCGTATTTGCGTGTGACGTAGTCAATGACCTCCGAGCGGCGCCGGTCATCGAAGTCGACGTCGAAGTCAGGCATGGAGACGCGGTCCGGGTTGAGGAAGCGCTCGAAGATCAGTCCGTGGTGCAGCGGATCGAGGTCGGTGATGCGCATGGCATAGGCCACCATGGATCCCGCGCCCGATCCACGTCCGGGACCCACCCGGATGCCGTTGTTCTTGGCCCAGTTGATGAAGTCGGCCACCACCAGGAAGTAGCCGGGGAAACCCATGGACGTGATGACGCCGAGTTCGTAGTCGGCCTGGGTGCGCACCTTGTCCGGGATGCCCTGGGGATAGCGGTACTGGAGTCCCTTGTCGACTTCCTTGACCAGCCAGGACGTTTCGTCCTCCCCCTCGGGGCAGGGGAAGCGCGGCATGTAGTTGGCGCCGGTATTGAACGAGACTTCGCAGCGCTCGGCGATCAGGAGCGTGTTGTCGCACGCCTCCGGGTGGTCGCGGAACAGCTCGCGCATTTCCTGCGGTGACTTCAGGTAGTACCCGCTGCCGGAGAAGGCGAAGCGCGAGCCGCCGTTGTCGTACGTGGGCTCCAGGAGGGTGGACCCGGACTGGATGGCCAGCAGGGCCTCGTGGGCCTTGGCGTCGTGCTCGTGGGTGTAGTGCAGGTCGTTCGTGGCCACCAGCGGCAGGTTCAGTTCCTTGGCCAGGCGCAGCAGGTCACTGGTGACGCGCCGCTCGATGTCCAGGCCATGGTCCATGAGTTCGCAGAAGTAGTTCTCGGCGCCGAAGATGTCGCGGAATTCGGCGGCCGCCTCGACGGCTTCGCGGTACTGGCCGAGCCGGAGCCGGGTCTGGACCTCACCGGAGGGGCAACCCGTGGTGGCGATCAGGCCTTCGGAGTAGGTGTTCAGCAGCTGCCGGTCCAGCCGGGGCCATTTGCCGAAGACCGAATCCAAGGAGGCGATCGATGAGGCACGGAACAAGTTCCGCATGCCCACGTTGTTGTAGCTGAGCAGCGTCATGTGCGTGTAGGCGCCGCCGCCGGAAATGTCGTCCTTGCGCTGGTTTTCCTCGCCCCAGCGGACGCGGGTCTTATCTGTGCGCGCGGTCCCGGGCGTGACGTAGGCTTCGACGCCGATGATCGGTTTGATGCCCTGGTCCGTGGCCCTCTTCCAGAAGTCGAAGGCTCCGAAGAGATAGCCGTGGTCCGTGGTGGCCAGGGCGGGCATGCCCAGCCGCTCGGTTTCGTCGAACAGCTCCCCGAGCCGGGCGGCACCGTCCAACATGGAGTATTCGGTGTGGTTGTGGAGATGCACGAACGAGTTGTTGCTGGAAGTCACCGAATCATTCTAGTGCCGTGGGCCGACCTTTCAGCGCGGCACCCCGCGCGCCGCCGGATTGGACAGCTCCAATCCGGTGGCCGGCCGGACCAATGTGGCCGGCCGGACCAATCAGGCCTGGCCGGACTCCAGGACTTCCAGCGCGTAGCGCAGGTCCTGCGGGTATTCGCTGGTGACCGTGACCCGCTCGCCGGTCCGGGGGTGGTCGAAGGACAGCTGCCGGGCGTGCAGCCACTGCCGGGTGAGGCCCAGGGTGGCGGCGAGCCGCGGGTCCGCCCCGTACGTGAGGTCGCCGGCGCAGGGGTGCCGCAGTGCAGAGAAGTGGACCCGAATCTGGTGCGTTCGGCCGGTCTCGAGGTGGACCTCGACGAGTGAGGCCTTCCCGAAGGCCTCGAGGACCTCGTAGTGCGTGATCGAGTCCCTGCCGTCCTCGATGACGGCGAAACGCCAGTCGTGGCCCGGGTGGCGGCCGATCGGCGCGTCGATGGTGCCGGCCAGCGGATCCGGCAGGCCCTGGACGACGGCGTGGTACACCTTGTCCACAGTGCGTTCCTTGAAGGCCCGCTTGAGCGCGTTGTACGCGTTCTCCGTCTTGGCGACCACCATCACGCCTGAGGTACCGACGTCGAGCCGGTGGACGATGCCCGCGCGCTCCGGGCCGCCGGAGGTGGAAATCCGGTAGCCGAGGCCGGCGAGACCGCCGACGACAGTGGGTCCGACCCAGCCGGGCGAGGGGTGCGCGGCCACACCGACCGGTTTGTCGATGACGACGAACTCGTCATCGTCCAGCAGGATGTTCAGGCCTTCCACTACTTCCTCCACAATTTCCAGGGGGTCCCGGCGTTCCGGGACTACGACGTCGAGCACGGCGCCGGGGGCAAGCTTTAGCGACTTCCCAACCGCTTTGTCCTTGCTGGTGACGTTGCCCTCGCCGATCAGGGTGGCGGCCTGCGACCGGGAAATGTCCATGAGCTTCGCGAGTCCGGCGTCCACCCGGGTCCCCGCGAGATCGTCCGGGACCACAAAGCGGAACGATGACGCAGGGGTGGCCTCCTCTTCCGCATCGTCAATCTCGTCAGAAAGAATGTCGTCAGGAAGAGTGTCTTCCGGCAGCCCGCCGGCCGGCGTCAGGTCTTCCGGGGTCAGGTCCTCCGGCAACGTGTGTTCGGGCACCGCGTGGTCAGGCACCGCGTCCCTAGGAGTCATGTTTCACTGTGTCCTTTGTCAGGTGCGAGCCGTCCAGGGAGATCCCGCGCAGGGTGAGCAGGCAGATGATGACCACGGAGGATACGACGGCCGAGTCGGCGATGTTGAAGATTGCGAAGTTGGGGAGCTGGATGAAGTCCACCACATGGCCCATGGCGAAGGAGGGTTCGCGGAACAGCCGGTCGGTGAGATTGCCGAGCGCACCGCCGAGCAGCAGCCCGAGCGCCAGGGCCCACCAGAGCGACCCCAGTTTCCGGAGCTGCAGCAGAATGGCGACGGCGACGGCGGTCATGATGATGGTGAACACCCAGGTGACGTTTTCGCCGATGGAGAATGCAGCACCGGAGTTGCGGATGTAGTACCAGTGCAGCAGCGGGGGGAGCACCGGGATTCTCTCCCCCTCGGTCATGTTGGCCGTCACCCAGAGTTTGGTCAGCTGGTCAAAGATGTAAGCGAACACCGCCAGGCCGAAGAAGACGGAGAGCAGCAGGACCCGCCGCGGCCGCGGCTTCGTGGGCGCTGCCTCGGCAGGCTCAGCAGGCTGCGTGGCGTCGGGTAAGGGTGCGTCAGTCATAAGGCTTTCGTTCACGGGCCAGTGCGGGCACTGGGAGCGGGGTTCTTGGTCACGGCCGCCGGCGTAGCTGCGGTTAATGACAAAAGCCGGCGGCCGAGGAATCCTCAGCCACCGGCTTTCAGAATACTTGCTTAATGCCTAGCTGGTGGCTTCGACCTCAGGGGCCGCCACGGAGCCGCGGGCATCAAGATCGCGCAGCTGGCCTTCGATGTAGGCCTTCAGGCGTGAACGGTAGTCGCGCTCGAAGCCGCGGAGCTGCTCGACCTTGCGTTCCAGCACGGAGCGCTGCTGCTCGAGGGCGCCGAGGATCTTGCGGGACTTCTCCTGGGCGTCGTTGACGAGGCTGCTGGCCTCGATCTGCGCTTCGGCGATGATCTTGTCACGCTGCTGCTCGCCGTCGGCGATGTGCTTGTCGTGCATCTGCTGCGCCATAGCGAGCAGGCCTGCAGCGGACTCGGATGCCGGGGTCACGGCGGTGCGTGCCGGGGCAGCTGCCTGCTCGGCTTCCTTCTTCTTGGCAGCGTCAGCAGCCTTGGCGGCTTCAGCGGCCTTGGCCTCGGCCTGGGCTGCGGCTTCTGCCTTGGCGCGGTCTTCCTTCTCGACCTTGACGGGTGCCGGAACCTTTTCCACGACGGGGGCCGCGGCGGCGGAGCTGGCAGGCGTGCCGGCGCCCAGTTCGGCGAGCTTCTTGCGCAGCTCGTCGTTCTCCTGGTTCAGGCGTCGCAGTTCAACGACGATCTCGTCCAGGAAGTCATCTACTTCATCCTGGTCGTAGCCTTCGCGGAACTTGGTCGGCTGAAAGCGCTTGTTGACAACGTCTTCTGGCGTCAAAGCCATCTGGTCACCTCGTTGGTCTAGTTAGTCAGAGGCCTTCCGGCCGTCAAAACTACGGTACCTAAATATGGTCTGGTTCCTCTAATTCAACACCGCAGTGTCAAACCGGAGTTTCTATCTGTTTCGGGCCGCGGACCGGGTCCGCCGTCCAACTACGCTGCGATCGGCTGGGAAAAAACCAGAAACTTGGCAACTCCCATGGCGATGGTGACCGCCACGAACAGCAGCAGGAAGCCTAGGTCCAGTGACACTCCGCCGAGCCGCAGGGGCGGAATGAGCCGCCGGAGCAGTTTGAGCGGCTTGTCTGTGACCGAATACACAGCGTGCGCTGTGACGAGGGCCGCGCCGCGCGGCCGCCAGCCGCGGGCGAACATCTGCACCCAGTCAAAGATCAGCCGGATGATGAGGGCAACAAAGAACAAAAGCAAAGCGATATAGACAAGTCCGAAAACAATTCCCATGAGCTAACTCATATCTCCATGTTCATTCCGGATACCGCAGTGTCCTCTTGATAGTTACGCCTCTATTTCAACACGGATAATTCAGCAAGGATGCCAGACAGGGTCTCCCCTGCCTGGCATCCTCTGCAAAATCTTGGGCTAGCTCTGGTTGAAGAAGCTCGCCTGGGTCTCGCTGACCTTCTTGTCATCGCCGATGACTTCAACGTACGACGGCGACAGCAGGAACACCTTGTTTGTGACCCTCTCGATGCTGCCACGAAGTCCGAAGACCAGCCCGGCCGAGAAGTCGACGAGCCGCTTCGCGTCCGCCTCACCCATGTCCGTGACGTTCATGATGACGGGAATGCCGTCACGGAAGCTTTCGCCAATGAGCTTGGCGTCGTTGTAGGACCGCGGGTGGATCGTGGTGATCTGGCGGAGTCCGGTGTGCTCTTCGCGGCTCGATGCCGCTCGCTTGATGGGTGTCACAGGTGCGCGGTATTCCTCTTCAGCGGCGTAGGGCTCTTCCCTGGGGGCCTCGCGGACGGGCGCCGGTGCACGGCGTTCCTCGCGGTCATGCTCCATGGAATCGTCCTCATCCTTGTGCGATGTTTGGTGCTCGGACTCGTAGTGTTCGTCGCCATCGGCGAGCCCAAGATAGATCATTGTCTTGCGCAGAGCGCCGGCCATGGTCGACTCCTAATCGTGTCCGTCAGCGGGCCGATCAGTGACTTAGCAGCCTTGGAATCCCCGCCATTACCTTCCAATACGTTGAACCTACCGCAACGCCGGACGCGGACCGAGAATATCGGAGCCAATGCGAAGGTGTGTCGCCCCGAACCGGATGGCCTGTTCCAGGTCCTGGCTCATGCCCGCGGAAATGGCTGTGGCGCCGGGATGGTCGGCGGTCAGGCGTGCGGACAGCTCCGCGAGCTTCTCGAACGCCGGGGCCGGATCGGCCCCGAAGGGCGCGACCGCCATCACCCCCGCCAGGCGGAGCCCCGCGTGGCCGGCCAATTCCTCGGCCAGCGCCGGGACGTCGGCCGGAAGGGCACCGCCGCGGCGGCCGCCGGCGTCGTCGTCGAGGCTGACCTGGATGAAGCAGTCCATAGGCGCCCTGCCGGTGCGCTCCTGTTCGGTCGCCATGGCCTTGGCCAGGGCCCGGGCCAGCTGCAGCCGGTCGACGGAGTGCACGGCATGGGCGTACTTGACGACGGACTTTGCCTTGTTGCTCTGGAGCTGGCCGATAAAGTGCCAACGGAGCTCCAGCCCGGCCAGCTCGGCAGCCTTTTCCTCGGCTTCCTGGTCCCGGTTCTCCCCGACGTCCCTGATGCCGAGGAGGGCGAGCCTCCGCACGTCCTCGGCGGGATGAAATTTGGTGACCACGATCAGCCGGGGCGGCCGTTCCTGCCGGCTGGCGGCTGCGACGGCGCCATCGATGCGGCGCCGGACGGCGGCGAGCCGATCCCGGAGCTCTTCCAGCCGGGGATCGGATTCCGTGTTCGCCGGCTCCTGCGCCTTCATCGGCTCATTCGCGTGTCGATTCACCGCGTCGTTCACCCGGTCGTTCACCGCGTCGTTGTTCACCTGGTCGTTCACCGGGTCGTCCCTCTGGGGGCCGTCCCGGCATTTGCCCACACCAGACCGGCGAACCGTCCGGTGTGCCGGTCGCGGCGGTAGGAGAACAGGCGTTGATCTTCCAGGGTGCAGTTGCCGGAGTATTCGACCCGGACACCTGCGTCCTGCAGCTGGCTGCGGACGGCGGCCGGCAGATCCAGGCCCGGGGTGCCCCAGGAGGTGGTGCACCGGGCTGCGGGCACCCGGGCGGCCACCTCGTCACGCATGGCCTCGGGCACCTCATAGCACCCTCCGCAGACGGACGGGCCAATCCAGGCGCTAAGCCCGGCGGCGCCGAGTTCGCGCATGCGGGCCGTGGCCGCCGGTACGACGCCGGACGCGACGCCCGGGCGCCCGGCGTGAACGACGGCCAGTACGGGGCTTTCGCCGCCGGGGGTCTCCCCCACCAGGACGACCGGCACACAATCGGCGACCATCACGGCCAGGGGTTCCCCCAGGGACACCATGGCGTCAGCAGTCGGGGCGCCAGGGGCCGGGGCGGCAGAGGCGTCGGCAGCCGGGGCACCAGGACCGTAGCCGGCGGTCGCGGCGCCAATGCTGGCCACCCCGTTGCCGTGGACCTGGTTCATGTACTGGAAGTTCCGGCCGCCGAGTCCCAGGGCCGCCTCCAGCCCGCGACGCCGGCGCAGGACTTCCGCCGGATCGTCACCGACATGGAGCGCCAGGTTACCGGCGGCAGCGTCGGTAAAAGCCACCCAGACGCCGGGCCGGACTTCCGCCCGCCACGAGAACACTCAGAACACCGCCAAACTTGTTTGCAGAGCTTCGATCCTACGAGAAAGCACCATGGCACTGCCAACCGGCAGTGCCATGGCGCTTCAGGACCTACTTGAGGAAGTCAGGGACATCCAGGTCGTCGGAGTGGCGGCCGGACAGGTCCGGCTCCACAACGGACGGCAGGTCCACGTCGAAGCCCGAGTCGGCCGGAACGGCGGACGGGCGCTGCTGGCCCCAGCCACCGTACCCGGAAGCGCCGACCGTGGCGTGCAGCGGCTGGACCTGTGCCGAGGACGGAGCCTGTGCCGGGGCGGGGGCTGCGGCAGGCGCTGCCGGACGCTGCGGTGCCGACTGCGGAAGCGACTGGTCCATAGAGGGCGAGGTGGCCTTGACGTCGTCGAAGCCGGCCGCGATGACCGTGACGCGGGCCTCGTCGCCGAGGGCATCGTCGATGACGGCACCGAAGATAATGTTGGCCTCGGGGTGGGCGACTTCCTGGACCAGGCGGGCCGCCTCATTGATTTCGAAGAGCCCAAGGTCCGAGCCGCCCTGGATGGACAGAAGGACGCCGTGGGCGCCGTCGATCGATGCTTCCAGCAGCGGGGAGGCAATGGCGAGCTCGGCGGCCTTGACGGCGCGGTCTTCGCCGCGTGCCGAGCCGATGCCCATCAGCGCGGAGCCTGCGCCCTGCATGACGGACTTGACGTCGGCAAAGTCGAGGTTGATCAGGCCCGGGGTGGTGATCAGGTCGGTGATGCCCTGGACACCGGACAGGAGCACCTGGTCGGCGGAGCGGAATGCGTCCAGGACGGAGACGTTGCGGTCGCTGATGGACAGCAGACGGTCATTGGGGATGACGATCAGCGTGTCGACTTCGTCGCGGAGGGCGTCGATGCCGGCCTCCGCAGAGCCTGCACGGCGGCGGCCCTCGAAGGTGAAGGGCCGGGTGACGACGCCGATGGTCAGCGCCCCGAGCGAACGGGCGATCCGGGCGACGACGGGCGCGCCGCCGGTACCGGTGCCGCCGCCTTCGCCGGCGGTGACGAAGACCATGTCAGCGCCGCGCATGACCTCTTCGATCTCCTCGGCGTGGTCCTCGGCGGCCTGCCTGCCGACGTCAGGGTTCGCACCGGCACCCAGGCCGCGCGTCAGCTCACGCCCGATGTCGAGCTTGACGTCTGCATCGGACATCAACAATGCCTGCGCATCGGTGTTGACTGCGATGAATTCGACGCCGCGAAGACCGACCTCGATCATGCGGTTGACTGCGTTCACGCCACCGCCGCCGATGCCGACGACCTTGATGACGGCCAAGTAATTCTGCGGAGCTGCCACGTTACGTGTCCCTTGTTCGTGTTCTATTGCGAAAACTGATGGAGTCGGACTTGAACCTTTGAACCTTAACCTTCGAGTTGAAGGTTATAGTTATGTCAAGTAACTCATGCTGTGACGCTATTTCCTATGTAGATGACATTCAATAACCGGCCCCGCGTGTCGCAGTAATACCGGCGAAATAGCTTCCTTTGGTGCTGTGTCGGTGCCGGGTTGGTGCTGGCCGGGTGCCCGGTCGCTGCTGTTTCCTGGTGCCGCGCAGTCCGCTGCGGCCGGCACCCGGGCCGGACCGCGGTGCACGCCACCGCCGGCCTCCCGGACAAGTGATTGGCGGCTACCGGGTGACCGGGTGCCGGGGCACACTCACGTCATAGATCCGGACCGGGTTCTTCGGGTCCGCGGGGGCTTTCAGCAGGGCCTCCAGGACCTTTGCCTTGAGCTCCCTCTCCCCCGCATTGCCCCAGACGATCGTCTGGCCGTCCACGAGCTTGAGTTCAACGGCGTCGACCGACTTGGCCGAGGCTTCAGAGAGCCGGGCTAGCACATCAGCCGGCAGCGCCCCCAGGACGCCGGTGATGGCGTGGAACAGGTCCTTGGGCAGCGTGCCGCTTCCGCCGTCGATGACCGGCAGCGGAATGGAGTCCGGGTCGGCGCTGTCATTGAGCTTCACACCGTCGACGTCGACCAGCTGGTAGGCCTGGCCCTGCTTGACCAGGGCCACCGGGACGCGTTCGGTCACCTTGACCAGCAGCGTCGAGGGCGGCAGCGCCTGGGCGGTGACTTCCTTGACCTGGACCAGCGGCTGCAGCAGGGCGGTGACGTCGCCGTCGCTGATCTGCGGCAGCGGCTTGCCGTGCAGCGGTTCAAGGGCCGTCTGGACCTGCTCCGCGCTCAGCAGTTTGGTGCCCTGGACAGTGACCGTCTGCAACGCCAGGACGGGCGAGTACACCGCCGCGGCGATGACCGCCGCGACCAGCACGGCCAGGGAACCAATGATGCCCTGGCGGATGCGCCTGCGCCGCTTGGCCTTGGGTTCGGGAAAGGACAGCACATTGTCCCGGGCCGGCGGCGCCTCCTGTTTGCTTCCGGCGGCGGGGGCAGCTGCGGTGGTGGCCGCGCCGCCGTCCTTGGACGCCGAGATGACATCGGACGACGCCGGGTCCCCGGGCGCCGACGCCGGCCGGCGTGCACCGGTACGGTAGCTGGGACGTCGGGTGCTAGGCACGGGGGGCTCCGCTGTTCAGGGCTGCGACGATCAGTGGCCCGTAGGCCGTGACGTCGCCAGCTCCGACCGTGAGCACGATGTCCCCGGGCGCGGCGGCGGCCACCACTGCCTGCACGGCCTCATCGCCCGGTCCGACGAGCCGACCGCCCGATCCCAGGTGGGCGGCGATCAGCTGGCTGGTGACGCCCGGGATCGGGTCCTCGCGGGCCGGATAGATGTCCAGGACCAAGGCGGTGTCGGCGGCGTTGAGCGCCGTGGCGAACTCTTCGGCGAATTCCCGGGTCCGCGAAAACAGGTGCGGCTGGAAGAGGACGTGCAGCTTGTGCCCACCGGCCACCGACCGCGCCGCGGACAGGGCTGCGCGCACCTCCGTGGGGTGGTGGGCGTAATCGTCGTAGACCCGGACGCCGCGGCCCTCCCCCTTGAATTCGAAGCGCCGGGACGCTCCGGTGAAGTGGGCCAGGGCGCCGGCGGCAACGGCGGCGTCGACGCCCAGTTCCAGGGCGACAGCGAAGGCCGCGGCGGCGTTGAGGGCATTGTGCCGCCCGGGAACGTGCAGATCGAGCCTGAAGCGTCCTGCGGGGGTGGAGATGGACACCTCCCCCGGGCCGCCGTCGTGCAGCACAATCTGGGCGTCATCGCTGGTGCCGTAGAGCACGACGCGCGTGTTGCCACGCTCGAGGGTCCGCGTTGCCAGGGCCCTGGCTCCGGCGTCATCCGCGCAGGCCACGAGCACACCGTCGGGCGGGAGCAGCGCGGTGAACCGGTCGAAGGAGGCGTAGACGGCCTCGGCGGTGCCGTAGTAGTCGAGGTGGTCCGGTTCGACATTGGTGACGACGGCGATCTGCGGGCTGTAGTTCAGGAAGGACCCGTCGGATTCGTCGGCTTCCGCCACGAAGATCGGCGTGCTGCCGCTGGCGGCGTTGACGCCCAGAGCCGGGACGTTGGCGCCGATGGCGAAGGAGGGGTCCAGGCCGGCGCCCTGCAGGAGGACGGTGATCATCGACGTCGTGGTGGACTTGCCGTGCGTGCCGGCCACGGTCACGGCGGTGTCCTGCGCCATGGCGGCCGCGAGTGCCTCCGAGCGGTGGAAGACGGGCAGTCCGGCGGCCATGGCCGCAGCCAGCTCGGGATTGTCCGGGCGGATGGCGGAGCCGGCGACCACGCTCTGGGCGTCACCCAGGTTGGCGGCGGTGTAGCCAACGCAGATCCGCGCCCCGGCCGCTGCCAGATCGGCCATGACCGGCAGGTCCTTAGCGTCGGAGCCGCTGACCGGCAAGCCGCGGGCCACCAGGATGCGGGCCACGGCGGACATTCCCACGCCGCCGATGCCGATGAAGTGCACCCGGCCGAGGGACTTCGCGGTGCGGGCCGTCCGGGAGGTGTGCTGGTGTTCGGGCTGGGTCATTCCACTACCGCTTCCTGCTGTGCTTTACGGGTTTTGCCTTCGCGGACGCCACCGCTTCAAGGACGAGACTGGACATGCGCCGGTCGGCGTCCCTGATGCCGAGCCGTTCCGCGCTGGCCGCCATCCGGGCGAGCCGGTCCGTGTCCTGCAGCAGTGGGACGATGTGCCCGCGGACCCACTCCGGCGAAAAGGTGCTGTCGTCCACCACCAGGGCGCCGCCAGCCGCGACGAGCCCGGCGGCGTTGAGCGCCTGCTCGCCGTTGCCGATCGGCAGCGGAACGAAGACGGCAGGAAGGCCGACGGCGGCGACCTCGCAGACCGTGGCGGCGCCGGCGCGCGCCAGCAGCAGGTCCGCCGCAGCGTACACCGTTTCCATTCCGTCAACGTACTCGCGTTGCTGGTAGCCGGGGGCCGCGAGCGGCTTGCCGTCGGCGTCGTGGACTGCCTTGCCGCGTCCCGTGAGGTGCAGGGTCTGGATGCCGGCCTCTGCAAGGAGGCCGACCGACGCCGCGATGGTGCGGTTGATGCTCTGGGCGCCCGAGGAGCCCCCGGTGACAATCAGGGCCGGACGCTGCGGGTCGAGGCCGAGGGCTGCCCGGGCTTCGGTCCGGGCGGCGCTCCGGTCGAGACCGGAGATTTCCGTCCGCATCGGCATGCCAACGTGGCGGGAGGCGCCCAGCCGGGTTGCGGCGAAGGCCACGGCAACGTGTCCGCCGAGCCGGGCCCCCACCCGGTTCGCCAGACCCGGGCGGGTGTTCGCCTCGTGGATGACAATGGGGATCTTCCGGCGCCAGGCGGCGAGGTACAGCGGGGTACAGACATACCCCCCGACACCGACCAGGACGTCGGCTTTGGCCTCGTCGAGGATGTCGCCGGCCTGTTTCACGGCGTGGAGCAGCCGGCCGGGGAGCCGCAGCAGGTCCAGCGACGGCCGGCGCGGGAACGGCACCCTGCTGATCGTGGCGAGGTCCAGGCCTGCGGCCGGAACCAGCCGGGCTTCCATCCCGGCGGGCGTGCCGACGGCCAGGAGCCGGACGCCGGGGCGGGCCTCCCGGAGTGCGTTCGCGATGGCCAGGAGCGGGCTGATATGCCCGGCTGTTCCGCCGCCGGCGAGGACGACGGACAATGACTGCTCGGTGTTCATGGAGGCCTATTTACGCTTTCGTGCAGGTGTTCTGGGGGCAGGGGTCCCGGCGGCGGGAGTTCGTGTGGCCGGTGTTCGGCGGGCTTTGGCCCCGGCGGCCGGGTTCCTTGCCTCGTTCCGGGCTGCGCCGCGTGCGGCGCTCCGCTTCCGCAGGGTTGCTGCGAGCCCGGCTGGGCCGAACCGGAACAGCCGCTTGGGCTGCAGGCCGGGCGCCATTTGGGCCCGGGCCAGGGACAAGACTACGCCGATCGCGCACAGCGACATCAGCAGCGCCGAGCCGCCGTAGGAGATGAACGGGAGCGGGATGCCAATCACGGGGGCCAGGCCGGTGACCACGGCCATGTTGACCGTCGCCTGGCCGAGCAGCCAGACCATGATGGTGCCCGCCAGGACGCGATGGAACATGTCCTTCTGTGCGACGACAACCCGGTAGATGGCGGTGCCGAGGATGGCGAAGAGGATCAGGACCACGAAGGTTCCCACCAGTCCGAGTTCCTCGCCGATGATGGCGAAAATGAAGTCATTGTGGGCTTCCGGGATCCAGCTGTACTTCTGCCGGCTCTGGCCCAGTCCCACGCCGAACCATCCGCCGGAAGCGAGGCCATACAGGCCGTTGGTGGACTGGTAGTTCACGTCGGAGCCGTCGGCGCAGGTCTGCCCGGTCCAGGACAGGATGCGGCAGACCCGGTTGGGGCTGGTGATGGCCAGGACGATCGTGCCCGCGGCGAGGACGACCCCGGCGATGCCGAACAGGTACAGCCGCACCCCGGCAAAGAACAGGGCGGCCGCCGTGATCATCATGACGATCATGGCGGTGCCGAGGTCGTTGCCCAAGAGGATGAGTCCGATCACTCCGGCGGCGCCGGGGATCACCACCGGGATCAGGGCGTGCTTGGTCTGGGACAGCAGCTTGGCCTTGCGGTCCAGCACCGTGGCCATCCACAGGGCAAGCGCCAGTTTGGCCGCCTCGGAAGGCTGGAAGGTGAAGGGGCCGACGTCGATCCAGTTCTGGTTGCCGAGGGCGCTGCGGCCGACGAGGAGGACCAGCACCAGCAGCACGAACGCCGCGATGATGGCGATCCACGCTCCGCGCTTGAGCCACACCACATTGACCCGCGAGAGCAGGAACATGCAGAAGAGGCCGATTCCGGCGAACATCCCCTGTTTGAGGGCGGCGGTGTAGGGCGATTCTCCGGCGGCGATGGCCTCGACGCTGGAGGCGGAAAGCACCATGAGGATGCCGATTGCCGTCAGTGCGATCGTGGAGCCCAGGATCAGGTAGTACGTGGAGCCGTTGCGGGACTTGCCCGAGCCTTCCAGCGCGGACCAGAATCCCCGGTACCAGTCCCGGATCCTGCGGCCGGCCCGTTGCGGGCCGTTCTGGGCCGTGGCCCCTGATGCTTTTGCTGCCGGCGCCTTCGCGGTGTGCGGCTTTGCCGCGGCCGGTGTGGCCGCGGGGTTACGTGTGGGCGTGCTGACCATTGTTACTCCTCGCTGGTCTGAGCCTGCCCTTCCACGAGCTCGCGGACAGCTTCGATGAAGGCGTCGCCACGGTGAGCGTAGGAAGAGAACTGATCCATGGACGCAGCCGCCGGGGCCAGGAGCACAGTGTCCCCGGAGGCGGCCAGCTGCGCCGCCGACGCAACGGCCTGGGCCATCACAGTTTCGCTGAAAATCGGCGAGGGGCCTGCTACGGCGCGGGCCGTCCCGGCAGTCTGCACCTCTTCAGTTTCGCCCTTCCCCTCCCCGATCACTGGGACATCGGGCGCGTGTCGCCGCAGCGCGGAAAGGAGATCTCTGGAGTCTGCCCCGATCAGGACGACGGCCTTGAGCCGGCGGGCGTGCTCGTGGACAAGCGCGTCATAGCTCACGCCTTTGGACAGTCCCCCGGCGATCCAGACAACGTTCTCGAAGGCGGAAAGGGACGCCGAGGCGGCATGCGGGTTGGTGGCTTTGGAGTCATCGACCCAGAGGACACCGTTGTGGCGGGCCACGAGCTGGATGCGGTGGTCCCCCGGAAGATAGTTCAGCAGGCCCTTGCGGACCGCAGCCGGCTCCACGCCGTAGGCGCGGACCAGGGCTGCCGCGGCGAGGGCGTTGGCCACCATGTGGCGCGGGGCCACGGTCCCGAGGTCCGAAACGGAAGCCAGTTCGGCGGCGCTGTCCTTGCGTTCGGCGATGAAGGCGCGGTCCACGAGGAGTCCTTCGACGACGCCGAGCATGCTGATGGCCGGCGTGACGGTGGTGAAGGCGACTGCCCGGCAGCCCTCGACGACGTCGGCGTCCTCCACCATGCGTTCGGTTTCGATCTGCTCCGCGTTGTAAATGCACGCCTTTTGGGTGTGCTCGTAGACCTTTGCCTTGTCCGCCAGGTAGGAGGCGTAGGAGCCGTGCCAGTCGACATGGTCCTCGGCGACGTTCAGGCAGACACTCGCCACCGGCGAAACGGAGTGGGACCAGTGCAGCTGGAAGCTGGAGAGCTCGACGGCGAAGACGTCGTAGTCCACCGGATCGCGCAGGGCATCAAGGATGGGTGTGCCGACGTTGCCGACGGCGATGGCCTTCAGTCCTGCGGCCTGCAGCATCGATTCGGTCATCCCGACGGTGGTGGTCTTCCCGTTGGTGCCGGTAATGGTGAGCCAGTCCGCGGTCTTGCGTCCTTTGCGTTCGCGGACCCGCCACGCGAGTTCGACATCGCCCCAGACCGGGATGTGGGCCCTCGCCGCGGCGGCGAGCAGGGCCTGGTCCGGCCGCCACCCCGGGGAGGTGACAATCAGGTCCGGCTTGGCGCCGTCGAATTTGGGAACGGTTTCCACGGCGTCCTCGCCGAGCAGGACCCCTGCGGCCCCGACGATCCGCAGCGTATCCGCCTGGGCCTCGGCCGTGGGGCCGGTGGCGGCGTCCACCACGACCACGCGGGCGCCGAGTTCGATCAGCGTGTCAGCGGCGGCGAACCCGGAAACCCCGATTCCGGTGACGACGACCCGCAGGCCGGCCCAGTCGGAGTCCCAGCTGACAAGGTTTTCCAGCCGGGGTGAGGTGGTGAGGGGCGCGGGAATTGGACCGGTCACAGCAGTACCACCCATTCGGCGTAGAAGATGCCCAGTCCGGCGGCGACGAAGAGTCCGCACAGGATCCAGAACCGGACGACGACGGTGACCTCTGCCCAGCCTTTGAGTTCAAAGTGGTGCTGGAGCGGGGCCATTTTGAAGAATCGTTTGCCCTTGGTGATCTTGAAGTAGCCGACCTGGATGATCACCGAGAGGGTGATCAGGACGAAGAGGCCGCCGATGAAGGCGAGGAGCAGTTCGGTCCGGGACAGGATGGCGAAGCCGGCGACGGCGCCGCCGATCGCAAGTGAGCCGGTGTCGCCCATGAAGATCTTGGCAGGTGAGGTGTTCCACCACAGGAAGCCGACCAGCGCCGCGCTGAGGATGGCGGCGAGCAGGGCCAGGTCCAGGGGGTCGCGGACGGTGTAGCAGCCGGCGCCGGCCTGCCGCGGCGAACCGCAGGACTGGTTGCTCTGCCAGATCCCCATCAGGGTGTAGGCGCCGAAGACCATGATGGAGGCACCGGCGGCCAGGCCGTCGAGGCCGTCGGTGAGGTTCACTCCGTTGGTGGCGGCGGTGATGATCAGGTTCGACCAGAGCACGAAGAGGATGGCGCCGATGACGGTGCCGGCGAAGGCCAGGTTCAACCACGGGATGTCGCGGACCAGGGAGATCTGGTAGGAGGCGGGCGTCACGCCGTTCTCGTCCGGGAAATAGAGGGCGAGGACCGCGAAGATGATGCCGACGGCGGCCTGCAGGATCAGCTTGGCTTTGGCGTTCAGGCCCAGGCTTCGTTGCTTGGAAATCTTGATGAAGTCATCCAGGAAGCCGACGAGCCCCATCCCGACCATCAGGAACAGGAGCAGCAGGGCCGAGGCGGACGGGCCCGGCGACTCCGGGTTCATCAGCCACATGACGAGATGCGTGATGGCGTAGCTGGCGAGCACCGCCAGGACCACGACCGTGCCGCCCATCGTGGGGGTGCCGCGCTTGGTGTGGTGCGATGTGGGTCCGTCATCCCGGATGAATTGGCCGTAGCTCTTGCGGACCAGGAAACGGATGAAGAGCGGAGTGCCCAGGAAGGAAAACAGCAGGGCCAGTCCGGCGCCCATCAGCAGTGCAATCACAGCAACGCACTCCCTTCAGTGGCGGTTCCTTCAGTGGCGGTTCCAGCGGCGCTCCCGGCAGCCCTTCCCTCGTCGGGGCCGGCGGCGGTCCCGGGGGCCTGTGGGGGTAATGCTATCCGATCGCCCAGATGGCGCAGCCCGATGCTGTTGGACGACTTGAATAGCACGAGGTCGCCGGGTTCAAGCTCGGCCCGCAACAGTTCGTAGGCCTCCTCCGCTGTCTCGGCGAAGACGCACTCGTTGCCCCAGGACCCCTCGTTGACGGCGGAGACGTAGAGCGACCGGGCCTCGCGGCCCACCACGACAAGCCGGGAGATGTTGAGCCGGACCACCTGGGTGCCAACAGCCATGTGCTCGCGGATGGAGTCCGGGCCAAGTTCGAGCATGGCCCCGAGCACGGCCCAGGTCCGGCGGCCCCTGCCCAGGTCGGCGAGGGTCCGCAGGGCGGCGCGCATCGATTCCGGGTTGGCGTTGTACGCATCGTTGATGACCGTGACGCCGTCGGCCCGTTCGGTGCGTTCCATCCGCCAGCGGCTGGCGGCCGTCTGGGTGCTGAGGGAGGCTGCGATCCGGTCGGCGGGGACGCCGGCGGCGTGCGCCGCCGCCGCTGCTGCCAGCAGGTTGGCGATGTGGTGGGCGCCGATCAGCTTGGCTGCGACGTGGTACCCGGCACTCCCGCCCGGCAGGAAAAGTTCGAATTCGGGGTGGCCGTCGGCGTTGAGCTCGACGCCCTCGGCCCGGACCCGCTCTGCACCGGCTGTGGTAGCTACGACTTCGTCGTCCAGGCCGCCGCGGGCGGGCAGGGCAGAATAGCCCAGCACCGTGGCCCGCGTACGCGCGGCCATCGCCGCGACGCGGGCGTCGTCCAGGTTGAGTACGGCGGTGCCGGCGGCAGGCAGGGCTTCGACGAGCTCGCCCTTGGCCCGGGCGATGTTCTCCACGCCGCCAAATTCGCCGGCGTGGGCCGTGCCGACCCCCAGAACAACTCCGATGTCGGGGCGCACCATCTCCGCGAGGTAGCTGATGTGGCCCACGCCCGTGGCGCCCATCTCAATCACGAGGTAACGGGTGTCGGCGTCGGCCTTGAAGACGGTGAGCGGGACCCCGACTTCGCCGTTGTAGGAACCCTGCGGGGCAACGGTCCGGCCTTCGCCGGCCAGGATCCCGGCCAGCAGGTCCTTGGTGGTGGTCTTGCCGGCGGAGCCGGTAATGCCGATCACGGTCAGTGGCTCGCCGGCGGCCGCGCGGCTGGCGCGGATCCGCCGGACGGCTTCGGCGGCCAGTGCGCCCATCGCGAGGACCGAGTCCTGGACAACGACGGCGGGGTAGGTTCGCCCGGCGCCGTCCGCGACGTCGTGCTCGACCAGTGCCAGCACTGCTCCGCGTTCGAAGGCCGCGCCCACGAAGTCGTGGCCGTCGGCCGTCTCCCCCGGCTTGGCCACGTAGAGGGAACCCGGTGTGGCTTCCCGGGAGTCGGTGACCACGGAGCCGGGGATAATCCCCGGCTCGGCGGCCAGCCGGCCGCTGGTTAGATCGGCGATTTCCGCCGCGGTAAATGCAATCATCTCGGTTTAGGACTCTATCCGCTGGTCTTCGAGAACGGTGAATCCCCGAGCTGTCAAGGCAGAGCGGAGCTCCACCCTGTCGTCAAGGGCGAGGTTGACACCCTTGACTTCCTGCCAAATTTCGTGGCCCCGTCCTGCGACGAGGATGGTGTCGGCCGGGCCCGCGAGTTCCACGGCCTCCCGGATGGCGGCATCGCGGGGGAAGACTTCGATGATGCGGCAGCCCAGGCCCCCGCGTTCCTTGGCCTCCACCGCGCCCGCCAGGACGCCTGCCCGGATCCCCGCGGCGTCCTCGTCGTGCGGGTCGTCGTCGGTGACAATGACGGTGTCGGCCAGGCGCGCGGCGATGGCACCCATGGCGGGCCGCTTGCCCTGGTCGCGCTGTCCGGTGGCGCCGAAGACGATGATCACCCGGGATCCGGGCTCCGGGGAGCGCACGGCTTCGAGGGCACGGGCCAGGGCGTCCGGGTTGTGGGCAAAGTCGACCACCGCCGCGGGGGCTGTCGAGACGAGCTGCATCCGGCCGGGGACCGCAACGGTGAAGGGGTCGCCGGCGTCGAGGGCGGCCTGGACAGCGGCGGCCTCGTGCCCGCCCGCGAGCACCATGACGGTGGCCAGCGCGGCGTTCGCCACGTTGAAGCTGCCGGGCAGGCCGGTGTGGACACGCAGTTCCGCGCCGTCGCGGTGGCGGAGCACGAAATCCGTGCCGAGGCCGCGCGGGACGGGGCGGACAACGGTCCAGTCCGCTCCGGAGGCCGCACCGTTTCCCGCGCCGGCCGGCTGGGCAGTGGCCAGAGTCGTCACGGGAATCTCCGCCGCCGCGGCAAGCTTCACACCCCAGTCGTCGTCCACCGTCACGACGGCGCTGCGGGCCCGCCCGGGGGTGAAGAGCCTCGCCTTGGTCCGGAAGTACTCCTCCATGGAACCGTGCAGGTCGAGGTGGTCCTGGGTCAGGTTGGTGAAGCCGGCGACGTCGAACGCGACCCCGTCCACCCGGTGGAACGAGACGGCGTGCGAGGAGACCTCCATGGAGGCAGCGTCGAGGCCGCGTTCGCGCATCAGGGCCAGCAGGGCGTGGACATCGGTGGATTCAGGGGTCGTGAGGAGGCTGGGAATCGGTTCTCCGCCGGCCAGGATCTCGATGGTGCCGATCAGCCCGGTCCGCTTCCCGAGGGCCTGCAGGAGGGCGTTGATGAAGTACGTGGTCGTGGTCTTGCCGTTGGTGCCCGTTACGCCGTACAGGACCGGAGCGGGTGCGTCGTCCGGCCGGCTCCGGTAGATCAGGGCGGCCAGTCCGCCCACGAGGGCGCGGGGTTCCCGGGCCAGCAGCACGGGGACCGGAATGTCGTGGGAGAACGCCAGCAGGCGCGCGCCGGCGTCGTCCGTCAGCACAGCGGCCGCGCCCGCCTCCACTGCCTGGGAGGTGAAGTCGGCCCCGTGGCGGGTGGCGCCGGGCAAGGCAACGTACAGGTCCCCCGGCTGGACCGTCCGGGAATTCAGGGAGATCCCCGTTACGGCAACGGAGCCGGACGCCCCTGGAACGACGACGCCGATCGACTCACCGATGGTTGCCAGCGGCACTGCGGCAACCGCAGTGGGCCGGAAGCCCTGGGTGGAGTCCTGGCCGGACGGCGCGGAAGCGCCGGGGGCGTTGAGCTCTGACAAGTGGGTCTCCGTTGTGGTGCTAGTGGATCTTGCGCTGCGCACGGAGGCGTGCTCCGGCCCGCAGGCACTGTGGTTTGGCACTGGTTCGTGACGCCGGGTGCTGGGTGGAACGGGTGCTATTTGACGTACTGCGGCAGCCGGACGGGCTCACCGGTGGAAGGCTCGACGTTAAACGTGCGCAGCGTCTGGCTCATCACCGAACGGAACACCGGACCATTGGTGATTCCGTAGATGCTGCCCTTGGGCCGTTGCAGGACCACTTCAACAATAAACCGCGGATCGTCCATCGGCGCCATTCCCACCATGGAAGCGGTGTAGCCGCAGAAGCCGGACTTGCCGTCGTCGCAGGGCGATTCTGATGTTCCGGTCTTCGCCCCTACCCGGTAGCCGTCTATCGCGGCGTCCTTGATTTCGCCCTCGGTCACGGCGCTCTCCAGGATGTCGCGGACCTGTTGGGCAGTGTCCTTGGTGACAATCTGCCGGGGCGCCTGGGCCGGGACCTTCTCCTCGGTGCCGTCCGGGTTGATGTAGCTGTCAATCAGCCTCGGCTGGAGCATGACGCCGCCGTTGGCGATGCTCTGGTAGGCGCGGACAGTCTGGAGGGTCGACTGGGCCACGCCCTGGCCGAAGAGGACGGTGTACTGCTGCCGGCCGTCCCATTGATCGGCCGGCGTCAGGATGCCGGGGGATTCTGCGGGCAGCCCGATGTCCGGCGCCTCGCCGATGCCGAACTTCTGCAGCCAGTCGTGACGCTTCTCCTTGCTGAGCCGCTCGCCCACCATTACGGTGCCGGTGTTCATGGAGTAGCCGATGATGCCGGCCAGGGTCCGTTCCTCGGTGCCGTGGACAAAAGCATCGGTGAAGGTCTGGCCGTCGACGGTGTAGGTCGGCGGAACGGTGATGTGATCCAGCGGGTGGGCGGTGCCTTCTTCGATCGCGGCTGCGGCGGTGATCATTTTCTCCACCGAACCGGGCTCGTAGGCTGCTGTGACGGCGCGGACGCCGCGGTCCTTGGGGTCGGACTTGCCCGGGTCGTTGGGGTCCGGGGAGTTGGTGTCCGCCATGGCGATGATGTTGCCGGTCTTGACATCGGAGACGACTATGACGCCCCATTCGGCGCTGAGCTTGTCTTTCTGGCTCTGGATCGCCTGCTGGGCGAAGTACTGCAGGTCCGAGTTGAGGGTGAGCTTGAGGTCCTTGCCATTGACGGCGGGGGTCAACTGGTCCACTCCGACCGGGATGCGCAGCCCGTCGGCGCCGATTTCGAAGAGCCGTTTGCCGGGGGTGCCCCGGAGGATCTCGTCCTGGGTCTGCTCAAGGCCGGCCTGTCCGGTGGTGCCGTCCTTCAGGAAGCCGACAATCCCGCCGGCCACCGAGCCGTTGGGGTAGACCCGCTTAGTGGTGCCCACGGTGACGATGCCGGGGATCTGCAGTTTGGAGATGCGGTCCTCGACGTCAGGCTTGAGGTCCTTGGCCACGATGTAGTACGGCTTGTCCCCGGTGAGTGCCTCCTTGACCGCGGCCATGTCCATACCCAGCAGCGTGGCAAGCTCGGAGATGCCCTGGTCGCGGGAGACTTTGACCAGCTCATCCTTGCCCTCATCGAACCGGCGGAACGACTCGGTTTTGGTGTTGACTCTCTGGTCCACCACAACGTTGTAGCGGATCACACTGCTGGCCAGGACGGCGCCGTTGGCATCGAGGATGCTGCCGCGCTCGGCCGGGAGTTCGACGGGGGTGAGCCTGTTCTGGAGTGCGGCTTCGGCCATGCCCCCGACGTCTAGGCCCTGGACCAAAAACAGCTTTCCGCCGACGACGAGCAGGAGCGCCAGCATGACGCCGAGGCCCAGCCGCAGCCGCAGGGTCGCGCTTGGCGCTTTCGCCTTGCGTGCCCTGCCGGTGTTCTTTGCCACGATGTGTCCTTGCTGCTTGCCTGGCTGGTGGTCCGTCCTGCGTTACTTTCCCGGGACCTTCTGCGCGGGGGCCGGGACCGAGCCCCCGTGGAGTTCGACAGCCGGCGGAACCGGCACGGCGGCGGGTACGGCTGCTGCCGCGGCCGGCGCGGTGGCTGCCTCGGCGGCGGGCTTGCGGTTCGCGAGCGGCTCATTGACGGTCGCGGGCGGAACGACGACGAGTTGTCCGGCCACAGCCGGTGCGGCGATGACGGCGCCCGGGGCGTCGCCCTTCACCGCGGGCTTTGCCTTGCCGCTGACCTTCAGGGTGGAGAGGTCGATCTGGCCCTTGGCCGTGGAAGCCACCATGCCCAGTTCGGTGGCCTTGGCGGCCAGGTTCTGCGGGGCGTCGAAGTTCTGCACCTGCTGGGTCAGGTCCTGGTTCTGCTTCGTCAGCGTGGACTGCTCGCTCCGCAGCTGCACCAGCTGGTATTGCGCCGTGGAGACGGAGATGTTGAGGACCAGCACCGCCATCAGTGCTACGGCGAGGAGGCCGAAACAGAGCACGACGAACGGGGCGCGGCGTTTGCGCGGGGCTGAGCGCACCAGCGAGAGCGGGGTGCGCGCCTTCCGGTCGGGGCCGGTGCCGGGGGTGATCCCGGGCAGGGCGCGGGCCGTCGCTTCTGTGGCAACGGGGAATCTGCTGACAGCTGCGGTGCTCATGCGGCCCTCCTGGCTTTGATGCGTTCCACGGCGCGGAGCCGGGCGGATGCGGCGCGTGGGTTCTCGGCGATTTCGGCGGCGGTGGGCACCTCGGTGCCCTTCGTCAGGGATTTCAGCTCCGCCTTGTGCTCTTCCAGTTCCACCGGGAAACCCAGTGGTGCGGAGGATTTGGATCCGGCCTGAAAGAAGCCCTTGACGATCTTGTCCTCCAGCGAGTGGTAGGACATCACGACCACGCGGCCGCCGACGGCGATCGCGTTGATGGCCGCGGGGATGGCACGTTCCAGGACGTCCAGCTCTTCGTTGACCTCGATCCGGAGCGCCTGGAAAGTGCGCTTTGCGGGGTGTCCCCCGGTTTTTGCCGCGCCGGCGGGTACCACTCCGCGGATCTGTTCCACGAGCTCACCCGTGGTGGTGAAGGGCTTCGCGGAGCGTGCGGTGACGATCCGGTTGGCGATGCGGCCGGCAAACTTCTCTTCGCCCCATTTCCGGATGATCCGGACCAGATCCTCTTCGCTGTAGTTGTTGACGACGTCGGCGGCGGTCTGGCCGCGGCTCGTGTCCATCCGCATGTCCAGCGGCGCGTCGAAGGAGTAGGCGAAACCCCGCTCCCGTTCGTCCAGCTGGAGCGAGGAGACTCCGAGGTCCATCAGGACTCCGTGGACTTCGTCGAAACCGAGGTCCGCCAGGACCTCGGGGATTTCGTCGTACACGGCGTGAACG
Source organism: Arthrobacter sp. PsM3 (assembly GCF_030433895.1). Classification (GTDB taxonomy): domain Bacteria; phylum Actinomycetota; class Actinomycetes; order Actinomycetales; family Micrococcaceae; genus Arthrobacter. Next base: position 60,877 of record NZ_JARUXE010000013.1, on the reverse strand, counting down.
AGGTCGATCCGGTTGGCGTAGGGCTGGAGACGCTCCCCGGCGAGGGCCAGGGCTTCCTCATCACGGTCGATGCCGATCAGGTGCAGATCCGGGAAGCGCTGCAGCATCGCCTCGGCGTGGCCGCCCATGCCCAGGGTTGCGTCAATGGCCACGGGGGTCTCGCCCCGGCTGCGCGCCGCTTCGAACCCAGGTGCCAACAAATTGATGCACCGGTCCTTGAGGACCGGTACATGGCGTTCGGACGTAGGCTTCGACTGGTCAGGGTCCGTCATGCCTGCGTCCTTTCATTGTCCGGCTGATTCGTTGGAGTGCGGCTGCTCGCTGCGCGTGCCGCTTCTTAATCCAGATCCCCATCCGCGCCTATCCTGCGTCAGCCTGGCTCCGGGGAAGTGAGCCAGGAAAACAGCCGGATGGGCGGCTGGAGATCTCAATCAAGAATCGTGCAGTGCTGCTTGGTGCGTGTGGGGCTTCAGAAGATCCCCGGTATTGCGTCGTCGGTCTCCGAGAAGGCCGTTTCCTTCTCAGCGAGGTACTCGTTCCAGGCCTGGGCGTCCCAGATCTCGGCACGGGTTCCTGCACCAATGACGGCCAGTTCCCTTCCGAGCCCTGCGTACTCCCGGAGCGCCGGCGGAATCGTCACGCGCCCCTGCTTGTCAGGTACTTCATCGGAGGCTCCCGAGAGGAAGACCCGGATATAGTCGCGAGCTTGCTTGCTGGAGAGTGGAGCCTCCCGCATTTGCTCGTGAACCCGGCCGAACTCCGCCTCACTGAAGACGTAGATGCAGCGTTCCTGGCCCCTTGTGAGCACCAGGCCGCCGGCAAGCTCCTCTCGGAACTTCGCGGGAAGGATGATTCGACCTTTTTCGTCCAGGCGCGGCGAATGTGTGCCGAGAAACACGGCCCACCGCCCGTCTGTTCGCAGGAAGCCCAACGTCCCCCGTGCTGCCACTACCCTCTTACGTCCTCCACATTACTCCACATCCCTCCACAGTCAACGACACGCCGAACGTTTCTGCGTCAATTTGTGCTGCAAGCCGGGCCCGGCTCCCTGCAATGGCGGGGAACCAGGCCTGGTGGCGCGCAGTGGAGGGATCGCCGGGGACCGCGGCGGGCGGGCTGCGCGCGGGGGCCCGGAAGGGGCCGGCGGGTCCGGGCAGGGCCCGGGGAGGGCCCGGGGAGGGCCCGGGGAGGGCCCGGGGAGGGCATTGGAGGAGGGCGCTGCGGCGCCCTGTCCGGCGAAGAACGCGTGTTCTGCCGTCGTTAACGGCAAAAGACCCGCCGAAGCGGGTCTTTTGTGCCACGTGGGTCCAGCCGTGGTGGAAAGTGGGGCGCGGGGGCTGGAGGTCGGGTTCTGGAGCGCGGGTGCGCCGGCCGGGCGGTCAGGACTCCCCGCGGTGCCTCTCGTCCCAGCGTTCCTCGAGATTGCTCATGAACGAACTCCTGGGCTTCCCGGACTTCCGGGCTGCCCCTGCGGCTTTGGCTTTGCCCGCGGCCGCACCACGCATGGTTGCGTAGTACACGCCCGCGCCCATCACGACGAAGCCCAGGACTCCTACGAAGATGCTCTGGATCGTCACGCCAAAGAGCAGTAGCACGACGCCGGCGAGGGTGGCCAGGACGCCGATCACCAGATGGCGGGTTGAGAATGAACGTCCCGCGTCCGAGCCCATGGTGCTGGCGAACTTGGGATCGTCTTCATGCAGCTGCTTCTCAAGTTGCTCCAGCAACTTCTGTTCGTGCTCCGAGAGCGGCATCACGACCTCCTTAAGTAGGCCAACGTCCAGACTGACGCGGCCAGTGTCACTAAACCCACAACGTGCGGGATTCCCGTGTGGTTCCCAATGGCCGTCGTTGGTCGAATTTGGGATTCCACAACCCCTTCCGGGGCGATCAGCTGGTCATGCATTAGTCCGAACGCTCGATCCAGTCGTACTAAATCTACGTATAAATAAGGATAGTTTGTCGCGCCCTGTTCTGAAAGATGCCTAACGTCCTCTTGACTTCATCCAGGAGTGAGCGGGAACCCCGGGGTCAGCCCGGGTTGCCCCCGGGGTCCAGCAGCCGGGCCGGAAGCACCGATTTGGTGCCAAATTTGCGGGTCACCTGGTCCAGGACCTGCTCGGCGGCGCGCCAGTTGTCATCCCTGCGGTCAAGGCTCAGCTGCAGCGGCGCCTGGGCGGCCTCCTCGAGCTGTTCGGCCCTGATCCCCACCAGACGGACGGTCATGGGGCGGTCGCCGACTGATTCGAGCAGCTGGACGGCGACGGCGTACAGCAGTTGGGCGCTGTCGATCGGGGTGCTGACCGTCCGGCTGCGGGTGATCGTGGAGAAATCCGCATAGCGCAGCTTAAGGGCGACGGTCCGGGCGTGCATGCCGGCGCTGCGGAGCCGCTCCGCCGTCCGGTGCGAGAGGCGCAGCAGTTCCCGGTGCAGCAGCGCCTCGTCCGCGGTGTCCACCGCGAAGGTCTCTTCCGCGCCGATGCTTTTCTCCAGCCGGACCGGGGTTACCGGGCGGGGGTCAATCCCCCACGACAGGCGGTAAACGTGTTCCCCGGAAGCGCCGAGCACCTTCCGAAGTGACGGCAGCGGGGAGGCCGCGACGTCCGCGACGGTCCGGATGCCCATCCGTGAGAGCACCTCGACGGTCTTGGCCCCGACACCCCAGAGGGCACTGACCGGCAGGCTGTGCAGGTACGGGACCGTCTCTTCCGGGCCGATGAGCAGGAGCCCGTTCGGCTTGCACCGGGTGGAAGCAATCTTCGCCACGAACTTGCTGGCGGCAATCCCCACGGAGGCGGTGATGCCCAGCTCGCTGCGGACACGGGTGCGGATGAGTTCACCGATCCGGCGGGGCGGACCCAGCCGCCGGATCGCTCCCCCGACGTCGAGGAAGGCCTCGTCCACGCTGAGGGGCTCCACGAGTTCGGTAATCGAACCGAAGATGTCCATGATCTGGCCTGAAACCTCGTAGTAAAGCTTGTGCCGGGGCTCGATCACGACGGCGGAGGGACACATCCGCATGGCAACCACCATCGGCATGGCGGACTTGACGCCAAAGCGCCGCGCTTCGTAGGAGGCGGACAGTACGACGGAACGGTCGGCGGGGTAACCCACGATGACGGGTTTGCCGACGAGTGCCGGACGGCTGCGCAGTTCCACGGAGACAAAGAATGCATCCATGTCCACGTGCATGATGCTGCTTCGCCGGAGCTCGCGCAAGTGGGCCTCGCTGGGCCGCCTGGCTGCGTCCTGGGGAGGCTGCTCCCGCTGCTGTTTATCCTGGTCCGGCCGCACGACTTCAATCCTATGCCCCGGGACTGACTAAACTGGAGGCTGAATCCGGCGTCAACCCCAGGAGGAAAGTCCCTGTGAAGGTATTTGGACCGAGCAAACGTGCTGCGGCAGCTGTTCTGGCGGCGGGCACGCTGATGGCCCTGGCCGCATGTACGCCCGCCAACCCCGGGACCGCTTCCTCGGGCTCCCCGTCGGCTTCGGCTGCGCCAACCGCGGCCCAGCCTTCGACTACGGCGCCGGCCAGCCCCTCCGCCGAACCCGGCACGTCGGCCACCGTCGGCGCCATGGTGCCCGGTTTTCCGGAGAAGCTACTGCCGGTGATGCCGGGGGCAAAGGTTGTTTCCAGCAGCTTTGACAAGACCACGGCACCCGCGACCGTGGCGCTGGTGGGCAGCATCTCCGCTCCCGCGGCCGAGGTGCTCGCCTTTTATACAAAGGAACTTGTTGCCCAGGGCTTTACGGCGGTTCCGGGGGAAACGGTGGGAGCGGTGCCGTCCAAGGACTTCCTCCGCGGTGACAACGAAACGGTCAACATCTCGGTGGTGGAATCCGCCGGCGTATCCACCTTCACCATCGGGGCGAACGTTGCCGCCGAGTCCGTCAAGTGACGCTCGCGGAGCAGTTGCGCCTGGAGCAGGCTGCGTTCGTTGCCGCCGTCGCCGGAAAGCTCACAGATTTCCTGACGACGCGCCAGTCTGTGATGTCCTCGATCTCCCCGGACATTGATCCGCTGATGGGATCCATCTCGAACCTGGTCACGGGCGGAAAACGGATGCGGGCCCTCATGTGCTACTGGGGCTGGCGGGGCGCGGGCGGCGAGGCGGGAGCGAACGAGGTGGTGACCGCAGGTTCTGCGCTGGAACTCTTCCAGGCCGCGGCCCTGATCCACGACGACATCATCGACCGCTCTGACACCCGCAGGGGCGGCCCCAGCGTGCACCGGCGCTTCAGCGAGCTGCACGAGACGCAGGGCTGGGCGCTGGACAGCGAACGGTTCGGCCACGCTGCCGCTATTCTCACCGGCGACCTGTGCCTGTCCTTCAGCGAGGAGTCGTTTACCGAAATCGGGGAGAGTGCAGCTTCCGGGAGCCGGGCACGGCTCATCTTCAACCTGATGCGCGCCGAGGTCATGGCGGGTCAGTATCTCGACATCCTCGAGGAAGTCGCCGGGCCCAAACGGGACCGCGCCGGAGCGGTCAGCCGCGCCCAGTCCATCATCCGTTTCAAGTCCGCCAAGTACTCCACGGAACATCCGCTGGCTTTGGGCGGCGCCCTGGCCGGCGCCCATGACGAGCTGCTGCGCGGATACTCGGCGTTCGCCCTCCCGCTGGGCGAGGCCTTCCAGCTCCGCGACGACGTTCTGGGAGTATTCGGCGATCCGGTGACCACCGGCAAACCGGCGGGGGACGATCTCCGTGAAGGAAAGCGGACCGTGCTGATCGCCTTCGCCCTGGACCTGGCCAGCCCTGCCGAGTCGGCCTTCATCGACGCGAAGCTGGGCAGCCCCGGGCTGGTGGATGCCGACGTAGACGAGATCCGCCGGATCATCTCCGATTGCGGCGCACTCCAGGCGACCGAAGTACTGATCGAGGACTTCGGCCGCGCAGCCTTCGCCGCCCTGGATCTCCTGCCGCTGGACGAACTGCCCAAGACGGCGCTCCGGAAGCTGGCCGAGGCCACGGTCAGCCGCGCGGCCTGAGCCGCCCGCAACCCGGCTGCACCCCAAAACCCGCCGCGCCCTAAACCTGCCGCACCGACAACGCAGGCCCCGCACCGGTATTCACGGTACGGGGCCTGCGTAAATCAAGGACCGCGCCAGCAAGGAACTGTTAGGTCGCCGGCGGCTACCAGGCCAGGGACTGCGCCCGGCGCCGGATTTCCGTTTTGCGCCCCTCACGCAGGGCATCGATCGGACGGCCGCGCAGGGATTCATCCGCGGTAAACAGCCAGGTGATGAGTTCCTCGTCGGAATAGCCGGCGTCCGCGAGAACAACGATCGTCCCCTTAAGGCTGTCGACGGGATGGCCGTCCTGGATGAAGTCGGCGGGAACGCAGCGGATCCGGCGCTCACCGACCCGCAATGCCGCCAGCGCACGTTCGTCAAGGAGCGCATGGACCTTTGTAATCGAAACGTTCAGAAGCTGTGCGACATCGGGCAAGGGCAGCCATTCGCCCACAAGGCTTTCTACATTACTCACGGATCAAGATTGCCATGCCGGGAGCCTCACCGCCTAGTCGGCACCCACCCGGCAAAGGGAGCCCGGCGCCCGCCCGTATCAATGCAGACCCTCCGGGCGCCGCTTTCCGGCCGCGTCGCCGGCTGCTCACCCCGACACTCCAGCAACCCCTCTTTGCGGAATGTCAAACAGTTCTTGTGCTAATTCCCAATTCATGAGAGATTCACATAGACCACATTTGTAACAGTAATCACTTGAGTCACACTGTTAACACGAGTAATGCCGGCCAGACCCGCAGCGTTCGCCGCTGAGAAGAGGACCTTTCCCATGACGACGTCACGTTCGCCAAAGCCCACTGCGAGGCACAGCCTGCCGATGATAGCGGCTACGACGGCGGCCCTTCCCGCCGTCGTTCTTTCTTCTTTGGCGATCGCGCAGCCGGCTGCCGCGGAGTCCCGGCCCCGGGTCATCCCCGCCACGCTGGCTGCAGCCATGCAGGCCCAGGCCCAGTCCCAGTCGGCCCGCCCGCTCGCTTCGGCCCTGATTCCGGCCGGCTCCGTCCCGTCGGCCGTCCCCTCCGCCTTCCGTCCCGCCCAGGTCGCTGCCCCGGCCGAGTACACAGTCGCCCGCGGTGACACCATCAGCGGGATTGCCGGCAAGTTCGGTCTGGACACCTACGCCGTCCTGGCGTTGAACGAGCTGCAGGCCAACACGATCATCTACCCCGGGCAGAAGATCAGGCTCGGCGCCCCGGGCGCAGCGCCGGAACCGCAGGCCCCGGCTGCACCGGCCCCGACGGCGGCCGCTGCCGGCGGCAGCGTCTACACCGTAAAATCGGGCGACACCCTCGGCGCCATCGCGGCTCGCCTTGGCGTCAAGCTCTCCGAGGTCTTCGGCTGGAACGGGCTCAACCTGGGTTCCATCATCTACCCCGGCCAGCAGATCAAGATCGGCGGCAGCACTGCAGCGCCCGCGCCGTCAGCCCCGGCCGCCCCCGCCCCGGTGGCGCCAGCCTCGACCCCGGCCGCCCCCGCCCCGGGTTCCTACACCATCAAGTCCGGCGACACGCTCTCCGGCATTGCGGCCAGGAACGGCGTCAAGCTCGCCGATGTCCTCTCCGCCAACCGGCTGACGATGAGCAGCATCATCTACCCCGGCCAGAAGCTCGCGCTTCCGGGAACGTCCATTGCCCCGGCTTCCACCCCGCCCGCGGCCACGGTGACGCCGCTCGTCCCGAGCACCTTCCTCGGCTTCACCTACCCGGCCGCCGTGGTCAACTCGGCCAACGAGAACAAGGCCCTGCTGAACGCCTCACCGGTGCCCAGCCGGGAGGAAATGAAGGCGATCGTGGCGGACACCGCCCGCCGCATGGGCGTCGATCCGTCCCTGGCCCTGGCCTTCGCCTACCAGGAATCGGGCTTCAACCACCGTTCGGTCTCCCCCGCCAACGCCATCGGCACCATGCAGGTCATCCCGTCCTCGGGTGAGTGGGCTTCAGACCTCGTGGGGCGCCCGCTGAACCTGCTGGACCCGTACGACAACGTCACTGCCGGCGTCGCGATCATCCGCCAGCTGGTGCGCACCAGCGAGGACCTGGACACGGCCATCGCGGGCTACTACCAGGGCCAGTACTCGGTCAGCAAGTACGGCATGTATGACGACACCAAGCTCTACGTGGCGTCCATCAAGGCTCACCAGAAGACCTTCAGCTAGGGAGCCCCGGACAGCCGCCGCCGCGGCGACCACCCGCGCCGGCCAGGCGCTGGAGCATAACGATACGGGCCCGGATCGCTTGTCGATTCGGGCCCGTATCCGTGCAGCGATTAGGATCGTATAGTGCAGGATTACTCGTCGGACCCTCTCGTTGGCACTCTGGTGGATGGCCGGTACCTGATTCAGTCCAGGCTCGCCCGCGGCGGGATGTCCACTGTCTATGTGGCCACCGACCGCCGGCTGGAGCGCGATGTGGCACTGAAGGTGCTGCACCCCCACATGGCCGGAGACCCGCAGTTCCTTGACCGCCTGGGCCGCGAGGCCAAGGCCGCCGCCCGGCTGTCGCACCCCCATGTCGTGGGGGTGCTGGACCAGGGCGAGGATGACCGGGTGGCCTACCTGGTGATGGAGTACATCAGGGGCCACACCCTGCGCGATGTCCTCAAGGACAAGGGCGCGCTCCCGCCGCGCCTGGCCCTGGCGCTCATTGATCCGGTCGTAGAGGGGCTTGGAGCGGCCCACGACGCCGGCCTCATTCACCGCGACATCAAGCCTGAAAATGTGCTGATCGCCGACGACGGGCGGATCAAGCTCGGCGACTTCGGACTCGCCCGGGCCATCTCGACGACGACCAGCACCGGGGCCCTGATTGGCACCGTGGCGTACCTGTCCCCCGAACTGGTGCTGGGCCGGCAGGCCGACGCCCGCAGTGACATCTACTCGGTGGGGATCATGCTCTACGAGATGATCACCGGCCGGCAGCCGTTCGACGGCGAGGTTCCCATCCAGGTCGCCTACCAGCACGTCAACTCAACCGTCGGCGCACCCTCGGCGCTGGTTCCGGGACTTGCCGGCGAAATCGACGAACTCGTCCAGTGGTGCACCGCCAATGACCCCGACAAACGCCCCGTCGACGGCAACGCCCTCCTCTCCGAGCTCCGGCACATCCGGACGAACCTGAGCGACGCCGAACTCGACCTGCAGCCGCCCGGCGCGCGTCCGGCACTGCCGGTTGTTCCGCCCGCCCCCAGTCCGCCGGCCCGGCGCCCCGGGGCGGCCCCTGATCCGCGCACCGTCGAGGGCGCCACCGAAGTCATCGGCGCCCGGCAGCAGCCCACGGAGTTCATTTCCCGAGGCAGCAACCCGACCACCGTCATGTCCGCGGCCCCGCGCCACCCCGGCTACGGCCCGCTGTCCGCCCCGGACGAGGCACCGTACCCCGGCGGGCAGTTTGACCAGGGGCAGTTCCACCAGGGGCCGGGATCCGCAGTTCCTGCCAGCAAGCGGGCACAGCGCAAGCAGGACCGTGACGAGGAGAAGGCACGCCAGAAGGCCGCGGCCACGCCGGTCCGGAGCCTGCGCGACGGGAGCCCGCGGCGCCGCGGCCTGCTCTGGATCCTCGTGCTGGTCGTCGCGGCGCTGCTGGCCGGCGGCGCGGGCTGGTTCTTCGGCATGGGTCCGGGCTCCCCCGGCACGATCCCGGAACTCGCGAACAAGACAGTGGCAGAGGCCCAGCAGCTCCTCCGCACGGCCGGCTTCCAGTCCACCACCAAGGACGTCTTCGACGACGGCGTCGCCCCCGGGCTGGTGGTCGGATCCGAACCTGCGGCCGGGGAGGTCATCCGGAAGTTCCAGCCGGTCTCCCTGGCGGTCTCCAAGGGCCCCGAGCTGTTTCCGCTGCCGGAACTGACCGGGAAGTCCCTGGACGAGGCGAAGACGGCCCTCAACGGCGCGGGCATGGCCCTGGGGCAGATCGCAGAAACTTTTGATGAGTCCGCCCCCGCCGGCACCGTCCTGGCCCAGGCCCCGCGCAGGGGCAACCCGGTCCGGCACGGCACCCCCGTGGACCTCACCGTGTCCAAGGGCCCGCAACCCATCCCGGTCCCGGACGTGCGCGGCCAGGAGCAGGGTGACGCGGTCAAGGCCATCGACGCCGCCGGCCTGAAAGCCGTGGTCGCTCCCGAGACCGTCTTCGACCGCACGGTGCCCAAGGGCTCCGTGGTGGCGCAGGACCCGGCTTCCGGCAATCTGACCAAGGGCGGTACCGTGACCCTGACCGTTTCCAAGGGCCCGAAGCTCGTCCAGGTGCCAAGTTTCATCGGGAAACAGGCTTCGGAGGCCCAGAAAGCCTTGGAGCAACTCGGCTTCAAGGTCAAGATCGATGACATCCTGGGCGGATTCTTTGGAACGGTCCGCGCCCAGGATCCGGTGAACAAGAGCGTCCCCGAGGGTTCGACGATCACGCTGACCGTGGTTTAACCCTGGCCTGACGTTGGCCAGGGGCTCGTCCGGCTCCGGCGGCCCGGAAGCCGGCTCGGGAGCCGTCCCCCGGCCCCGTCTCCCGCTCAGCGCGGGCCCGGTCCACAGAAAAGCTCCGCCCGGCTGAACCAGCCGGGCGGAGCTTTTTTGTTGCGGGGCTCTTCGTTTAGTGCTTGGAGAGTGCCCCGGCCACCAGGAACGCCATCTCGAGGGACTGCATGTGGTTCAGACGGGGATCGCAGACCGATTCGTACCGGTCCAGGAAGGACTCCTGGTCCACCGGATCGGCACCGCCCAGGCACTCGGCGACGTCGTCGCCGGTCATCTCAACGTGCAGGCCGCCCGGGACCGTGCCGAGCGCGTGGTGGACCTCGAAGAAGCCGCGCACCTCATCAATGACGTCGTCGAAGTTGCGGGTCTTGTAGCCGTTCGGCGAGGTGACCGTATTGCCGTGCATGGGGTCGGTGACCCACAGGACCTGGGCGCCGGATGCGGTGACCCGTTCCACGATCGGGGGCAGCTTCTCACGGATGTTGCCGGCACCCATCCGCGTGATGAAGGTCAGGCGGCCGGGTTCGCGGTCCGGATCCAGCTTGTCGATCAGGCGCAGCGCATCGTCGCCGCTGGTGCCCGGGCCAAGCTTGACACCGATCGGGTTGCGCACCCGCGAGAGGAAGTCGACATGGGCGTGGTCCAGTTCCCGGGTCCGCTCGCCGATCCAGAGGAAGTGCGCGGAGGTGTCGTACGGGAAGCCCGTCCGCGAGTCGATGCGGGTCAGGGCGCGTTCGTAGTCCAGCAGCAGCGCCTCGTGGCTGGCATAGAACTCGACACGCTTGAGCGCCTCGAAGTCCGCTCCGCAGGACGCCATGAACTTGATGGCACGGTCGATGTCCCGGGCCAGGGACTCGTACCGTGCGTGGGCGGGGTTCTCAGTGAAGCCCTTGTTCCACTGGTGCACCAGCCGCAGGTCCGCGAAACCGCCCTGGGTGAACGCGCGGATCAGGTTCAGGGTGGAGGCGGAGGTGTGGTAGGCCTTGAGCATCCGGCTGGCGTCATGCGCGCGGGATTCCGGCGTGAAGTCGTAGCCGTTGACGATGTCGCCGCGGTAGGCCGGGAGTGTGACGCCGTCGCGGGTCTCGTCGTTGGACGAGCGCGGCTTGGCGAACTGCCCTGCCATCCGGCCCATCTTGATGACCGGCATGGCGGCGCCGTAGGTCAGGACGACGGCCATCTGGAGGATGGTCCGGACGCGGGCGCTGATCTTGTCCGCCGTGGCTGCCTCGAATGTTTCCGCGCAGTCGCCGCCCTGGAGCAGGAATGCCTTGCCCTGCGCCGCGGCAGCGAGCCGTTCGCGCAGGATGTCCACTTCGCCGGCGAAGACGAGGGGCGGGAGCACGGAAAGTTCCTTGACGGACGCCTCGAAAACGGCCTTGTCCGACCAGCTCGGCTGCTGGGAGGCCGGCAGCTCCCGCCAGTGGTCCAGGCCGGGATAGTTGGCGGCACCGCTCTGGGCGGTGCTGGTCAGGGCGGAGCCCGCCAGAGGCGAGCCATTCAGGGGGAGGGCCGCAGCCGCAGATAGCTCAGTCACCCTCTAAGGATAGTTGCCTCCGTGGCGATCGTCGGACCCGGGCCGTCATTGACTGGGCCGGTGCCGTCACACGGTCCGTTCACATACTTCCGGGTGCTGCCGGGTCCGTGCCGGCGGGGCCGTCCTCCGGGACCCCGGTGGCTTTCCCGGCGAGGCGGAGCTTGACGACGGCGGCGTACTCGTCGACGTATTCCTGGCCGGAGAGGCGCATCAGTTCATACATGATCTCGTCGGTCACGGACCGCTGGATCATCCGGTCGTTCTCCATGCCGTAGTAGCGGCTGAAGTCCAGCGGCTCACCGAAGATCATCCCGATGCGCCGGATGTTGGGCATCCGCTTGCCGATCGGCTGGACCTTGTCCGTGCCGATCATCGCGACCGGGATCACGGGGACCCGCGCCTGCAGGGCCAGCCGCGCCACCCCCACCTTGCCGCGGTACAGCCTGGAGTCCGGGCTGCGTGTGCCTTCGGGGTAGATGCCCAGGAGCGAACCGTTTTTCAGCACGTCCATGCCGGCATAGAGCGAGCGGGCGGACGCGGCACCGCCGGAGCGGTCCATCGGAAGCTGGTTGGTGAGCCGGAAGAAGGTGGCCGTCAGCCTGCCCTTAATCCCCTTGCCGGTGAAGTACTCGGATTTCGCGAGGAACACGACGGGCCGGGGCACCATGAGCGGCATGAAGATGGAGTCGGAGAAGGAGAGATGGTTGGAGGCAAGAATGGCGGCGCCTTCGGCGGGGACGTTGTCCAGGCCCTTGACCCAGGGCCTGAAAAGCGTCTTCAGGACAGGTCCGAGAACGAACGTCTTCATGAACCAATAAAACACGTGGTGTACCTCTCCGGAAGGCGTCTGGCGGGCCCCGCATCGGACCCGGCCAGCACTTCAATGACACCCTACTCTAGTGAGTTTTGTCCGGAAGAGTGACACGATGGGCTCATGACCGGAAGCAGCACTCCCCTGGCGCCCGCGGCGTTCAATTATCGGGGCCACGGCGGCAACGCGGGCATCGGCGTGGCCATCTGCCACGGCTTCACCGGCAGCCCCCTGAGCGTCCTGCCCTGGGCTGAGCATCTGGCCCGGCAGGGCTTCGCGGTGTCGGTCCCTCTGCTGCCGGGGCACGGCACCGACTGGCGCGACCTGACCCGTTTCGGCTGGCAGGACTGGTGCCGGGCCTTCGAGACGTCCTACCTTGAACTCGCCGCCGGAACCCGGGAATGCTACGTGGCAGGACTGTCCATGGGCGGCACCATCGCCCTGCGCACCGCGGCCCGCCAAGACGTTGCCGGGGTCGCCGTCGTCAATCCGGGGCTGAGCTTCTACGACCGCCGGGTGCGCTATATCGGCCTGTTGAAGCACTTCCAGCGCACCACCGTTCCGGCCCAGGAAGCCAATCCAACGGCGGCGGCCACCGAGGACGGCGACTACTCACTCACCCCGCTGGAAGCCGTCCACCAGCTGAGCCGGCTCTTCCGGGCGACGCTGCGGGAACTGCCCGCCGTCGCCGCTCCGGCGCTCGTGTTCAAGTCCGCGACGGACAGCGTGGTGCCCCCCTCCTCGGTCGAACTGCTGCGGAACCGTCTGGGGTCGCGCGAGCTTGAGGTGGTCAGTTTGCCGGACAGCGGGCATGTGGCCACGCTCGACGTCGACGCCCCCCTGATCTTCGAACTGTCCGCCCGGTTCTTCCTGCACCATGCGGCCGCCGCGCGCCAGCCCGCGTCGCCACCAGAGAAGCCCGCCCCTTCAGCCCCGGAGACCCCATGACCATGCCCCTGGACCACACGCCGTTCAGCAGCCCGTTCACCGGAACCGGGCCCCGCACCGGAGTCCTGGTCTCGCACGGTTTCACCGGCAGCCCGCACGGCGTGCGGGACTGGGCCAGGTCGCTGGCCGACGCCGGCTACGCTGTGCGGATGCCGCTCTTGCCGGGGCACGGCACCAGTTGGCAGGAACTGTCCCGGACGCGCTGGCAGGAATGGCACTCGGCGCTCGACGCCGCCTACCACGACCTGGCCGGGGACTGTGAGCAGGTCGTTGTGGCCGGGCTGTCCATGGGCGGGGCGCTGGCGCTGCGGCTTGCCGCCACCCGCCCGGTGGCGGGGGCCGTGCTGGTCAACCCCGGCCTCGTCATCGACGATCCCCGCGCCCCGCTGGCCGGCATCCTGAAGTTCGTGCTCAAGAGCACCCCCGCGATCGCCAACGACATCCTCAAGGAGGGCATCGACGAGGGGGCCTACTCCCGGACGCCGGTTGCCGCGGCGCACGAACTGAACAAAATGTTCAAGGACACCCTGCGGCTGCTCCCGCGGATCACCGCTCCCGTGCGCGTGTACCGCTCGGCGGTGGACCACGTGGTCTCCGACTCAAGCATGGTGGCCCTGCGCCGCGGCCTGACCCACGCCCCGCTGGAGGTGATCCGGCTGGAAAACAGCTACCACGTGGCTACGATGGACAACGATGCGCCCCTGATCTTCCGCGGCTCGGCCGAATTCATCCGGTCGCTGGTTACGGGAGGCACTCCGGACACCGCCCACGCCAGCCAAAAGGACACGTCAGATGACTAGACCGGACCCCAACGCTCCGGACCCGGATTCCAGCGCCAACCAGGAAGACGCCGTCTGGCTGGATCTGGTCGCCAGGCTGGAGGGCAGGGACCAGCGCACAAACCCGGGCACCGCGGAAGCCCGTGAGGCCGCGGACGGCCAGGAGCTGCCGAAGGTGCCCGTCACGGACGGCGCAGGGGCCGACAGTGCCGCAGTGCCCCGGCCGTTCAGCGACTTCGATCCGCTGGGGCTCGCCGCCGGGGTGCCGATTGAACTCTCCGCCGACGAGCGGCTGGCACGCGGCCAGGCCGCCGTGGGCGCCTCAGAGGGTCCGGCCGCCGCCGGCGCCCAGGACGGTGCACCGGGCCCGCGGGACTTCGAAGCCGCGGATGACGACCCGTTCGGGCCGGGTGAGTTCGTGCCGGAGGAACCTCCCAGCCTCGCCGGAACCGACCCTCTGACCGTGCTGGCCTGGCTCGGTGCCGTCGGTGGTCCCGTGGCCCTGCTGCTGTCTGCGATGTTCTGGCGCTCCGCACCGCTGATGGCCATCCTCGGAATGGTCGCCGCCTTCGCAGCCTCGCTGGTGTTCCTGATCATGAAACTGCCGGGCGAAAAGGACGAGCACGACGACGGCGCCCGCATCTAACTGATTCCATCGCGTTCCGTCGCGTCCGAGCGCCACCCGGGCCGACCGCTGGGGCGCCCGCTTTCGGCCGGCGCCCCGTTTCCTGCCGGTGGCGCGCTGCTAGCTGTGCATGCGGCTGCTGACCCGGGACAGGTCCGCGGCGCCGATCAGGCCGGCGTTCGGGCCGAGTGCCGCGAGCTCGATTTCCGCCGCGGGCCGGAAGCCGCGGCCGGTCAGGTTCCGGGCGAAGGCCTTCCGGGCCGGTCCGACCAACAGTTCGCCGGCGTCGCAGAGTCCGCCGCCGATCACGAACTTGCCCGGATCCAGCGCGGCGGCAAGGTTCGCGAGGCCCAGGCCGAGCCATTCCCCGACGTCTTCGAGCAGCTCCCGCGAGGTCGCGTCCCCGGCCTTGGCCAGCTCGGTGACAATCACGCCGGTGATGCGATCCACGTGGCCGTCGACCGCTTTGAGCAGTTCCTGGGCCACCGGGGAGTTCGCGGCGGCGAGTTCCCGGGCCTCCCGCCCAAGCGCGTTGCCGGACGCATACTGTTCCCAACAGCCCCGGTTGCCGCACTCGCAGCGGTGGCCGCCGGGCATGATGATCTGGTGGCCGAACTCCCCCGCCACGCCAAAGCGCCCGCGTTCCAGCCGGCCGTCCATCACCATGGCGCCGCCGATGCCGGTTCCGAGGGTGATGCAGACCAGGCGGCTCTGGCCCTGCCCGGCGCCGAAGCGCCACTCCGCCCAGCCGGCCGCATCGGCGTCGTTGGTCAGCAGCACCGGCCGGCGAAGCAGCCGCTGCAGGTTGTCGCGAAGGGGCTCATTGCGCCAGGCCAGATGGGGGCTGAAGAGCACAGTGCCGCCGTCGAGGTCCATCCAGCCGGCCGCGCCGATCCCGACCGACCAAATCCGGTGGCCCTCGCCCAGCTCCTCGACCAGCTCCACGATCACCTGTTCCACCGCACGGGGGTCGTTGCCCGGAGTGGACCGCTTGGCCTGGGCCAGGATCCGTCCCTCCGCGTCGACCACACCGGCCGCCACCTTGGTGCCGCCGATGTCCACGCCAATGGCGAGGCCCTTGCGGCCCAGCCGCAGGTGCTCACGGAAACCCTGGCCGGCCGGTCCGGCGGGGGCGCCCGCCAGCGTCCTGCGCCGCCAGGCGGCCGTCCTGCGGTACGGGCCGGGCTGCTGTCCAGGTATAGGTGTGTGCATGATTCACTATCCTATTCGCCGGAACGGCCGGGCACGGGCCGCATCACCGGACAGCCCGGCGATCGCCTCCGGACCGGAGCCCCGCCGCCAGCCATTGCCTGATAGTCCTCTCCGGCCGCCGAGCCGGGGTTACCAAACTGTAAGGTTACTCGCCGGTAGGTGTTGTGGAACACACATGCCTGGAACCGCATACTAGTGTTAGTCGTACCCCTCGCGGGTCCATGGATATCAAAGGAGCTAACGTGCGAGAAATCAGTGTCCCGGCCTTGGTGAACGTCCCCCGGGAAATGAACGTCACGGATCTGGTCCTGCGCCAGGCGGCCAAGGCCTCGAACCCGGCACTGTTCTCGAAACTTGACGCCGCAGGAGCGTGGCAGGACATCCGGGCCACCGACTTCCTGGCCGATGCGTCGCTGCTCGCCAAGGGCCTGATGGCCAGCGGCGTCGCCGCCGGCGACCGGGTCGGCATCATGTCCCGCACCCGGTACGAATGGGCCCTCATTGACTTCGCCATCTGGTTCGCGGGTGCGGTCTCCGTGCCGATCTATGAGACCTCCTCCCCCTCCCAGGTGGCCTGGAACCTGGGCGACTCCGGCGCCGTCGCCGCTTTCGGCGAGTCCGCGCACCACGAGGACATCATCCGGCAGGCCGCGACCTCCGAGGGCCTCGCGGACCTGGCCCACGTCTGGCAGCTCGAAGGAACCGGCCTCGACGAGGTCCGCGCCGCCGGTGCGACGGTCAGCAACGAGGAGCTTGAGGCCCGGCGCAGCCTGGCCACCCTCGACGACCTCGCCACGATCATCTACACCTCCGGCACCACCGGCCGGCCCAAGGGCTGCGAACTGACCCACGGCAACTTCGTGGAACTCTCCGAGAACGCGCTGGCCACCTCGCTGAACAAGATCGTCCACGAACAGGCCCGGACCATCATGTTCCTGCCGCTCGCCCACGTGTTCGCACGCTTTATTTCGGTGCTCGCCGTCGCCGCGGGTGTCACGGTGGCACACACGCCGGACATCAAGAACCTCCTGCCGGACCTGCAGAGCTACAAGCCGACCTTCATCCTCGCGGTGCCGCGGGTCTTCGAGAAGGTCTACAACTCGGCGCTCACCAAAGCCGAGGACGG
Organism: Arthrobacter sp. PsM3; assembly: GCF_030433895.1. GTDB lineage: Bacteria > Actinomycetota > Actinomycetes > Actinomycetales > Micrococcaceae > Arthrobacter. Next base: position 44,345 of record NZ_JARUXE010000013.1, on the reverse strand, counting down.
CGGCAAGGGCGCCATCTTCCATCGGGCGGCCGACACCGCCATCGAATTCTCCCGCGCGCGCCAGGCCGGCAAGATCGGCCTGGGCCTCAAGCTCCGGCACACCGTTTTCGACAAGCTCGTCTACGGCAAGCTCCGCGCCGCCATGGGCGGCGAGGTGGCGCACGCCGTGTCCGGCGGCGGACCGCTGGGCGAGCGGCTGGGGCACTTCTTCCAGGGCATCGGCATGCAGATCCTGGAAGGCTACGGGCTGACCGAGACGACGGCCCCGGTTACCGTGAACACGCCGGACCTGATCAAGATTGGTACCGTCGGCGCCCCGATTCCCGGCAATGCCGTGAAGATCGCCGACGACGGCGAGATCCTCGCCAAGGGCGTGTGCGTCATGCGCGGCTACTACAAGCGCGAGGACCTCTCCGCTGAGTCCTTTGTCGACGGCTGGTTCCGCACCGGCGACATCGGACAGCTCGATGAGCAGGGATTCCTGACCATCACCGGGCGCAAGAAGGAAATCATCGTCACGGCGAGCGGCAAGAACGTCGTGCCGGCCCTGCTGGAGGACCAGATCCGGGCCGACGCGCTGGTCTCCCAGGTGCTGGTGGTCGGTGACAACCGGCCGTTCATCGGTGCGCTGGTCACCCTCGACGAGGAGGCCCTGCCGGGCTGGCTGCACCGCCACGGGCTGCCCGCGTCCACGACCGTTGCCGAAGCCACCGACAACGCGGCGGTCAAGGCCGCGGTGCAGGAACTCATCAACGGCGCCAACCAGTCGGTCTCCCAGGCCGAGGCGATCAAGTCCTTCCGGATCGTGCCGGCCGACTTCACGGAGGCCTCCGGGCACCTGACGCCGTCGATGAAGGTCAAGCGGGCCCAGGTGATGAAGGACTTCGAGAACGTCATCGAGGAAATGTACGGCGCCCCGCGTCCCAGCCAGGTCTAGGCACCCCGCCCCACCCCACCCGCAAACAAAGCGCACCCCAGACAAAGCGCACCCCAGCAACGCGGGGTCAGATACGGCCCATCCACACGCCGCGGACGGGCCGTATCTGACCCCGCGTTGTTGTGCGGCGTTGCTGTTTGTGGTTCGGGTACGACGAAGGGTCCTTCCAGCTTTGGCCGGAAGGACCCTTCGTCATAGTCGCTGCGCTGCGGTTATTCGACGACCAGCAACAGGTCCCCGCCCTGGACCTGCTCGATCGCGCCGACGGCGAGGCGCGAGACGGTGCCGGCCACCGGCGTCGTGATGGACGCCTCCATCTTCATGGCTTCGATCGTGGCGACAGTGTCGCCGGCCTTGACCGACTCGCCGGCCTTGACGGTCAGGGTGACGGCACCGGCGAACGGTGCGGCCACCTGGCCCGGCTGGGAGGTGTCGGCGCGCTCTGCGGCCTTGACGTTGCTGACCACGGAACGGTCCCGGACCACGACCGGGCGGGACTGGCCGTTGAGCGTGCACATGACGGTGCGCATGCCCTTCTCGTCCGGTTCGGAGACCGCCTCGAGCGAGGCGATCAGGCGGACGCCCTTCTCCAGCTCGATCTCGTGCTCGGCGCCGCGCTGCAGCCCGAACAGGTAGTCGCGGGTGTCCAGCACCGAGAGGTTGCCGTAGGACTCCACGCTCTTCTGGTAGTCCTTGGTGGGACCTGCGAAGAGGAGCCGGTTGAGCGTCTGCTGCACGGTCTTGGAGTCGGACTTGAGCGCGGCGCTGTCCTCGGCGCTGAGCTCAACGTCGCGGACCTTGACCGTGCGGCCCTGCAGCGCCTTGGTGCGGAACGGTTCCGGCCAGCCTCCGGGAGGATCGCCCAGTTCACCGGACAGGAAGCCGATCACAGAATCCGGGATGTCGTATTTCTGCGGGTTCTCATTGAAGTCGGCGGGATCGGCGTTGAGGCCCACGAGGTGCAGGGCCAGGTCGCCGACGACCTTGGAGGACGGGGTGACCTTCACGAGCCGGCCGAGGATGCGGTCGGCGGCGGTGTACATGTCCTCGATGGCCTCGAAACGCTCCCCGAGGCCCAGCGCGATCGCCTGCTGGCGCAAGTTGGAGAGCTGGCCGCCGGGGATCTCGTGCTGGTAGACGCGGCCGGTGGGGCCCGGAAGGCCCGACTCGAAGGGTGCGTATACGCGGCGGACTGCTTCCCAGTAGGGCTCCAGGGCACAGACGTTCGCCAGGCTCAACCCGGTGTCCCGCGGTGTGTGGGCCAGTGCTGCCACCAGGGCGGAGGCCGAGGGCTGGCTGGTGGTTCCGGCGAGCGAGGCGGAGGCGACGTCCACGGCGTCGACTCCGGCGTCGACGGCAGCCAGCAGCGTGGCCAGCTGCCCGCCGGCGGTGTCGTGCGTGTGCAGGTGGACCGGGAGGTCAAAGCGTTCACGAAGGGCCGCGACGAGCCGTGCAGCCGCGGCGGGACGCAGCAGGCCCGCCATGTCCTTGATCGCCAGGATGTGTGCCCCGGCATCGACGATCTTCTGCGCCAGCTCCAGGTAGTAATCCAGGGTGTACAGCGTCTCATCCGGGTCCAGCATGTCCGCGGTATAGCAGAGTGCGACCTCCGCGACGGCGGTGCCCGTCTCACGTACGGCGCGGATCGCCGGCGCCATCTGGTTGACGTCGTTGAGCGCATCGAAGATACGGAAGATGTCGATGCCGGTGGCGGCGGCCTCGTTGACGAACGCGACCGTGACCTCTTCCGGGTACGGGGTGTAGCCGACCGTGTTGCGGCCGCGCAGGAGCATCTGCAGGCAGACGTTCGGCAGCGCCTTGCGCAGCGCGGCGAGCCGGTGCCAGGGGTCCTCACCGAGGAAGCGCAGGGCCACGTCGTAGGTGGCACCGCCCCACGCCTCGACGGAGAGCAGTTCCGGGAGGAGTTTGGAGACCGCCGGGCCGGCTGCCACGAGGTCGCGGGTGCGGACCCTGGTGGCGAGCAGCGACTGGTGGGCGTCGCGGAACGTGGTGTCCGTGACGGCGACCGCGTTCTGCTCGCGGAGGGCCTTCGCGAAGCCTTCCGGGCCAAGCTCCAGCAGCCGCTGCCGGGAGCCGGGCGCGGCGGCGTCGTCGTTAAGGGCGGGGAGCTTGGCGGCGGGATCACTGTGGACCGTGAGCTCGCCGTTGGGCTTGTTCACAGTCACTTCGGCGAGCCAGGTCAGCAGCTTGGTGCCGCGGTCGGCGGAGACCCGGGCCTTGAGCAGCTGGGGGCGTTCGTCGATGAACGAGGTGGCCACGTTGCCCGCGATGAAGTCGGCGTCGTCCAGGACAGCCTGTAGGAAGGAAATGTTGGTCGAGACGCCGCGGATGCGGAACTCGGCGAGGGCACGGCGGGCCCGAGCCACTGCGGCCGGGTAGTCACGGCCGCGGCAGGTCAGCTTGACCAGCATCGAGTCGAAGTGCGGGCTGATCTCGGCTCCGGAGTAGACGGTGCCGCCGTCCAGCCGGACGCCGGCGCCGCCGGCGGAACGGTAGCCGGTGATCTTGCCGACGTCGGGCCGGAAGCCGTTGGCCGGGTCCTCCGTGGTGATGCGGCACTGCAGGGCGGCGCCCTTGAGCTGGACCGTCTCCTGGGAGAGGCCCAGGTCGGCGAGGGTCTCGCCGGCGGCGATGCGCAGCTGTGCCTGGACCAGGTCGACGTCGGTGACTTCTTCGGTGACGGTGTGCTCGACCTGGATGCGCGGGTTCATTTCGATGAAGACGTGCTGGCCGGCCCGCTCCCCGACGGTGTCGACGAGGAATTCGACCGTGCCGGCGTTGACGTAGTTCAGCGCCTTGGCGAACTTCACGGCGTCCCGGTACAGCGCCTGCCGGATGCCTTCGTCCAGGTTCGGCGCCGGGGCGATTTCGATGACCTTCTGGTGGCGGCGCTGGATGGAGCAGTCACGTTCGAAGAGGTGCATCACGTTGCCCTCCGCGTCGGCCAGTATCTGGACCTCGATGTGGCGGGGGCGCAGCACGGCCTGTTCCAGGAACATGGTCGGATCGCCGAAGGCCGCGTCCGCCTCGCGCATGGCGGCCTGCAGGGCTTCGGGCAGGGCGTCGCGGGTGTCGACGCGGCGCATGCCGCGCCCGCCGCCGCCGGCGACGGCCTTGGCGAAGATGGGGAACCCGATGACGTCGGCGGCCGCGATGAGCTCGTCGACGTCTTTGGAGGGCTGGGAGGATCTGAGCACGGGGACGCCGGCTTTGCGGGCCGCCTCAAGGGCCGCGACCTTGTTGCCGGCCAGTTCCAGGACCTCAGCCGGCGGTCCCACGAAGGTGATGCCTGCTTCCGCGGCGGCCCGGGCCAGGCGCGGATTCTCGGAGAGAAAGCCGTAGCCCGGGTAGATGGCGTCGGCGCCGGATTCCTTGGCCACGCGCACCACCTCGTCGACGTCGAGGTAGGCCCGGACGGGATGGCCCTCCTCACCGATCAGGTATGCCTCATCGGCCTTCTGGCGGTGGATTGAGTTGCGGTCCTCGTTCGGGAAGACAGCTACGGTCTTGGCACCAAGTTCGTAGCCGGCGCGGAAGGCACGGATCGCGATTTCGCCGCGATTGGCCACCAGAATCTTCGAAAACATGCTTCTCCTGCATCATCGCGGGTGTATCGGTAAGTGGTCACAGTGTCTAAGACCCGGACGGGCAAACACAAATTATTGTGGCGACTGTCACAACAGCGCGCGTCACGTATGCCGGATTAGGCAAGTAGATCACGCAACGCCGGATCCCGGCCCCGATTGCAGCATATCCATGATCTGCCGCACCGGCACGCGACGGGGCAGACGATGAGGCAGGTTTCGGCGGGACGGCAACATATGATGAGGAGGTGGGTGGCGCATGCTCGCCCCGGTTCCGGAGAACGCAGGAGCCGGCAGGACCCCGAACCGGCAACCGGCGTTAGGTATTGGTTTTTCAAGTGCAAGTAGTCAGCATCAGCAGCCTCAAAGGCGGTGTCGGCAAGACATCGGTGACCACCGGACTGGCGTCCGCGGCATTGGCCGCCGGCATCCCCACCCTCGTCGTCGACCTTGATCCCCACGCGGATGCCAGTACGGCCCTCGGAGTCCGGCCGGGCGACCAGCTGGACATCGGCCGGATGCTCAAGTCCCCCCGGCGGGCCCGGCTGGCCGAGAACGTGGTCCCTAGCGGCTGGGTGGACCGCGCATCCGCCAACGGCGGCGCTGCCGCCGGCCGAACAGCCGTCCTCGATGTGGCTGTTGGCTCCGCCTACACCGGCATCTACGACCGCCCCGACCTGGGCCGCCGCGACCTGCGCAGACTCTCCGCAGTGCTCGCCGGCGCGGAGAAGTACGAACTGGTCCTCGTGGACTGCCCGCCGTCCCTGAACGGGCTCACCAGGATGGCCTGGTCCGCCAGCGACAAGGTAACCCTCGTGGCCGAGCCCGGCCTCTTCTCCGTCGCGGGCACGGAACGCACCATGCGGGCCATCCAGCTGTTCCGGCAGGAATTCGCCCCGAACCTCTCCCCCGCCGGCATCGTCGCCAACCGGGTGCGCACCGGGTCCGCCGAACACACCTTCCGGCTCGCCGAGATGGACTCCATGTTCGGCGAGCTGCTGCTCTCCCCGCACATCCCGGAGCAGGCCAACTGGCAGCAGATCCAGGGCGCCGCGCACTCCATCCACCATTGGCCAGGGGATTCGGCCAAGAATGCCGCCGCCCTGTTCGACACCCTGCTGGCGAACCTGCTGAAGGCAGACGGCCGGCAGTCCGGCGCCCCGGTCCGGGACCGCGTCCGGCGCTGAGCCAAGGTCGCCCCACCCGAGGTAACCCCAAGACAACAGCAACGCGGGGTCACTTAGCGCCTGCCCGGCCTGCCGTAACGGGCGCTAAGTGACCCCGCGTCGCTGTGTGGCGGGGATGCTGTGTGGGGGTGTTGGTGTCGGTGGGCGGGTCAGCCGATCTTGCGGGCGGCCCTGCGCTTGCCGAGCTCGTCGCCGGGGAACGACTGGTCGCTGGCGTGTTCGCTGGGAAGGGCTGCGAGGCTGCCTTCCACTTCCCGCCAGACGCGGCCGACGGCGATGCCAAAGACGCCCTGGCCGCCCTGGACGAGATCGATCACTTCGTCGGCTGAGGTGCACTCGTACACGCTGGCGCCGTCACTCATGAGGGTGATCTGGGCAAGATCCTCCACGCCGCGTTCCCGGAGGTGCTCGACGGCGGTGCGGATCTGCTGCAGGGACACGCCGGTGTCGAGGAGTCGCTTGACGACTTTGAGGACCAGGATGTCGCGGAAACCGTAGAGCCGCTGGGAGCCTGAACCGGCGGCGCCGCGGACGGCGGGTTCCACCAGCCCGGTGCGTGCCCAGTAGTCCAGCTGGCGGTAGGTGATGCCGGCCGCCTTGCAGGCGGTGGGACCGCGATAGCCCGCGTCCTCGTCCAGGACAGGGAGATCCTCGGTGAACAGCAGGCCCTGGGCACCGCTAGCGGGCACGGCTACACCAGCCGTCGAGGGCTGCATGAGCTCGCCCGCTTCGCCTTTCGGACTCACGTGGATCCTCCTTGTCTTGGCTCCCCTGCGGAAAATGCAGCAACAGCCAGTTGTCACTAGCTAAACAAAACACGGGTGGATAAAATTCATCCGTGTAATTCTGCCGGGGCTGCACCTTCCAGTGTGACCTGAGCGGCTGTTGCGTGCAATGGGAACTCGTACTTCTGACGTTAGGCCCGCCGGGGCCCAAGGTCAAAGACGTTCGGGGTATTGCCGGGGCGTGTCGAAACTTTCATCCTCGACTTTAACCTTGGCGCGGGTTCAACCGGCGAAATCCTCGGGTTCGACGTCGTCGAGGAACTCGCGGAAGCGGCGGAGCTCGCCCTCCTCGTCCACGGCGGGACCCGGGTGGGTGTCCTCGCCCTCATCGTGTTCGGTGATCCGGACGCCGGCCTCTTCCATCACGGCGTCGGCGCACCAGATGCGGCACTTCGCGCGGAGGGCCAGGGCCAGGGCATCGGAGGCCCGGGAACTGACTGTGGTCCCGTTCTCGAACTGCAGCTGCCCATAGAAGATGTTGTCCTCCACGGCCACAATATTGACGCTGACGATCGAGTGGCCGAGGGTTTCGACGACGTCGATCAGCAGGTCGTGGGTCATCGGGCGCGGCGGCACGACCCCCTGCTGGGCCAGGGCGATGGCGCTGGCCTCGGGGGTGCCGATCCAGATCGGCACGTGCCGCTCCCCGTGGATCTCCTTGAGCAGGACGAGCGGCTGGTTGGACGGCAGTTCAATCCGCACGCCTACGATTTCGACCTCAATCATCAGATGTCCATCCTCGAGATGCGGTCCTGGACCAGGGCCCGGTGCAGCGTGAGGCACAGCTCGCTGATCTCCCGGGCAGCCTCGGCGGCACGGGCGTGGGAAGCGGCGTCCTTGCGCGAGGTCAGCGTCGCCACGGCACGCTCCACCAGCCCGAACTCGCGTTCGGCGGCAGCCTGGAACGGCCGCAGGTGCCGCGGTTCCAGTCCATGGCCCTCCAGCTGGACGCAGGCGCGTGCAACCTGAAGGGCGTGCTCATCGAATTTTCCATTGACATGGCCGATCAGGCCGAAACTCAGCAGTGATTCGACCAGCGGCACGCTCGCGCCGGACTCGGCGCGGAGTTGTTCCTCGGAGAGCCGGCGGACCCGGTTCTGCAGCTCGGACGCCAGCTCCTCGGAGACGATCCGCGGCGAGACCGTGACCCCGGGCGGCAGATTGTCCGGGCGTTCCCCGCGGTCGATCGCATCGAGGTAGTCCTTGATGACCTTCAACGGCAGGTACTGGTCGCGCTGGAGGGACAGCACAAAGCGCAGCCTCTCGACGTCGCTCTCGGAGTACTGCCGGTACCCGGCAGGGGTCCGCTGGGGGTTGATCAGTCCCTTTTCCTCCAGGAACCGGATTTTTGACGCCGTCATGCTGGGGAAGTCGTCGCTCAGCTGAGCCAGGACTTCCCCGATGTTCAGAACCTGGGGTCCGCGCCGTTCCGCTTGTGCCATGGCCACAGGCAGCTACCCCGGAATCAGACGTTGCCTGCTGCGCGGGCAGGGCTCAGGTAGAAGGTGAGGCGGAACTTCCCGATCTGCACTTCGTTGCCGGACTTCAGCTCCACGCTGTCGACGCGGTCGTGGTTCACGTAGGTGCCGTTCAGGCTTCCGGTGTCCACGACTTCGAAGCTGCGAGCCGTGCGGCGGAACTCGACGTGCCGACGGGAAACCGTGACGTCATCGAGGAAGATGTCGGCGTCCGGGTGCCGGCCCGCCGTCGTGATGTCCGAATCCAGCAGGAACCGGGCGCCGGTGTTGGGGCCGCTGTGCGCAACCAGCAGGGCAGAGCCGTACGGGAGTGCCTCAACCGCGGACCGCTCCTCAGCCGAGAGCTTCGGGGCGATGGTCGGTTCATCGCGGATCGGGGTGAGGTTGATCGACGTGGTCTCCGAAGCTTTCACTCCACCCGTGCCAGAACCGTCACCGGTGTCGTTGCGTTCGTGCCCAAACATTGATTCCTCCATTCGCTGCAGGTGTCCCCCCTGCAAACAACGCATGCCGTCCGGAAAAGCCTGGCAAATCCGGGATACAGCCCTTCGCCGGGCGCTGTTTCGCCGGTTTCCCGACGGTTGTTCCAACGACCCGGCCCGAAAAGGGCTTTGCTTTAGCCTACCTGTTGTTCGTACTCCGATGCACTGAGGAGCGACTCGACAGCGTCGGCCTCCGCGAGCTTGATTTCCATCAGCCAGCCCTCACCATACGGATCCGAATTGATCAGGGCGGAATCCGTGTCCAGGGCCTCGTTGCGGGAGACCACTTCACCGGCAACCGGGGCGTAGATGTCGCTGACGCTCTTGGTGGACTCGACCTCGCCGATGACCTCGTTGGCCTTGATTGTGGTGCCAACCTCCGGCATCTGGGCATACACGACGTCCCCAAGCGCATCCTGGGCAAAATCGGTGATGCCCACGCGCACCACGCCGTCGGCGTTCGGGGCAGAGACCCACTCGTGTTCCGCGGTGTAGGACAGCTCTTCGGGAATAATGCTCATGACGGGCCTTTCATCGGGTCAATCACCAATGTCGACGGCGGTCAGCTGAACTGTCCGCCGCTGAAAGTATAGGCATATCCGGCCTGCCCCGGGGAGGACTCTGACATGATGGGGCGATGACAGATCAAGCCGGTATCGGCTAGACAATGCCCGAGCTTCCGGAAGTCGCGGCCCTGGCGGAATTCCTCGCCGGGAAGCTGCGTGGTGCGGTTGTCACAAGGATCCAGCCTGTCTCGTTCGCGGTCCTGAAAACGGCGGATCCGCCCGTGTCCGCGCTCGAGGGCAAGACCGTGACGGCGGTCCGCCGCTTCGGTAAATTCGTCAGCGTGGAGGCCGGCGGCCTGTATTTCATCTTCCACCTGGCCAGGGCGGGCTGGGTCCGTATCACCGACAAGCCCACTGATGTCCCGCTGAAGATGGGCAAGGGCCATATTGCGGTGCGGCTGTTGTTTTCCGGTGGCTCCGGCCCGCTGGGCATCGACCTGACCGAGGCCGGCACGAAGAAGAGCCTGGCGGTCTACCTGGTCCGGGATCCGCACGACGTGCCGGGAATCGCCGCGCTGGGACCCGATCCGTTCAGTCCCGGGTTCGACGTCGATGCCCTGGCGGAGATCCTGGCGGCCAGTTCCCAGCAAATCAAGGGGGTCCTGCGGAGCCAAAGCGTGATTGCCGGCATCGGGAACGCCTACAGCGACGAGATCCTGCACGCGGCCGGCATGTCACCCTTCGCCCTGGCGAAGTCCCTGGACCGCGAGGCGGTCCGGGGACTCTACGACGCCATCCACAGCATTCTGGGGACAGCGCTGCGGGAGGCGGCCGGCAAGCCGCCCTCTGAGCTCAAGGACGCCAAGCGGAGCCACATGAGGGTCCACGGCCGGACCGGCGAGGCGTGCCCGGTGTGCGGTGACACCGTCCGCGAGGTGTCCTTTGCGGACACGGCCCTGCAGTACTGCCCGGGCTGCCAGACGAAGGGAAAGATCCTGGCCGACCGCCGCACCTCGCGCTTCCTGAAATAGGCGGTGCGGGGCCGGCCGCCCCGTCAGCCGCGGGGCGCGGGCGTCCGGCCAACAGCGCCGGCGCAGGGGCCGCCGGAACCGTGCCCGGAACAAAACAGTGCGGGTTAAACAGAAAACCCCGCCGTTCCCTCATCGGGAACGGCGGGGTACTTTCTGTTGGTCGGGCTGACAGGATTTGAACCTGCGACCCCTTGACCCCCAGTCAAGTGCGCTACCAAGCTGCGCTACAGCCCGTTAGTTCCGCCGTTCTCCGCTCCGGACAAATTTCTCTTGAATTTCCAAAAGATTTCATCTGAGCAGTCCGGCCGAACCACCTCCAAAAGCTTACACGATTCCGGAGGGTGCCCGTGACACTTTCTGCATGTCACGGCAAGGTGTGTCGGAATTAACGCTTCTTGCCGCGCTTTTCCCGCACACGCATGTTGACCTCGATCGGCGTGCCCTCGAACCCGAAGGTTTCGCGGAGCCGGCGGGTGATGAAGCGGCGGTACCCCGGGTCCAGGAACCCGGTGGTGAAGAGCACGAACTTCGGCGGGCGGCTGGAGGCCTGGGTGCCGAAGAGGATGCGGGGCTGCTTTCCGCCGCGGACCGGGTGCGGGTGCGCGGCAACCAGCTCACCCAGGAAGGCGTTGAGCCGGCCGGTGGAAATGCGCTTGTCCCAGCTTTCCAGGGCGGTGTCGAGGGCCGGGACCAGCTTGTCCTTGTGCCACCCGGTCAGCGCCGAGATGTTGACGCGCGGCGCCCACGCCACGTGGGCCAGGTCCTGCTCGATTTCACGTTCCAGGTAGCTGCGGCGTTCGTCATCGAGCAGATCCCACTTGTTGAAGGCGAGGACCAGGGCACGGCCGGATTCGATGGCGAGCTGCAGGATGCGGACGTCCTGCTCGCTGAGGACTTCGTCCACCGCGAGGAGCACGACGGCGACCTCCGCCTTCTCGAGGGCGCTCTGCGTGCGCAGGGAGGCGTAGAAGTCGGCGCCCTGTGCCATGTGCTGGCGGCGGCGGATACCGGCGGTGTCCACGAAGCGCCAGGTGCGGCCGCCGAGTTCGATGAACTCATCGACCGGGTCACGCGTGGTGCCGGCAGTGTTGTCCACGACAACGCGCTCGGAGCCGGCCAGCTTGTTCAGCAGCGAGGACTTGCCGACGTTCGGACGCCCGATCAGCGCGATGCGGCGCGGACCGCCGGAGCGTTCCAGGCCTTCGATCGTGGAGAACTCGGGCAGGGTGTCCATCACGTGGTCCAGGAGGTCGGCGACGCCCCGGCCGTGCAGTGCCGAAACCGGGTACGGTTCGCCGAAGCCAAGGCCCCAGAGCCGTGCCGAGTCGGCTTCCTGCGCGAAGTCGTCCACCTTGTTGGCCACCATGATGACCGGCTTCTTGGACTTGCGCAGCATCTTCACGACGGCTTCGTCCGTGGCGGTGGCGCCGACGGCGGAGTCCACGACGAACAGCACGGCGTCGGCGAGCTCCACGGCCATCTCGGCCTGTTCGGCGACGCGGGCGTGGATGCCGCGGGCATCGTGCTCCCAGCCGCCGGTGTCGACGACCGTGAAGTTCCGGCCATTCCAGGTGGCCGAGTACATTACCCGGTCGCGGGTGACGCCGGGGGTGTCCTCCACCACGGCTTCGCGGCGGCCGAGGATCCGGTTCACCAGCGTGGACTTGCCCACGTTGGGCCGGCCGATGATGGCCAGGACCGGATCCAGCTTGACCGGGCCGTCGAAGTCCTCGTCCTCGTACTCGCCGCTCAGGAGGGCGGCGTCCTCTTCATCCAGCTCGTAGTCGTCCAGGCCGGCCCGGAGGGAGGCCGCGCGGACCTCTGCTTCCTCCTCGTCCAGGGCGGCGAGGTGCTCGGCCACCTGGTCCGTGCCGGTGGGCGTGTATTCGTCTTCGCCGGCGCCAAATTGGCCGGAGGTTTGAGTCGTATCGCTCATTGCACTTTCCTTATGGGGTGATCTGCCGGCGTCCCGGCTACTGCTTCATGACGTTCTTGCGGGGAATCCGCGTCGGGCAAGGGCTGCCCGGTTCTTTGGATCGAGTCCTGGACATGGCGGGCCAGCGCGGCGCGGATCTCGGTTCCGGCCCTGTCCATTGAAACACGCCCGGTCTCGCCGGGCCTGCGGCTGACGTTGAGGGCTCCGCCGAAGCTGACGTGCAGCTTGCGGCGCAGCCGGGGAACGGCGTCGAGGTGCTCGCCGCCTTTGCGGGTACCGAGGATGGCCACGGGGACCACGGTCGCGCCGGAGTTCAGCGCGAGCCAGGCGACCCCGTTGTTGATGGCGGAGGCTTCGCCGCTGCCGCGTGTGCCTTCGGGAAGGATCCCGACGCACCGCCCGGCGTCGAGCACGCCCTTGGCCGTGAGGAGGGCCGCCCGGTCGCCCGCGCGGTCCACCGCCAGCTGGCCGGAGGCCTGGAGCACGCGGCCGAGGACGCCGGTGAACATTTCCTTCTTGACCAGGATGTGCATGGCACGCGGCGATGCCCCGAACATCACCGGTCCGTCCAGGAAGCTGATGTGGTTGCCGGCGAAGATCACCGGACCGGTGGCCGGGACGTTTGACCGCCCCGTGACCGAGGTCCGGTAGAGGACATGGTCCAGCAGCCAGCCCACGGGCCGGCTCCACAGGGTGGTCCACCGGGCCGGGACCTGCGCCATGGCCGGCGCCTTGGCCGGCTGCCTCGCGTCAGTCACGGTTGAGCGCCTGGTGGTTGACAATGCCGGTCACGATGCTGAGCGCGGCATCGACGGTCCCGGCGAAGTCGAGCTCCGAGGAGTCCAGCGTCACCACGCCGTCGGCGGCCCGGGTGAAGTTCACCACGGTCGAGTCCTTCGCATCCCGTTCCGTGACCTGGGCCGCGAGCTGTTCGGCGTTCTGGCTGCCACCGAGCTGGATGCCCCGGCGGCGCAGGCGCGCCTCTTCGCTCGCGGTGAGCAGCATCCGCACTTCGGCATGGGGCGCGACGACGGTGGTGATGTCCCGTCCTTCGACCACCATGCGGCGGTGGTGCTTGTCGATCAGCTCGCGCTGCCGGCGGATCAGTTCGGTGCGGGCACCGAGGGTGGTGGCGACGGCGCTGACAGCGGCGGAGATCGACGGCTCGCGGATCGCGAGCGTGACATCGGCGCCGCCGACCCGTACGTATTCCTCCAGCGGGCTCGTGCTGATTTCCAGCGGCAGGCTCTTGGAGGCAGCCTCGACGGAGGCGCCGTCGTCCAGGTCCGTGCCGTTGTCCAGACAGAACCAGGTCAGGGCACGGTACATGGCACCGGTGTCGAGGTAGGCCAGCTTGAGCCGGCGTGCCACCTCTTTGCTGACGCTGGACTTGCCCGATCCGGACGGCCCGTCGATGGCTACTACAAGGCTTTTTCCGGGGCGGAGGACGTCCACGGTTTCAATAAGTTCCTGGGTCATTACTGGAGTACCCGCCATCCACGGTCGTTGAGGGCTTCGATTAACAGTTCGTGCTTGTTCGGCAGCACGGAGATTTCCACCATGCCCACGTTCTGTCCCGAGGAGTGGTCCAGCCGGAGGTCCTCGAGGTTGACGCCGATCTCGCCGATCTCCGTCAGGAGCCTGGCGATCTGCCCCGGGGTGTCATCGACCAGGACCGTCAGCCAGGAGTACGCCTGCGGGGGTCCGCCGTGCTTGCCGGGAATGCGGGACTGGCCGGCGTTGCCTTCGCTGATCAGCTGGGCAAGATCGAGCCGGGCACCGGGCGCTGTCGGGTTCTCGAGCGTACCGATGACCCGGTTGAGGTCCTCGCGGACGCCGTGCAGGATCTCCACGACCTTCTCCGCGTTGGCGCCGAGGATCTGCACCCAGAGGGTTGGATCACTCGCCGCGATCCGGGTGACGTCCCGCAGTCCGTTGCCGGCGAGGGACAGCGCATGCAGGGGGGTGCCCTGCAGCCGGCTGGCCACGAGCGAGGACACGACCTGGGGCACGTGCGAGACGAGCGCCACCGCCTCGTCGTGTTCCTCGGCCCCGAATTCGGACACGACGGCGCCGAGGTCCACAGCCAGCGCGCGCGCTGCCTGCAAAGCCTGGGGCTGTGTCTCCCCGGAGGGGCAAAGGACCCACGGCATGGAGGTGAAGAGCTCGCCGCGGGCAGCGACGGGGCCCGACTTTTCCCGGCCCGCCATCGGGTGGGTGCCCACGTAGCGGTGAAGGTCGGCGCCGCGGGTGCGGAGCTCGGCCTGGATGCCGGCCTTCACGCTGGCGATGTCCACGACGGTGGCCTTGGGGTAGTCCGCGAGGGCGCGTTCGACCACATCCGCCGTCACATCCGGCGGTGCGGCGACGACCACGAGTTCCGGCTGTTCGCCGTCAAGGCGCGCCAGGGGAAGGCCTGCGCCGATGTCGACGGCGACGGCCTGGTTGGTGGGCGAAGGGTCGGAGAGGAAGACTGCCACTCCGCGGCCCCGCAGCCCCAGCCCGATGCTGGTGCCCAGGAGCCCGGTCCCCACGACCACCACCGGACCGTTGAGGTGGCCGCGGCCGTGGGTGCGAAAGGCGGACATGCCTACAGCCCTACGGATGCCAGCAGGTGGCCGACTTCCTGCCTGCCGAGGTTGCGGATGCTGCCCTGGCGCTGGTCGCCCAGGCCGATGGGACCGACCTTTACGCGGACCAGGCGAAGAACCGGGAAACCGACGGCGTCGAAGAGACGGCGGACGATCCGGTTCTTGCCCGAGTGCAGTACGACCTCGATCAGCACGTGGCCCGGGGTGGAATCCACAAGCTTGAAGGAGTCCACCGACGCAATGCCGTCCTCGAGTTCGACGCCGGCCTTGAGCTCGGCGCCGATGCCCTGCGGGAACGGCCCGCGGACCTGCACGAGGTAGGTCTTGGGCACTTCGTAGGAGGGGTGCGTCAGGCGGTTGGCGAGTTCGCCGTCATTGGTCAGCAGCAGCAGCCCCTCGGTGGCGACGTCGAGGCGTCCGACGTGGAACAGGCGTTCGCCGTGGCTGTTGCGCACGAAGTCGCTGATGCACGGACGGCCGTCCGGGTCTTCCATAGTGGAGACAACGCCCTTGGGCTTGTTGAACACCATGTAGACCATGTTCTCGTCCAGCTGGATGCGGAGGCCGTCGACGTGGATCACGGCGGTCTTCGGGTCGACGCGGACGCCGAGCTCGGTGACGACCTGGCCGTCGACTTCAACCCGGCCCTCGGCGATCATTTCTTCGCAGACACGCCGTGAGGCGACGCCGGCCGAGGCCATGACCTTCTGCAGGCGGATGCCGTCCTGGTCGTGCACCTCGGACTGGGGCACCTCGGCGCGGGGTCCGCGCTTGCGGGCCGGCTTGCGCACGGGTCCGAGGTTCTGGCCGAAGCGTTCGCTGCCGAAGGCACGTGCGCCGGCGGTCTTCGGGGCGCCGGTGCGCGGCTTGGGCTTGAGTGCTCCCGGAGTACCGGGGGCCTTGCCGAAGCCGGGCTTGCGGGCGGCAGCCTTACGGGCTGCCTCCTTGCCGGAGGGCGCCTTGGACTTCCAGTCACCGGACGCGGGCTTGCCGGCGGGCACGCCGTCGGGTCCCTGCAGGTCCGGATCGATAAAGGCTTCTTCGCGGGGCTTGGGCCGCTTGAACGGGCGGTCTGCGCCGCCCTTGAAGCCCGCTCCCCCGCTGCGGCTTCCTGCGCCCTGCGCGCCGCGGGCTGAGCCGCCCTTGTAGTCGGCTCCGCCGCTGCGGCCTGCGCCGCCCTGTGCGCCGCGGCCGGAGCCCTGACCTCTGCTTTGTCCGGCACTGCTTTGTTCGGCACTGTTACGTCCCGAACTGTTACGTGGTGAACCCTGGCGTCCCGCCTGTGTCATGACCCGTCCTTCGTTTGTTGGCCAACGGCCGCTGTCTCCCGACAACCCCCGCCGGCTGGGGCAAAAAGCCTCTGCCCTCGTTGATATCCGTGCGCAGGCAGTTGTACCTGCCTACATTCTTCCTGCGTCATAGAACTCTTCGATGCCTTCCAGCCCCGGAAGATGGGGTGAAAGTTGCGGTAATTCCGCGACCGAGCCGATTCCCATTCGCTCCAGGAAATACGACGTCGTGCGGTACAGGATGGCCCCGGACTCGGGATCAGTTCCCGAGTCCTCGATCAGCCCCCGCTGCGTCAGCGTCCGCACGACAGAGTCAACATTGACTCCTCGAATTGCAGACACCCGCGCCCTTGATACGGGCTGGCGGTAAGCGATGACGGCGAGCGTTTCGAGCGCCGCCTGCGTCAGCCTGGCTGTCTGTCCCTCCAGCACGAAGCCGCCGACGATGTCGGCGAACTCAGTGCGCGAATAGATCCGCCAGCCTCCGGCGATATTCCGCAATTCAAAACCCCGGGGGGTGGCACTGAAGCCGTTGAAACTGGCATCGTCCACATCCGGGGCATTAACAGTATAGCCGTTATACTCCCGCTGCAGTTCCACGAGCATCCCCTCGACGACGCCGACGGTCAGGTTCAGGCCGGAGGCGAGCTCGGTGGCCGTCGCTGGCTGGTCGATCACCATCAGGACGGCCTCGAGGGCGGCGCGGGCACCCCCGGGGAGGCTGCCGACATCGGGGCCATCGTCGTTTTCGGCTGCCGCCTGTGCCTCAGGGGCCGGGTGTCCGGCTGCATCCCCGTTCCGGGTGTGATTCACTGCTGCTCCTCATATTCTTCACTCAGGTTCCCGCTGCTCCAGCCCTCGACTCCGGCGGTCCAGCGGACGGTCAGGTCCCCCAGCGGGAGCAGCTGCTCGAAGGCCACGGCCTTATCCCGGAACAGCTCCAGCAGCGCCAGGAAGCGTGCCACCACCACGAGGGTGGACTCGGCGTCGGCGATCAGCGCACGGAAGGTGAGCGGCGCGCCCAGCCGCAGCCGGTGGCCCAGCAGTTCGGCCTGTTCCTTGACGCTGACGGGGGTGCCGTGGAGGTGGGCGAGGCCGACCTCGGTGGGTGCGGCTTCCCTGGGCTTGAGTGCGGCCTCGGCCAGGCCGGCGAATTGCTGCGGGGTGTGCCGCCAGAGGAGCTCCGGCAGCAGCGCGGCAAAGTGGCCCTCCAGCGCGACCTGCCGCGGATACCGGCGGGCCTCCAGCTCGAGGGTGGCACCCATCATGCCGGCCACGTGCTTGAACGCCTTGTACTGCAGGAGCCGGGCGAAGAGCAGGTCGCGGGCTTCGAGCAGGGCAATGTCTTCCTCGTCCTCCACCTCGCCGGCAGGCAGCAGCCGGGCCGCCTTGAGGTCCAGCAGCGTGGCGGCGATGACGAGGAATTCGCTGGCCTCGTCCAGGGCCCACTCCTCGCCCAGGTTCTGCAGGCGCTTGATGTACTTGATGAACTCATCGGTGACGGTGGACAGCGCCACTTCGGTGATGTCCAGCTGGTGCTTGGAAATCAGTCCGAGCAGGAGGTCGAACGGGCCGGTGAAGTTGGCGAGCCGGACCTCGAAGCCGGGCTTTTTCCCGGCCGGCGCTTCCGGCCCCGCTGCGGGAGCACCCGAATCTGCCACGGCCCTGACTAGGGCGCGCCGCCGCGCGAAATGAGTTCCTTGGCCAGGTTCCGGTACGCGTCGGCGCCGATGTGGTTGCCGGCGTAGCTGGTGATGGGCTCGGCCGCGACGGTGGCGTCCGCAAATTTGATGGAGCGCTTGATGACGGTCTCGAAGACCTTGTCGCCGAAGGCCTCCACCAGCCGGGAAATGACCTCGCGGCTGTGCAGCGTGCGGGCGTCGTACATGGTGGCGAGGACACCGTCGACCTGGAGCCGCGGGTTCAGGCGGTCCTGGACCTTGTCGATGGTCTCCACCAGCAGCGCCACGGCGCGCAGCGCGAAGAACTCGCAGATCAGCGGGATGATCACGCCGTGGGAGGCGGTCAGTGCGTTCACGGTGAGCAGTCCCAGCGACGGCTGGCAGTCGATCAGGACGACGTCGTAGTCGTCCTCAACCTTCTTCAGGGCCCGGTCCAGCACCTGCTCGCGGGCCACCTCGTTGACGAGCTGGACCTCCGCGGCGGAGAGGTCGATGTTGGCCGGGAGCAGGTCCAGGTTTTCCACGCCGGTCTGGTGGATGGCGTCGCGGATGTCGACCTTGCGGTCCATCAGCACGTTGTAGACCGTGAGATCCAGTTCGTGCGGGTTGATGCCTAGGCCTGCGGAAAGGGCACCCTGCGGGTCGAAGTCCACGACGAGCACGCGGCGGCCGAATTCCGCCAGCGCGGCCGCAAGGTTGATGGTGGAGGTGGTTTTGCCCACTCCGCCCTTCTGGTTGACCATGGCGATGACCCGCGCCGGACCGTGGGATGACAGCGGAGCGGGCTCCGGAAAGTCGCGTTGCGGGCGCCCGGTGGGGCCCATGACGGCGTCTTCCAGATCGAGTTCGGTGCCTTCCAGAGTTGCTGAACCCTGTTCGCTGCTCACGTATCTATCCACACTTTCGATGACGGTGATGGTCGTGCCTGGTATTGCTGCCGCTGGAGTCCCAGGGCCGATCCTATTCCTCCCAAGGTTACAGCGCCCGACACGGTATTCCGTGGACCTTGACAGCGGCCGTTGTTTGAGCCTCAACCCTCTGGTAGAAGTCGAAGGTTGCCGTCGTGGGACAAAAAACCGCCCGGACGCTGGCAGGCGTCCGGGCGGTTTTGGCCAGTCACTGGCGGGGGCTGGCACAGCTCAGGCGTTGGCCAGAACGGGCTTTTCCGGGGCCGCTTCCTCCGCGTGTGCATCGTGTGCGGCGATCATGGTCTGTTCGTTGAAGGGCTCGTTGCCGGAGAGGACACGCTCGACCTGTCCGCCGTCGATCTCCTTGACCCAGGTGCCGATCAGCACGGTGGCCACGGCGTTGCCGGTGAAGTTGGTCAGCGCCCGGGCCTCGGACATAAAGCGGTCGATGCCGACGATCATGCCCACGCCGCCGAGAAGCTGCGGCGCATGCGCCTGGAGTCCGGCAGCCAGCGTGGCCAGGCCGGCACCGGTGACGCCTGCGGCACCCTTGGAGGCAATGATCATGAAGATCAGCAGCGACACCTGGGCGCCCAGGTCCAGCGGAGTGCCCATGGCGTTGGCCACGAACAGCGAAGCCATGGTCAGGTAGATGGCCGTGCCGTCGAGGTTGAAGGAGTAGCCGGTGGGGACCGTGACGCCAACGACCGGCTTGGACACCCCGAGGTGTTCCATTTTCGCGATCAGCCGGGGCAGCGCGGCTTCGGAGGATGAGGTGGAGAAGATGAGCAGGTATTCGCGGCCGAGGTACTTCATCAGCCGGAAGATGCTGACGCCGGCGACGATCTTGAGCAGGCCGCCGAGGATCACGACGATGAACAGGGCGCAGGTGATGTAGAAGGCGACCATCAGGGTGGCCATGCCGAAGATGGCCTGCACGCCGGTGGCACCGACGACGGCGGCGATCGCGCCGAACGCTCCGAGCGGGGCCAGCCACATGATCATGACGAGGATACGGAACACGAGGGCCTGGCCGTAGCCGACGGCCCTGAGGATGGGGGTTCCCTGTGCGCCCATC
Organism: Arthrobacter sp. PsM3; assembly: GCF_030433895.1. Taxonomy (GTDB): domain Bacteria; phylum Actinomycetota; class Actinomycetes; order Actinomycetales; family Micrococcaceae; genus Arthrobacter. The sequence goes on along the minus strand of NZ_JARUXE010000013.1, from coordinate 24,850 downwards.
CGCTGCAGGGCGAAGCCGACCAGGATCGCGGCGAGAAGGGTCGGCAGGACCGGGATGTCGCCCGGGATGATGCCGAGCAGGAAGTCGACCGTGCTGTCCGCGGCTGCCTTCTTGTTCGGGTCGTAGGGGGCGAGCTTGAGGCCCTCTCCCGGGTGGATCAGGTTACCGACGACCAGGCCGATGGCCAGCGCGAAGGTGGACATCACCATGAAGTAGCCCAGGGCCAGGCCGCCGACCTTGCCGACCGTGGCCGCCTTGGCGATGGAACCGATGCCGAGGACGATGGTGCAGAAGATGACCGGGCCGATCATCATTTTGATGAGCTTGATGAAACCGTCGCCCAGCGGCTTCAGGGACTTGCCGACCTCGGGGAACATCAGCCCGACGAGGGCGCCGAGGACGACGGCCACGATGACCGCGATGTAGAGATAATGGGACTTGTCGAGACCCTTGCGCTTCTTGACCGGCGTCGCGGCGGGTGCCGCCGACTCTCCTCTTTGAGAGGTCATGGTGTTCTCCTTGGATAGGCTGGACGTCGGTGCGGCACAGGCTGTGGGCCCATCGCGTCCGTTCTGCGTGTTCCACCATCATTGGGGATTCAGTGACGCGCATCACCGTTGCGTTCATATTGGTCATGGAAGGTGTGGATGATTCACCGCTGGAGCATTGCCCGACGGCTGTTTGTGGCCCATCTGCTGTTCATCCTGAGCCTGACGGCCGTCGTCGGCACCGCCACGTTCGTTGACGCACGCGACCACGCCTATGACGAGGCGGGCCGGCGGATGGCCGCCGTCGCGACCGCCGTGGCCGACAGCCCCCTCGTGCTGGACGCGGCGGGCGCGCCGGATCCCTCCGCGCTGCTGCAGCCCTACGCGATGAAAGTCATGGCGGACGCGAACGCGGATTTCATCACGATCATGGCGCCGGACCGCACCCGGTGGACCCACCCCCGGAACGAGGAACTGGGCAAGCCCTACATCGGTTCGATCGATGCGGCCCTGGACGGCAAGGTCTTCACCGAGATCACGGCCGGCACGCTCGGCCCCTCCGTCCGCACCATCGCGCCGGTCAAGGACGCGGACGGCACCGTGCGGGCACTGGTCGCCGCCGGCGTCACCGTCCGCACCGTGGACATCGCCGTCTCCGGCAGACTGCCCGCGCTCTTAGCCATCGGGCTGGCCCTGCTGGCGGGCGGATCGCTGGCGTCCTGGCTGCTGGGGCGGTACCTGCGGCGGGTGACGCGCGGCTGGGGTCCGGAGCAGCTCGCCCAGCTCTTCGCCTACTACGAATCGGTCCTCCACTCGGTCCGCGAGGGCGTCATCCTGGTCGATCCGAAGGGCAAAGTCGTGATGTACAACGACCAGGCCGCCGAACTGCTGGGGCTCACACCGCTCTCATCCGACGGCGCAGGAACGCCTGCCGGCGGCGCAGGGGCATCAGCCGGCGGCGGACAGCAGGAGGCCCTGTCACTCGGGTCGCTCCCGCTGGCCCCCAGCCTGCGGGAACTGTTCGAATCGGGCCGCACCGCGCTCGACGAGATCCACCTGACCGGCCCGCGGGTCCTTGTGGTGAACCAGGGACCGGCCGTCGGGCCCGGTTCCGGCGGCGGCCGCACGAATACGGCCGTGTACGGCACCGTGGCCACCATCCGCGACCGCACCGAAATCGAGTCGCTCGGCAGCGAGCTGGAGACCATGCGCACGCTCTCCGACGCCCTGCGCGCCCAGACCCACGAGCATGCCAACCGGCTGCACACCATCGTTTCCCTGATGGAACTCGGACGCGGCACTGAAGCCCTGGACTTCGCCACCCAGGACCTTGAGCTCAGCCAGCGGCTGACCGATGACCTCGTCAGCTCCATCGACGAGCCCGTCCTCGGGGCCCTCATCATGGGCAAGGCCGCGGAGGCGCACGAACGGGGTGTCGAACTGACCCTCAACACCCCGGGGGACGGGCACGGCCCGACCGCGGTAACCGGGTTGGCCGTGCAGGACCTGGTGGCCATCCTCGGCAACCTCCTGGACAACGCCATCGACGCCGCCGCCGAGGCGCCGGCCCCGAAACTTGTGGAGCTCACGGTGGCAGCGTCCGCCGGGACCCTTGAAATCACCGTGGAGGACAGCGGTCCCGGGATCGATCCGCAGGCTGTGGAGGACATCTTCCGGCACGGCTTCAGCACCAAGACACCGGGGCCGTTCGGGCGGGGCCTCGGCCTGGCCCTGGTCCGCCAGGCGGTGCAGCGGCTCGGCGGTACCATGACAATCACGAGCCCCGCCGGGGCGCTGTTCCGCGTCACGCTGCCAACTGCTTCGCCGACAATACAACCGGCAGTATCGCCGGCGGCATCACTGACCACCGAGGGACAGCAATGAGCACCATCCGTGTACTCGTCGTCGAGGACGAGCCCATCGCAGCGGCAGCCCACGCCGCCTATGTCGGCCGGCTGGAGGGATTCACGCTGGCCGGATCGGCCCCGGACGGACAGTCCGCGCTGCGGCTGCTGACGGAATTCGCGGCTGCGGGCACCCCGGTGGACCTGGTGCTGCTGGACATGAACCTGCCGGACCTGCACGGCCTGGACATCGCGCGGCGCATGCGTGCCGCCGGGCTGTTCGCGGACATCATCGCCATCACCGCGGTCCGGGAACTGAACATTGTCCGCAGCGCGGTGGCCACGGGCGTGGTCCAGTACCTGATCAAGCCCTTCACCTTTGCCACGTTCGCGGACAAGCTCGGCAGCTACCGGCAGTTCCGGGAGCAGCTGGCCTCCCCCGCGGCCGGACATGCCGGTCCCGGGGCGTCGCAGAGCGAGGTGGACCAGGCCTTCGCCAGCCTGCGGGCCCCCTCGGAGCTGCCGCTGCCCAAAGGGCTGGCCGCGTCCACGCTGGAGGCGGTGCAGGACTTCATGAAGCTGCAGTCCGGGGCCGTGTCGGCGAGCGAAGTGATGGAAGCGCTCGGCATGTCACGGGTGACCGCCCGGCGCTACCTGGAATACCTCGCCGACGCCGGAACGGTCACCCGGACGGCGCGCTACGGCGCCCCCGGCCGGCCGGAGAACGAATACCGCTGGGTCCGGCCGGCGTCCTAGGAGCCGCTACTCCCCGGCGGCGGGGCGCAGGGTTCCGATGAGCTGGTCGATCACACCGGCGTCCTCAATCGTCGAGGGCACCACGTAGTCGTCGCCGTCGGCGATCTGGCGCATGGTCTTGCGCAGGATCTTTCCGGAGCGGGTCTTGGGCAGGGCCTCCACCACGGTGACGTGCTTGAAGTCAGCCACGGCCCCGATATCCCGCCGGACCAGCGCGATCAGGTCCTTGACCAGGATCTCCTCGGGCACGTCGACGCCTGACTTCAGCACCACGTAACCGCTGGGACGCTGGCCCTTCAACGGGTCCGCGAGCCCGATCACGGCGCACTCGGCCACGGCGGGGTGCTGGCCGATCACCTGTTCCATGGCCCCGGTGGAGAGCCGGTGGCCGGCGACGTTGATGATGTCGTCGGTGCGGCCCATCACGAAGAGATAGCCGTCCTCATCCCGGTAGCCGGAATCGCCGGTGGCGTAGTAGCCCTCGAACGCCTGCAGGTAGGAGGAGATGTAGCGCTCGTCGTCGCCCCAGAGCGTCGTCAGCGTTCCCGGCGGCAGCGGCAGCGCCAGGACGATGTTGCCCTCCGTCCCCGCCTCGACGTCCTCGCCCGATCCGTCGACGATGTTCAGCTTGAAGCCGGGCATCGGCACACTGGGCGAGCCTGCCTTGATCGGCAGCCCGTCCAGCCCGCGGGGGTTGGCGCAGATGGCCCAGCCGGTCTCGGTCTGCCACCAGTGGTCCACCACCGGGACGCCCAGGGTCCGCGAGGCCCAGTGGAAGGTGTCGGTGTCCAGCCGCTCGCCCGCGGCAAACAGCGTGCGCAGGCTGGAGATGTCGTACTGCTCAAGCAGTTTCGCCTCGGGGTCCGCCTTCCGGATGGCCCGCAGGGCGGTCGGCGCGGTGAAGAGCACGTTGACCTTGTGGTCCTGGATCACCCGCCAGAACGCGCCGGCGTCGGGTGTGCCCACGGGCTTGCCTTCGTAGATGACGGTCGTGGCCCCGGCCAGCAGCGGCCCGTACACGATGTAGGAGTGCCCCACGACCCAGCCGACGTCGGAGGCGGTCCACATCACGTCGCCGGGGCCGACGTCGTAGATGTTCTCCAGGGTCCAGCTGAGTGCCACGGCGTGGCCGCCGTTGTCCCGCACGACGCCCTTGGGGGCGCCGGTGGTTCCCGAGGTGTAGAGGATGTAGAGCGGATCGGTGGCCTTGACGTCAACCGGCGCGGCAGGCGCGGCGGTGGCCATCTCGGTGTCCCAGTCCAGCCAGCCGGTGTGGTCGGCCACCGAGGAGGCGAAGCCTTCGCGCGCCTTCACCAGGACGGGTGTCTCCGGCACGCCGGCCAGGCCGAGGGCTTCCGCGACGGCGGGGAGGTATTCGATCCGGCGCGAGGGTTCGATGCCGCCGGAGGCCGTGACCACCGCGGCGGGCTTGGCGTCGCGGATGCGGGCGGCGAGTTCCTTGGGGGCGAAGCCGCCGAAGACAACGGAGTGCACGGCGCCGAGCCGGGCCGTGGCAAGCATGGCGATGGCGGCCTCGGGGATCATCGGCATGTAGATCACGACGCGGTCGCCCTTGCCCACGCCCTGGCTGCGCAGGACCCCGGCGAACCGGGCGACGAGGTCCGTCAGCTCCGCATAGCTGTAGCGCTGCTGCGTGCCGAGCATGGCGGAATCGTAGATCAGGGCGTCCTGCCCGCCCCGGCCCGCCGCCACATGGCGGTCCAGCGCGTTGTAGCACGTGTTGAGGACGCCGTCAGGGAACCAGTCGTACAACGGCGCCCTGCTGGAATCGAGGGCACGCTGCGGCGGTGCAGACCACGAGACCTTCCCGGCGGCTTCCAGCCAGAATTCTTCGGGTTTCGCCAGGCTGCGTTCGTAGCTGTCCTGGTAATTCTTCGTAACCATGAAAATGAGTCCCGTCCACGACGATGTGATGGAGCTCATGGTAGCCCCGACCGGGTGCCCGGCACAAGGCTTGTGTATACACAGATGCCATCATTGGGGCGTTCATGCCGGGGATCTCCCACAAATGCTGGGCAAATATGACTTCCGTGTATACACTGGACAGCGTCAGCCAATGAAGGAGGCAGGATGCGCGCCAGCGATAGGGCCTATGCCGCCCTGCGGGACGACATCATCGAATGGCGTCTGCTCCCCGGGACGGTGCTCGCGGAAGTGGAGCAGTCCGAGCGGCTCGGCGTCTCGCGCACCCCGCTGCGGGAGGCCCTCAGCCGGCTCACCGCGGAGGGCCTGACGACGACGGCGGGCGGCCGCGGCGTCGTCGTCACCGACATCTCGCTGGAGGACATCGACGAACTCTTCGAACTCCGCGAAACCCTCGAGGGCAAGGCCGCGGCACTGGCCGCCGAACGCGGCGATGCGGCGACCTTCGAACAGCTACACCACGAACTGTGCCGTGCCCCGGAACTGATCAGCGGCGAGGATCCCGCCCGGCACGACTACTACGGACTGGTCGGACGGCTGGACGGGGCCATCGACGCCGCCATCCACAATTCCTACCTCGCCCAGGCGATGCGCAGCCTGCGCGTCCACTTGGTCAGGGTCCGCCGGCTGGCGGCCGACGACGCCGAACGGCTTACCGCCGCCGCCGCGGAGCACGCCGCCATCGCCGAGGCGATTGCGGCCGGCAACCCCCGGCTGGCCGAGGCCGCCACCACGCTTCACCTGCACCGCAGTCTGTCCCATGTCAAAGCCACGCACAAACCCCACTAACAGAGGAACACCATGGTCAAGGAACACCACGTCCGCGTTTACAAGAGCGAGGAAAACCTGCCCCGCGAAGACCAGCTCGCGTTCAAGATTGCGACAGTGGCCGCCGATCCCGTCGCCGTCTCCGCGGAGGTCACCGACATGGTCATCAACCGGGTGATCGACAACGCCTCGGTGGCGATTGCCTCGCTGAACCGCGCCCCGATCGTCGCGGCCCGCGCCCAGGCGCTGACCCACGGCCCCACGACGGGCGGAAAGGGCTCGAAGGTCTTTGGCATCGAGGAGCGCGTGGCCCCCGAATGGGCGGCCTGGGCCAACGGCGTCGCTGTCCGTGAACTCGACTACCACGACACCTTCCTCGCGGCGGAGTACTCCCACCCGGGCGACAACATCCCGCCGATCCTCGCCGTGGCCCAGCACGTGGGCTCCAGCGGCCAGGACCTGATCCGGGGCATCGCCACCGGCTATGAAATCCAGGTCAACCTGGTCAAGGCCATCTGCCTGCACAAGCACAAGATCGACCATGTCGCCCACCTCGGCCCCTCCGCCGCCGCCGGCATCGGCACCCTGCTGGGACTCGACGTCGAGACGATCTTCCAGTCCATCGGCCAGGCGCTGCACACCACCACCGCCACGCGGCAGTCCCGCAAGGGCGAGATCTCCACCTGGAAGGCCCACGCCCCGGCGTTCGCCGGCAAGATGGCCGTCGAGTCAGCGGACCGTGCCATGCGCGGCCAGACATCGCCGGTGCCGATCTACGAAGGCGAGGACGGCGTCATCGCCTGGATGCTGGACGGCCCCGACGCCTCCTACACCGTGCCGCTGCCGACCCCGGGCGAGCCCAAGCGCGCCATCATGGACACCTACACCAAGGAGCACTCGGCCGAGTACCAGGCCCAGGCGTGGATCGACCTGGCGCGCAAGCTCCACGGCGAACACCCGGAGGTTACCGACCCGGCCAACGTGGCGTCCGTACTGATCAAGACCAGCCACCATACGCACTTCGTGATCGGCTCCGGCGCCAACGATCCGCAGAAGTACAGCCCCACGGCCAGCCGCGAAACGCTGGACCACTCCATCCCGTACATCTTCACGGTCGCCCTGCAGGACGGCTCCTGGCACCACGTCGATTCCTACGCCCCGGAACGCGCGGCACGCCCGGACACCGTGGAACTCTGGCACAAGGTCACCACGGTTGAGGATCCCGAGTGGACCCGCCGGTACCACTCCCTCGACATCGCCGAGAAGGCCTTCGGCGGAACCGTGGTCATCACGCTCACGGACGGCGCGGTCATCACCGAGTCGATCGCCGTTGCCGACGCGCACCCGCTGGGCGCCCGGCCGTTCGCCCGCGAACAGTACGTGAACAAGTTCCGCACCCTCGCCGCCGGCCTCGTCGCCGACGAGGAAATCGAACGCTTCCTCGCCGCCGCCGCACGCCTGCCCGAACTGTCCGCCGGCGAGCTGGACCAGCTCAACATCCAGGCCGCCGACGGCGTGATCGATCTGGCCGCCGCACCGAAGGGACTCTTCTAATGCTGTACTCGAAGGTGACGCCGGAGCAGAAGCGCCTCCGCTTCCGCGAGCTCCTGGCCTCCGGGACCATCCAGCAGTTCCCGGGTGCGTTCAACCCGCTTTCGGCGCGGCTGATCGAGGAAAAGGGCTTCGCCGGGGTCTACATCTCCGGCGCCGTCCTCGCCAACGACCTGGGACTGCCGGACATCGGCCTGACCACGCTCACCGAGGTGGCCACCCGGGCCGGGCAGATCGCCCGGATGACAGACCTGCCCTGCATTGTCGACGCCGACACCGGCTTCGGCGAGCCGATGAACGTGGCCCGCTCGGTCCAGGAAATCGAGAACGCCGGCCTCGCCGGCCTGCATATCGAGGACCAGTTCAACCCGAAGCGCTGCGGCCACCTCGACGGCAAGAATGTCGTGGACCTGGACACCGCAACCAAGCGGATCCGGGCGGCAGCCGATGCCCGACGCGACCCGAACTTCCTGATCATGGCACGGACCGACATCCGGGCCACGGATGGCCTCAAGGCCACGCAGGACCGCGCGAAGGCACTCGTAGAGGCCGGGGCTGACGCCATCTTCCCGGAGGCCATGAAGGACCTGGGCGAGTTCCAGGCGATCCGCGACGCCGTCGACGTGCCGATCCTGGCCAATATGACCGAGTTCGGCCAGAGCGCGCTGTTCACCGTGGAGCAGCTCGCCGGCGTCGGGGTCAACATGATCATCTACCCGGTGACCCTCCTCCGTAGTGCCATGGGCGCTGCGGAGCGTACGCTGGAATCGATTAAGGCTGACGGTACCCAGGAGGCCCAGGTCGGGAACATGCTGACCCGGGCGCGTTTGTATGACCTCGTGGACTACGAGGCCTACAACAGCTTCGATACCGGGGTTTTCAATTTCCAGATCCCGGGTCAGTAAGCCCCGCATCGGACTTCCGGCTCCGGCCGGTTTCAACAGGCGACAGGAACGAAGGAGTTTCAGCATGGCTGAACAAGAGATTAAAAAGGGCCTCGCCGGCGTCGTGGTGGATTACACCGCGGTGTCCAAGGTGAACCCGGACACCAACTCGCTGCTCTACCGCGGCTACCCCGTGCAGGAGCTGGCTGCCAAGTGCAGCTTCGAGGAAGTCGCCTACCTGCTGTGGAACGGCGAACTGCCGGATGCGGAGCAGCTGGCGGAGTTCACTGCGCGGGAACGCGCCGGGCGTGCGCTGGATCCCGTCGTCAAGCAGGTCATCGACGCACTGCCGACCACGTCGCATCCGATGGACGTCTGCCGCACGGCGGCTTCCGTGATGGGCGCCCGGCACCCGCTCGCCGAGGACTCCTCGCGCGAGGCCAACATGGCCAAGGCTGCGGACCTGTTCGCTGCGATGCCGGCGGTGGTGTCCTACGACCAGCGCCGCCGTCACGGCCAGGACGTGGTGGAGCCCCGCGAGGACCTGGGCTACTCGGCCAACTTCCTCTGGATGGCCTTCGGCGAGGAGCCGGTCCAGGAGGTCGTCGAGGCCTTCAACGTCTCGATGATCCTGTACGCCGAGCACTCCTTCAACGCCTCCACCTTCACGGCCCGCGTGATCACCTCGACCCTCTCGGACCTGCATTCGGCCGTGACCGGGGCGATCGGCGCGCTCAAGGGCCCGCTGCACGGCGGGGCGAACGAGGCAGTGATGCACACCTTCGACGAGATCGGCATCCGTCCGGAGGAGTCGCTGGATGAGGCCGCCACCCGCGCGAAGGCGTGGATGGAGGATGCCCTGGCGCAGAAGAAGAAGGTCATGGGCTTCGGCCACCGTGTCTACAAGCACGGCGATTCCCGGGTGCCCACCATGAAGGCCGCCCTGGACAAGATGATCGCCCACTACGGCCGGCCGGAGCTTCTGGGGCTGTACAACGGTCTGGAGTCGGCGATGGACGAGGCGAAGGCGATCAAGCCGAACCTCGACTACCCGGCCGGCCCCACGTACCACCTGATGGGCTTCGACACCCCGACCTTCACTCCGCTGTTCGTTGCCAGCCGCATCACCGGCTGGACCGCGCACATCATGGAGCAGCTGGCCTCGAACTCGCTGATCCGACCGCTGAGCGAATACAACGGCGTCGAAGAACGGCACGTGGCCTAGTTTCGAGCACGTACGACGGCGGGCCGGTCACCTCTAGGAGGTGGCCGGCCCGCTTTTCTGTCGTTGGGAGCTGTCTGCTGGGGCGCTGTCTGCTAGCCCGCGTTGATCTTCAGTGACAGCACAATGCGTTTGAGCGTCGCGAACTCGGCCGTTTCCATGTACTTACGTGCCTCCTCGAGGGACTGGAACTGCAGGTCCGACGCGTCGCCCGTGTTGTAGTTCTGGGCGAAGAAGTATTCGCCTGAGGGCAGGCCGCTCACGACGTTCTGCGGATCGCAGGTGGTGCCGTTCACTCCCCAGCTTTCATCCGCAATGCCCAGGTTCCCGGCAAACGGAACCGATGGCTGGCCCAGCTGGCGGACGTCCCACACCCGGAAGATAAACTGGGGAGCGATGGCCCGCTCGCCCTGCCTGTCGGAGGGGAAAGTCATGGCAGTGCTGTCCAGCACCGTGAACGGGGTGCACGGGGAAATGATGTTCGGGCGGTTGCGTGTCTGGTTGAAGCCCAGGGTCAGCAGCACGCGGCCCGATTCGTTGGTCACGTCGGAGTAGCGGCCGCCTTCGCGGCTGGTCACGGACCAGTTGTCCGGGTAGTCGAAACTGCCCAGCCCGTTGGCGCTGGTGTACCTGGTCCACGCCGTTGGCTTCCGGACGGATTTTAGTTCCAGCGAAACCAGCATCCGCTTGATGTCCCGGTATTCCTGCGAGGCCATGTAGGCCTTCGCCTCGGCTAAAGACGTGAACTTCAGCTGCGTGTCGCTGCCGTCGGCAGTCAGGATCTGGCCGGAACCGAAGGTGATGGCCGGCACGCCGTCCGGGGTGCGGATCGAGGACAGCAGTTGGCTGGCGGTTCCCGACGCCGGCATGCCGCTCGAATCGATCGTCAAGGCGCCGAACACCGCCGCTCCTTCCAGTACGCGGAACTTGAACCGGGTCGGCCCGGACGGTGCGCCCGCGGTGGCCTGGGGGATGTCCAGGGTCACGGCGTCGAGGGTCTGGTACGGCACTGCCGGCACTGAAGCTCCGGATGCCTGCGGGATGGCTCGCAGCATGGCGAGCTGTTTCCCGGTCGCGTCCGTGACGGTGATGTCGCTGGTCCACTTCTCCAGCCCGGCCGCCGCCGCTCCCGGGGTCTCGGTGACTGTCCAGTCCGCCGGGTGTTGGAAGGTCGCTTGGCCGGTGGAGTCGGTGAAAGCGGTCCAGGCCACCGGGGGCGCGGGCGTGGCACTCGGCGTGGTGCTCGGAGTCGCGGTCGGCGTCGCAGAGGGACTGGCGGGGGCCGTGGTTTCCGTTGCCGCCACGCTGCTCGCCGGTTCCGGCGCCGTCGTGAGCGCACCAAGGTTGGTGGCAACCAGGACGCCTGCAGCCACGGCCGCCACAGCGATCGTCAGGGCCCCGGCGAGCCGTGCACGGCGGCGGCGGCGGACTTCGTCCAGGGACGCCACATCGGCCAGGCCGGTGTCAGTGAAGGCCACAGGCCCGGAGAACATCCGGCGCAGGGCCGCTTCGCCATCGGGCACGGACGGATCCAGGTGCACGGGGTCCGTAGCGGAAATTCTGTCTTTGATCGGATCCATTTCAGGCACCCATCTTCTGTGTGGTCGCTTCAGCCGTGATCGATTCGGCGCCGGACGTCATGTGCTTTCGGAACGCAGCCCGTGCCCGGTGCAGGCGGACCTTGGCGGCGGATTCGCTGCATTGCAGGACGCCGGCGATTTCGGCGGTGCTCAATTCGTCCCAGTACGCGAGCTGGAGAATGTCGCGGTCCTTGTCGCGCAATTGCGCCATGGCATCCTGGACGGCGACATTCCCGGAGTCTTCGCCGCCCCTGACAACGGCGGCGGCCCTGAGCTTTTCCTGCAGCGCCTGCTGGCGGTCCCGGCTCCGGTACGCGTTGCCAACCAGGTTGCGCGCCACTGTCAGGAGCCACGCCAGGTCCGACCGGGGCTCGTCTCCCCACTTCTGCCACACCACCCGGAAGACGTCCGCGGCAAGCTCCTCCGCGATATCGGCCGATTCCACCCGCCGTCGGACAAAGCGGTAGACCCGCGGATAACTGTCTTTGTGAATGGCGATAAACGCCAGTTCGCGCTCGGAAAGCACGATCTCCCCCTGGAAAGTAGTGTCCTGAAACTGCAGGCTAACTGTTTTGTTTCCGGCTGGCCCGTCCGGGTTACATTTCCCCGGAGAGTTTTTCCACAGATGCCACAGTCTCGTTGTCCTCGTTCAGGACAACCACGACGTCGAGCACCTCGCCGGCCAAGGCGGACGGCAGCCAGTGCTCCGCGTCCTGCCACATCAGGTGCAGCGGCAGCGCCCCGATATGGAACCATTCGGGCGTTATCTCCGAGCTCTCCGCCGGCTCGCCCTCCCAGCGGCGGGTGGTGAAGAGCCTGCAGTACATGTTCCACTCCGGGCGGCTGGGGAAGAGGAACTCGACGACGCCGGCATGGGCCAGGTCCTCCTGCCGGACGATGACTCCGGCTTCTTCCCAGACTTCACGGACGACGGCTTCGGCGTCGCTCTCCCCCACTTCGACGTGGCCGCCAAGGCCCACGATCTTGCCCGTGCCGAACCCGGTCCGCTTCAGCCCCAGCAGCACTTCGGTGCCGTTGTCCGCGTCGCGGAGCAGGAAGCAAAGAGTGACTGGAGTGGGCTTCATATGCTCCACCCTATAGCTGCCGCCGGGTTCCGAAATGATCCGGATGACGTTGGCCGTGGTGCACATACACGGGCGCGCAGAAAGGTCGCCAGCCCGAGGATTCTGGCAGGATGTGGTGATGTTGTTTACGCTGCGCGAGCCCGCGCTCCCCGACGCGCCGCAGATCGCTGAACTGCACGTGGCCACTTGGCGGGAAGCGTATTCTCAGCTGCTCCCTCAGGACTTCTTCAGCGACGAGCACGTCCAGGGCCGCCACCGGATGTGGAATCACGTTCTCGGGAACCCGCGGGAGGAATGGAGCATAAGAATCGCGGAGAGCGGAGGAAAGATCATCGGCTTCGCGTTCTTCGGCCCCAGCGTCGGCCCGGAAGGCCAGGAACTCCCGCGTGATCGTCAGTTGTTCAGCATTTACGTAGCGGCAGAGCGCTATGGCACCGGGGTGGGACAGGCGTTGCTTGATGCCACAGCGGGTGATGGACCCGCCATGCTGTGGGTCGCGAAGAACAATCCCCGGGCGGTGGCGTTCTATCTTCGCAACGGGTTCGAATTCGATGGCGCGGAGCAGACCGACCCCGGAGCTGCAAAGATTGTCGACGCCCGCATGGTGAGGTAGGGAACATCTGTTGGATCGTCCGGGTATTCCGGATCTTCCGGATCCTCCGGATCTGGTTCGGGCCATGGATGTGCGGCTGTGAAGAGGTGCCAGTCCGGGAAGGGGTCCGCGGGGAGTTCCTGGTCGGGATCCGGGCCGGGGTCCAGGCCGAAGGGCCCGCCGGGGGCCCTGGTTCAGGCCAGCGTCCGTGTCCCTCTCCGTATCCCTGTCCGTATCCCTGTCCGTGCCAGCGTCCGTGTCCACGTCCGTGCCAGCGTCCTTATCCACGTCCGTGCCCGCATCCATCTCCGTGAACGTGTCCGTAAATGTATCCGTCTTCGCGTCTGTGGCCAGCAGGCCGGGTGGCCAGTGGGGTGGTTCCCAGTCCTGTTCTTCGCTGGGGTAGTACCGGCCCGAGGGTGAGGTCCATCCGGGTGGTTTGTCTTTGCTGGCCCCGGTGGGTGTCCACGCGGAGCCGTGTTTGAGGCGGTGGTGTCTGGGGCAGGGCTGGCCGAGGTTGGAGATGCCGGTGGTCCCGCCGTCGGCCCAGGCCAGGAGATGGTCCGCGTCGTTATCCAGCGAGGCGTTGTTGCAGCCCGGGAACGGGCACTTCCCGTCGCGCAGGCGCAACCACCGCCGCTGGGCTTTCGTGAGGCGGTAGCGGGTCCGGCCGATTTCCAGCGGCGCCCCGTCCCGCGGGTCGGTCAGGACCCGGTAAAACGATCCGGCACCGTCGGCGATGAGGCGCCGGGCCATCGAGGGCGGGATCGGCCCGTACCCGTCCAGGACCGCCGGTTCCCCGGCCACGCCAAGCAGGGACAGGATCGGGACGGTGATGAGGACCTGCGCCCGCGGCGACGGCACATCCCCGCACCCGGCCATCCCCGTCCCGGCCGTTCCCCCGGCGCACTCGGCCATCCCTGTGCCGGTGCTTGCGGTTCCCGCGGCGCCGGTGTTGCCGGTGTTGCCGGTGTTGCCGGTGAGAAGCAAGGTGGCGGCGATGTCGGCGCGGAGCTGGGCCAGCGTGCGGGCCTCGTCGGGGTCCTGCAGGGCCCGGGCGGCGGCGGTGGTCCGGTCCCAGATCCCCGCGGCGGTACCGGCCGGCAGGTACGCCGAGAACCAGGCCATCCCGTCCCGGTCCGGGAGGAACTCCACCCGCCGGTCCGAGGCACACTTGGTGTGACGTTGTTCGATGCTGGCGGGGTGGTGGCGTTCCCGCCAAACACGGGCTTTGGTCCGGAACCGTCCCGGGACGAGGTCCCCGGCCGGACACCCCCGGGCCGCGTCCGGTGCGTGGGGGTCCAGGAAGTGCGCTTCCAGCCCGGCCGCGGCGGCCCGGTCCAGGTCGGTGGTTTCATCGACCATGATCCGGGCGTGCTGCCAGGAAATTGTTCCGGCCTGCAGCGCCGCCAGGGTCAGCGGCAGCGACGTGGTCAGTGCCTGGCAGTCGCACAGGAACCCGTCCGCGGTCCGCTCGCTGACGGTCAGGACACACGCGACCTCCGCGGTCATGGCCATCTCCTGACAGGAGTCCCGCAACGACCCCGGGGCCGCCAGGGCCCTGGTGGCGTGCAGGTATTCCGCGGCCAGCCGCACCTTCAACGCCGCCGTCCTCGCCTCCAGCCGCGCCAGCCCGGCCAAAGCGTCCAGGCAATCATCGGCCAGGTCCCGCAACGGATCGATCCCCCGGAACGGGTCCGTGTCCCGGACGGCGGCCGTATCCCGCAGGGAAACCGCATCCCGCAGCAGGGCGCCGGCACCGGGCAGGGAGTCCGCGTTCCGCAGCGGATCGGCACCGGGCGCATCCGGGTGGTCCGCATCGGCGCCGGGCAGTTCCGTGAGGGCCGGGCCCGTGCCGATGAAAGCAGCAAGCGCACCCGTGGACGCGGCGACGGCCGCCAGGGCCTCCCTGCTCTCCAGACCGAACACTGCTCCGCTGTCCACCCTCAAAGAACATAAGCGGCCGCCGACAATAACTGGCCGGCTACCGCGCCAACCTGGAACGACCGACAACCGGAGGAGATCCTGCTCCAACAGAGTGCTGCCCGGGCGCTGATCCTCCCACACCCGGGCCAGCGGGACGAAAGCAAGGCGGGTGCTGGCTTTAGCCCAGGGCCCGGGGATGCGCAGCGGCGTAGATCTCGCGCAGGGTGTCCGCCGTGACAAGGGTATAGACCTGTGTGGTGGTGACCGAGGCATGGCCCAGCAGCTCCTGGACCACCCGGACGTCGGCCCCGCCCTCGAGCAGGTGCGTGGCGAAGGAGTGCCGCAGGGTGTGCGGCGAGACGTCCTTGGTGATGTTGGCCTTCTCGGCGGCGGACTTGAGGATGGTCCAGGCGCTCTGCCGGCTGATCCGCCCCCCGCGGGCGTTCAGGAACAGCGCAGGGGTCCCCTTGCCCTTGGCGGATAGCAGCGGGCGGCCCCGGACGAGGTAGGCGTCAAGGGCGCGGGCACCGAAGGAGCCGAGCGGGACCAGCCGCTCTTTGGAACCCTTGCCGAACAGCCGGACGATTGCCGGACCGGTGTCCCCGGCCTCGCCGCTGTGCAGGGAGATATCATCGACCTCGAGACCCACCGCTTCGCTGATCCGGGCGCCGGTGGAATAGAGGAACTCCAGCAGGGCCCGGTCGCGCAGCCCCGTGGCGGTGTCGGTTCGGACCGCTTCCAGGATCCTGGTGACTTCGTCGACGCTGATGGCTTTGGGCAGCCGCTTGCCGGGCATGGGCGGGTGGACGTCGCTGGCCGGGTCAGTGGGAGTGACACCCTCAAGTGCCCAGAACTTATGCAGACCGCGCACCGCCACCACTGTCCGGGCCGCGGACCGGATGCCCAGGGCCGAGCCGCCGTCGGACCCGTCGGAGAGCGCCTGCACGAAGCCTGTGACGTCGTGCCGAGTGATTTCGTCGGGGCGTTGGCGGCCTGCATGGGCCAAGTGCCGGGCGTAGCGGGCCAGGTCCCGCCGGTAGGCGGATAGCGTGTTGGCCGCAAGCCCCCGTTCCACCCCCATGTGCTGCAGGTAGTCCGCCATGGCGCGGTCGATTGCTGTCAGCGGCCTGGCCGGGGGCTGTGCGGGGGCGGGCGACTGCCCGGACGCGGGCTGTGCCGGGGCGGGTGCCGGGAGTTGCGCAAGTGCCGGGGACTCGGCGGTCAGCGGTTCCACCATCACCGCTGGCTGGGATGCGCGGGCCACGGCGCGTCACCGGGGCGGAGGCCCTTGAAGTTGTCAGCCCGGGCGGCCGCAGCGGCGAGGATTCCGACGACGGCGGACGGGTTGTGGAGGCGCCCCTCCAGCACGGCCAGCACGGCTGCATCCAAAGGGATCCAGTGCAGTTCGATTTCGGCCTCTTCGTCGGTGCGGACGTGGAGTTCGTGGCCGGGCACATCGCTCAGGTCCCTGGCGAGGTAGATGCGGATGGCTTCGCTGGAGGACCCGGGGGAATTGAAGAAGTCGGCCAGGACATTCCACTGGCCGGCAATGAGGTCGGCTTCCTCGGCGAGTTCACGTGCCGCTCCGGCCACGAAGTCCTCACCCTGAACATCGAGGAGTCCGGCCGGGATCTCCCAGAGGTCCATGCCGACGGGGTGCCGGTACTGCTTGATCAAGAGCACCTCGCCGTCATCGTTCATCGGGAGGACCGCCACCGCACCCGGGTGTTCGATGTAGTCGCGGACGAGCGGATCGCCGTCGTCGTTGAGCTGGAAACTGTCACTGACCACGTCCCAGATCCGGCCCTCGTAGACCGTCCGGGACGACAAAAGACGGCGCGGGCTCGGTTCATCCGAAACCAGCCGTGCAGCATGGGGGGTCTCAGGGGTACCGGGCATCGCGCCGTCCTTTGATTCAGTTGATGGTTACTTCGACACTACCGGGGCAGACTTGGCGGCCGAGGGATCGCCCGCGGCTGTGTCTGCCTTTGGCGTGCCTGCAGTGGCATTTGCGGCCGCGTTTGCGGCTTTGCTGCCGTTGCCCTTCTGGTGCTCCAGGGCGGCCTTCACCAGTCCCGAGAACAGTGCGTGCGGCCTGGTCGGGCGTGAGCTGAGCTCAGGGTGCGCCTGCGTGGCCACATAGTACGGGTGGACTTCGCGGGGAAGCTCCACGTACTCCACGAGCTTGCCGTCGGGCGACGTTCCGGAGAACACCAATCCGTGGGCGGCGATCTGCTCGCGGTATTTGTTGTTGACCTCGTAGCGGTGGCGGTGCCGTTCACTGACCTTGGTGGTGCCGTAGGTCTCGGCGACCACGGACCCTTCGTCCAGCCGAGCCTCGTACAGGCCCAGGCGCATGGTGCCGCCCAGGTCGCCCTTGCCGTCGACGATGTCCAGCTGCTCTTCCATCGTGGCAATCACCGGGTACTTGGAATCCGGCTCGAACTCCGACGAGGAAGCGCCCTCGAGGCCGACCACGTTGCGGGCGTACTCGATCACCATGCACTGCAAGCCCAGGCAGAGGCCCAGGACCGGGAGCTTGGTTTCGCGGGCATACTTCAGCGCGCCGAGCTTGCCTTCGAGTCCGCGGATGCCGAAGCCGCCAGGGACACAGATCGCGTCGACGCCGTCGAGGGACTTGACCGCGCCCTCGTGGGTTTCGCATTCGTCCGAGGGGACCCAGCGGATCTTGACCTTGGTGTCGTTGGCGAAACCGCCGGCACGCAGCGCCTCGGTCACGGACAGGTAGGCGTCCGGCAGGTCGATGTACTTGCCGACCAAGGCGATCTCAACCTCGTGCTTGGGGTTGTGGACCGCGTCGAGGAGCCTGTCCCAGCTGGTCCAGTCGACGTCCTTGAACGGAAGGTCGAGGGCGCGGACGATGTAGGAGTCCAGGCCCTGGGAGTGCAGGGTCTTCGGGATGTCATAGATGCTCGGCGCATCCGGGCAGCCGATGACGGCGTCGATGTCGACGTCGCACATGCGGCCGATCTTGTCGCGCATGGGCTGCGGGACTTCGCGGTCCGAGCGGATCACGATCGCCTCGGGCTGGATGCCGATGGAACGCAGCGCGGCAACGGAGTGCTGCGTCGGCTTGGTCTTCAGCTCCTGCGACGGGCCGATGTACGGCACGAGGGAGACGTGCAGGAAGAACACATTTCCGCGGCCAATATCCTGGCGGACCTGGCGGGCGGATTCGAGGAACGGCTGCGACTCGATGTCGCCCACGGTGCCGCCGATTTCGGTGATGATCACGTCGGGCGCGTGCTTGCCCTCGGCGGGAAGCCGCATGCGCCGCTTGATCTCGTCGGTGATGTGCGGGATGACCTGGACGGTGTCGCCGAGGTATTCGCCGCGGCGTTCCTTGGCGATGACCGTGGAGTAGACCTGGCCGGTCGTGACGTTGGCCGAGCCTTCGAGGTTCTCATCGAGGAAGCGCTCGTAGTGGCCGATGTCGAGGTCCGTTTCGGCACCGTCGTCAGTCACGAAGACTTCGCCGTGCTGGAAGGGGTTCATCGTGCCCGGATCCACGTTCAGATAGGGATCGAGCTTTTGCATTGTTACAGACAAGCCGCGTGCCCGCAGGAGGTGACCGAGGCTCGAAGCCGTCAGTCCCTTACCGAGCGAGGACGCCACACCACCGGTGACGAAGATGTGTTTGGTCGTCTTGGACGAGCCCGGAAACCGGGAATTTACACGGGAATTTGATCGCTGCACCACGGAGTTCGAGCCTATCATCAATTCAGCCTTTCAAGGGTCTGTTCGAGGCAAAGCACTGTGATTGTCGTCCCGTCCCGGCCTGCCTTGGACAGGCTCAGGCCTGCTGCGGCAGGAGTCTGGCGTCGTCGAGCAGCTCCTGGGCGTGGGCCTGCGCGGATTCGGAATCCTCCTGGCCCGCGAGCATCCGGGCCAGTTCCCGGACGCGCTCCGCCTCGTCGAGAAGCCGGACGTCACTGGAGGTGAAGCCGGTTGCCGTGGCGCCGTCGCTGCCGCGCACGGAGGTCTTGATGACCCGGATGTGCTGGTCGGCGAACGCTGCCACCTGCGGCAGGTGGGTCACCACCAGCACCTGGACGTGCCGGGCCAGCATCGCCAGCCGCCGGCCGATCTCGACAGCGGCACGGCCGCCCACGCCCGCGTCGACCTCGTCGAAGACGAACGTCGGGACCGGGTCGACGGCGGCCAGCACCACTTCGATGGCAAGCATCACGCGGGACAGTTCACCGCCGGAGGCACCCTTGCCCAGCGGGCGGCCCGGGGCGCCGGAGTGCGGCTGGAGCAGGAAGGAGATCTCGTCCGCGCCGAACGGGCCCGGCTGCCCGCCGGACTCGACGGTGATGACCAGGGTGGCATCCGCCATCGCCAGGGCCTTGAGTTCCGCACTGACGCGGGCGGAGAGTTCCTTGGCGGCCTTCTTCCGCAACTTGCTGATCCCCGCGGCCTGTTTGACCAGTTCGTCCCCGGCGCGGCCCACCTCGGCCTCCAGTGCCTCGATCCGGGTGGAGTCGTCCTGCAGCTCCAGGAACCGGGTCCGGGCCTGCTCGGCCCAGACCAGCACCTCGTCGATGCTTGGGGCGTACTTGCGCACCAGCGTCGCCAGGGCGCCCCGGCGGTTCTCGATCTCGGCGAGCCGTTCCGGGCCCTCGGAGTCGAGGGCGGCCTGGTAGCTGGCGAGTTCCGTGGCGATGTCGTTGAGCAGGAAGCCCACCTCGGCGAGCCTGGCGGCCGCGGACCCGAGTTCCTCGTCGTGTTCGGCGACGTGTTCCAGGGTGCGTTTGGCGGCGTCGACCAGGGTGGTGGCGTCGGCATCGTCGCCGAAGTCCTCGGCGGTGAGCGCCTGGTGGGCCGTGGTGGCCGCGATCCTGAGTTCCTCGACGTTGGCGAGCTTGACGGCTTCGGCTTTGAGCGATTCGTCCTCCCCCGGCTGCGGGTCGACGGCGTCGATTTCGGCCAGGGCAGCTTCCAGGGATTCGGCCTCGCGGAGCCGTTCCCGGGCGGCGCTGCGGAGCTCATCCAGCTGGGCCTGGCTGGACTTCCAGTGCGCGTGCAGCTGCTGGTAGGTGCCGAGCGTCGCCGCGAGGCTCCCCCCCGCGAATTTGTCGAGGGCCTCCCGTTGCGCGACCGGGCTTTTGAGCCGGATCTGACCGGACTGGCCGTGGACCACGACGAGGGTTTCGCCGATTTCCCCGAGCACGCCCACGGGGGCGGCGCGTCCGCCGAGGTAGGCACGGCTTCGGCCGTCCGCGCCCACGCTGCGGGCGAGCAGCAGCTCGGCGCCGCCGTCGAACTCCTCGACCTCGGCCCCTGCCTCACGGGCGCGCGCCACGGCCGGGTGACCGGCGTCGAGCCTCACGGTGGCCTCGGCGGAGGCACTCTTCGCGCCGCTGCGCACGGCTCCGGCGTCGGACCGTGCACCGAGCAGCAGCCCGAGGGCGGTCACCACCATGGTCTTGCCGGCTCCGGTTTCACCGGTCACTACGCTCAGGCCCGGGCCGAGGGGCAGCGTGGCGTCGGTGATGACACCCAGGTCGCGGATTCTCAGTTCTTCAAGCATGGTTCACTTCGCAGTCGATGGATCAGGGGTCTCGCCCGGCCCTGCATACGGCGACCGAGCCTGCGGCGGAACGGGAAGCGGGGGCATCGGCCGGGGCGTGCGGATCACCGGCACCGGGCCGGTATGGACCGCCGCGGCCTGCGGCATGGGTCCGCGCCAGCCCTGGATGGGCAGTTCGAACTTGCGCACCAGGCGGCCGGAGAAAGGCGTCTGGTGGGTGCGGGCAAGCCGCACAGGCGTGGCGGATCGCGTCACTTCCACGCGCGCTCCGGGCGGGAGGTCGACAGAGCGGCGGCCGTCGCACCAGAGCACGCCCTGCGCGTCGGTACGGTTCAGGATTTCGACCGCGAGCCGGGAACGGGGCGAGACGACCAGCGGCTTGGCGAAGAGCGCGTGGGCGCTGATCGGCACGATCAGGAGGGCCTCAACCTCGGGCCACACCACCGGTCCGCCGGCGGAGAACGCGTAGGCGGTGGAGCCGGTGGGGGTGGCCAGGACGACGCCGTCGCAGCCGAAGGACGTCAGGGGCCGTTCGTCGACCTCGGTGACCACTTCGAGCATCCGTTCCCGGTTGCCCTTTTCAATCGCGGCCTCGTTGAGGGCCCAGGTGTGCCAGATTTTCTGCCCGCGCACCCAGACCTGGACGTCGATGGTCATCCGCTCTTCCACGGTGTATTCGCGGCTCGCGATCCATTCGACGGTCTGGGCGAGGTCGGCCCGCTCGCTCTCGGCCAGGAATCCGACGTGGCCGAGGTTGACACCGAGCAGCGGCACATCGACCTCGCGCACCAGTTCCGCGGCGCGGAGGATCGTGCCGTCGCCGCCGAGCACCATCACGAGCTCGACGTCGGGCAGCATCACGTGGTCATGGAGGATCTCGACAGGCTGGTCGAGTCGTCCGAAGAAGCGGACCATGTCGCCGAGCTCGGATTTCAGCATGACCGGAACGATGCCGGAGTCGTGGAGCTGGGCGCATGCCTCCCAGGCAGCCTTGAGGGACTCCTCACGGCCGGTGTGGGCAAGGATGAGGACACGCCTGCTCATCGGGTTCCGCCTTCTAGTGCTTCTAGTACTTGGGCCAGATTGTTCCGAGTAACGCAGCAACGGCTGCGTCCCGCTCTTCGATCTTAGGCAGGTCTGTTCCAATCCCGCGCTTTATCCACAGGAAGTACTCCACGTTTCCGTCCTGGCCGGGCAGCGGGCTGCTGGCGAGGCCTTTGAGTTCCAGCCCGGAATCCATGGCTTCTGCCGCGACTTTGCCCACGGCGAGGCGGCGCTCCCACTCCGAGGTGACGACGCCGGTGCGGCCCAGCCGGTCCTTGCCGATCTCGAACTGCGGCTTGACCATCAGGACCAGGTCCCCGCCGGGTTCCGTGCACGCCGCGAGGGAGGCCAGGACGAGGGTAAGGGAGATGAAGGACAAGTCCGCCACCGTCAGCGCCACCGGACCGCCGATCTCATCCGGCTTCATATAGCGGACGTTGAGGCCTTCGTGGACGGACACGCGGGGGTCATTGCGGATCACGGGGACCAGCTGGTCGTGACCGACATCAACGGCCACGACGTGGTCCGCCCCGCGGCGCAGGAGCACCTCGGTGAATCCGCCGGTGGAGGCACCGGCGTCGAGACACCGCTTGCCTTCGACCTCTACGGCGGGAAAGGCGTCCAGCGCGCCGGCCAGTTTGTGTCCGGCGCGGCTGACGTAGTTGTCCTCATCGGCGGCGGCGACGTCCAGGACCATGTCGTCCTGGACCTGGAGCGAGGCCTTTGCCAGCACTTCCCCGTTGGAGCTGACCTTGCCTTCGGCGACGAGGCGGGCGGCATGGGTTCGGGACCTCGCGAGCCCCCGGCTGACGAGGGCCTGGTCAAGCCTGCTCATGCGTGGTGTCCCCTGTTTCAGTGGTGGTTCCGGGTGTATTTCGTCCTCCGGCGGGCTGTCCCCCGGCGGGTCCTGCGACGTCCTCATTCAGGGAGGCCAGCAGGTCGTCGTGCAGCCCGGCGTAGACCTCCCCGTGCAGCGCCACCGGCAGTTCCGGCAAATCACCGAGACGGTCCAGGAGCGCCACGACGGCGGGGTCCCCGGCCGCGTTCCGGGGAGCGCTCCCGGTGGCTTCGTCCGGTTCTGCCGGACCCGCCGGCCAGATGACCTGCGCGTCTTCCCCGGCAGCGTCCGTCCCGGTGGTGTCCGTCCCGGTGGTGTCGTTGGGCTCGGTCATGGTGCCCAGTCTAGTGATCCAGCCATTCGAGGACCGGCGCCAGGGCGGTGGCGGTCTCCGGATTGGCTGTCCACCAGGCCGCACAGGCGGCCCGCCAGGCGTCAAGGTCGCCGGGGTCGCCGGTAACCCGGACCGTCTGCCCGTGCACGACGGCGGAGGCCTCGCCGCAGCGGTGCTGCCCGGCGTCGAGCTCAATTGCCGGGTAGGGCCGGTAGAGGTCCGTGAGGTCGTTGATCAGGTAGTCGGGGCGTTCCTGGGTGCGGGCGGCGAGGATCGACTCCCTGCTGTCGACGCCTGTCAGGACGGCGACCGTGGCGAAGCCGGCGTTGTTGCCGCCGAGGATGTCGGTGTCCAGGCGGTCGCCGACGACAAGCGGCCGGTCCGCAGCCAGCCGCTTCGCGGCAGCATGGAACAAGGGAGCTTCCGGTTTGCCCGCGACGAGGGGCTGCTGCCCGGTGGCGGCAGCCACCGCGGCTACCAGCGTCCCGTTGCCCGGCGCCATGCCCCGGGCCTGGGGAATGGACATGTCCGTGTTGGTGGCCACCCACAGGGCCCCGCCCGCAACGACGTACGCGGCCTCCGCGAGATCCTTCCACCCGATGTCCGGATGGAACCCCTGCACGACCGCGACAGGCTGCTCGGCTTCGCTGCTGACCGGCACCAGCCCCGCGAGTTCAATCTCCTGGGCCAGGGACGCCCCGCCGGTGATAAGAACGCGGGATCCCGCCGGCAGCAGCGAAGCCAGCAACTCCCCCGCGGCCTGCGAGGAGCTGACGACCTGGTGGTCCTCCGCCGGGGCACCCAGGTCGCGCAGATGCTGCGCCACCTCCGCGGGCGTCCGGGAGGCATTGTTGGTGACATAGCCGAGGCCGACGCCGATCCCGGCGAGCCGGCGCAGGGACTCCACGGCCCCCGGTATCGCGTGGGGTCCCGCGTAAACCACCCCGTCGAGATCGGCGAGCAGGGCGTCGAAGGTCGAGATCAGTTCCGGTGCAGCCATTCCCGATCAGCCCTCGGCGCGTTCCGGCTCGCGGGAACCGTCGTGGGAACCGTCGTTGGACCCGTCGTGGGAACCGTCGTTGGACCCGTCGTGTCCGGTTTCGCCGGTGTCTTCACCGGTCAGAACCTCGGAGCGGTCCAGGGCGTCCTTTTCCACGGAGTCGTCATCGGACTCGGCGTCGTCGGACTCCCAGAAGTCCGATTCGGCGTCGTCGGATCCGTCGTCAAGGGCGTTCGTTGCCGCCTCGGCCGTTTCGGGGAGACCTGCAACGGCCGCTGCGCTGGCGACACGCGGCGTCTGCTCCTGGTCAGCCGGGGCGGACCGCTGGGCGGCCTGGTCGTTGAGGAGGCGGCGCTGCTGCGCTTCCTCGCGGGCTTCCTCTTCCTCGTCCCAGCCGAGGTCAATGATGTCCGGGTCTTCCGAGACATCGAGGCCGA
The DNA here is from genome assembly GCF_030433895.1 of Arthrobacter sp. PsM3. Taxonomy (GTDB): domain Bacteria; phylum Actinomycetota; class Actinomycetes; order Actinomycetales; family Micrococcaceae; genus Arthrobacter. Next base: position 1,003 of record NZ_JARUXE010000013.1, on the reverse strand, counting down.
GTGCGTTCTCTGCCACGGCTGCCTGGCGCTGCCATTTTTCCGCTTCGGCCGTGCGGCCCACCGCGGTCAGAGCATCGGCGTAGGCGCGGAACAGGCGCGGGCTGTAGGAGAAGGCCCGGTTGATGTCCAGCTGGGCGATTTCCAGTTCGGAGACGGCGGCGTCGAGCTGGCCCAGGTCGGTCCTGGCTCCGGCGGCCACGATGGCCAGTTCCGCCTTGCCGGGAGCGTCGAGGTCCTTGGCTTCTTCGGAGCGTGCCATTTCCAGGGCGCGGTCGGGCCGGCCGAGACCACGTTCGCAGTCAGCCATAACAGGCAGATGCATGTTGGAGCCGCTGATGCGCCGGTACGTACGGAACTCGCGCAGGGCTTCGCCGTAGTGGCCGGCGGCGTAGGCCGTGAGGCCCACGGCTTCACGGACGGCGGCGAGGCGGCCGCCGCGGCGGCTGGCTGCGAGGGCGTGCTGGAAGGCCAGCTCCGGTTCGTCGTCGATCAGGCGTCCGGCCATCACGAGGTGGCGGGCCACCCACTCCGCGCTGTTTTCCTCCAGGGTCTTGATCTGGTGCTGCGTTGCGCGGTCCAGTTCCTTGCCCGTAACGTCATCGTCGATCTGCGGCGAACGTTCGCGGTCGGGACGGTTGGCGCTGCGGAGATCCCGGGCATTGGGAACGCGGACCGGGCGGTCCTCGGCGCGGTCGCGGCCGAACTGGCGGGGACCGGCGTCGCCGCGGTCAAAGCTGCGCGCAGGACGGTCATCGCGGTCAAAGCTCCGCGCAGGACGGTCATCGCGGCTGCCGAACGGCTTTCGGCTGTCGCCGCCACTGTACGGCTTACGGTCACGGTCACCGCCACCACCAAAGCTGGGACGCTGTCCCCCGCCCTCACGCGGAGCACGATCACCATACGGCTTACGCTCAGCACCACCGCCACTGTACGGCTTACGGTCACGGTCACCACCAAAGCTGGGACGCTGTCCCCCGCCCTCACGCGGAGCACGATCACCATA
>NZ_JARUXE010000139.1 GCF_030433895.1 Arthrobacter sp. PsM3 | reverse complement strand
GGATCCGCTGGGCCTCGAGGGCCCACGGCACCGAGACGCCGGAGGCCAGGATCTGGCTTTGTGGCCCTTCCAGTTCCGACGCCGACACCCGGTGGATGCCTTTCAGCACGCCGTTGACGTCGAGGTTCTCAGGTTCGGCCGGCTGGGAGATCGGCTCGTTGTAGACGGTGAGGTAGTACATCAGGTTCCGGTCCGCGGACTCCGGGCCGTACATCCGTTCCAGGCCGTCCCGGATGATGTGGCCGATTTCGTACCCAAACGCCGGATCGTAGGTCAGGACCGCCGGGTTGGTGGCGGCCAGGATGGGCGAGTGGCCGTCGGCGTGCTGCAGGCCCTCACCGGTCAGTGTGGTGCGCCCGGCGGTGGCACCGATGATGAACCCGCGGGTCATCT
>NZ_JARUXE010000138.1 GCF_030433895.1 Arthrobacter sp. PsM3 | reverse complement strand
CTCGAGACGTGTTGAAGAAGGTCTCTCGAGGTCTTTCCCGGGTTGAGGCAGGAAACCCTGGGTTCCCTCGACTTGTGCAGGTGACCTCAGGGGGCTTCTCATGGTGGCTCTGAGAAGCCAGGGAAACTGGAGGTGGGAGGGGCCTCTCGGGACTCCACGGGGTTTGGTGCATTGGAAGAGGGCCTCATCTCCAGTTGAGGCAGGAACCGCAGGGTACCTCTGATTTCAGACTCCGATCGCAGGGTCCCTGCACACTGGTGACAGGAGAATCAGGCCTCGTCTTGGGTTGAGGCATGGAACTCCGCCTGCCTCTCGAGATGTCCCCGGGGAGAGAGGCCGCTTGTCGAGCTGTATTTGGAACCTGGGGTTTTTTCCGAACGATGCACAGAAAAAC
>NZ_JARUXE010000137.1 GCF_030433895.1 Arthrobacter sp. PsM3 | reverse complement strand
TCACTGTCGTTGTGCTCCTGCTCCGGCGTCCCCATCCGGGTGAGGGACCGGCCGCGCAGCGGCCGCCGCACCACGACGCCGAGCGCATTCTCCACGAGCGCTTCGCCCGTGGGGAAATCGACGAGCAGGAGTTCACTGCCCGGCGTGCCGCGCTCAGGCGCCAGGATTGAAATCCCTGACCCACCGCGGGCAGATTCTCCTCGGGATCGCATCCGTGCTTCTTCTGACCGCACTGTCCCTCGTTGCGGTCGGCGTCGTGGGCAGTGTTGTGAACCCCGGGGGCACCGGCTTTCTGTCCCGGGCCCGCTGCATGGCACCTAATCTTCCCGGGCCGGTCATCAACGTTTCACTGCCCAACATGGGCGGGCCCATGATGGGCCCCCGCAACGGCATGACG
>NZ_JARUXE010000136.1 GCF_030433895.1 Arthrobacter sp. PsM3 | reverse complement strand
CCGCAGCCGAGCAGCCCGACGGCGGCGGCATCGGCGTCGTCGTCCACTTTCGTGCACTGCCCGGCGGCGACGAGGGTCTTCTCCGCGAAGGCGCCGATGCCGAGGGCGGGGGTGAGTTCCGTGCCGTCTTCAAGCGTCATCTTCTGCGTCGCGTTGTGCGTGTTGAAGCAGTACTGGGGCTGTCCCTTGGCGCAGGCGCGGCATTCCCCGCAGACGGCACGCCAGTTCAGGATCACCCGATCGCCCGGGACGACGTCTGTGACGCCGGGTCCGACGGCGCTGACCACACCCGTGGCCTCATGGCCCAGCAGGTAGGGGAACTCATCGCCGATGCCGCCCTGCTTGTAGTCCAGGTCCGTGTGGCAGACCCCGCACGTGAGGATGTCCACCAGCGCCTC
>NZ_JARUXE010000135.1 GCF_030433895.1 Arthrobacter sp. PsM3 | reverse complement strand
CGTTTCACTGCCCAACATGGGCGGGCCCATGATGGGCCCCCGCAACGGCATGACGGGCGGGGCCATGCGCATGACGACAGACCAAAGCACTGTGGCGCACGGCCCAGTGTCCTTCCTGGTCACCAACGCGGGCACCCTCAGCCACGAACTCGTCATCCTTCCCCTTCCCGAAAGCCAGATCCCCGGCACCCGTCCGATCGGCTCGGACGCCAAAATCGACGAGGCCGGCAGCCTCGGGGAAGCGTCCAACACCTGCGCCGAAGGCACCGGGCAAGGAATCCTGCCCGGCACCTCAGGCTGGGTCACCCTCACGCTACCGCCAGGGCGCTATGAGCTCGTTTGCAACCTCCCCGGCCACTACGCCGCCGGGATGTACACCCAACTCACCGTCAGTTAGCCCCGTGCGGGAA
>NZ_JARUXE010000134.1 GCF_030433895.1 Arthrobacter sp. PsM3 | reverse complement strand
AGGAGTCAGCATGCCCATTGCAACCCCAGAGATCTACTCCGAGATGATCGACCGCGCTAAGACGGGTGGCTTCGCGTTCCCCGCCGTTAACGTCACGTCCTCCCAGACCCTTAACGCGGCCCTGCGCGGCTTCGCCGAAGCCGAATCCGACGGTATTGTCCAGGTCTCCACGGGCGGTGCCGCTTACTGGTCCGGCGCCTCCACCAAGGACATGGTTGCCGGCTCGCTCGGGTTCGCCGCGTTTGCCCGCGAAGTCGCCAGGAACTACGGCGTCAACGTCGCCCTGCACACGGACCACTGCCCCAAGGACAAGCTCGAGGGCTTCGTCCTGCCGCTGCTGGCAGCCTCCGAGGCCGAGGTCAAGGCCGGCCGCAACCCGCTCTTCAACTCCCACATGTGGGACGGTTCCGC
>NZ_JARUXE010000133.1 GCF_030433895.1 Arthrobacter sp. PsM3 | reverse complement strand
CGAGAGCCCCAACCACCATGGTCGGGGCTCTCCCGCATTTAACGGCCCGTCCCTTTTCAGGACCGCAGCCAGGACCCCTTTTACAGGACCGCAGCCACAGGACCCCTTTTACAGGATCGCGGTCATGGGACCCCAGCCCGAGCCGAGATCGACTCGCTTGAACCAGTCACCGACACCGTTGTTCGGGTAGAGCCAGAGCTCTCCGGTGGTGTCGCGGGCGATCACGTCGGGCCACTTGTCGCCGTCCATGTCGCCGGGTGCCGTGATGGCGTTCATGGTGTTCCAGCCGGCTCCCAGATCCACGCGCTTGAACCATTCGTTCTTCCCGTTGCCCGGGTAAAGCCACAGCTGGCCGCTGGTATCGCGGGCCACCAGGTCCACCTTGCCGTCGGCGTTGAAATCCCCGGGAGCGACGA
>NZ_JARUXE010000132.1 GCF_030433895.1 Arthrobacter sp. PsM3 | reverse complement strand
AATCTCGAAGATAAGAGAAGAATGCAGTGACCTTTGCATTGACAAATGGAGATTCCATGTATCTAAAAAATACGCCTTTAGGCCTTCTGATACCCTTTCCCCTGCGGTTTAGCGTGCCTTTTACATTAATATCTAAACCCTCTCCGATGGTGGCCTTTAACTGACTAATAAATGCAACCGATATAAACTGTGATAATTCTGGGTGATTTATGATTCGATCGACAATTGTATTGTACACTAGTGCAGGATCAGGCCAATCCAGTTCTTTTTCAATTACCGGTGTGTCGTCTGTATTCAGTACATGTCCAACAAATGCAAATGCTAACGTTTTGTATTTCTTATAATTGTCAGGAACTGGAAAAGTCCCCCTTGTCGTCTCGATTACACCCCTACTTTCATAGTACACCAAAGGTTGGAAG
>NZ_JARUXE010000131.1 GCF_030433895.1 Arthrobacter sp. PsM3 | reverse complement strand
GGACTGCCTCGCCGAAGAACTCCGCCGCCTCGACCCGGATGAAGTGTTCGGTGAAACGGTTCGTAGTCTTGGTACTTCCAAAATCCACCAAGAAACCCGCCTGACGTTCACGTGCAGCGGGGAGCCCAGACGCAACGGAGACGCCCTATCACTGGTTTTGGTCGACGTCTAAAGGACCGCGCCACCGAGGCCCTTGAACCCCAACGCGCCAGTTAGATTGGCACTTGGTGCCGATTCACCGGTGCCGGCCGGATCCACGAAAGGAACACAAGAAATGCTCCATAAAGTTCAGGCCGTCATTGCCCGGGAGAAGAATGCACCGGTTTCGCTCGAGACTATTCTGGTCCCGGATCCGGGACCGGGGGAGGCGCTGGTGGACATCCTCACGTGCGGGGTCTGCCACACGGACCTGGACTACA
>NZ_JARUXE010000130.1 GCF_030433895.1 Arthrobacter sp. PsM3 | reverse complement strand
GCCTGGGCGACGTCGACCAGGGTGGCTGATTCGAAGGCTGCCTGGATCTTGTTGCGGTTGTCCAGCGGGAGCGAATCGTCCTCGACGCCAATGCGGCGCGGGTTGATGCCGCGGGTGCGCAGCACCTCCTGGATGGCGAAGATGTAGTTGTCCCGGCGCCAGTCCGTGTAGACCACGTTCTCACCGTAGCTGCGCCGCCACGGCATGCCGGCGTCAATGTTGGCCGTGACAGTCACGGTGTCGTCCTTGGTGACCACCATGGCGTAGGAGCGGCCGAAGTAGGTGAACAGGAAGTCCGAGTAGTACTTGATGGAGTGGTAGCTCGTCAGGACGACAGCATCCAGGTTCTTCTCATCCATGATCCGGCGCAGCCCGGTGAGCCGGCGCTCAAACTCGGCGTTGGAAAAGGTCAGCTTTTCCTTCTG
>NZ_JARUXE010000012.1 GCF_030433895.1 Arthrobacter sp. PsM3 | reverse complement strand
GTTGCCGCGGGAGCGGTGGCGGGTGTTGCCGCGGGAGCGGTGGCGGGTGTTGCCGCGGGAGCGGTGGCGGGTGTTGCCGGGCGGGTGGCAGCGGGTTCCGCCGCAGCGTCGGATCCGGGGCCGAACAGCCCGTCGTTGAACTGGCCGTCCTTGCTGCCGCCGAGTGCGTTGCCGATGCCCTTGAGGGCTTCGCCGACTTCACTGGGGATGATCCAGAGCTTGTTGGCGGATCCTTCGGCGATCTTCGGAAGGGTCTGCAGGTACTGGTAGGCCAGGAGCTTCTGGTCCGGGTTGCCCTTGTGGATCGCGTCGAACACCTTCTGGATGGCCTGCGCCTCACCGTCGGCCCGGAGGATCGCCGCCTTCGCGTCACCCTCGGCCTTCAGGATCGAGGACTGCCGCTGGCCTTCGGCGGTCAGGATGGCGGACTGCTTGGTGCCTTCCGCGGTCAGGATGGCGGCGCGGCGGTCGCGTTCTGCCCGCATCTGCTTCTCCATCGAGTCCTGGATGGAGTGGGGCGGATCAATGGCCTTGAGCTCCACCCGGGAGACCCGGATGCCCCAGCGGCCGGTCGCTTCGTCCAGCACGCCGCGCAGCTGCCCGTTGATCTGGTCACGGGAGGTCAGGGCCTCTTCGAGGTTCAGTCCGCCGACGACGTTGCGGAGCGTGGTGGTGGTGAGCTGTTCCACCGCCTGGATGTAGTTGGCGATCTCGTACGTGGCCGCCCGCGCATCGGTGACCTGGAAGTAGACGACCGTGTCGATCGAGACAACGAGGTTGTCCTCGGTGATCACCGGCTGCGGCGGGAAGGAGACCACCTGTTCGCGCAGGTCAAGCAGCGGCAGCAGCCGGTCCACGAACGGGATCAGGATCGTGAGGCCGGGGTTCAGCGTCCGCTGGTACTTGCCCAGCCGTTCGACGACGCCGGCACGGGCCTGCGGGACAATCCGCACCGACCGGACCAGCACGATTATTACGAACGCAACGAGAACCAGCAGCACGATTGCGACTGCGATATCCATACATCACCTATTCCCCAGATTGGTCTTGCTATGGTGCGCGGCGGTGTCCCGCCGCGTGCCCGGCACCGGTGGCGGCCGCCGGAATTCTTGCGCATGCTACTGGATGGCGGTTTCCGGCTGCGGGGCAACGACGGCGGTGGCGCCGTCGATCGCGCTGACGATCGCCCGCTGGCCCGGCGCCAGAACGCCGGTCTCGGAACGGGCGCTCCAGACGTCCCCGCCGATCTTGACCAGGCCGCCGCTCGCGCTGACCGGCTCCATCACGAGGGCGGATTCGCCGATCAGCCGTTCAACGTTGCTCCGGCGGTCCGCCGGGCCCTTGTGGAGGTGCTTGAGCGCAACCGGCCGGACGAAGCCGATCATCAGGAGGGAAACCACGCAGAAGGCCACAATCTGCAGGCCCAGGTTCGCGCCGGCGAAGGCTGCCACCAGACCGGCCAGGGCCCCGCCGCCGAGCATGATGAAGAACAGGTCGAGGGTGAGCATCTCCACCACAGCGAACACCAGGAAGACCGTGAGCCACAGGGCCCACCAGTTTTCGGGCAGCCATTCAAACATCGTTTCCCCCTTCGCACCGGGGGCTGCGGGCGCAGACCCTCAGTAACTGTGATTCCATCCTAAGCCGAAGGGCAAGGCCTGCCGAGGACCATGGAGGGCCTCCTGCGAAAGTGGCCAAGTCGTTACCTGGCGTGCCGCGGGACTAGCGGCGCGGCTCGAAAACACTGATCCGGAAACGGGCCGACACAGAGGTCAGCGGCGGCAGCGCGGCAGCGAGGGACGCCAGCGCTCCGCGGTCCAGGTGATGTCCGGCCGGACCCATGAGGGCCAGCCTGGCGACGTCGTCCGGGGCCAGCAGGAGCGGCACGTCCAGGTTGTCGGCGGACAGCGACGAAAAATGTCCCTCGAGCGACGCCGCGAGCCGCTCGTCCTTTGCCGGGTCGATCCCGAGCATCCCGGCGCGCCCCGCGATCTCCCCGAGATGTCCCGGCCGGGGGGTCACCACGATGAGCCGGCCGCCGGGACGAAGCACCCGGGCGAACTCGCCCGCGTTGCGCGGGGCGAAAACCACGGTGACGACGTCGGCCGCGCCGTCAGCGACCGGCAGCGGCTGCCAGACGTCGCAGACGAGGTTCACGGCCTCCGGGTTCAACCTGGCGGCGCGGCGGAGCGCGAACTTCGAAATGTCCAGGCCGACGGCCGCGGTGGGCGTCCGGTCCACAGCCATCCGGTCCAGCAGGGCCCGGAGGTAGTGGCCGGTGCCGGTACCGGCGTCCAGCACCGTCCCGGGATTCTGCGCCGTACCGCCGGAAAGCACCGGGGCGGCCACTTCCGCCACGGCGCCGGCGAGTGGACGGTAGTGGCCGGCGGAGAGGAAGTCGAAGCGGGCCGCGACCATGTCAGCGGTGTCCGCCTCGAACACTGTGCCTTTGCCCACCAGGAAATTGAAGTACCCCTGTTTCGCCGCGTCGAAGCTGTGGTTGGCCGGGCAGACCAGGGTGCGGGCGGCGCCGCCGCTGAATCCGAGGCGGTTCCGGCAGACCGGGCACAGCAGCAGGGCGGCAGCGGAGACGGGGGGCATAGTCTCCATCCTAGGCGCGCACCCGGCACGGCATGGGCGCGCTGCCGCGGCGTCCGGCGCGCCGGGGTGAGCTGTTTCACAGCCGGGGGAAACTGGGGCTAGGCTCGCACAGGTGAAATCAGAACACCTCCCGCTGATCAATTCCGTTTCCGCCCCCGCCGTGCATCCGGACGGCTCCCGTGCCGTGGTGTCCGTGCTCCGGCCCGACTTCGACGCCGACGCCTACGTCGGCCAGCTGTGGACCGTCCCGCTGGACCCGGACCAGCCTCCACGCCGCCTGACCCGCGGATTCCGCGACACGGCGCCGGATTTCTCCCCGGACGGACAGGTGCTGGCGTTCCTGCGCGCCGCTGCCGGCGGCAAACCCCAGCTCCACATCGTGGAGGCCGGTGGCGGGGAGCCGCAGCCCGTCACCGACGCGCCTCTTGGGGTGTCGGCATTCGCATGGTCGCCTGACTCGCGGCGCGTCGTCTACAGTGCCCGGACGCCGGAGGACGGCCGCTACGGCAGTACCCCGGGGGTCTCGGCCGGATCCGAGGATGCGCGGCTGATCACCGACTACCAGTACCGGATGAACGGCGTCGGCTATACCGCGGATAAGCCGGTGCAGCTTTTCCTCCTCGAGCTGCCCGCACTTGGAGCCGAACCCAGGGTGGCGCCGGCCGGCCGTGCCGTGAAGGACCGCGCCGCGGCTGTTCCCGGCAGCAACCCGCCCGGCCTGTTGCCCGCGGCGCGGCAGCTGACTTCCGCTGCCACTGACCATAACGGCGCCAGCTTCGGCACCGACGGCAGCAGCATATACTTCACCGCAGCCCTGCATGAGGGCAGCGACCCCGATCTCGCCAGCGGCATCTACCGCATCACGGTGGGGGAAGGCACTGCGGAGGAAGGCACCGCGGGGGAAGGCACCGGGGGACCGGAGCCGGAACCCGTCGCCCCGGCCAACACCGGCCGCCAGACCGTCCACGCCGTCCGGCAGTCGCAGGACGGGCAGTGGCTGTTTTTCCTCGCCCAGGACCTGGGCGGGTCGGGACAGGACTTCGTGGCACGCAACACCGCGCTTTACGTGCTGCCGGCCGGCGGCGGCGACGCCGTGCGGATGAGCGACGCCGAGACGACGGACCTCGGCTGCAACGGCCGGATCGAACTGGTCGGGCCTGACTCGGCGCTGCTGCTGAACAACACACGGGGAACGGTTGAGCTGCTCGAATTCCAGGCCGCCGGGAACCACCGGCGTCTGGTCCAGGGCGGTCGGGTGGTCACCGGTGCCGCGGCCGGCGGCGGATCGGTCGTGGTCAGCTTCGCCGACGCGGCGACCGCGGGGGATGTTGCGGTGCTCGACGGCGGGCATCCCCGCGTCCTGACCGATTTTTCCGCCCCACTGCGCGCGGACGCCGGAATCATCGAACCGCTCGAGCTCACGGTCCCGTCCGGCGACGGCTACCCCGTCCACGGCTGGCTCGTGAAGCCGCCGGGCCAGGGCCCCCATCCGGTCCTGCTGAACATCCACGGCGGCCCGTTCGCCCAGTTCACCGGGGCGCTTTTCGATGAGGCCCAGGTCTATGCCGCGGCAGGCTATGCGGTCCTGATGTGCAACCCGCGCGGTTCCGCCGGCTATGGCCAGGCCCACGGCCGGGCCATCAAGGAGAAGATGGGCACCCTGGACATGGAGGATGTCCTGGCCTTCCTCGACGGCGCGCTCGGCAAGTTCGCGGAGCTCGACGCCGGGTCGCTCGGCATCATGGGAGGTTCCTACGGCGGCTACCTGACTGCCTGGACCATCAGCCATGACCACCGCTTCAGGGCCGCCATCGTGGAACGCGGATTCCTGGATCCCGTGAGTTTCATCGGGTCCTCCGACATTGGCTGGTTCTTCGGCGGGGAGTACACCGGGCGTTCCGCCGACCTAATGGCGGCGCAGAGCCCGATGGCGCGGGTGGACCAGGTGCGCACCCCGGCGCTGGTCATCCACAGCGAGGAGGATCTCCGGTGCCCGGTGGAACAGGGCCAGCGGTATTTCACGGCGCTCAAACAGCTCGGGGTGGAGTCCGCGTTCCTGGTCTTCCCGGGGGAGAACCATGAGCTGTCACGCTCCGGCACGCCCCACCACCGCAAGCAACGCTTCGACCGGATCCTGCAGTGGTGGGCCCGGTACCTTCCGACAACGGCGAACCCGGCCACCGCGGCCGGTTAAGTTACTTCAGGCGTCCGGCAGGAACCCGAGTTCCTGCCGGGCGAGGCTGATACCGGGCTGCGACCAGCGCGCAGCGTATTCGGCATTGGTGCTGATGGACCGTAGCTCGGCGCGGTCCAGGTAGAGGATGCCGTGCAGATGGTCGGTTTCGTGCTGGACGATCCGCGCCTGCCAGCCGCTGAACTGCCGCTGCTGCCGGCCTCCGTCCACGGCGGTGAAGTCGAGCCGGACCGACTCGGGGCGGGAGACGGCGGCCTGCACTCCGTTCAGTGAGAGGCATCCCTCGTAGAACGCCGCGGTGGCCCCAGGTAGTGGCTGGTAGGACGGATTCAGCATGGCGAAAAACGGCAGCGGCTCCCGTCCGCGGACGGCGGCGACCTCCGGATCGACCTCAAACTGGTCCTCGAGCACCGCGAGCTGCAGCGGGATTCCCAGCTGGGGGGCCGCCAGGCCGACACCGGGCGCCTTGTGCATAACACTGCGCATCAGGTCGATCAGCTGGCCAAGCTCGGCGTCGCTCAGCTGGCCGTCAAAGGGCGCGGCGAGCTGCCGGAGCACCGGATGTCCGGCCTGGACGATGGAGGGGAGCACCCCGGCGGCCAGGATGTGCTGGACGGTTTCATGGATGCGGGCGGCGCTGAAGTCAGTGGGCCTGGCGTCTGGTGACATGGCAACAGACTACTGGCGTCCGCAAGCTGCCGTAATGAATTCGTGAATGCGTCCACGCAGCAGCGCTCCGGCGTCGACCTTCAGGATGCCGTCCCGGCCGCCCACCGACACCCTGAGCGGCAGCAGCGTCCCCACCTTGTCCTCCGCTACGGCGTGCGGATCGCAGCGTGCGGGCCGGATCCCCAACCGGAGCTGCTGGCTTGTGCCGCCCGTGCTGACCGAAACGGATCGGGGCCACGGGGCGGACGGGTCCTCTTCGAGCAGGGTGGTCTGATCGATCCAATTGATCGTCAGGGATCCCGTTGAGCCGGGATTCACGGCGCCGGGAGTGCTTCGCGGCGTGATCGTTAGTTTCAGCACCGCGCCCTGCCCGCCGGCAGCCACCTCGAGTTCCGGTTCCAGCCGGATTCCGGCGACCGCAGAGGCCGCCTGGCTGAGGCACATTTCCGCGTTGTTGCGGCTGAGCACCCCGTAGGGATCAGTGGGCCGCACAGCCGCCGTGGACTCGGTCCCCGGACCGTCGGCAAGCCGCAGGACCAGCGCGGGCCCCTCGCCCACGGGTTCCGTCTGGAGTCCGCATTCCGGGGCGCGCAGTTGCGCCGGCAGCATCTTGGTCTGCCCCGGCGGGAGTTCGATCCCGCCGGGTGCCGCCTGCCACTCGATGGTGCCGGCGAAGAGCGGGCTGGCCAGGCCCGCGCCGCGGACCGTCACCGGGGCGGGGGTGGTATTGGTCAACTGGATGGCGATGATTTGGTTGCTGTAGTTGTCGCGGAGCTGGTTGATCTCTGCGGTGACCGGGACGGCCGCAGGAGCTGCCGGCGGCGTCGCCAAGGCTGGCGCCGAGGGTGTGCCGGTGCCGGAAGTAGCCGCGCCGCAGGAAACCGTCAGGGCGAGGCCGACCACGGCGGCAGCGAGACCGCACACCGTGAAGATTCGCGTTCCGCCGGCCGGGCGCCGGAATGGCGGTGAAGAGCAGCCCATGGGGACAGTGTATTCCCGGCGGCAGCACGGATGCCCGGGCTGGCGGGCGCCGTCGGCTAGTCTCGTTCCATGACCTCACTGGCCCCCTTGGACACCGTCCTGGCCCTGCTGCGCACTCTCGAGGCCGGCGGCGGAGCGGAGGACATCTCGCCCTTCCTGGCCGAGGACTACACCCTGCACGAGGCGCCCCATCTGCTGGCACCGGCCGGAGCAATCCGGAACCGCGGGCAGGTCCTGGCGGGTGCGGCTGCAGCCCATGACATCATCTCGGGGCAGCGTTTCGAAGTGCGGCGCACGACGTGTGAAGGCACCCGTGTGGTGGTGGAAGCCGAGTGGACTGCCACGCTGCTGATGGACCTCCCGCACTGGGACGCCGGCGAGGCCATCCGCGCCAGGATCGCGGCCGTTTTTGAGGTCCGGGACGGCAGAATTGTCAGCCAGGACAGCTACGACTGCTACTTCACGTCCGCCTGAGCGACCCCGGACGGCAGGGCCCGCAGCCCCGGCCGGGCACTCACTGCATGGTGAAGCGGCGGGCCACGAATCCGTTGACGGCGGGCATGGCCGCGGCCGCGGCGATGGCCCGGTTCCGCACTGACAACGGCACCACCGGCAGCGGCCGCCCCAGCGACATGTTGATTTCGGACTGGCGGGCCGCCCGGGCTGCTGCCGCCATGCGGCTGACCTCGAAATTCCGGAGGTCCGCCCCCACGTCCGCGCCGCGCAGCGAGGCTAAAATCACCGGCGCCAGGGCGACGGCGTCGAGCCAGCCCAGGTTCATGCCCTGGCCACCGATCGGGCTGATCTCATGGGCGGCATCGCCGATCAGCGCCGTCCGGCCGTGCACCATCCTGCGTGCCAGCCGAGCGCGTACGCCGAAGCTGCTCAGCATGCTGTTGCTCGCGGGGTCGACGTCGATCCCGGTGCGTTCCCCGATCCGTTTCACCAGCCAGCGGGCGTTCCCGCCGCTCCCGGGGTCCGCGAGGCGCACCACCCAGCGGCGCAGCCCTCCTGGCAACGGAAAGGACTCCACGATTCCCGCAGATTCCAGGAACAGAGCCGCGTCCGGACCGAACCCGGTGCTGTCGGCGAAGTCTCCCATCAGGTAGCTGTCCGGGTAATTCTTCGCCCGCACTGCGGTACCCAGCTGGGCGCGGACGGTCGACCTGACGCCGTCGGCGGCCACCACAAGGGCCGCCGAGTGCCGGACGGCGGCGCCACCGGTGCTCGCCTCCGCCGTGACACGGCCGCCGCCGTCGTGATGCAGCCGGGTGACCCGGACACCGCGGTGCAGGGCCCCCGCGTCGAGTTGGCGGACGCGTTCCTCGAGCACCGCCTCCGTCCGGGACTGCGGCAGGGCGAGGACGAACGGGAAGCGGTTGGAGACGCCGGCAAAGGACATCTCGGCGAGCCGGGCGCCCCCGCCCAGGGCGATGCCGCGCCGGATCGGGACCCCTTCGGCCACGAGGTTCTCTGCGACGCCGATGCCCTGGAGCGCGTCCAGCGACGGGGGGTGGATGCCGATCGCGCGGGAGTGCGGCTCGGGGCCGGTCCGCTGCTCGAGGATCCGGACGCTGACGCCGTGTTGGAGCAGCAGGGCGCCCATGAACAGTCCCACCGGTCCGCCGCCGATCACCAGGACATCAGCCACGGCCGCTGCCCTTGTCGAGGATCAGCAGGTTGCGGAACGGGGCTTGGCAGCGGATGGTCCAGCCCGGGGGAGCGGCGGCCCGGAGTTCGGCCGTGGTGTAGCTGCGGCGGATCGAGGTGAGGCCGTCCGGCCTGATGTAGGAGCCGGTGAAGGGCCACGAGGAGGCGAAGAAGAGACCGTAGGCGGCGGGGCTGCGCCGGAGGTCGTTGTGGATGACCCGGCCGTGGCAGAGGGCGGCGGATTCGGCCAGGAACGCGGGAAGTTCATCCTCCGCCAGATGGTGCAGTACGTGGTTGGACACCACCAGGTCGAAGCTCAGGCCTTCGCTGGCCAGCTCCGCTGCCATGGCCTGACGGAACGAAACGCCCTCGGCCTGGTGCCGTGCCGCGGCGAAGCGGCTGGCGCGCGGATCCGGATCGATGGCCGTGATTTCCAGGCGGAGGCCGTCGCGGGCGGCCCAGCGGGCGATCATGACCGGCACATCGCCGCCCCCGCAGCCGATGTCCAGCAAGGTGGCCGGGGTGCTGTGGCTCAGTAGTGGCCTGAGCCGGCGCAAATAGATGCCGCGCCAGCCGGAGACGGCCCGGTTGACCAGCGCGAATTGTGCATAGGTGCGGTCAAGCCGGACCGGATCGCAGCCGGGCAGGTCCATCTCCTCGACGGCGTGCGCCGCGCGTTCCCGCAGTAGGTCCACCCTCTGGTTCTCAGGCCAGGGCCGATTCCGGCTGGGCGGACCGGGTGGCCGCGTCCCCGGACAGTGCAGTCGTCCCGAGGCCGCGGCTGCTGCTGATTTTGGTGAACAGCGCCGTTTCCACGGTCAGCCCGGGCCCGAATGCCATGGAGCAGATCCGTTCGCCGCCGTCGTCGGCCCCGTCTGCCGGTGGCAGGTCAAGGATGTGGCGGAGCACGAAGAGCACGGTGGCACTGCTCATGTTGCCGTAGTTGCGCAGGGTCTCGCGGGCCGGCACCAACTGCTCGTCGCTGAGGTCCAGCCTGGACTGGACCTTGTCGAGGATGCTGCGGCCTCCCGGGTGGATGGCCCAGTGCAGGATATCGCGGTAGGGGAGTCCCTGCAGGGAGGTTTCCCGGGAGAGGAGTGGCTCCAGGGCGCCGATGATATGGTCATCGATGATGTGCGGGACATAGTTGCCCAGGACCATCTCGAAGCCTTCGTCGCCGATATTCCAGGCCATGGATTCCTCGCCGACCGGAGTGAGGACCGTCTCGAAGTGGTCCAGCCGCAGCAGTGCAGGATTGGCCGGGAACTCACGCGCGGTCACGATGGCCGCTGCCGCGCCGTCGGCGAATAGCGCAGATCCCATGATGGTATCCGGATCGTTCGAGGTCCGGACGTGCAGCGAGCAGAGCTCGGCGCAGACCACCAGCACCACGGCGTCCGGGTCCGCCTCGCAGAACGACTTGGCGGCCCGGAGAGCCGGGAACGCCGCATAGCAGCCCATGAATCCAAGGTGGTAGCGCTGCACCGCCGGATTCAGGCCGAGGGCCCGGACGATTTTGTAGTCCGGTCCGGGATTGAAGAAGCCCGTGCAGGACACCGTGACGAGGTGAGTTATGTCAAGTAAAGTGATTTCCGGGCAGGCCTCCAGGGCTTTCTGCGCTGCCTCGATGAAGAGTTTGGTGGCCTCGGTGGCGAAGAGGTCGTTGCGCACCTTCGTGCTGGGGCTGAGCAGCAGGCCTGTGTTGGCGTCGAAAAACACCGGATTCTCGGCCCGGTGGTCGTTGGTCATTTCCTCAACGGCCGTGTGGCGGGTATCGATGGCCGCGGAATCAAAGCAGGTCCCGACCAGCCGGGTGCCGAGCCTGCTAAGCCCCGGCTGGGCCGCGAAAACGTCCCGGGCCTCGGTTTGGATCAAAACAGTTGGCGGGACAGCAGTTTCCAGGGACCTCAGGTAGACCGTCATGGTTCATTCTCGGTGCGGGCGGTCCAGAAGACAATGGACCACGCCGGGAACCGGATGGGAACCGGACTGCGGGCCGCTAGGCTGCCGTTGCGTGGAACGGGTGCAATCGAGCCCTCTCCGCACCCTCTGCAATAACGCCGATAATCAACATTATGTAAAGTGGAGTTTTGCGTACCTCATCAGTGAATCCCCCGGCGCCCCGCCCGCCGTCGCTCCAAGGCTAGGCATCCGAAGCGCTGGCGCCGCGGTATTCCTTCGTATAACCGATCCAGACTGGCTGGACCAAGATCGGTAAGAACCCCAGAACGTCGGGCGCGGATCGTCGCACCCGCCCTTTTTTGTTGGGCCCGGAAACTTCAGGACAAGCCCTCGAGCGCCATGGAGTAGATGGCGTAGAAAAATGCCGCGCCGGTGACCGTCAAAGCGATGGCCCCTGTGATCCTTCCTTGCTTCCCAGTGATGGAGAGGATCCCCAGGAAGGCCGCGTACAGGGTCAGAGGAATGGTAAAGAACACGAAGAGGCCGCCCGAGGCCAGCCCTGGCGGGCCACTTCCTGCTGCAATGGAAACGAGGGTCGTTACGACGGCGTTCACAAGGACCAGGATCAGGGCAAGCAAACCGACCGTGAACGACCGCGCCGGCCAGGGGGTTCTGCAAGGACCTGGGGCTTCTCCCCCGGCCTGCGTCGTCCCTCGCTGCGCCTTCACAATCCATCTGCTCCCGACCGGCAAAGGCGGAGATGTTAGGTTGCCGTTCCGCCGCGCTGCCCGACGGGTCCGACGGGTTTAGCCTTGTTGTAAGAGACGACTGATTCGACCGGGGCCGGGCTCGGGAAGGAATCCGCACCGCCTCCACGACCCGGGTCCTGCGCGGCAGGCTTCGGGCCGGCGCAAACGCGCGGGGCCGGGGCTCCAGATGATACGTTCGTGGCGGATCCCACCGCGCGCCCTGGCTGCCGACAACTGGGATCCGGGGCGCCGGCACGACGCCGACACCCAGCGACAGGAGCGCCCATGAACGAGCCAGCCGACAAGACCCGGACCGGCACCGGCACCGGCACCGGGGCGATCCCAAATGTCCCGCGCCGAATCACCGGGCCGGTGCTGATGGGTGCCGTCCCCGGCCAGCCGCTGGCGGTCATGCACCGGGCCGCGGAACTGGCCCACAGCCTGAACGTCAAACTGATCTGCGCGTATGTGGATGTCACCACCTACCTCGCTGAAGAGCCGGACGGCCGGGCCGGAGCACTGCCGATTGATCCGGACGGGATCGACGACGACATCGAAGGGATCAGCGCAGGCATCAAAGAACGCCTGCAGGATGCCCTGGACGGAAGCGGGGTCCACTGGTCCTTCGTGACACTCGCCGGGGATCCGGCCCGGGCCCTCGGACAGCTGGCAGAGTCCGCCGACGCTTCCGTGATTGTGGTGGGCACCCGCGAACGCGGACTCGGAGCCCGGCTGGAGGAAATGCTCGTCGGCTCCGTGGCGGTCCACCTTACCCACCGCCAGCACCGGCCGGTCCTGGTCGTCCCGCTCGCCCCGCACCGCAAACAACATCGGCAGGAGGGCAGCTGATGGAACCGCCCTCCCCCGAGTCCACAGCCACCGCCCGTCCTTCCGAGACCCGTCCTTCCGAAAAGTCCGGCACGGCAGGCGCCGGAAGGCCGCCCGCCGACGCTGATGCGGCGCCGACCGGCAGTGCCGAAACGGATGCGGGCACCCTGGGCGAGGCCCGTGCCCATCGCCCAGTGCACCTGCACCCCGGCTTCGTGCTGGTCGTGATCACCGGAGGGGTGTTTGGCGCCCTGGCCCGGTATGGTCTCAGCATCGTCCTGCCGTCCCCGGGAGGCTGGCCGCTGCCGACCCTGATCATCAACCTGGCCGGGGCATTCCTCCTCGGCGTTCTGCTGGAGGCACTGGTCCGGCGCGGTCCGGACGCCGGACGGCTGAGAGCGATCCGCCTGCTCGCCGGCACCGGCTTTATGGGGGCCTTCACCACTTACAGCACCCTGGCTCTGGAAACGAATACCCTGCTCGGGGCAGGACGCCCTGCCGACGCCCTGGTCTATCTCGGCGCCACGCTGCTCGGCGGCGCCGTTGCAACAGTGGCCGGTATCCGGGTCGCCGTCGGGCATCACCGCGGGAACGCCAGACGCCGGGAAGCGGCCGTCCGCTCCGGGAGTGCGGAGGGCAGCCGGTGAGCGTCCTGACCATAGTTTTGCTCGGCATCGCCGGCGGCCTCGGCGCCGGAACCCGCTTTGTCGTCGACGGTCTGGTCCGTTCCAGAGTCCGCACGGCACTGCCCATCGGAACCATCGCCATCAACGTCACCGGCTCCTTCCTGCTTGGCTTGGTCGCCGGGGCCGTGATTGTCCACGCGGCACCCGTCGAGCTGCAGGCCATCGCCGGCACCGGCTTCCTGGGCGGTTACACGACCTTCAGTACCTCCAGCTTCGAGACCGTTCGGCTCATCCAGTCCCGCCGCACCGGGCTGGCGCTCCTGAACGGAATCGGCACCGCCGTCGCCGCCGTGGGCGCCGCAGCCGCAGGCCTGGCCCTGGCAACCCTGCTGTAGGTGCAGCCCGCGTCCCGCCGGTCCGCGGCGCCCGTCCGGCCCCGGTGTTTTCCTCATCCCCTCACGGGCGCCGTCAGGACAGGAGTGCCTGCACTGCGACGTAGGCGGCGATGACGAGGACGAGGATGCCGAAGCCGCGTTTGAGTGTCTTGTCCGGGATGCGGGTGCCGATCCGCCCGGCCGCGAGGGAGGTGGCCATCGCGGCCCCGGCGAAGGCTGCGGTGACGGCCCAGTCGATCTGCAGGTCGCCCAGGTGGGCGGCGAAGCCGGCGGCGGAGTTGATGACGATGATCACCAGGGAGGTCCCGACGGTCACCGCCATAGGGAGCCCCAGGACCAGGGTCAGTGCGGGGACGATCAGGAAGCCGCCGCCGACGCCGAGCAGGCCGGTGAGGAACCCGACCACGGCGCCGGTGGCGATCGCCTTGGGCAGGCAGCTGCGCCAGTTGACCCCGCCGCCGGGCAGCGCGCAGGAGCCGCCGGCGGAGGTGGAGGGCAGCAGCATCCGGATGCCGGCGAAGACCATGATCGCGGCGAAGGCCAGGAGCAGGATCTTCGGGTCCAGGAGCCGGTTGACCATCGCGCCGAGGTAGGCGGTGGCGGTTCCTGCGGCGCCGATGATCAGCGCGAGCCGCCAGTTCACCCCGGCACGCAGCCGGGGCAGCACCGCGACGGCGGAGGACGCGCCGACGACGACCAGCGACGTCGGGATGGCCGCGGCCAGCGGCAGCCCCACGCCGTAGACCAGGGCGGGGACGGCGAGGATGGATCCGCCGCCTCCGACCAGGCCCAGCAGGCCGCCGACGATCAGCCCGAACGCCGCCGCGGTGAGGATCATGCCCGGGCGTCCAGGTTCTGCAGGGCCTGGTGCGCGGTGGGCTCGTTCGCGGAGCGGTTCCACGGCATCTTGGAGAGGACCTGGCCCATGGCGCAGCTGTTGGTGGCGGCGGAGAACGTCAGCCCGGCGCCGATGCCCCCGGCGACCAGTCCCAGCTTCGGTGAGAGAAATTTCGCGGCGACGATGCTGGCGAGGACCAGGGAGCCTGCGGTCATCCGGACCTGGCGCTCCAGGGCCCAGGGTCCGCGGCCGCGGACCACGGTGCCGCCGGCGGCGGCGTAGGCGGGGACTCCCCCGGTCAGGACGCTGGCACTGGCCAGGCCCACGGAGTCCAGGTGTTTGCGGGCCTGCTCGGCACGGTTGCCGGACTGGCAGACCAGGACCACGCGGGTGCCCATTTTTGCCGCGAATTCCTCGGTGTGCTCACTGAGCATGGGAAGGGGCACATGGTAGGAACCCTTGATGTGCAGGGAATCGAATTCCGCGCCGCCGCGCACGTCGATGATCATCAGATCATCGTGGTTGTCTTCCCAGGCCTTCAGGGTCGAGGCATCGATGGACTGCGGGGCGGATTCAACGGGGGTGGTCGTCAAGGAAGTCATAATCTCTTTCGGTATATCCTGGAACATTTTCGGTATATCTTGGAGCATTTCTGCTGGCGGCCCCGCGTTTGCGGGGAGCCGGCGTCCACTGCCCGGGTCCCCGTGTCAGGGACCGGGTCCGGGCAGGTGGAAGCCCGGGCGGCAACTGGGGGGCATGCCGCCCGGGAACTCTGGTGGGCTCAGCTGACGGGGAAGCCCGCAGCCGTCCAATCAAGCATTCCGCCGGGCACGGTGTAGGCGGTGAAGCCTGCGGCCGTGAGCTGGTCCGCGGCCGCAGCGCTGCGCCGTCCGCTGCGGCAAATGGCGATGACGGGCCGGGCCTTGTCCAGGTCATCGAGGCGCCCGGCCAGTTCGCCCAGGGCAATGTGCCTCGCGCCGGGGATCATGCCCTCGGCAACTTCCGCTGTTTCGCGGACATCGACGATCTGGGCATCGCTGCCGCTCTTGAGCTGCTCCGCGAGCTGCTGCGGGGTGATTTCCATGTACTGGACCTTTCGGTAGGACGGGGCAGATGTTCTGGAAGAAAGTACTAACGGACCCCTTCCATCATGATACCCCAGGGGGTATTAATGCAAACTGGCGCGGAGCCGACCGCCCTGTTGCTCCAATACCCCTAGGGGTATATTGTTTCACTATGGCAACCATCGACATTTCCGAAAAGACTTTCAACGACACCATCACCGGCAATGACATCGTCCTGGTGGACTTCTGGGCAGCCTGGTGCGGGCCCTGCCGGATGTTCGCCCCCACCTTCAGCAAAGCCTCCGAGAACCACACGGACGTCGTCTTCGCGAAGGTGGACACCGAGGCTGAACCCGGCCTCTCCGCTGCCGCCCGCATCAGCTCCATCCCCACCCTGATGGCCTTCCGGGAAGGGATCCTGGTCTTCTCCCAGCCGGGGGCGATGAACGCAACCGGACTGGAACAGCTCATCACGGGCATCAAAGAGCTGGACATGGAAGAGGTCCGGGCGAAAATGGCAGCCACCCCGGCCTCCTAAGAAGTCACCCGGACCCCAGCTCCAGCCCGGGGCCCCCGGGGCACGCCCCACCGACGGATCGAGAAACACCTTGAGCAGCGAACCAGTCATCACAGCCGCAGGCAGTGCCACGGCCGCCGGAGGCCCCGCGTCCGGGGGAAGCCAGCCGGTCCGGGTCGCGCACCTGGGCGGTGACCGCTTCGACATCAACATCCGCGGCCACCTCATCCGCACCGACCAGCCGGCCGGCGACGGCGGGGAGGACACCGGCCCCACCCCCACGGAACTGTTCATCGCAAGCCTCGCCGGCTGCGTCGCATTCTACGCCCGCCGCTACCTGGAACGGCACGCCCTGCCCACCCAGGGCCTGGCCGTGGAGGCCGATTTCCGCATGGGCTCACGCCCCGCCCGCATCGCCCGCATCGAGGTGCACCTCACCATCCCCGACGGCGTGCCCGCCGAACGCCGCGAAGCCCTGCTCGCCGTCGCCTCCCACTGCACCGTGCACAACTCACTGACAACACCCCCCGAAATCTCGGTCGCCTTCGCCGGCGACTCCGGACAGCCGGGCAATCCGGGCAATCCGGGGTAACGCCTGGATGATGGAGCCGGCATTCGCCGAGTGGGCGCCGCACGCTGACCGACAAGGGCTCCGCATCTGACTTTCGCAGGTCGGTCCGGCATATCCGCTGCCTCTGCTGGCCACTCATTTTCTTCCTCCGCGGGAGAGCCTTCCCCGGCAGGTACTCCCCCGCCGGAATCCGCCTGGCCGACGCGGCCGGCACGGAGCGCCGCCAATTTTTCGCGATACGGAAGGGTCCGCCTCTAGGGCCCAAGCTGCTCATCCGACCCAACTTCCGCACCCGCTTCCTATGGACTATTGGTAAGCATGCTGATATTTCTAGTGCTGTCAGGCCCGGCACGAAGCGCCATCAGCGTCCACTCCCCCGGGGCGCCAAACCCGCCGGCGGGTGCTTAGTAAGGAGGATGACCGTGGTTGACCGGATCGCCGATATTTGGGGCACCAGGACCCCGTATCCGAAGGACGGGCTGTGGCCGGTCCGGGTGGACCAAGCCCTGCAGGAGGGCGTCACCGAGGCCGACGTCGACCGCTGGGTGCAGTCCGCCTGTGTGCTGTGCAGCAACGGCTGCGCGTGCGACATCGCGGTGAAGGATGGAGCCATGGTCGGCATCCGCGGCCGGGCCGGCGATCTGGTCAATCACGGCCGGATGGGGCCCAAGGGCCTCTTCGCCAGCTGGCAGGGCGTGTCCAGCGGGGAACGGCTCCAGCGACCGCTAATCCGGGAGCACGGCCGGCTCGTCGAATGCGACTGGGACACCGCCATGGACCGGATCACGGAACGGAGCCGGCAGCTGCTGCACGACCGCGGGCCGCTCAGCCACGGCTTCTATACCAGCGGCCAGCTCTTCCTCGAGGAGTACTACGCCCTGGCTGTCATCGGGAAGGCCGGGATCGGCACGCCGCATATGGACGGGAACACCCGTCTCTGCACCGCGACGGCAGCGGCGGCACTAAAGGAATCATTCGGAGCTGACGGGCAGCCCGGCGACTACACCGACATCGACAGCTGCGACGCGATCTTCCTTTACGGACACAACATGGCCGAAACCCAGACTGTGCTGTGGTCACGGGTGCTGGACCGCATCGCCGGACCGGACCGGCCCAGACTCGTCTGTGTCGATCCGCGCGATACGGAGGTCGCCCGCTACGCGGACGTCCACCTGGCCGTCCGGCCAGGGACCAACCTCGCCCTGATGAATGCCCTGGTCCGCGAGATCCTGGCGAACGGCTGGCTCGACGAGGCGTACGTCCGGGACCATACACTCGGGCTGGATGAACTCAGGGCGACGGTCGAGCCGTGGACGGCGGAAGCTGCCGCGGCGATCTGCGACGTCCCCGCCGCCGACATCAGGGAAGCGGCCCGGATCTTCGGCACCTCCGGACGGGTGCTCTCCACGGTACTGCAGGGCTTCTACCAGTCCGCCCAGGCCACCGCATCGTCCTGCCAGGTGAACAACCTGCACCTGCTGCGCGGGCTGCTGGGGCGGCCCGGCTGCGGAATTCTGCAGATGAACGGCCAGCCGACCGCCCAGAACAACCGCGAATGCGGCGCCGACGGCGACCTTCCGGGCTTCCGCAACTGGGAAAATCCGGAACACATCGACGAGCTCGCAAGGCTCTGGAACGTGGACCCCCTGACCATCCCACACTGGTCGCCGCCCACCCATGCAATGCAGATCTTCCGCTACGCCGAACAGGGTTCCATCGAATTCCTGTGGATTTCGGCAACCAACCCGGCTGTTTCGATGCCCGATCTCCCCCGCATCCGGAACATCCTGGCCACGCCTGGCCTTTTCCTGGTGGTTCAGGACCTTTACCTCACCGAGACGGCGCTAGCCGCCGACGTCGTGCTGCCGGCAGCGGGGTGGGGTGAAAAGACCGGGACCTTCACGAACGTCAACCGGACCGTCCACCTCTCTGACAAAGCGGTCGAACCGCCCGGGGAGGCGCGCAGTGACCTGGAGATCTTCCTCGATTACGCGCGCAGGATGGAGTTCACCACACTGGAGGGCGGACCCCTGCTGTCCTGGGCCGGTCCTGAGGACGGCTTTGAGGCGTGGAAAGAATGCTCCCGCGGCCGTCCGTGCGACTACACCGGCGTCAGCTATGAGCGGCTCCGCGGCGGGAGCGGCATTCCGTGGCCCTGCAACGACGAGAACCCGGATGGCAGGGTGAGGCTCTACGGGGACGGGGTGTTCCCCACTGACCCGGAGTACTGCGAGAGCTACGGTCACGATCTGCTGACCGGGGCCACGGTGGGACCGGAGGCTTTCCGCGCCCGCGCCCCGAGCGGGCGCGCCATCCTGAAGGCCGCGGACTACCATCCCCCGCACGAGGAGCCCGACCGCGAATACCCGCTGCGGTACACCACCGGCCGCACGGCCTACCACTTCCACACCCGGACCAAGACCGGGAGATCACGCCCGCTGACGCGCGCCGCACCCAGCGCCTGGGTCGAGCTCTCCCCGCACGACGCCGGGCGGCTGGGGATCGGGGAAGGCGACCTTGTCCGGGTGACGTCGCGGCGCGGCCGGATCGAGGTCCCGGCCCGCATCAGTGATATCCGAAGCGGCACCATTTTCGCACCGTTCCACTACGGCTACTGGGACCGGGACGGCTCACCCGGCGAACAACCGACGGCCGCCAACGAACTGACCATCACGGAATGGGACCCGGTTTCCAAGCAGCCCGTCTTCAAGAATGCCGCCGTGAAAGTGGAAAAGATCGGCGACGCCACCGGTCCCGCCCCGGCGCCCAGCACCACTGCGTCCCGGCCGTCGGCCGCAGCAGCAGGGCCGCGGTCCGTACAGCCCACAGCCGGCGGGAGGCAAGGTCAAGCCACGGAATGGGTCGGCGCGGCCCCGCCGCCCCGCTTCCCCGAAGCCATCGGCCGCAGCGGACAGGACGGCAGGCCATGAGCCTGAACATATATCTCGGCATGCTCCATCAGGCCGAACAAACCCTGGCTGAATCATTCCGCCAGGTGGCGGAGGGCCACGCAGCCGAACCCGACGTCCACCATCTGTGCCACGCGCTGGCACAGCAGTGCGACGAGCACAGCCGCGTGCTGCTCCCCGTTGTTCAGCGGTACGGCGAGGACCGTTCCGACGGCGAACCCGAACGGCTCCACGCGGAAGGCCTTTCCACCACACGCCAGGGCCCGGTGGGGCTCCTGCGGGACCTGCAGGATCTCTACCTCCTGGCGAGCTTCGTCGACGTCACCTGGACCATGGTCAAACAAGCCGGCTCGGCCCTGCGCGACCGCGGACTGCTCGACGTCGTCACCCGGTGTGACGGCGAAACCGCCACTCAGTTGCGCTGGCTTCAGACCCGGATGAAACAGGCAGCCCCGCAGGCGCTGGTCGCAGCCTGCGCCTCGCCGGCAGCGGACCGGGCTGCCCCCTAGACAGCCCTGATGCCCGGCATTAGGTTGGGCCTCCTGACCGGATGAATCGCGCGGGCCTTGAGCACCGTGCCGGGCAGGCGCAAGAATGGTCAAGAGCTTTTGGCGCACTTCCGGCACCGGTATCTGCATCCTTGAAGGCCGTCGCCGGGCCGGTCCGGGATTCCTGGCTTCCGGTCATCCCCAATTGGAGGAACAGTGAGCAATCCGATCTTAGAGAACCTGTGGGACGAGCTGGATTCCACGACCCAGGAATGGCTGCGCGCCAATCCTGGCAGTGTCATCCTTCCACGCAGTTTGACCGAGGCGCTCGTTCGGGCGAGCGGCCCGGACGGCAGCCTGGGAGAAGTGGACCGAAAGGGCCAGCTCACCCTCGCCCCCCAGGATCAGGCCTTCATCAAATCAGTGGCCGCTGCTGCGCCGGTCGGCCATCCGGTGGCCCCGGGGACGCCTTGACCGTGCGGAGGCGGGCGTCCGGTCTCCGGCCCACCTCCCTCCGGTCATCGGCGATGTTGCTCGCGGTGGCTGCACTGGCCGTCCCGGCCCTGGTCGGTTGCGGATCCACGCGCCCTTCCTCCACGACGCCGCCCTCCCCACCCGCCTCCACTGCTCCACAGACGCCGGTCACAACCGCAGCCCCCGCGCCCGCGCAACCCGCCACACCCGCGCTGACTGTTCCGAGTGCTTTGCCCGCTCTTGAGACGGAGGAATTTTCGGGTTCGGGCGACATCTCAGATGACTCTGCGATTTGGGTTGATCCGGCCGCCCCCGCCAACAGCGTTGTCATAGCTGACGACAAGGCGAACTCGGGCGGGGGCATCGGTGTCTTCGATATGAACGGCAAACTCCTCCAGTTCAGACCGGACGGAAAGATCGGCAACGTGGACCTGAGGTCGGGTTTCCCGCTGTCCGGGAAATCCACGGTCCTGGTCGGTGCCAACAACAGGTCAGACAACACGCTGGCATTGTGGACACTGGATACAACCACCAGAACCCTGTCACCAGTGGCGGCACGCAGCATCGCCACCTTCGCCCCCAACTACGGCTTCTGCAGTTACCACAGCAAGGGGAGCGGAAAGTTCTACGCTTTCGTGACGCCCAACGGGCCCGGGTCGGTACAACAATTCGAACTCTCCGACAACGGAGCCGGAAAAGTGGACGCCACCCTCGTGCGAACACTGCCGATAGACAGCATCAGCGAAAGCTGCGTCGCTGACGATGAGCTTGGACACCTGTACCTCGGCCAGGAGGACGTCGGTATCTGGAAATACGGCGCCGAACCTGACGCCGGCGCCGACCGGAGTTCAGTGGATACGGTGGGGGCGGGCCATCTGGAAGCCGACATCGAGGGGATGAGCATCGCCTACGGCGCAGACGGTGCCGGTTACCTCTTCGTATCCAGCCAGGGCAACTCCACCATCGCCATCTACGACCGGTCCGGCAACAACACTTTCCGCAAAAGCTTCTCCGTGGGGGCCGGCGGGGCAGTCGATGCCGCGACAGGCACGGACGGGCTGGACGTGACCACCAACAACGCCGGCCCGGGGTTCGAGCAGGGCCTTCTGGTGGTCCACGACGAGTCCAACTCCGGCGGCAACGCATCCAACCTGAAGTACGTCCCCCTCAGCTCCGTCCTCAAATAGGACGCCCCGGGAAGTGCGGCCACGCGCCCCGGACTTGCCGTCAGCCCTTCGCAGCGGCGCGGGCGGCGGCCGCCGGCACGGGCTCATGACGAAGGTATCGCCTGACGAACCGGCCACTGCCCGAGGTCAGTGCGCGCAGCTCGATCGCATAGCGCAGGAGTTCCTGGTCGGGCACTTCTGCAGTGATTTCGGTCAGGTCTCCCCCGGCCGACGTCGTTCCGGTCAGTCGCGCCCGGCGCGAGGAGAGGTCGCTCATCACCGCACCCACGTGCTCGTCGGAAACACTGATTGTCACGGCCGAGACAGGCTCCAGCAGTTGGATGCGCCCGGCTGCTGCGGCCTCCCGCAAAGCCAGTGCCCCGGCAGCCTGAAAGGCGGCGTCCGAAGAGTCCACGCTGTGTGCCTTGCCACCAAACAGGGTCACCCGGATATCCACCACCGGGAAGCCGGCGGAGACGCCCTTCTGCATCTGTGCCCGCACACCCTTCTCCACCGAGGTGATGAAGGGCCCCGGGATGACTCCGCCGACGGTCTTGTCGACAAATTCGAATCCGCTGCCACGCGCCAGCGGTTCAACCTCGATGTCGCAGACGGCGTATTGGCCGTGGCCTCCTGATTGTTTGACATGCCGGCCGTGGCCCGCCGCGGGCGCCGCGAACGTCTCCCGCAGCGGCGTGACCACATCGACCGTCTGCAGCTTGACGCCCTGCTCGCGCAGCCTGCCGAGGACAACGTCCGCGTGGGCCTCACCCATGCACCAGAGGATCAGTTGATGGGTTTCGGCGTTCCGTTCCACGCGGAGCGCCGGGTCCCCGGCCGCAACCTTTCCCAGGCTCCGGGCCAGCACATCCTCGTCGCCGTGCGAGGCAGCCTCGATCGCGACAGGCAACAGCGGATCCGGCATCTCCCACGGCTGGATCAGCAGCGGCAGCTCCCTGGCCGACACCGTGTCCCCGGTCTCGGCGGGCCCGAGCTTGGTGAGGGCGCAGATGTCGCCAGCCACGCTGTACGGCACCGGCCGTAAGCCGGCGCCCAGCGGGGAAAACAGGTGGGTGACCCGCTCGTCACTGTCGTGGTCGGCATGTCCCCGGTCCGCCAGGCCGCGGCCGGCCACATGGACGGACGAGTCCTCCCGCAAAGTGCCGGAGAAGAGGCGGACGAGGCAGACCCGGCCCAGAAACGGGTCGATCGTAGTGCGCACCACCTCGCCAAGCAGCGGCCCCGCCGGGTCGCAGTCAGGGATCGTGGCGGGGGTTCCGTCGAGGTGGGAGACCGCTGGCCGCCGGCCCTTGTTTGGCGGCGGGAAGGCCCGTGTCAGCGTTTCCAGGAGTTCCGCCATCCCAACCCCGGTCTCGGCTGAGGTCGCAATCACCGGGTGGAAGGATCCCCTGGCGACTGCCGTCTCCAAATCGCTGACCAGGACCTCAAAGGGGATTTCCTCTCCGTCCAGATACCGCTCCATCAGCGTTTCATCCTCGCTCTCAGCGATGATGCCTTCGATCAGCGCACCCCGTGCGGCCTCCGAGGAGGCGCGTTCGACGTCGTT
Source organism: Arthrobacter sp. PsM3 (assembly GCF_030433895.1). Taxonomy (GTDB): domain Bacteria; phylum Actinomycetota; class Actinomycetes; order Actinomycetales; family Micrococcaceae; genus Arthrobacter. The sequence goes on along the minus strand of NZ_JARUXE010000012.1, from coordinate 104,065 downwards.
GGCGTCCCGATACGCGGGCTGTGCGCCATCCGTAAGTTGCTCGGAAACGGTGCCCGAGAGAAGCCCCAGCAATCCGCCGCCCCCGGCCACGAACCCGACCGGCAGGTAGAGCGGCAGGACGGTGTCGCCGAAAGCCCGCTGGCACCTCGCCAGGGCGGCATCGAAGTCCGCCCGGGGGTGGTCCAGCCGGCTGAACGCCACCGCACGGGGCACCCCGACGCGCTGGCACTCAGCCCAGAGGGCCGTCGTGGCAGCATCGATATCGTCAACCGCAGAGACGACGAACAGCGCCGCATCGGCCGCGCGCAGCCCGGCGCGCAGTTCGCCGACGAAGTCCGGGTAGCCCGGCGTATCGAACAGATTCACCTTGATGCCGCCGGCCAGCACGGGCACCACCGAGAGAGCGACGGAGCGCTGCTGGTGGACCGCGGCCGGCTCCGAGTCACTGACGGTGGTGCCGTCGGCGATCGAGCCCATCCTCGAAATTGCGCCGGTTGCGGCCAGCAGCGCCTCGGCCAGCATTGTCTTTCCCGCTCCGGAATGACCAACCAGTGCCACGTTCCGGATCTGGTCCGGCTGTTCGGGCGGCAGTGCTTCGGCGGCGTCGGCCCGCCGGAGTTCAGCCGCTCCCCGGGCGGCGGTCTTCGCCGGAACCTTGGCATCTTTCGCAGGCATGTGGACCTCCCGGTAGGCATCCGCCGGTCTGCATAACCCGCCGGCCTCAGGCGGGCGTGCGGCCGTCTATTTGGATTTGACACCCTGCGACGAACTGACGGCAAGATGCAACGCCCAAACTCCGCCTCACGCTCCCGGCAGGTCGGGCACGACCGCCCCCGCTCCCTGCGCGGCTAGGCTTGGAGGTATGCCTTCTTCAACGCCACTTCCCCGCCCCGTATCAACCGGATCTGCGGAAACGACGGCGGCCAGGCGGACCACCGTGTTCGCCCTCTGCGCCGACGCCGCCCTGATTCTGGTTTTTGCCGCCATAGGCCGCGACGCCCATCAGCGCGGGGACGTAATCACCGGCGTTCTTGCCACTGCCTGGCCGTTCCTCGCCGGCGCGGCACTGTCTTGGCTGGTGCTGCGGCTGTGGCGCTCACCCCTGTCCCTCTGGCCCGCCGGAGTCAGTGTCTGGCTCGGCGCGGTCACCGGTGGCATGCTCCTGCGGGCGGTCACCGGACAGACCGTGGTTCTGCCGTTCGTCATCGTGGCCCTGCTCAGCCTGGGACTCTTCCTGCTCGGATATCGTCTTCTGGCCGCGGTTCTCCGGCGGCGCAAGTCACGCCGCCGCGGGGCTTGATGGACTAGGCTTGCAGGGACATGGCCAAGGCCCCCTGGAGTACCACCAGGGCGGCTCTGCTTGGCCGGCAACGGCGCAACAGATCCGGAAAGGTCACACGTGGTCACCGCATTCGTCCTGATTAAGACAGACGCTTCCCGCATCCCGGAGACCGCGGAAGAAATCTCCGCCATTCAGGGCATCAGCGAGGTCTACTCCGTGACCGGCGAGTGGGACCTCATTGCGATCGCACGGGTCCCCAAGCATGAAGATCTCGCGGACGTCATCGCGGACAAGCTTTCCAAGGTACCCGGCGTTGTCCACACCACCACGCAGATTGCTTTCCGCGCATATTCCCAGCACGACCTGGACGCGGCCTTCGCCCTCGGCTTCGAACAGTAGCGTTCAGCCGCAGGGTTCAGGAATAGGGATCAGCCGTCGGTCTCAGGGCTCAGCGGGCGGCCCGGCTGTGGCAGCGTCACGCTGCCGCGGCATTCAGCTGCGCGAAAGCGCGACCCAGCGGTCGAGCACGGCCGCGGCCGACCCCGACTCGATGGACTCTTCCGCACGCTTGAACGCGGCGGCCATCCGTTCACGCAACGGGCCGACCGCATCCAGGTCAAACGCAACGAGTCCGGCCGCCGCGTTCAGCAGGGCGGCATCGCGGGCGGAACCCCGTCCGCCGGCCAGTACGGACCGGACGACGGCGGCGTTGGCCGCAGCGTCCCCGCCGCGCAGCTCTTCCAGGGTGGCCCGGCGGATGCCCAGATCGCCCGGGTCGAACATTTCCTCGTTCACCGCGCCGTTCCGGATTTCCCACACGCGGGACGGACCCGTCGTCGTCAGTTCATCAAGTCCGTCTTCCCCTCGGAACACCAGCCCGCGGCTGCCGCGTTTGGCCAGCACCCCGGCCACGAGCGGAGCCATCCGCTCATTGGCGACACCCACCGCCGAGGCCTGCACGTGCGCCGGGTTGATCATCGGACCCAGGAAGTTGAAGGCCGTCGGTACGCCCAGTTCACGGCGGGCGACAGCGGCGTGGCGCATCGAGGGATGGAACACCTGCGCGAAGCAGAACGTGATGCCCGCCTCTTCCGCGTTGAGGGCCACACGCGGCACGGGCAGGTCCAGCCGGACCCCCAGGGCCTCGAGAACGTCCGCGGAACCGGAGGTGGAGGAAGCTGCGCGGTTGCCGTGCTTCACCACCTTGGCGCCGGCGCCGGCGGCGATCAGCGCGGCCATGGTGGAAATGTTGACCGTGTTCTGCTGGTCGCCGCCGGTTCCGACGATGTCCAGTTTCTGGCCTGCTATCTCAATGGGGCTCGCGTTTTCGATCATTGCCGCGACGAGTCCGACAAGTTCGTCCACGGTCTCGCCTTTGGACCGCAGTGCCACGAGGAAACCGGCAACCTGGACGGGCGTGGCCTCACCAGACATGATCGAGTTCATCGCCCACTCCGTATTGCCGGTGGTGAGATCCGTACCGTTAATGAGTGCGTTGATGAGCCGCGGCCAGGTGTTGCCTGCCGCCTGTGCAGATGCCTGAGAAGTCACCTTCTGATGCTATCGAGGTGCGCAGTGCAATGACCAATGTGAACGGGGCCGGGAACTTTTCCGCGCGAATTCGCGTCTTTGTAGAAAAAGTCCCCCAAAAACGCGGTTTGCGTTGGGCACCGGCGAGTTTTATAGACATAATGTCTATGTGACATCTGCGACCCATGCCCCCAGTACCCCGGCGCACCCGACGCTGAATCGCCCGAACATGGTTTCTGTTGGAACCGTAGTCTGGCTGTCCAGTGAGTTGATGTTCTTCGCCGGTCTCTTTGCCATGTACTTCACACTCCGTTCGACTTCCGGACAGATGTGGGCCGAAGAGACAGCCAAGCTCAACTTTCCCTTTGCGCTCGTAAACACGATCGTCCTCGTGGCAAGTTCCTTTACTTGCCAGATGGGCGTCTTCGCTGCTGAGCGGCTTCAGCCGCGTCGAAGCGGCGGCCGCCTCAGCTTCACCCGCTGGGGAATGAACGAATGGTTCACCCTGACTTTCATCATGGGTTCCTTCTTCGTGGCCGGCCAGGCGACTGAGTACACCATGCTCGTTTCCGAGCATGTCTCGCTCTCCTCCAACGCCTATGGTTCGGCGTTCTACATCACCACCGGCTTCCACGGCCTGCACGTTATAGGTGGTCTGGTTGCCTTCCTCCTCATCATGGGCCGATCCTTCGCAGCAAAGAAGTTCGGCCACTTTGAAGCAACTTCAGCGATTGTCACCTCGTACTACTGGCACTTCGTCGACGTCGTCTGGATCGGCCTCTTCCTGGTCATCTACGTCCTCAAGTAGCAAGACTTGACTCTTTTTCTACAAGAGGCAGAATTTCAAGAAGCGGCTCCCGGAGCCAACGCAGGATCGAAAAAAGGAACCACCACGTGAAGGCACTCTCGCAGAAGCGACGTCACCCTCTGGCAGCAATTGCGCTGCTGCTGATGGGCCTCCTGGTCACTGGTGGGCTGTACGCCGTTGCCAGCACCGTCAACCAGGCCAAAGCCACCACCAGCACCAACGCAAATGACGCAGAGGAAGGCGGCAAACTCTTTGCTGCCAACTGCGCCACCTGCCACGGCATGGGCGCCAGCGGCTCCCAGTCCGGCCCCTCCCTGGTTGGCGTCGGCGCCGCTGCCGTTGACTTCCAGGTCGGCACCGGCCGCATGCCGATGCAGATGAACGGCCCGCAGGCCTACAAGAAGCCGGCACAGTTCAACGAGGAGCAGACGCGCCAGCTCGCAGCCTACGTTGCTTCGCTCGGCCCCGGCCCGTCCATCCCCGAGGCAGGTCTTCTCGACGAGAAGGGCGACGCCGCTGCCGGTGGCGAGCTGTTCCGCACGAACTGCGCCATGTGCCACAACGCTGCCGCTGCCGGCGGTGCGCTGACCCGGGGTAAATTTGCTCCGGCGCTGGCGGGCGTGTCCGGCCAGCACATCTATGAAGCGATGGTTACCGGACCGCAGAACATGCCGGTCTTCAGCGACGCCAACATTTCCCCCGAGGGCAAGCGCGACATCATCACTTTCCTGAAGCAGATCGAAGCCAACGGTTCACCCGGCGGCGCGGATCTGGGCTCCCTGGGCCCGGTCTCCGAAGGTCTGTTCATCTGGATCGCCGGCTTGGGCGTCATCATTGCCTTCACCATCTGGCTTACGTCCCGGACGTCCTAAGCCCACCTGCTGCACCTGTAAAAGTTTTCTGCTGACCCGTCAGCAGTCTGAATTGAAAGCTAACTCGGCACTCGCCGAGACGAGAGAGGGATGAGGCGAATTATGGGCAACCATAGTGACGGCAGTCCGAACCACTCGGGCACCGTAGCTACGGCTGGTCAGAATGAGGTGGAGAAGTTCCAGGATCCTGGAATTCCCCCGCATCGTTTGCGCCTGGCTGACACGGACCCGAAGGCCGCAAAGCGAGCAGAACGGCAGGTAGCCCTTCTTTTCGGGAGCTCGGTCGTTGGCACGCTGATATTCCTGGTGGCGTACTTTGCCATCGATCTGGGGGATGACACGTCGATCGCGACGATCCGGCTGCAGAATGCGCTGCTGGGCATCGGCACCGCGTTCGCCATGCTTGGGATCGGCACCGGAATCGTGCACTGGGCCAAGGCCCTCATGCCGGACCATGAAGTCTCGGAAGAGCGCCATGCCATCCGCACCGAGGAAGACCGTCTGGCCGCTGTCCGGATCGTCGACGACATCGTCGAGGAAACCGGCATCAAGCGCCGGCCGCTGATCCGCAACACCCTTCTGGGCGCCGTGGCGCTGGCTCCCCTGCCGGCCCTCGCCGTCTTCGGAGACTTGGGTCCGCGTCCAGACAACACACTGGCACACACCATGTGGGCACCCCAGGACGGCAAGCTCAAGCGGCTCACCCGTGACCCTGACGGCACCCCCATCAAGGCCGCCGATGTCACCATCGGCTCAGCTTTCCACGTTATTCCGGAAGGCCTGAACGAGTTGCACGAAGGCAAGTTGAACGAAAAGGCCAAGGCCGTCGTTCTGCTGATGCGCCTCAACCCCGAGTCCCTCAACCCGTCCCCCGGCCGCGAAAACTGGGGCTACAACGGAATTGTCGCGTACTCGAAAATCTGTACCCATGTTGGTTGCCCTGTTGCCCTGTACGAGCAGCAGACCCACCACCTGCTGTGCCCGTGCCACCAGTCAACCTTCGATCTGACCCAGGAATGCAAGGTCATCTTTGGCCCGGCCAGCCGGCCTCTCCCCCAGCTGCCAATCGCAGTTGATTCCGAGGGCTACCTGGTCGCCACGAGCGACTTCAAAGAACCTGTAGGACCTAGCTATTGGGAGCGTGATGAGCATGAGCGCAACCGCAACGCCTGATGCCCCCGCCTTCGTCGCCAAGACCAAGGGCGGCCGCATTACCAACTTCGTTGACGAGCGTGTAGGCGGCTCCGGGATCCTCCGTGAATTTGGCCGCAAGGTCTTCCCGGACCACTGGTCGTTCATGTTCGGTGAAGTGGCCCTGTATTCCTTCGTCATCCTGCTGCTCTCGGGCACGTTCCTGACCTTCTTCTTTGATCCCTCCATGGCGGAGACGCGTTACGCGGGCTCCTACATGCCCCTGAAGAACGTTGAAATGTCCGTGGCCTACAGCTCCTCGCTGAACATCTCCTTCGATGTCCGCGGCGGTCTGTTCATGCGCCAGGTCCACCACTGGTCGGCCCTGCTGTTCGTGGCTTCGGTGTCCGTGCACATGCTCCGTGTGTTCTTCACCGGCGCTTTCCGCAAGCCCCGCGAAATGAACTGGGTGGTGGGCGGCGTGCTGCTCATCCTCTCGATGGCTGCCGGCTTCACCGGCTACTCCCTCCCCGATGACCTGCTCTCCGGCAACGGCCTGCGCATCATCGACGGCGTGATCAAGTCCATCCCGGTGATCGGAACGTACATCTCGTTCTTCCTCTTCGGTGGGGAATTCCCCGGCACGGCCATCATCGGCCGCCTGTACATGCTCCACATCCTGCTGGTTCCCGCGCTCATCCTCCTGATGATCGTGATGCACCTCTTTATGGTGGTCGTGCACAAGCACACCCAGTACCCCGGTCCGGGACGCAACGACGGCAACGTCGTCGGCTACCCCCTCGGCCCGGTTTACGCGGCCAAGGCCGGCGGCTTCTTCTTCATCGTGTTCGGTGTCATCGCCCTCATGGCGGGCTTCTTCACCATCAACCCGATCTGGAACTACGGCCCCTACGACCCCTCCCCCGTTTCGGCGGGCACCCAGCCTGACTGGTACATCGGTTTCGTGGACGGCGCCCTGCGCCTGATGCCGGGCATCATCGGTGACTGGAAAGTCGAACAGATCTGGTTCGGGCATGTCTTCACCTTCAACGTGCTGCTCCCGGCCCTGGTCCCTGCGGGCATCATCTTCACCGTTCTCTTCACCTACCCGTGGATCGAACGCTGGATCACCAAGGACACCCGCGAGCACCACGTGCTGGACCGTCCGCGGAACGCGCCGACCCGGACCGCCATCGGCATGGCCGGCTTCGTCTGGTACTGCGTGATGTGGGCAGCTGCCGGCTCGGACCTTATCGCCACGCACTTCCACGTGTCGCTGAACGATGTGACGTACTGGCTTCGTGCACTGTTCTTCGTCGGCCCGGTCATCGCGTTCGTCGTCACGAAGCGCATCGCCTTGGCCCTGCAGCGCAAGGACCGCGAAATTGCACTGCACGGCCGCGAAACCGGCCGCATCGTGCGGCTGCCGCACGGTGAATTCATCGAGGTCCACGCCCCGCTCGACGAGTACAAGCGCTACAAGCTCGTCGGCTTTGAATCGCCGTCTCCGCTGCCTGCAGAGCCGAACGCCAATGGCGTCGTCGACAGCAAGGAAAAGCGCCGTGCGAAGCTTTCCCGGTGGTTCTTCGAGGACCGGGTTGCGCCGGCAACGCCCGCGGAGCTCGCGGCGGCCCATGGCCACGGCGACCACGAGGCTATTGAATCTGGCGAGACCCAGAAGACGCTCAGCCACTAACCGGCTGCAGTAGACACCAGAAAGGCCCGGTCCCTTAGGACCGGGCCTTTCTGCATCCCCTGGCACGACACACCAACGCGGGGTCACATCGCGCCCATCGGAGATTCCGGGATGGGCGCGATGTGACCCCGCGTTGGTGTCAGGGGCGGTATCCGGAGGCGTAGTTTCGTGTCGGGCGGACGCCGGGCCGCTGCAGGGGCACCCAGAGCTTGTACCGGTCGGCCCGGTAATAGGACACCGAATAGTCCACCATGGCCCGGGCGACGAAGGCGTGGCGCTGGATCTTCAGCAGCGGCGACCCCACCTCGACGTTGAGCAGGCGCGCCGTCGACGGCGACGCAGCGGTCGCCTCGATCATGTCCTCGCCCCACTCCATCACCAGCCCGAACCGTTCGCTCAGGACGTTGTAGAGCGACGTCGGCGGCTCACCATCGAGCAGCCCGGGCACCCGGTGGGCGGGGATGAAGTTCTCGTCCACACTCATGGGTTCGTTGTCCGCCAGCAGGAGGCGGCGGAACCGCACCAGCGGCGTCCCCTCCTCCAGCTGGAGTTCCCGGGCCAGGAAAGCGCTGGCACCGATCTGCTCGAAGCTCAGGACTTTGGCGGCCGGGACCATGCCGCGGCGCTGCATTTCCTCGCTGTAGGAGGTCAGCTTGACCTGCAGATCGAGTTTGGGTTTGCGGACGAACGTCCCCAGGCCCACTACGCGCTCGATGACCTCTTCGCCGACGAGCGCATCGATGGCCTGGCGCACCGTCATCCGGGCCAGCCCGAACCGCTCGGCGAGGTCCCGCTCCGAGGGCAGCGCCGAGCCCGGCGGGCACGCACTCGCAATGTGGGCCCGGAGGATTTCCCTCAATTGGATGTAGATGGGCGTCCCGTTGTGCCGGTCGATTTCGCCCGCCATGGCTGCCGCGTCAGAGGGCGCCACTGCGCTGCCTTCCGGAATGAGTCATATCTCTAGGTTAAGCCACGCGGCGGAGAGGTCTAGACCACGCGGCCGTCCTGGTTCGCACGTGAACGCGGGCCCGGCTAGGCTTAAATCTGCCGGTGTCCCGCCGGCAGTCGAACCCCATGAGAGACGAGGGAGTCCCGTTGCCAGTTCGGAACGCAATCGTGCAGGCCGCCATCGGGCTGCACGCACGGCCTGCGGCACTGTTTGTCCGCGCCGTCCATGAAACCGGGCTGCCCGTCACGATCAGCAAGGACGGCCAGCAGGGTGTGGACGCCCGCTCCCTGCTCGAGGTCATGACCGAGGACTTCCACTTCGGCTGCGTGGTGAAACTCGCCGTCGCCCCCGAGGCCGTCCCGGCCCGCTACAGCCCTGACGACGTCGAGAACGCCCTGGACGGACTGAGAGACCTGCTGGAGTCCGCCCGCTCCCGTTGAGCGCCCTCCGGGTGCTCTGGTGCGGTGGCCGCCCGCTCCCCGACAGACGTTTGCACCACTCCCTGCAGCAGCAACGACGGCGGGCCCCACCATTTGGTGGGGCCCGCCGTCGTTGCTGACTCGTCTTGTGTCCTTGCAGACGTTAGTGCGCGTGGTCTCCGCGGCTGTATTCGTATACCCAGCCGACCAAGCCGACGACGGCAAGACCGCCCGCGATGTAGACGATCCAGAATCCTATGGCCAGGCCGAGGAATCCGGCCGCGCAGGCCAGTCCGAGGACCAGCGGCCACCAGCTCCAGGGGCTGAAATGGCCCTGCTCGCCGGCGCCCTCGTGGATCTCCGCATCGCTGCGGTCCTCCGGGCGCATTCCGACGCGCTTCGCCGTGAAGGCGAGGTAGGCGCCAACCATGCCGGCGAGGCCGCCAAGCAGAAGGATGCCGAGGGCACCGACCCATTCAGTCCAGCCGGTCAGGAATCCGTAGACCGCTGCCACCGGGATGAAGAAGAAGGCTCCGAATCCGAAAAGTCTTGATTCGATTTTCACTTGGCTTGATCCTTCTGTTCGGCGTTACCGAGCGCTGCCGCTGCCGGGGCAGGCGAGTCGATGGTGTAGGACTGGGACAGTTCGGGGTGGTGCAGGTCCAGGGCGGGACGCTCCGACCGGATCCGCGGCAGCGACGTGAAGTTGTGGCGCGGCGGCGGGCAGGAGGTTGCCCATTCAAGCGAGGCTCCGAAGCCCCACGGGTCATCAACCGTGACCCGTTCGTTGCTGCGCCAGGTGATGTAGACGTTCCAGAAGAACGGGATCAGCGACGCACCCAGGAGGAACGATGAGTACGTGGAGAACTGGTTCATCCAGGTGAAGTTGTCCTCCGGCAGGTAATCCGCGTAGCGGCGCGGCATGCCCTCGACGCCCAGCCAGTGCTGGATGAGGAAGGTGCCATGGAAGCCGAGGAACAGCATCCAGAAGTGGATCTTGCCAAGGCGCTCATTGAGCATCTTGCCGGTCCATTTCGGCCACCAGAAGTAGAATCCGGCGAACATCGCGAACACCACGGTGCCGAAGACCACGTAGTGGAAGTGGGCGACCACGAAGTAGGAGTCCGAGACGTGGAAGTCCAGCGGCGGGGAAGCCAGGATGATGCCGGTCAGTCCGCCGAAGAGGAACGTCGCCAGGAAGCCGATGCTCCACAGCATGGGGGTTTCGAAGGTGATGGAACCGCGCCACATGGTGCCGATCCAGTTGAAGAACTTCACGCCGGTCGGAACGGCGATCAGCATCGTCATGAAGGAGAAGAACGGCAGCAGGACTGAGCCGGTGACGTACATGTGGTGGGCCCACACGGTCACGGACAGCGCGGCGATGGAGATCGTGGCGTAGACCAGGCCCTTGTAGCCGAAGATCGGCTTGCGGCTGAACACCGGGAAGATTTCCGAGACGATGCCGAAGAACGGCAGCGCGATGATGTAGACCTCAGGGTGCCCGAAGAACCAGAACAGGTGCTGCCAGAGGACGGCGCCGCCGTTCTCCGGGTCGAAGATGTGCGCTCCGAAGCGGCGGTCCGCGCCGAGGGCGAAGAGGGCTGCGGCCAGCGGCGGGAACGCCATCAGAACCAGGATGGAGGTCACGAGGATGTTCCAGGTGAAGATCGGCATCCGCCACATGGTCATGCCGGGGGCACGCATGCAGATGATCGTGGTGATGAAGTTGACCGCACCGAGGATGGTGCCGAAGCCGGTGAGCGCCAGGCCAAAGACCCAGAGGTCCCCACCCACGCCAGGGCTGAACGTCGTGTTGGACAGCGGCGCGTACGCGAACCAGCCAAACGACGCCGCACCCTGCGGGGTGATGAAGCCGGAGACGGCGATGGTGGAGCCGAAGAGGAAGAACCAGAAGGCCAGTGCGTTCAGCCGCGGGAAGGCGACGTCGGGGGCGCCGATCTGCAGCGGCATCATGACGTTGGCGAAACCGGCGAACAGCGGCGTTGCAAACATCAGCAGCATCACGGTGCCATGCATGGTGAACAGCTGGTTGTACTGCTCTTTGGTCTGCAGGATCTGCATTCCGGGTTCGAACAGTTCGGCGCGGATCAGCAGCGCCATGACTCCGCCGAAGCAGAAGAACACGAAGGACGCGATCAGGTACATGTACCCGATGGTCTTGTGGTCGGTCGTGGTAATCCAGTTGACGACGATGCGCCCCTTGGATTTCGGTACTACGGGAGCCTCAAGGATCCCGGTGGGCTGGGAATAGGTAGTTGCCACGTCGCTCCCCTTACTTGTTTTCGGTCGGGGCCGGGTTGCGGTCGTACTCTTCGCCGAGCAGGCCGGTGTTGCCGTCCTGGCGCAGCTTTTCCAGGTGCGCCTGGAACTCGGCGTCGGAGACGATCTTTACGCGGAACAGCATTTCGGAGTGGTACTCGCCACAGAGTTCGGCGCACTTGCCGTCGTAGGTCCCCTCCTTGGTGGGGGTGAACCTGATGTAGTTGGTCTTTCCGGGGATCATGTCGCGCTTCTGCAGGAAGGCGGGAACCCAGAAGGAGTGGATGACGTCGCGGGCGTTCAGCTCGAGGTCAACCGACTTGTTGACCGGCAGGTAGAGCGTGGGCAGCTTTTCCTTGTCGATGTCGTTGCCGGTGAGGTGCGCCTGGACGCCGGCTTCGTGGACATCCGTGGGGATCACGTCGCCCTGCTTGTAATTGAAGTCCCAGGCCCACTGCTTGCCGCGGACGTCGACGACGACGTCGGCCGGCTGGGAACGGTTGTCAATCGCCTGCTGGTCCTGGTCGGTGAAGTAGAAGAACACCAGGACCATAAACAGCGGAATCGTCAGATAGAAGACCTCAAGCGGCAGGTTGAAGCTGTTCTGCCGGGGGAAACCCACGGTGCCTTTGCGGCGCCGGTAGGCGACGATGCACCAGATCATCAGGCCCCAGGTAATGACGCCCACGACCAGCGCGGCAATCCATGAGTTGACCCAGAGGTCCATGATGCGGTCAGTATGGTTGGTGGTGCCACGCTCGGTGGGCAGCCACCCTTTCTGTACCTCTGGTGAACATCCAGTCAAAGCCAACGCGCCGGCGAGTGCCAAGCCAGTGATCGTAGTGATCTGTTTGCGTCGGCTGCCGGTTCGGTTCTGCGAACTCACAGACGGCCCTTCCTACTTGTTGCTGTCGCCCCGGGCCGGAAACTGGCTGTCAGGGCACACTAAAAGTTTTACTACTCGGTGTAGAGCTTACCGCTCCGCGCGAGTTTTCGCCCACATGTCCGCGCCGTGCGTCGGGACCTTTTTGCGGCGTCCGTTCGTTGGGCATCCTGCGGCACTAAGGCCGGGCAGTTTGCCCGGCCTTAGTGGAAGGAATCGCCGCAGGCGCAGGAGCCGCCAGCGTTGGGGTTGTCGATCGTGAAACCCTGCTTGGAGATGGTGTCCTCGAAGTCGATGCTGGCACCGCTGAGGTACGGGACGCTCATCTTGTCGACAACAACTTCCACCCCGTCGTAGTCGCGGACGGCGTCTCCGTCGAGGAGCCTCTCGTCAAAGTAGAGCTGGTAGATGAGGCCGGAGCAACCGCCTGGTTGGACGGCGACGCGGAGGCGCAGATCGGTGCGGCCTTCCTGCTCGAGCAGGCTGCGGACCTTGCCGGCCGCGACGTCGGTCAGTTTGACCTCGTGCGTGGCCAGTTCCTCGCCCGCCGTGGCGGTGGTGTCGGCGCTGTTTTCATTGGTTGTAGTGCTCATGGCCTACCTTCTGACGACGGTGGTGGCGGCGCCGCTCCCGCGGCACCCGCCCCTACTTTAACGGTACGGGCTATAGCTACATGCTACGTCGATCGGCACTGTAGCTCTAACTCCTGGCGTAACCGTCCCGGCCGGCTGGATGTTCCCTGCGGAACAGGGCCGGCCCGGCCGTTCAGGCCCGCCCTTCCTCATTCAGCCGGGCCAGCATCAGCGCCTCCGCCACGATGGCGTTGCGGAAGTCCCCGAGGTGGAGGGATTCGTTGGCGCTGTGCGCCCGCGAATCGGGGTCCTCGACGCCCGTGACGAGAATCTGCACGTCCGGGTACAGCTCGGTCAGGTCGGCGATGAAGGGGATGGAGCCGCCGATGCCCGTCTCCACGGCCGGGACGCCCCACGCTTCGCCGAGCGCCCACATCGCAACGCCGGCGGCCGTGGACGAGGTGTCGGTGCGGAAGGAGTTGCCGCTCTCCCCCGGGGTGAAGACTATGTGGGCGCCAAACGGCGCATTGGCTTCCACATGCCTGCGGACAGCCTCCATGGCCTCCGCCGGATCCTGGCCCGGAGCGAGCCGCATGCTGAACTTGGCCCGCGCCCGGGGCAGGAGGGTGTTGGACGCGACGTCCACGGCCGGGGCATCGAAGCCGATGATCGACAGTGCCGGTTTGGTCCACATCCGCGAGGCGATGGTGCCGGTGCCGGCGAGCCGGACGCCGTCGAGCACCGAGGCGTCGGCGCGGTATTCCTCCTCCGGCAGGTCGACCGAGACCTCGTCCCGGCTGACCAGGCCGGCAATCGCGACGTTGCCTTCGTCGTCGTGCAGGGTGGCGATGAGCCGGCACAGCAGGGTCGGCGCGTCCAGCACGGGGCCGCCGAACATGCCGGAGTGGACGGCGTGGTCCAGGACCTTGACCTCGATGGTGCCGTCGACCAGGCCACGGAGGCTGGTGGTCAGCGCGGGGATGCCGACCTTCCAGTTGCTGGAGTCGGCCACCACGATCACATCGGCGCTCAACAGCTCGCGGTGGATTTCCAGGAAGGTGCGGAAGGTCGGGGAGCCAGCTTCCTCCTCGCCCTCAAAGAAAAAGGTCACCCCGAGGCCAAGATCGTCCCCCAGCACCCGGGTCACGGCCGCGTACGCAGCGATGTGGGCGAGGATTCCGGCTTTGTCGTCGGCCGCGCCGCGCCCGTAGAGGCGCCCGTCGCGCTCGACGGCGGTGAACGGCTCCGTCTCCCACAGGGCCAGGTCGCCGGTGGGCTGCACGTCGTGGTGCGCGTAGAGCAGGATCGTCGGTTTGCCGGCGGCGGCCGGACGGCGTGCGACGACGGCGGGACCGCCGGGCGTCCCGTCCTCCTTGTCGCAGCGCAGGATCCGGACGTCGTTGAAGCCGCTGCCGCGCACCAGTTCCGCGACGGCCTCGGCGCTGGCATTCAGCGGGGCGGGGTCGAAACTGGGCCATGCGATGCCCGGAATGGCAACGAGCTCTTTCAACTGGGCGATCGTGGTGTCGAAGGATTCGGAGACGGCCTGGCGGAGGGCCTCGGTGGAGACGTTTCCAACACGGCCTGCAGCGGTTTGCGGGTTCCCCGCGGGTGATGAAGTCATGGCCAGAACACTACCCGTGTCGCGGATCACCTCAAACAGGGCCACCGCGTCTTCTGCCCTGTATGGGCCGGGTCTCTCGCACGCCGCCCCGGGGTATTCTTTAGGGGTGTTTGGACGTAAAAAAGAAGCGCCAGCGGCGCAGGACAGTGTTGACCAGCAGGCGGTCGGGGCAACAGCCCGGGACTCCGCCACCGGCAAGGGCGCGCCCACGCCCAAGCGCAGCGCGCAAGTGGCTGCCCGGAAGCGCCCGCTTGTGCCGGAGGACCGCAAGGCCTCCAAAGCCGCAGAGCGCGCAGCGGTCCAGGAGCAGCGGCTCAAGATGCGCCATGCGATGGATACCGGCGACGAGAAGTTCCTGCCGCTGCGGGACAAGGGCCCGCAGAAGCGCTTCGCCCGTGACTTTGTGGACGCGCGCTTCAGCCTCGGCGAGTACCTGATGTTCGGCGCCCTGCTCTTCGTGGTCGTCTCACTCCTCGTCCCCGCGTCCAGTCCCCAGATGGTTTACGTCCTGGGCGGATTCTGGGTGATGTTCCTGGCCGTCTTCGTCGACGTCTTCATCCTGTCCCGGAAGCTCAAGAAACGCCTGGAGCAGAAGTTCGGCGACGTGGAACGCGGCACCATCTGGTACGGCTCCATGCGCTCACTCCAGTACCGCCGGCTGCGTCTTCCCAAGCCCCTCGTCAAGCGCGGCGAATACCCCGCCTGATTCACGCATTCAACAAGGAGAGCCCCCGGCAGCAGGACTGCCGGGGGCTCTGTCGTGCCACGTCGCGGTGCCGGAGCCCTGGGGCTGCTGGGCCTAGCGCCGGGAGGGGTGTTTCGCGAGCAGCCGGTTGATGCGGGCCGCCCAGAACGGGCCTTCGTAGAGGAACGCAGTGTAGCCCTGCACCAGGGTGGCGCCGGCGTCGAGGCGCTGCTGGACGTCCTGCGCCGTCTCGACGCCGCCCACCGAGACCAGGGTCAGCCTGCCGCCGGTTGCTTCCTTCAGCCGGGCCAGCACTTCCAGCGACCGCTGCTTCAAGGGGGCCCCGGAAAGCCCGCCGGCGCCGCAGGCGGCCACTTTCTCCTGGCTGGACGAGAGTCCGGTGCGGGCGATAGTGGTGTTGGTGGCGATGATTCCATCGAGTTTCAGGTCCAGGGCCAGGCGCGCGACGTCGTCGATGTCGTCGTTGCTCAGGTCCGGGGCGATCTTGACCAGCAGCGGTACGTGGCGTCCGGAAGCTTTGTCCGCTTCCTGCCCCACCGCGGTCAGCAGCGGGCGCAGTGTTTCCACATCCTGCAGCAGCCGCAGGCCCGGGGTGTTGGGGGAGCTGACGTTGACCACGAGGTAGTCGGCGGCGGGGGCCAGGCTGCGGGCGCTGATGAGGTAGTCGGCCGCCGCGTCCTCAAGTTCCACGGCCTTGCTCTTGCCGATGTTGACCCCGATCACGGGGCGGACCCCCGGGTGACGGCGCTGCAGGGCCGCCCGGGCGGACTTCAGGCGGGGCGCCACCGCGGCGGCCCCATCGTTGTTGAAGCCCATCCGGTTGATGACGGCCCGGTCCTCGACCAGGCGGAAGAGCCGCGGGGCGGGGTTGCCGGGCTGGGCCTGGCCGGTGATGGTGCCGACCTCCACGTGGCCGAAGCCCAACTCGGTCAGGGCCTCGATGCCGTGGCCTTCCTTGTCGAAGCCGGCCGCCAGGCCGAACGGCGAGGGGAACGTCAGGCCGAACGCCTGGGTCTGCAGTGACGCCGCCGGCGCGGTGAGCTTTTGCAGCACCCGTCCGGCGCCGCAGGAGTGAACGAGCCGGATGGCTTTGAAGCCGATTTTGTGGGCGCGTTCGGCGTCCATCCATGAGAAGGCCAGGCGGAAGAAAGTCGGATATACGCGCATGGCTCTAGTTTTCCGGTTCCGGCGGTCCAGACCAAACCCGGGTCCCTGCGGGCGCTAGCATGAAGCCATGACCAGCGACGGCGGAACCCCCGGCACGGCGGCCATACGGGCTGCCGGATCAGTGATCAACGCTGACGTGGTGGTGGTGGGGGCTGGACTGGCCGGACTCGTTGCCGCGGCACAGGCCTACGCGGCCGGCCGCCGGGTGGCTGTGCTCGACCAGGAGCCCGAGGCTTCGGCCGGGGGCCAGGCGCACTGGTCCTTCGGCGGGCTCTTCCTGGTCAACTCCCCCGAACAGCGACGGCTGGGCGTCAGGGACAGCGCCGGACTTGCCCTGGCCGACTGGATGTCCTCCGCCGCCTTCGACCGGCCCGGGGACGCCCTCGCCCGGGACTGGGCATGCGCCTACGTGGACTTCGCGGCCGGGGAAAAGCGTGCCTGGCTCGCCTCCCTTGGCGTGCGGCTGTTCCCCCTCGTGCAGTGGGCGGAACGGGGCGGTTACGGCCCCGACGGCCATGGCAACACCGTCCCGCGCTTCCACGTCGCCTGGGGAACCGGTCCCGCGCTGGTGGCGCCGTTCCTGGCGAAGCTGCGCGAGGGCGAGGCCACGGGCCGGGTGACGTTCCACTTCCGGCACCGCGCGGCAAATCTCGTCACGGCAGCGGGGCGGGTCACGGGGGTGCAGGGCGAGATCCTGGAGCCCAGCGGCGCGGCCCGCGGCGAGGCCTCCTCGCGGACCGCCGTCGGCAGCTTCGAAGCGGCCGGCGCTGCCGTGGTGGTGACCACCGGCGGAATCGGCGGCAACCACGCCACCGTCCGCCAGCAGTGGGCCGGGGGCCCCGCGCCCCGGACGATGCTGAGCGGTGTGCCGGCCTCGGTCGACGGCGAGTTCCTGGCCGCGGCTGCGCGTGCCGGCGGCAGCCTCATCAACGGGGACCGGATGTGGCATTACCCCGAAGGCATCCACAACCATTCGCCGGTCTGGCCCAGGCACGGGATCCGGATCCTGCCCGGACCATCGTCCCTGTGGCTGGACGCCACCGGAAGCATGCTCCCCGCTCCCCTGTTCCCTGGTTTCGACTCGCTGGGGGCGCTGCGCCATATCCTCGGCACAGGCCACGACCACTCCTGGTTCGTGCTCAACAGGACCATCGCCCTCAAGGAGTTTGCCCTCTCCGGCTCGGAACAGAATCCCGACCTCACCGGCAAGGACGTCCGGCTCCTGGTTTCCCGGCTGAAGCCCGGCAGCGACGGCCCCCTGCAGCACTTCCTGGACCACGGAGTCGACTTCCTGCAGGCCGGCACCCCCGCCGGACTCGCCGCCGCAATGAACTCCCTCACCGGCCGGCGGCTGATTGACCCCGACGGACTGGACCGGCTGATCCGGTCCCGGGACCGGCAATTCGACAGCGGCCTGGGCAAAGACCCGCAGCTCGCCGCGATCCGCGCCGCCCGCCGTTTCGCCACCGACAGGATCATGCGGGTGGCGCCCCCGCACCGGATGCTGGACCCCAAGCACGGGCCACTGCTGGCGGTGCGGCTCTCGGTGCTCACGCGCAAGAGCCTGGGCGGGCTCCACACCGACCTGCAGTCCCGGGTTCTTGACGGATCCGGCCAGCCCGTCCCCGGCCTCTTCGCCGCCGGGGAAGCTGCCGGCTTCGGCGGCGGCGGGATCCACGGCTACCGCGCCCTCGAGGGAACCTTCCTCGGCGGCTGCCTCTTTTCCGGGCGCTCGGCCGGCCGCGCCGCGGCCTCGTCAGTCTAGGAGCCTGCCATGGAATGGGTGCCCGATATCCTCGGCGACGACTTCGAGGCCTGCGCCTTCCCGGCGGCCGGCCCGGACGGCGTCGAGCGGACCGCCACCCTGGTCCGGCACGTTCCCGGCGCCGGTGCCGGCATGTCCGGTGAGCGCCGGGCCCGGGCGGTGTTGTTCCTGCATGGCTGGAGTGATTACTTCTTCAACGCGGAACTCGCCGAATTCTGGACCGGCCAGGGCTTCGCGTTCTTCGCGCTGGATATGCACAACCACGGGAGAAGCCTCCGCGCGGACACACACGGCGGCTACGTGGCCGACCTGGACGACTACGACGCCGAGATCACCGCGGCGATCGGCATCATCGCTTCCCTGCACGCGGGGGACGCACCACCCTCTGTGGCGCTGATGGGGCATTCCACCGGCGGGCTGATCGCCGCACTCTGGGCCAGCCGGCATCCCGGGGTGGTCTCGCAGCTGATCCTGGACAGCCCGTGGCTGGAAATGCACGGCAGCCCGGCCTTGCGCCGCGCCGCCCGGACCATGGTGGAACCGCTGGCGCGGTTCTGGCCCGAGGCCATCATCCGCCTCCCCGAACGCACCTTCTACTGGCGCAGCATCAGCAGCGCGGCCGAAGGCGAATGGACGCTCGATGACACGTACCGCCCGCCCCGGGCGTTCCCCGTCCGCGCCGGCTGGCTGAGCGCCGTCCTCATCGGCCAGTCCCGGGTGGCGCGGGGGCTGAACATCGATGTCCCCATCCTCGTGCTGATCTCCGGGGCGAGCGCCAACGGGATGTTCTGGAAGGAATCGATGCGGCGCACCGACGCGGTCCTGGACGTCAACACCATTGCCCTGCGCGCCCTCAGCCTGGGCCGCACCGTCACGCTGGAACGGATCGACGGCGCCCTGCATGACGTGTTCCTGTCCGCCCCGCGCGTCCGCGCCGACGCCTACGCCCGGCTGGCCCGCTGGCTCCGTGCCTATGTGCTGGACGACGGCGGCACTGCATGAGGATTCCCGTGGTACTGCCGCTGTGGCGGGAAGACGCACTGGGCGACCGCTTTGAGAGCCTGGAACTGCCTCTGGCCGCCGACGACGAAGGCCCCGTTGCCGCGACCCTGGTGCGGCATACCGGCCCGGGCCGGGACCTTGCCGGGACTGCAGCGGCGGCCCAGGCCGCCCGGGACACACGTGCCCCGGAGAAGGTGGTCCTCTACCTGCACGGCTGGGCGGACTATTTCCTGCAGGCCGAACTCGCCGATCACCTCGTTGCCAGCGGATTCCACTTCTACGCCCTGGACCTGCGGAAGTTCGGGCGCAGCCTCCGCGAGTGGCAGACCCCCGGCTACACGGCCGACCTGGCCGTCTATGACGAGGACATCGCGGCGGCGCTGGCGGCGATCGGCTCCGACATCGCCGGCCGCACCGGCGGCTCCACGGCCCCGACCGTGCACCTGCTGGCGCACTCCCTCGGCGGCCTGGTGGCAGCGCTGTGGGCAGACCGGAACCCGGGGAAGCTGGGCACCCTGATCCTCAATGCGCCCTGGCTCGAACTGCAGGGCAGCAGCCTGATCCGGAACATCGCAATGCACCTGGTGGAACCGTTGGCGCGGACCGACCCGCGCCGGCCGCTCCTGCTGCCCAGCATGCCCGGATACTGGGACAGCGTGAGCGGCACGGCGCACGGGGAATGGGTGCTGGATCCCGTGTGGCGGCCGCGGGAGGCGTTCCCCGTCAGGCCCGGCTGGACGAAGGCTGTCATGGCCGGGCACGCTGCCGTGGCGCAGCGGCTCGACGTCAAGGCGCCGGTGCTGGTGATGCTGTCCGGACGCACCCGGATCCAGGCCGAGTGGTCCGAGGAACTCATGGACGTCGACGCCGTGATCGATGTCGAGGAAACGGCGCGGCGGGCGCTCGGGCTGGGCCGCCGGGCGGCCGTCTTCCGGTACCCGGGGGCCATCCACGACATCTTCCTGTCCCGCCGCGCGGTGCGGCAGGAAGCCTACGACGATCTCGTCCTCTGGCTGAGCCTCTACCCCGGCTGACCGGCCCCGCACCCGGACCGGGGCGGGCGCCCCTGAGACCAGGCAGGAATCATGCAGGAATCAAGCCCGGATCTGACCGGAACCAGGCCGTGGTCAGGCCGGAATCAGGCAGTGGTCAGGCCGGGCCGGCGGGGGCCGCGTCGACCGCCCCGCCGTAGCGGCGGTCCCGCTGGGCATAAATCTCAACGGCATCCCACAGCGTGCGCCGGTCCACATCGGGCCACAGCGTGTCCATAAAGACGAATTCGGCGTAGGCCGACTGCCAGAGCATGAAGTTGGAGAGCCGCTGTTCCCCGGAGCTGCGCAGGAACAGGTCGACGTCCGGCAGGTCCGGCTCGTCGAGGTATTTCTGGATCGTCTTCTCGGTGATGGCGCCCGGCTTGAGCCGTCCCGCTGCCACCTCTTCCGCGATCGCAGAGACGGCATCCGCGATCTCGGCCCGGCCCCCGTAGTTAACACACATGTTCAATGTGCAGGTGCTGTTGCCGCGGGTGAAGTCCTCGGCTTCCTCCAGCTCCCGGATCACCGAGCCCCACAGCCTCGGCCGCCGGCCGGACCAGCGGATCCGGACGCCCCACTCATCCAGCTGGTTGCGCTGCCGTCGTAGCACGTCCTTGTTAAATCCCATCAGGAAGCGGACCTCCTCGGGTGAGCGGCGCCAGTTTTCCGTGGAGAAGGCGTAGACACTGACATGCTCAATGCCGAGTTCGATCGCTCCGGCCACCACGTCCAGCAGGGCGGGCTCCCCCGCCTTGTGGCCCTCGATCCGCGGCAGGCCGCGCTGGTTGGCCCAGCGCCCGTTGCCGTCCATCACGATCGCGACGTGCCGCGGGATGAACTCCGCCGGGATGGCCGGCGGGACGGCCCCGGAGGGGTGCGGGTACGGGCTCACCACGGGGGTGCTCCGCTGCCGGAGGGGACTCTTCTTCTTACCCAACGCCACAGTTACGTTCGCTCCACATGCTTGAGGGATTTAAGGACACGTTCCAGATGCCACTGCAGGTAGCTGGCCACCAGGCCGGCGGCCTCTCGGCGGTGCACCGGGACGGAGGCGTCCGCCGTCGTCCAGTCCCCGGTCAGCAGAGCGCCGAGCAGCAGGACCGTTGCCGCGGCCGGCGCAGGGGACCCGGGCGGCCGGCAGTCGGCGCAGACCATGCCGCCGAGCGGTGCCGAAAACGCGGTGTGCGGCCCGCGGGCCCCGCAGCGGGCACAGCCGGTAAAGCTTGGCGCCCAGCCGCCGGTGGCGAGGGCGCGCAGAAGGTAGGAATCGAGGATGAGTTCGGGGGTGTGGTCGCCGCGGCTCAGCGACGCCAGGGCTCCGACGAGGAGGTTGTATTGTGCGGTGCCCGCTTCACCGTCGACGTCGGTGAGTTTTTCCGCCGTCTCCGTCATGGCGGCAGCCACGGTGTACCGGCCGTAGTCCGCGGCGATGTTGCCGCCGTAGGCGCCCTTGGCGACAGCCTGCGTGACCACGTCCAGGGTCCGGCCGGAAATCAGCTGGAGGTCCGCGACCATAAAGGGCTCGAGCCGGGCGCCGAAGCGGCTGCTGGTACGCCGGACGCCCTTGGCCACCGCGCGGACCTGGCCGTGGTGTTTGGTCAGGATGGTGATGATGCGGTCCGCTTCGCCCAGCTTGTGGGTACGCAGCACGACGCCGTCATCGCGGTAGGCGCGGGAGGCATAGGAGGAAGGTTGGGCCACGGTTAATCTTCGCACTGTCTATCGGGAAACGCCGCCATTGCGGAAAGCAGCACTGCGCCGCCGGAGGATCCGGCGGCGCAGTGACCGGCTGCTTAGGCGCGGGCGTCCCGGATGGCCCGGTTCACGGCCGAGATAACGGCCTTGAGCGAGGACGTGCTCGTGTTGGCGTCGATCCCGACGCCCCACAGCACCCGTTCCCCCACGGCGCATTCAACATAGGCCGCGGCGAGGGCGCTGCCGCCTTCGGACAGGGCGTGCTCGCTGTAGTCCAGCACCCGGACGTCGACGCCGTCCTCGCGCAGGATGCTCAGGAGGGCAGCAATCGGACCGTTGCCCGTCCCGGTGCGCTGGACCGGGGTGCCGTCGACCTTGAGCGCGGCGTGCAGCGTCATGGAGCCGTCCTCGTCCGTCTCGGTGCTGAACGGGCCGAGGGCGTAGCGTCCCCACTGCGCGTCAGCCGTGCCGGAGGGCAGGTACTCATCCTGGAAAGCCTGCCAGAGCTGGGCGCCGCTGACTTCCCCGCCCATGGTGTCGGTCTGCTTCTGGATGACCCCGGAGAACTCGATCTGGGCTCGCCGAGGCAGGTCCAGGTTGTGCTCGTTCTTGAGCAGGTATGCCACGCCGCCCTTGCCTGACTGCGAGTTGACCCGGATGACGGCCTCGTAGCTGCGGCCGAGGTCCTTCGGGTCGACCGGCAGGTACGGGACCTGCCAGGGGTAGTCGGCGACGTCCTTGCCGGCGGCGGCTGCATCCTTCTCGAGCGCTTCCAGGCCCTTTTTGATGGCGTCCTGGTGCGAGCCGGAGAAAGCGGTGAACACGAGGTCCCCGCCGTACGGTGCGCGCTCGGCCACAGGCAGCTGGTTGCAATACTCCACGGTGCGGCGTACCTCGTCGATGTCGGAGAAGTCGATCATCGGGTCCACGCCCTGGACAAACATGTTCAGGCCCAGCGTCACCAGGTCCACGTTGCCGGTCCGCTCGCCGTTGCCGAACAGGCAGCCCTCGATCCGGTCGGCGCCGGCCAGGTAGCCCAGCTCCGCGGCCGCCACACCCGTGCCGCGGTCATTGTGCGGGTGCAGGGACAGGATGATGCCCTCCCGCGGGTGCAGGTTCCGGCTCATCCACTCTATGGAGTCGGCGTACACGTTGGGGGTGGCCATTTCCACGGTGGCCGGCAGGTTGATGATGACCTGGCTGTCCGCGGACGCCTCAAACACGTCGGCGATGGCGTTGCAGACCCGGACGGCGTACTCCAGCTCGGTCCCGGTGAAGGATTCCGGCGAGTACTCATACGTGATGTGGGTGTCCTGGAGGGTCTCTTCGTACTTCTTGCACAACCGGGCGCCCTGCAGGGCGATGTCCAGGATGCCGTCTTCGTCCTGGTTGAAGACGACCCGGCGCTGCAGGACCGACGTCGAGTTGTACAGGTGCACGATGGCCTGCCGGGCGCCGACCAGGGACTCGTAGGTCCGCTCGATCAGGTGCTCGCGCGCCTGGGTCAGCACCTGGATGGTGACGTCGTCCGGGATGTGGTTGCCCTCGATCAGCTGCCGGACGAAGTCGAAGTCCGTCTGCGACGCGGACGGGAACCCGACTTCGATTTCCTTGTAGCCCATCCGGACCAGCAGCTGGAACATCTTCAGCTTGCGTGCCGGGCTCATCGGGTCGATCAGGGCCTGGTTGCCGTCACGCAGATCCACGGCGCACCAGCGCGGGGCCTTGGTGATGACCTTGTCCGGCCAGGTGCGGTCCGGCAGTTCAACCCTGATCAGGTCCTGGAACGGGACGTAGCGGTGGACGGGCATTCCTGAGGATTTCTGTGCGTTTCGCATTACAATCGGGGCCTTTTCTGTGATTCCTGGTGAAAGGGTGGCCGGGCAACACAAACTCCGCAGCGAGGGTGGGCCTTGCGCTAGATCGCGTCTGAGGCCTCGCCGCGGCAGCTAAGAAGAAGCAGTTCTGCGCGCACCTTTTCACAGTAACACGGGTGCGTAAGATGAAGGAGCCATACCTTCGTAACGTCCACCATGCAGACCGGTAACCCGTAACAAGGCTGCGCCGGGCTGCCTCTCAAAGGAGCATCCGTGCCACTTTCGGGCATCGCCCTGTCCAACATCGACTTCTCTGTCCGGCCGCAGGATGACCTGTACCAGCACGTCAACGGCACCTGGCTCAAGAACACCGGGATTCCGGATGACCGGCCCCTGGAGGGTACGTTCACGGCTCTGCGGGACGGTTCGGAACTCGCGGTGAAGGAGATCATCGAGGATGCGGCCGCCCGCGGCGCGGAGTCCACCGGGATCGAGCAGAAGATTGGGGACCTCTACAACAGCTTCATGGACGAGGCCGCGGTGGAAGCCAAGGGCCTGGACCCGATCAGGGCGCGGCTTGACGAAGTGTTTTCCACGACGTCGGTCGCCGGGCTCGTGGCGCTGGCCGGGCGGCTGTTCCGCGCGGACGTGGGCGGCCTCTTCTACATCTATCCCGCCCCCGACGCCGGGAACCCGGACCGGGTCCTGCTGTACACCGGCCAGGGCGGCCTGGGCCTGCCGGACGAGTCGTACTACCGTGAGGAGAAGTTCGCGCCGGTGGTCCAGGCCTACACGGACCACGTGAAAACGGTCCTCGGCCTCGCCGGAGTCGCCGACGCCGAGGGGGCGGCCGGCCGGGTGGTTACGCTGGAGACGGCGCTGGCCTCCCACCACTGGGACAAAGTCACCATGCGGGATCCGCAGAAGACCTACAACCTGAAATCCGCCGATGAGGCGACGCAGCTCTTCCCGCTGCTCACCACCTGGTTCGACGCCGCGGGCATCGCACCGGACAAGCGCACCGAACTTATTGTGAGCACCCCCGACTTCTTCGCCGGGGCGGCGTCGCTGCTGGAATCCGTGCCGCTGAACGTCTGGCAGGAATGGCTCGCCCTGCGCGTCGTCGGCGCCGCCGCACCGTATCTCTCCACCGCGTTCGTGGATGCGAACTTCGCCTTCTACGGCACCACGCTGAGCGGCACACCGCGGAACAAGGACCGGTGGAAGCGCGGGGTAGCCGTCGTCGAGAACGCCCTCGGCGAGGCCGTCGGCCAGATCTACGTGGCCCGGCACTTCCCGGAGACCCACAAGGCGCGTATGGAGTCGCTGGTCGCGAACCTGATCGAGGCGTACCGCGAATCCATCACCGGCCTGGCCTGGATGGGCGAGGAAACCAAACATGAGGCGCTCAAGAAGCTCGATTCCTTCCGCGCCAAGATCGGCTACCCGGACAAGTGGATCGACTATTCCGCGGTGGGAATAGACCCCTCGGACCTGCTGGGCAATGTGGAGCGCGCGCACAGCGCCGACGTCGACCGGCACCTCGACGAGGTAGGCAAGCCCGTGGACCGGGAGAAGTGGCTGATGACGCCGCAGACGGTGAACGCGTACTACCACCCGTTGCTCAACGAGATCGTCTTCCCCGCGGCCATCCTGCAGCCGCCGTTCTTCACGGCCGACGCCGACGATGCCGTCAATTATGGCGGCATCGGCGCCGTCATCGGCCACGAAATCGGCCACGGCTTCGACGACCAGGGCTCCCAGTACGACGGCAGCGGCCTGCTCCGCAACTGGTGGACGGAGGGTGACCGCACGGCCTTCGAGGCGCTGACGTCCAGGCTGGTGGCCCAGTTCGATGCGCTCTCCCCCACCGCAGCGCCGGGACACAACGTCAACGGCAAACTGACCCTGGGTGAAAACATCGGCGACCTCGGCGGCCTGACTATCGCCTACAAGGCGTACCTGATCAGCCTGGACGGTCAGGAACCGCCGGTGCTGGACGGCCTGACGGGCGTACAGCGCTTCTTTGCCTCCTGGGCTGCCGGCTGGCGGCAGGTGATGCGGAACGAGGAAGCGATCCGCAGGCTCGCCACCGATCCGCATTCGCCCAACGAGTTCCGCACCAACCAGATTGCCAGGAACCTCGACGCCTTCCACGAGGCGTTCGGCACAGCGGAGCAGGATGGCATGTGGATGCCCGCTGCCGAGCGTGTCAGCATCTGGTAGGCGCCCCGGGCCGCGGAAACAGTCAGGCAACGCGCCGGCAACGAATAGCCGGCAACGAAGAACGGCCGGCCGCGGGAGAGTTCCCGCAGCCGGCCGTTCTTCGGATCAAGAGGGCCCTGGTCATGGACCCTAGCGGACGATGAGCTCCGGGTTGGCCTGCTGGCAGACGACGTCCCCGGCGGTCTGGTTGACGATGTCCGAGGGCAGTTCCACCGGGGCGTCCCCGCTCGGGGTGCCTCCCACGAGGTCGCTGCCCAGGTAGACCTGGACACCGGCGACACCGGCGGCCGGCAGCACCTGCGCCGCCGGAATCCCCAGCAGCGCGGCCACGTCGGCGGCAACATCGTCGAAGCCCGCACCGTAGTAGACCGCGGTGGCCGTGACCGGCCGGGCGGCCAGCTGCGCGAGCTGGGTGAAACCGCCGGCGGTCAGGGCCTGCATGATCTCCTGGGTCCGCGCCGGCGCCCCGGAACCGTTCGCCACCGTGATGGGCTGCAGCGTCTTATCGTAGGCGGGCGCCGTCTCGCTGGGTGCCGGCGCGGCGCTGGCACTGGCGCTGGCGTCCGGGGAGGCGGACGGGCTCGGCGTCGCCGTCGGGTCCGTCAGGTCAATGTCCTTGCGCATCGCGGCGAACAGCTGGGACGCTGCGGGCTCCGCCACCTGCAGGCGGTTCGGGTCGCTGGCCGCCGGGACCGTCGGCACCGCCACGAAGGCGACCTTGCCGAGGTCGATGTTCTTCAGCCGGTTCCCGACCGTCAGCAGGGTCGGGATGGAGGCGAGCCCGTCGTCGATGGTCAGGTTCTTGGTGACGACGTCGGCGATTTCCAGCATCTTGCCGGGGTTGGACATCGTCCCGTCATCCTTCATCTTGCGCGTCAGGGCGGACAGGAACCCCTGTTGTGCCTTGATCCTGCCAAGGTCGCCGCCGTCGGCAAAGGCGTGCCGGGTGCGCAGGAACGCCAGCGCCTGCTCGCCCTGGACCGTGGAGGTTCCCTTGGGCAGACGCAGCTTCGAGTCCGGGTCATACACGGCGTCGCTGATGCAGACCTCGACGCCGCCCACGGCGTTTGAGAGTTCCTTGACGGCGTTGAAGTCCGCCATCATGAAGTGGTCGATCTCCAGGCCGGTGAGTTTGTTGACCGTGTCCACGGCGCAGCCAATGCCGGCTTCCGACATCGCCGCGTTGATCATGACGTTGCTCTGCGCCGGGAACTCCCGCCTGGTCTTCTGGTCCGTGCATTTCGGGGTGTCCACGAGCAGGTCGCGGGGGAAACTGACCACGTTGACGCGCTTGTTGTCCGCCGAGATGTCCAGCAGCATCATGACGTCGGAGTGCCCGTAACCGGTGGCGTCGTCGGACGTGCCGTACTGGGAGTTCTTCCCGTCACGGGTATCCGAGCCCAGAATCAGGATCTGCATCCGGTCCCGCGAGTCGTCCACCGCACCTTCACTCTTGCCGCTGCCGGCCGAGAGTGCCTCCTTGCTGATATTGCCCTGCAGGCGGATAACCCAGTAGGCACCGAAGGCAAGGACAGCAACGAGCAGGATGGATACAACGGCCGCGCCAATCTTCAGCCACCCGGGCATGCCCCGGAGCGCACCCAGATGCCGGGCCGGGCCGAGAGCCGGATCATCCGTGTGCCGGGCAGCAGAACCTGACCGAACCGGGTTTCCGGTTCCGTCTGCACGGTCTTCACGGGGTCGAGACACAGTTGAGCCTTCTTTCACGAAAGGGGTCCGCCCATTTTAGAGGCCGAATCTGGGAATTCCCCGATGGCGGCGCTCCATCGGAGCGGCGCAGGCACGGCCTGCGGCTGGCGGCGGGCCTAGAATCCGAGCTTCACAAGCTGCTTCGGGTCACGCTGCCAGTCCTTGGCGACCTTCACGTGCAGGTCAAGGTAGATGCGGGCGCCGAGCAGCGCCTCGATCGCCTTGCGGGCGGTGGTGCCGACGTCGCGGAGCCGGGCGCCGCCCTTGCCGATGATGATGGCCTTCTGCGAGGGGCGTTCCACGTACAGGTTGACCCGGACGTCGAGGAAGGGCCGGTCCTCGGGCCGGCCTTCCCGCGGGACGATCTCATCGACGACGACCGCGAGGGAGTGCGGCAGTTCATCGCGGACGCCTTCGAGGGCCGCCTCGCGGATGAGCTCGGCGATCATGATGGCTTCCGGCTCGTCCGTGAGGTGACCGTCCGGGTACAGCGGCGGCGACGGCGGCATGTGGCCGATCAGCACATCGGCGAGGGTGCCGACCTGGAATCCGTCGGTGGCGGAGACCGGGACGATGTCCTTCCAGCCCGCCTCGCCGAGGACCTCGCGGCCCAGGGTGTCGACGGCGAGCAGCTGCTCGGTGAGGGCCTGCCGGTCCACCGTGTCGGACTTCGTCACGATGGCGATGATCGGCTTGTTGCCGAGGGCGGCGAGCTGGGCGGCGATGAACTTGTCGCCCGGGCCGATTTTCTCGTTGGCCGGCAGGCAGAAGCCGATCGCGTCGACCTCCGCGAGGGTGTCGGCGACGAGTTCGTTCAGCCGCTTCCCCAGCAGGGTGCGCGGACGGTGCAGCCCCGGGGTGTCCACCAGGATCAGCTGCGCGTCGTCCCGGTGCACGATGCCGCGGATGGTGTGGCGCGTGGTCTGCGGCTTGGCTGAGGTGATCGCCACCTTCTGGCCGACCAGGGCGTTAGTCAAGGTGGATTTGCCGGCGTTGGGCCGCCCAACCAGCACCGCGAAACCTGCCCGGTAGCCGCCGTAGGCCGCTTCGCCGTCGGACTTATTCTGCTTGCTCACGTGAGACTCCCTGTTGGATTGGTGCGGCCTCGTCGAGTAGGTCTTCAAGGTCAGTTTCTTCTTTTGGTACGGCGGACGCAATGATGTGGCTGACGCGGTTCCGCCGGCCCTCGAGCCGGTCGGCGCGGAGGGACAGCCCGTGGACCTCGACAGTGCTGCCGACGATCGGCACCCGGCCGAGGGCCTTCGCGAGCAGGCCGCCCACGGTGTCCACTTCGTCGTCGTCGAGCTCCAGGTCGAAGAGTTCGCCGAGGTCATCGATGCTCATCCGCGCGCTGACCCGGTAGCTTCCGTCACCGAGTTCCACCGCCTCCGCGCTTTCGGTGTCGTACTCGTCGACGATCTCACCGACGATTTCCTCGATCAGGTCCTCGAGCGTGACGAGCCCGGCGGTGCCGCCGTACTCGTCGATCACGATGGCGACGTGGGTCGATTCCTTCTGCAGTTCACGCAGCAGTTCACTCACCGGCTTGGAGTCCGGCACGTAGCGCACCTCGCGGGCGAGTTCGTCAACGACCGGGGGCTCCTCGCCGGGGCCGAGGTTGTGAATGGCCGCCGCGACGTCCTTGAGGTAGACGATGCCGAGGACCTGGTCCGTGTTCTCGCCGATGACGGGGATCCGGGAATAGCCCGAGCGCAGGAACAGCGACATCGCCCGGTGCAGGCTCGATCCCGAGTCGATGCTGAGGATGTCGGTCCGCGGCACCATGACGGAGCGGACCAGGGTGTCACCGAAATCGAACACCGACTGGATCAGCTCGGCCTCGTTGTCCTCGATCACGTCCGACTCCGTGGCGCGGTCCACGAGTTCCCGGAATTCCTCTTCACTGAAGAAGGCCTCGTTGTCGGCCGGGGCGCCCGGGGCCACGGCGCTGCCGAGGTTGACAAGCCAGCCGGGAATCGGTCCCAGCACCCAGCACAGCCAGCGGATCAGCGGGGCGCTGAAGCGGACCAGGCCGGCCG
Organism: Arthrobacter sp. PsM3; assembly: GCF_030433895.1. Taxonomy (GTDB): domain Bacteria; phylum Actinomycetota; class Actinomycetes; order Actinomycetales; family Micrococcaceae; genus Arthrobacter. The sequence continues at coordinate 74,855 of NZ_JARUXE010000012.1, read as the reverse complement.
GATGCACCCGGCCGATCTGCCGCGGGGACACGCCAACGATCACGAAGCCGAGCAGCGCCATGATTCCGGTCGCGATCAGCCCCGAGACCCAGACGTTGTCGAGCAGGCTGTTCAGCAGCACCGTTACGGCGACGGCGGAGGCCATTTCGAACCAGATGCGCCAGAACCGCAGGGACCGCATGTGCGCCACGGGCTGGGCCATGATGCGCTTCAGCGCGTTGCCGCGGCTGTGCAGGATCGCGGCTTCGGCATCATGCCGGGACAGATAGTTGAAAGCTGATTCAGCCGCGGTCAGGAAAGCGGCAAAGCTAAGAAACACCAGCGCCATGCCGGCAAGGATCAGTGGCGTCACTGAATCGTCTCGGACGGGGCGTCCCTGCCGGTGAAGGCGGAGAGTAGTTCGCGCTGCAGGCCGAACATCTCCTCCTTCTCCTCCGGCTCGGCGTGGTCAAAGCCGAGCAGGTGCAGGATGCCGTGGGTGGTGAGCAGCAACATTTCGTCCTGGGTGGAGTGGCCGGCATTAACAGCCTGGACCTCCGCGACCTGCGGGCAGATGGCGATGTCGCCGAGCATGCCCTGGGGTGTGGGCTTGTCCGGGGTGCCCGGAGTCAGCTCGTCCATGGGCACCGAGAGCACGTCGGTGGAACCGGGCTCGTCCATCAGTTCAAGGTGCAGCTTCTCCATGGCCGGCTCGTCCACGAGCAGGATCGACAGCTCGGCCTGCGGGTGGATGAAGAGCCGCTCGAAAATGAACCGGGAGAGTTGCACCAGCTGGGCCTCATCGACCGTGACGCCGGATTCGTTGTTGACCTCGATGCTCACGCGCGCTCTCCCCGCTTGTCGCGGGCCACGGAATGCTTGACCCGGTTCCGCTGGATCTCGTCCCAGACGCTGTAGGCGTTGACGATGTCGCCCACCAGGCGGTGCCGGACGACGTCGGACGCGTCCAGGATGGTGAAGTTGACGTCCTCAATTCCTTGCAGGATGTCTTCCACGATCCGCAGGCCCGACCGGGTCCCGAAGGGCAGGTCCACCTGCGTGACGTCGCCGGTGACCACCATCTTGGAGCCGAAGCCCAGACGGGTGAGGAACATCTTCATCTGCTCCGGCGTGGTGTTCTGGGCCTCGTCCAGGATGATGAAGGCGTCGTTGAGTGTGCGCCCGCGCATGTAGGCCAGGGGGGCGACCTCAATGGTGCCGGCCGCGATCAGCCGCGGGATGGATTCGGGGTCCATCATTTCGTGCAGCGCGTCATAGAGCGGGCGCAGGTACGGGTCGATCTTGTCGCTGAGGGTGCCGGGCAGGAATCCCAGCCGCTCCCCCGCCTCGACGGCGGGACGGGTCAGGATGATCCGTGTGACTTCCTTTTGCTGCAGGGCCTGGACGGCCTTGGCCATCGCCAGGTACGTCTTGCCGGTACCGGCCGGGCCGATCCCGAAGATCACCGTGTTGTCATCAATTGCGTCCACGTAGTTCTTCTGGTTCAGCGTCTTCGGCCGGATGGTCTTGCCGCGGCTCGAAAGGATGTTGTGGGTGAGCACCTCGACCGGGTTCTGCAGCGACTGGCTCCGGAGCATGGACACGAGCTGCTGCAGGACGGCGGGCGTGATGATGGTGCCCCGGGCGACGAGGCCCCGGACCTCGTTGAGCAGGCGCATGATCCGCGGCACGTCCGCGGCCGGCCCGCTGATGGCGAGCTCGTTGCCGCGGACATGGAAGTCGACGGACGGGAACTGGGTCTCGATGAAACGCAGCGCTTCGTCATGACTGCCGAGGGACTGGACCATCTGATCGGAGCTGTCGAACAGGACTACCTCCGTCCGCAGCCCTGGTAGGGAGTGGGGGAATTCCCCTGCGGAGCGCTCTCCGGCGCTGATCCGGGCCTTGCCGTTCGCTGCTTCAGTCATGGTGGTGGCCCGCGGGCCTCTGGTCCCCTCCAGTAAAGGAAATGGTCTGTCCCGTGATCCGGCCCGACGGCGGTGCTCGCCTTCTGGTTCCGGTGTCAGCGGGTCCTCTTATCCTACGCCAGTGGGGGCCTCCGCACGCCGCGGTGCCGGCGGCCTTTTGACCCGCCACATGACGGGATTCCCGCATTTAGGTATCAACTTCGCATCGGCCTCATATCGTTCCCGTTGCAGTTCCGGTCTGCCGGCTGAATCCACGGTTTGGCGCAGGGGCCGTGTGCCATGCTGGAAATCGGGCTTCGGCATGGGATTTCCAGCCAGCCGGCACACAGTTGGGCCAGAGGAAAACCAAGCCGAAAGGGCAGCGCAATCAGGCACCGCGGGGTTGACCAGATCACAGCAGGCAGGCGGCTCCGTCCGGGCCTGCTGCTGCTGGTGCTGCCCGCCGCGCTGACCCTGTCCGGCTGCGTGGCCACTCCCCAGCCCGGCATCACGGACGCCAGCTCTCCTTCACAGGTGCTGTCCGCCCAGGCGCCGACCAAGAGCGCGCCGCTGGAAACCACGCAGGCGTCCAACAAGGCTCCGGTCTACTGGATCGGGCGCAGCAACGACAAAACGTTCCTTTACCGGGAGTTCCGTGATGTTCCGGAACAGGACAACCCGGTCACGAGGGCACTGCGCGTCATGATGTCCCAGAAACCCCTTGACCCGGATTTCTTCACTCCGTGGCAGAACCCGAAAAAGCTGGCGAGCTCCATCTCGGGCAAGAACGTCATCACGGTGGACCTCTCGGCGGACGCTTTCAACAGCAACGTCGATCCCGCCATGGCCGAGCGCGCGGTGCAGCAGCTCGTCTATACCGCCACGGCGGCAGCCGCCAGTGCGGGACTGATCGACTCCGGCCAGCAGATCCAGGTGGTGGTGCTGGTGGACGGGCATACCGACTTTGTTGCCTTCAACCACGTCCGCCTCGGCTCCCCGACCGCACGCAGCGCCGGGATGGTCGCCCCGGTGTGGATCATCGACCCTCAGGAAGGGACTTCGGTGGCGGACGGCGCGGTCAAGATCTCCGGCCGCAGTACCGCCGCGGGCGGCAAGCTTCGGTGGGAGATCCTGCGCATCGACGGCAGCGCCAAGACCTCGTACCTGAACGGGACGATGACCGCCTCGGCTGAGGCCGGACAATCGGGTGCCTTCAGCCTGCCGGTCAATCTGGGGCCGGGCAACTACGAGGTGCGGGTTTCCCAGCTTGAGGACGGCAACCCGGCCGAGGATTTGAACGTCGACACCCGCGGGTTCACGGTTAAGTAAGCGGTTGGCCGCCCGGCCCGCTTCGCGGCCGCACGGCCGGCACGGCAGCTGCTACCAGCGGCCCAGGACGTCGCTGGCGAGGACAGCTGCCGCCGGACCGGCCGTGGACGAGCGCAGCACGTGGTGCCCCAGCAGGGCCGTCACTGCACCGGCGTCGCAGAGCCTGGTGACTTCCCGCGGACTGATGCCGCCCTCAGGGCCCACGATCAGCAGCACCTCGCGTCCCCCCGCTGCTGTTTCACCGGCCGGCAGGGCGCCCTGCCAGGCCTCCAGCACCTGCCGCAGGGGCCGCACGGCGTCCTCGTGCAGGATGACGGCGAGATCGGCAGCGGCCACTGCCGCCTGCAGCCCGGCACCGTCAACGGCCGGGCGGACCTCCGGGATCCAGGCCCGGCGGGCCTGCTTGGCGGCCGCCGTGACAACGGACTGCCACTTGGCGTGTGCCTTGGCCGCACGCTCCGCCTTCCAGCGGACAATCGACCGTTCCGCCTGCCAGGGCACGACGGCGTCGATCCCCAGCTCGGTGGCGGTTTCGGCGGCGAGTTCGTCCCGGTCCCCTTTCGCGAGGGCCTGGACCAGGACAAGCCGGACCCCGGGCCGGGGCTCCTCGGAAAGCCCGGAGCATTCCACCGTCAGCTCGCTGGGGGCGACGGCGGCTATGGTGCCGGTCAGCCTCTTGCCGGCACCGTCGGCGATGTCCACGCCCTCCCCCACGGCGAGGCGCTTGACCGTGACAGCGTGGCGGGCCTCGGGTCCGTCAAGGACGAAGACGTCACCGGGGGCCAGCCCGTCCAGGCTGCCGGGGGAAGCGAAGAAGACCGGGTTGCTCACCGCTACAGGTTACCGAGCCGGTCCCGCAGCTTCGAGAAGACCCCGCCGCTCGCGGCGAGCTTCCCCTCTGTGAACTGTTCGCCGCGGAGCTTCGCGAGCTGGCGGAGCAGGTCCTCCTGGGCTGCGTCGAGCTTGGCGGGAGTGTCCACCTGCAGGTGGACCTTGAGGTCGCCGCGGCCGTAGCCGCGCAGGTGGGTGACGCCCAGACCGCGGAGGGTGATGACCTCCCCGGACTGCGTGCCGGCCTTGACGTCGATCTCCTGCCGGCCGTCGAAGGTTTCGAGGGTGACCTCGGTACCGAGTGCGGCGGCTGTCATGGGGATGTTGAGGCTGGCGTGCAGGTCATCGCCGTCGCGGACGTAGGTGGCGTCGCTGTTGACCCGGATCTCCACATAAAGGTCGCCCGCGGGTCCGCCGGCGGGTCCGGCCTCACCCTGGCCGGAGAGCTGGATGCGGGTGCCGGTGGCGACGCCGGCGGGAACCTTGACCGTCAGGGAACGACGGCTGCGGATCCGGCCCTGTCCGGCGCATTCGTTGCAGGGATCCTTGATGACGGTGCCGAAGCCACCGCAGGAACCGCAGGGGGCCGCCGTCATGACCTGGCCGAGGATGGAGCGCACGGCGCGCTGGACCTGGCCGCTGCCGCCGCAGATGTCGCAACGTTCCGGGTGGCTGCCTTCCTGGCAACAGGAGCCCTCGCAGGTGGGGCAGGTGACGGCCGTGTCGACTTCGAGTTTCTTGTTGACCCCGAAGACGGCGTCGCGCAACTCGATCCGGACGCTGATCAGGGCGTCCTGGCCGCGGCGGACCCTGGAGGCCGGGCCGGACTGGCCGCCGGCGCCGAAGAATGTGTCGAAAATATCCTGGAATGCGAAGCCCTGGCCGGCGTAGCTGCCGCCGCCGAAGCCGTTGTCGGTGCCGTTCTCGTTGCCCGTGGTGTCGTAGATCCGCCGCTTCTGCGGATCGGACAGCACCTCGTAGGCGTGCGTGACCGCCTTGAAACGGTCCGAGGCGTCATCCCCGGGATTGACATCCGGGTGCAGGTTCCGTGCCAGTTTGCGGTAGGCCTTCTTGATCTCTTCGCCCGTGGCTTCACGGGAGACTCCAAGAACGTCGTAATGGCTGCTCAAAGTTTGTATCTCTTCCTGGTTGTACTGCCGGTTAGGGGCAAGAAGTCTTTTGGGGTGGGCGTGCGGTGCTTAGCTGCCGGTACCGGACGGTTAGCCGCGGTCCGTCACGGGCCCAGAATCCTGGACAGGTACCTGGCCACTGCCCGGACGGCGGCCATGGTGGTCGGATAGTCCATCCGGGTGGGGCCGAGGACACCGACTTTCGCCGTGGCGTCCGGTCCGTAGCCGGTCGCGACCACCGAGGCCTCCGCGAGACCGTCGTACGGGTTCTCGCGGCCGATGCTGACCGTCACGCCCCTCGGGTCCGCGGCCATGTCGCCCAGCAGGCGGAGCATGACCACCTGCTCCTCGAGGGCTTCCAGGACCGGGCCGATGCTCAGCGGGAAGTCCACGTTGGAGCGGGCCAGGTTGGCGGTGCCGGCCATGACCATACGCTCCTCGCGGCTGCTGGCGGCCAGCGCTTCCAGGCCGCGGGCCAGCGCCTGGGCGTCGGCGCGCCGGGCCGGCGGGCAGGTGGCAAGGACGGACTTCAGCGATTGCCCCAACAGGTTCAGGGGTGTCCCGGAGAGGCCGCCGAGGAACCGAGTCCGCAGATCGGACAGCGCTTCCTCGGGAAGGTCCTGTCCTACGTCAATGACCCGCTGTTCCACCTTGCCGGTATCCGCAATCAGCACCGCGAGCACCTTGCGCGGCGCCAGCAGGACGAATTCGATGTGCCGCACCCTGGCCCGGCTGAGGTGGGGATACTGCACGACGGCGACCTGGTGGGTCAGCTGCGACAGCAGCCGGACCGTCCTGTCCAGGACGTCGTCGAGATCGTCGGAGCCCTCCAGCAGGGCCTGGATGGCGCGGCGTTCCGCCGGTGAGAGCGGCTTGACCGCCGAAATCTGGTCCACGAAGAGCCGGTAGCCCTTGTCGGTGGGAATTCGTCCGGCGCTGGTATGCGGCGCCGTAATGAGGCCCTCATCTTCCAGGGCCGCCATGTCGTTGCGGATCGTGGCGCTGGACACGCCAAGGTGGTGCCGCTCGACGAGGGCCTTGGAGCCGACGGGTTCCCGCGAATGGACGTAGTCCTCCACGATGGCGCGCAGCACTTCAAGTTTGCGCGGTTCGCTCACGTTCCACCTCCATTCGACTGTCCGCATCCGATGCTGCCGTTCGCCGGCCGTTCCGGACACGCTTTGTTAGCACTCGACATGCCTAAGTGCTAACCAGTCTAATATGAGTCGCCGCGTTGTTAGCATTGGATTCGCTCCGGGCGTTCTTCCCGGGGCTGGTGTTTTCGGGCACAGCCCGCCGCAGCAATCCGAGTGCAAAGCAGTGTGTAACCGATGTCGTACCAGAACTGGGGCCCGCAGGACCTGTCCGCCCCTGCCAAGGCCCAACTGCCCGAGGTGCCCGTGGAGCGCGGAATGGTGCTCGAGGATGTGCAGTCCGGCTGGGTCGGTGCCGTCACCCGGGTGGAGAAGTCCGGCGGCATGCACGTCGTCGCCCTGGAGGACCGCCGCGGCAAGTCCCGGTCCTTCCGGCTCGGCTTCGGTTTCCTGCTGGAGGGACAGCCGATCCGGCTGATGCCGCCGGCACCCCGGGCCGCCGCGGCGGCCGCAGGAACACGCACCGCCTCCGGTTCTGTCCGGGTGGAGGGCCAGCGCGCGCAGGTCGCCAAGGCAAGCCGGATCTGGGTGGAAGGCAAACACGACGCTGAACTCGTCGAGAGGGTCTGGGGTGACGATCTCCGGGTGGAGGGCATCGTCGTCGAGCCGCTGCACGGCATTGACGACCTCGCCGGCGCTGTGGCCGCATTCCGGCCCGGACCCGGACGCCGGCTCGGCGTGCTGGTGGACCACCTCGTGCCGGATTCCAAGGAGTCCCGGATTGCCCAGGCCGTGATGGCCTCCCCCGGGGCGGCCGGGAACGTGCTGATCGTGGGCCACCCCTACGTTGACGTCTGGCAGGCGATCCGGCCCGCCGTGCTGGGAATCGAGAAGTGGCCGGTCATCCCGCGTGGCGTGGACTGGAAGACCGGCATCCTGACGGCGTTCGGCTGGCCGCACAGCACCAAGGAGGACATCGGCCTGGGCTGGCAGAAGCTCCTGGGTGCGGTGCGCAGCTATGCGGATCTGGAGCCCTCCCTGCTGGGTCGGGTGGAAGAGGTCATCGACTTCCTGACCGTTCCCTGAGGCTGGCATCCGCGGTCCGCCCGCCAGCGGGCCGATCCCTGATTCCGCGCCCGAGCAAGTATTCTTGGTACGGCGGCTGTGCTCCAGGCGCAGCCCTGGCAATTCCAGGCACCAACGCACCAGCGCAATCCGAAGGACGACACCGTGGCAGATGACGCACGCGAACACACTGGCAACCAGGCCGGCCATGGCCAGCCTCCGTACCACGGCGTTCCCGCAAATGCACTGCCGCTGACAGCAAACGAGGACCGGCAGTGGGCCACGCTGGCACACTTCGGCGGCATCCTGGGCTGCGTTCCGTCGCTGCTGATTTACCTGATCTTCAAAGACCGCGGCCCGTTCACGGCGCAGGAGTCCAAGGAAGCCCTCAACTTCACGCTGCCGCCCACGATTGCGGCCCTGCTGTGCAACCTGCTGGTCTTCGTCCCTGTGGTGGGCAACATCTTCGCCGTCCTGGCCACGGTCATCTGGATTGCCGTGACGTGCTTCTCGGTGGCGGCAGGCATCCACGTCAACCGCGGCCAGCCGCACCGCTACGAGTTCAACCTTCGCTGGATCAAGTAGGGCAGCACGAGCCGGGACGCCGCCGGTGAGCTGGTCCCCTTCCGTGCCAGGAAGCTCGTTGTCAGTGACGGCGTGACTGTCCAGGCAGTTCGGTGCCACACAGGCCGAAACGCCCGCTCCGCCTGACTACATCAATCGCGCTTCCGGGAGTTCAACGAAGGTCATGAGAGGCCGCAGGCCCAGCGGCCAATCCCGGTGGAGAGCCGGTGCTTGCCGGGGATGTTTAGGGCAGACTGGGGGCGTGAACGGAATCCGGTGGGTGCTGCACGTCGATCTCGACCAGTTCATCGCGGCGGTCGAAGTGCTCCGGCGGCCGGAGCTTGCGGGCAAGCCGATCATTGTCGGCGGTCGGGGCGGCCCCATGGAACGGGCTGTGGTTTCGACCGCATCCTATGAAGCCAGGGCGTTCGGTGTGGGTTCCGGAATGCCCTTACGCATTGCGGCCCGGAAAGTGCCCGACGCTGTGATCCTTCCCGTCGATCATGAGGCCTACCTCGCGGCGTCCGAAACAGTGATGGCTACCCTGCGCGCGCAGCCCGGCGCCACCGTGCAGGTACTGGGATGGGATGAGGCTTTTGTAGGCATTGAGACAGAGAATCCGGAAGCCTACGCCCGGCAGGTGCAGGCCGCCGTCCTGGAGCGGACGCGCCTGCACTGCAGCGTGGGCATCGGCGACACCCTGGTCCGGGCCAAGGTCGCCACCGGGTTCGGCAAGCCGGCCGGCGTCTTCCGTCTCACGGCCGGGAACTGGCTCGACGTCATGGGCAGCCGGCCCACCAGGGAACTGTGGGGCGTCGGAACCAAGGTGTCGGCCCGGCTGGCCAAACTCGGCATCAAAACAGTCGCCGAGCTCGCCGCGGCCGACCCCCAGGACCTGGTCCCTGAGTTCGGCCCCAGGATGGGTCCCTGGTACGCGGAACTCGGACGCGGGGACGGCGCCAGCGTTGTGGACGCCACCCCGTGGGTTGCCCGCGGGCACAGCCGGGAGACCACCTTCCTGCGGGACCTGACCGAGCCCGCCCAGGTGGACGACGCCGTGCGGGAGTTGACGGCGCGTGTCGTTGAGGATGTTGTGGCCGAAGGACGGCCCGTGGTGGGGCTGACCCTCAAGGTCCGGTACGCACCGTTCGTCACCACAACCCACGCGAGGAAGATTCCCGAGACATCCGACCGGAACGAAATCCTCGCGCAGGCCTTGGACCTCGCCGCCGGAATCGATGCGGGCCGTCCCATCCGGCTCCTGGGCCTGCGCGCCGAAATGGCAATGCCCGACGATGCCCGAAAGGGACATACGCCGACGCGTGGCGGTTGGTGACGGCGTCACTCGTCTTGAACGTCCATCCCGTCCGGGGAAAGTTCGACGGGACGGTCAAGGTTCGCTGCGTCCAAGCCGGGAGCGAACTGGCAAACGAGGGCGTGGTATGCATCGTGCGGACCTTGTTGCGGCTGAGCGCCGGGCTGCACATTATGATGCTGCCATGGGGGAAAACTTGGGCAGGAAAGACTCTGCTACACGCAGGCCGATCTACGTTGAGATCGGTATTCGGGCCCCCATGGAACGGGTATGGAACTACAGTCAGGATCCAGCGCTGCACCCCCGCTGGGATCTTCGATTCTCCCGGATTATCCCCACCGAGCGAAACGATCAGGGATTCCTCCACTTCCGCTACGAGTTCCGTCTTCCTTTACATGTCATCCAAGGGACCGGGATATCCCTGGGGCACCGGTATCGATCCGATGGCCAAGCCACGTCGGTGCTGAAATTTGACACCGCTGACCCGGTATCGCCCATAGGGCATGGATCCGGATACTGGCGCTACATCCCGGCAGAGGATGGTGTTCGGTTTATCACGGGGTACAACTATCAGCCGGGAATGGGCTTTCTCGGAAAGGCCCTGGATTCCTGGGTGTTCCGCCCGGCTTTGGGGTGGGCGACTGCAATAAGCTTTGACCGCCTGAGGATGTGGGCGGAGGCGGACCTTGATCCCAAAGACTCCCGGAATCGGTGGTTCATGGACGCCATGGCCAGGGCGGCCGCCGTTCTGACCGGCTGCATCCTGCTCCGCCGAGCTCTGGCAGCCCGAACCCCTGGCCCCGCCGCCCTGGGCCTGACGGCCGCTGCGGCCTCGTGGATTCTCCCGGCTCACTGGACGGTACCCAGGGCAGCCCGATGCCTGCGGCGGTCGCCGGACCCACGCTCCGGACGTGCTCCATCCGCTCTTGCTGGGCTGGCTGGACCGGGTCTGAGCGCCGAGTCGGGAGTGCAGGAGTAGCCGTGACATCAATTTTTGAGTCGGCGATGGGAAGCGACTTTCACAGGCTGCACCCAATGCTGCAGAAGCGCTTCGGTGTGGACACGACTGCCGGGTACGCGTGTGTGGGACGCGGGATCTTTTCCGAAGTCCGTCGCGGGGCTTGGTGGACAGTCCCGTTTCTCCAATTGGGGGGCCACCGCAACATCCTCTTTCCAGACCAAGGAAAGGACATCCCGTTCACGATCGAGAATTACCCCTACATTGATGGGTACGGCCGGCCTACGGTCACCTTCGTCAGAACCCTTGAACTGCCCGGATCAAAGCGACGGCGCTTCGACGCCACCATGGTGCAGAGTACGCACCATGGTGGAATCGTCGATTATCTCGGCACCCATCAGCACCTTGCGACTGACCTCGCCCTGGAGGTTTTGGCCGATGGATCGCTGCATCTGCAATCAGGGGCTCAACGGTTCCACGAAGGCTTCGCGGCATTCGAGTTTCCTGCCATCTGGACAGGCACGGCAGAACTTTATGAGAACTTCGATGATGCCCGTGGGGTGTTCACGATCCAGATGCAGGTCCGGAACCCCATCCTCGGATTTCTTTTCGGATACCGGGGCGAGTTCACGTGCACGTATCCGGCCCTCAACGGCGAAGCAGTCCCGGAACATCTCAAACCCCTGAGGGAAGAAAGCCGTGAATAGAACCCGCCGTTCACCGAACCCCGGCTAAGTCGGCGGCCCAAGTGGTGGTCCCACAGCAAATAGACTCGCCTCGCGCGTGTTCGGTACGGGGCACTCGGAATGGGGGGCCGGCACCGTCCCGTGACGGTGTCCTGTTTAGAACCGTCAAATTGCACGTGTGCGAATACGCGGATGAAGGCTCAGGCCGGCGTCGGCGGACCGTTCGCCCGGCACCTCGGTCGCCACCGGCGGGGCCTCCTTATTTTGCAGACAACGAGAACCGGAACCACCGAATCCTGAGGTGGCTAAGGGTTGGGACCGCACTCGCCGCAAGTGCCACGCCCGAAGGCAAAGGGGACCTGCAGAAGACCGGCTCTTCATAATCCGGGTGTAGCAGCGGCCTGAACCCGCCGGTCTCGAGTAGCGATCTGGCGATGTAATTGGTGAGGTTGCGGAACCCGGGGGCGGAGCCGCGGAGGTGTTCGAGTCGTCCGTTGATCGCCTCGGTTGTGCCGTTGCTGGTGCCGGGTCGGTCGAAGTAGGCCAGCACCTCGACGGCGCGCTTCTTCAGCGTTCAGCCCAGCGTGATGACCTCGCCAGCCCAGCGGGAACGCCTGCGCTGACCGACCCGATCAGGTTCTGCATCAGCTCGCGCCCCTTCGTTCGATCCGGGTGAGGCTAGGCGGCGATCATCCGCTGGTGGATCACCCAAGTCGCCTCGACTTGGACATGCTCTTCGGCGGCGAGGGCGGTGAGTCGGTCCTTCTGCTTGTCGGTGAGTCGGTTGGCACCGGTGTGCAGGGCTTGAACGCCAGCTTCGAGCGTCCCTCGACCATGTCCAGCAGTCGTGCTGGGCCGGTGCCGGCCCGGATGGGTGTGAGGTCGATGATCACGGTGACGTACTTGTCCCCGCGCCGGGTGTGCCTCCAGACGTGCTAGTCGACGCCGAGAACCTGGACGCCGTCGAGCCGGTCCGGATCGTCAATCAGGACCCGCTTACCCTCGGCCAGGACGGCGTCGTTGGCGGTCTTCCGGGCGACTCCGAGTCCTTCAGCGACACGGGCGACGGTCAGGTGCTGGCGCACGATGCCTTCGAGCGCCCACCGCAGACCGCACCGCGAGAGCTTCGCCCGCGGCTCAGCAGCCAGGCTGGTGTCCTGGCGTCACAAATGCCCGCAGCCGGAGCACCGATAGCGACGGATCGTCACCACCAGCGTGGTCGGCCGCCAACCCAGCGGCTCGTACGCCGAACGCCGGGTCACTGTGTCGCGCGGCGATCCCTCGCATCCGCAGCGACGAGTCGAGGTCTTCCGGATGGGCAGTATGAGAAATTCCATCTTCGGGAGACCTCGACCCCACCCGGCCACCGACGCGCCGACCACCGCCGCGGACGACATCACACGCCCGCTACTCACGACTCGCTAATATGGGGTACCCCGAAGCAAAGGAGAGCCCCGTGGGCAAGGTGGTTATGTACAGCTCGGTGTCGGTAGACGGCTTCGTCGCTGACGAGAACGACCAGCCCGGACCGCTGTTCGACTGGTTGTCCACCGGTGACGTCCCGTTGGACGAGAGCGGCCAGGTGAAGGTGTCGCAGACGTCCTACGACTACACCCGGCCGTACTGGGACCAGATCGGGGCGACAATCGTCGGCCGCCACGTCTTCGACATGACGGACGGCTGGGACGGGAAGCCTCCGGGCGGGGTCGACCACGTGGTCGTCGTGACGCACCGGCCGATGCCCGAGGGCTGGGACCCCGAGGCGCCGTTTCACTTCGTCGACGGCGTCGAGGCAGCCGTGGCCAAGGCGCAGGAGCTCGCGGGTGACCGGATCGTCGAGGTCGCCGCTGGCGACGTCGGTGGCCAGGTGCTTGCCGCGGGCCTGGTCGACGAGGTGCGGATGGACGTCGTACCCGTCGTGTTCGGGTCCGGCAAGCGCTACTTCGGGTCGGTCCACGCACAGCACCTGTTGGAGGATCCCGACGTGGTGATTCAGGGCAACCGGGTGCTTCACCTGCGCTATCGGGTGCGCCGTTGACCGATCTGAGCGGGTACGCGAAGAAGTCCACTGCGAACGGTGACACAAGATCGGGCCTCCGGCTGCTTTTGCGCATCGCTGCCCCGGGACCGACGCGCCAGCCAACATCCGGCCAGCGATTACACAGGTATCGCCTCGAACATCCCCGCTGACGGCCTCAGCACGCTCGCCGACGCCGGACTACTAACCCGTGACGATGGTCCATCTTTTTGTCGGAGCCCAGATTTACGCTTGGGGTATGGAAAGCAGCACATCCTGGAGTGTGGAGAGCAGGGCGGCCCTGGCAGCTGTCGCCGCGTCCACGGCTGCGCTTGCTGAGTTCATCGGCGCGGACGCGGACGGCACGCATCTGCGGGACACGGATCCGTTCCGGGGGATCGATCCGTTGCGGGATCTGGCGGATGATTGCCTGGATGCGTTGGCCGGGGTGGCCCGGTTGGAGGCGGGTGTGGCGGCGTTGAAGGTGCGGCTTGCCGCGGAGTACGTGCAGGCCACCAGGGCCCTGGCGTCCCCGGGGTCGTTGCGGGACTCCTGTCAGGAGATGGCCATGACCGCGGAGGTCGCGTGTGTCCTGACCGTCAGCGAGCGGACCGCGGACGGGTTCCTGTGCGACTGCCAGGCACTGACCACGTCGCTGCCGCTGACCCTGGCGGCGCTGGAGGCCGGAACAATTTCCTGGCAGCACGCCCGGGTCATGGTGGCGGAAACCACCGACCTGGACCGGGCCGGGGCGGCCGGGCTGGAGGCGCACTTCCTGGACCCTGACGCGCCCGGCGCGGCCCGGGGGTGCCCGGCCGGGGACCTTGTCCCGGGACGGTTCCGGACCAAAGCACGTGGTTGGCGGGAACGCCACCACCCCGCCAGCATCGAGAAACGACACACCAGGGGCGCCGCGGACCGGCGGGTGGAGTTCCTCCCGGACCGGGACGGCATGGCCTGGTTCTCGGCGTACCTGCCGGCGGACACCGCCGCGGGGATCTGGGACCGGACCACCGCCGCTGCCCGGGCCCTGCAGGGCCCCGGCGAGGCCCGCACCCTCACCCAGTTGCGCGCCGACATCGCCGCCACCCTGCTTCTGAGCGGCACCGCCACCGGAACGACCGGGGAAACGGCCGGCGGCGGCACGGGGATGGCCGGGTGCGGGGATGTTCCGTCGCCCCGGGCGCAGGTCCTGGTCACGGTCCCGGTCCTGTCGCTGCTGGGTGTGAGCGGGGAGCCGGCGGTCCTGGATGGGTACGGGCCGATCCCGCCCTCGATGGCCCGGCGCCTGATCGCGGAGGGTGCCGGGTCGTTTTACCGGGTCCTGATCGACCCGCGGGACGGGGCGCCGCTGGAAATCGGCCGGACCCGCTACCGCCTCACCAAAGCCCAGCGCCGGTGGTTGCGCCTGCGCGACGGGAAGTGCCCGTTCCCGGGCTGCAACAACGCCTCGCTGGATAACGACGCGGACCATCTCCTGGCCTGGGCCGACGGAGGGACCACCGGGATCTCCAACCTCGGCCAGCCCTGCCCGAAACACCACAGACTGAAACACGGCTCCGCGTGGACACCCTCCGGGGCCAGTAAAGACAAACCACCCGGATGGACCTCACCCTCGGGCCGGTACTACCCCAGCGAAGAACAGGACTGGGAACCACCCCACTGGCCCGACGGCCTGCTGACCACACCCACCGACGCGTTCCCAGATATCGACGTGTTCACGGACGGGGATACGGACGCGGGCCTGGACCACGGCCCGCCGACGGATCCGGGCTATCACCCCGAGCCGCCGCCCGCCGGGCCATTCGGCCTGGACCCCGGCCCGGATCCCGACCAGGAACTCCCCGCGGACCCCTTCCCGGACTGGCACCTCTTCACGGCCGCACATCCATGGCCGGAACCAGATCCGGAAGATCCGGTGTATCCGGAGGACCTTTACTGGCCAGAGCCACTCGACGACGCCCACCCCGAATCCACCCTGCGCAAAATTCCTGACTGGGTCGGGCGTGTCTGACGTTGAAGGGCTGCTCGAGAACTGAGCGGTCTTTGTGGGCTTGGTGTCGATGTCCAGGCGGCGGCGGCCGCTGTGGGCCGGACCTTTAGTCGTTGGTCTTCCGCAGGGCCTCGGTCAGCACGCGGGCCGCGTTGCAGACCACTTCGGCGTGCAGCCGGCCGGGCTGGCGGGTCAGCCGCTCAATCGGACCGGAAATCGACACCGCGGCGATGACGCGGCCGGACGGACCGCGCACGGGGGCCGAAACGGACGCAACCCCCGGCTCGCGTTCGCCGAGGCTCTGGCCCCAGCCCCGCCGTCGTACTCCGGCCAGGACGGTGGGGGTGAAGCGGGCGGCCTGCAAACCTTCCAGGAGCCGGTCGTGGTCCTCCCAGGCGAGCAGCACCTGGGCGGCGGAGCCGGCCTTCATAGACAACTGGGTGCCGACGGGAATGGTGTCGCGCAGGCCGATGGGGCGTTCGGCGGACGCCACGCAGACGCGCCAGTCGCCCTGCCTGCGGAAGATCTGGGCGCTTTCGCCCGTGGCGTCGCGCAGCTGCATAAGGACCGGGCCGGCGGAGGCGATCAGGCGGTCCTCGCCGGCCGCGGAGGCGAGCTCCACGAGGCGGCTGCCGAGCACAAAACGGCCCTGGATGTCACGGCTGACCAGCCGGTGATGGACCAGCGCCAGTGCCAGCCGGTGCACGGTGGGCCTCGCCAGTCCGGTGGCAGCAACAAGCTGCGCCAGGGTGGTTGGGCCGGCCTCAAGTGCGTCAAGCACATGGGCCGCTTTATCGATGACACCGACTCCACTAGAATTGTCCATGTAATGATATTGCCGTCTCATTATCTGAGATGCAAGTCAACTCGCTGGCGCATTGCGCGGGAGTGCTGATTCAGTGGAGACAACAAGCCGGCAAGAACGAACACCGCAGTGAAGGGAGAAGGCCGTGGCAAAGACACTGGCCGAGAAGGTCTGGGATGCGCACGTGGTGCGCAAAGGCGACGGCGAAGGAGCCAACGCCCAGCCGGACCTTCTTTTCATCGACCTCCACCTGGTGCACGAGGTGACCTCGCCGCAGGCCTTTGAGGGACTGCGGCTGGCCGGGCGCAAGCTGCGCCGGCCGGACCTCACCATCGCAACCGAGGACCACAACACTCCCACGCTGGACATCGACAAGCCAATTGCCGATCTCACCAGCCGCACGCAGATCCAGACGCTGCGCAACAACTGCCAGGAATTCGGTGTCCGGCTGCACTCGCTCGGCGACGCCGAGCAGGGGATCGTCCACGTCGTGGGCCCACAGCTTGGCCTCACCCAGCCCGGCATGACGGTGGTTTGCGGTGACTCGCATACCTCCACCCACGGCGCCTTCGGTGCCCTCGCGATGGGCATCGGGACCTCCGAGGTGGAACACGTCATGGCCACCCAGACGCTGTCGCTGAAGCCCTTCAAGACGATGGCCATCAACGTCGATGGCACCCTGCGGCCCGGCGTTTCCGCCAAGGACATCATCCTGGCCGTCATCGCCAAGATCGGCACCGGCGGGGGACAGGGTTACGTGCTCGAGTACCGCGGTTCCGCGATCCGGGCGCTGTCCATGGAAGCCCGGATGACGATCTGCAACATGTCCATCGAAGCGGGCGCCCGCGCCGGGCTCGTAGCACCGGACCAGACCACGTACGACTACATGTTCGGCCGTCCGCACGCGCCGCAGGGCGAAGAGTGGGATGCCGCCGTCGAGTACTGGAACACGCTGCGCACCGATGACGACGCGACGTTCGACGTCGCGGTGGACCTCGACGCCGACACGCTGGAACCGTTCGTGACCTGGGGGACCAACCCCGGCCAGGGCGTGTCCCTGTCCGCCAGGGTGCCCTCACCCGAGGACTTCGGCGACGAGAATGCCAAGGCGGCGGCGGAACGTGCGCTGACGTACATGGGCCTTGAAGCCGGCACCCCGATGAAGGACATCCGGGTGGACACCGTCTTCCTGGGCTCCTGCACCAACTCCCGGATGGAGGACCTCCGCGCCGCCGCGGACATCATCCGCGGCCGCAGCAAGGATCCCAACATCCGGATGCTCGTCGTGCCGGGCTCGGCCCGCGTCCGGCTCGAGGCCGAGGCCGAAGGCCTGGACCGGGTCTTCAAGGACTTCGGCGCAGAATGGCGCTTCGCCGGCTGTTCCATGTGCCTGGGGATGAACCCGGACCAGCTGGAGCCGGGGGAGCGCTGCGCCTCCACGTCGAACCGCAACTTTGAGGGCCGCCAGGGCAAGGGCGGACGCACCCACCTGGTCTCCCCGGTCGTGGCGGCGGCGACGGCGGTGCGCGGCACCCTGAGTTCGCCGTCGGACCTGGACCCCGTTCCCGGGTCCGCCGCCGCCTAGCTTCCGACAGCCACCGATCCACACAGCCCAGAAGGATCCGCAATGGAAAAATTCACCACCCACACCGGAATCGGCGTTCCGCTCCGCCAGAGCAACGTAGACACGGACCAGATCATCCCGGCCGTCTACCTCAAGCGCATCACCCGCACCGGCTTCGAGGACGCCCTGTTCGCGGCGTGGCGCAAGGACACGGCGTTCATCCTGAACCAGGAACCCTTCAATGCCGGCTCCGTGCTCGTGGCCGGCCCCGACTTCGGCACGGGATCCTCCCGGGAGCACGCCGTCTGGGCGCTGAAGGACTACGGCTTCAAGACCGTGCTGTCCTCACGCTTCGCGGACATCTTCCGCGGCAACTCCGGCAAGCAGGGCCTGCTCGCCGCCGAACTGGCCCAGGACGACATCGAGCTCATCTGGAAGGAACTGGAGAACGCCCCCGGCACCGCGGTCACCGTGGATCTCGTCTCCAAGACCGTCCAGTGCGGCAACATCGTGGCTCCGTTTGAGATCGACGACTACACCCGCTGGCGCCTCCTCGAGGGCCTGGATGACATCGGCCTGACCCTCAAGCATGAGGAAGACATCACCACCTTCGAGACCACCAGGCCGTCGTTTATGCCCAAAACGCTGCCGGCCAGGCTGTCCTAGCTTTCCCGCTGCCCTGACCCGCCCTGACCTGCGCCACCACTGCAACGCGGGGTCACTTACGGCCCGTCCCGCGGCCCCGGACGGGCCGTACGTGACCCCGCGTTGTCCGGTTTTCGACGGCGGCCGCCGGGGCCGGGGCGACAGGCCGCGCGCACGCCGTATTTCAGATCGGTAACGCTAGCTCCTATGCTTAGCTGGTGCCTTTGTAAGGATCTGGGGGCGAGTAGTCGTGAGGAAACCGGTATATGAGTAGTGTTTTGACAATCCGCGGAGGCGTCCCGCTGGCTGGCCGCGTCACCGTGCGGGGGGCCAAGAATCTTGTCCCCAAGGCCATGGTGGCTGCCCTGCTGGGCAACGAGCCGTCCGTGTTGCGCAACGTCCCTGAAATCAAGGACGTCGAGGTTGTCACCAGCCTGCTCCAGCTGCATGGCGTCACCGTCGAGAAAGACCCCGTTACCGGGGATCTGACCCTCGACCCGACGAAAGCAAAAACGGCCTCGCACACGGCGATCGACGCGCACGCCGGCGATTCCCGCATCCCGATCCTGCTGTGTGGTCCCTTGATCCACGCGATCGGCGAGGCCTTCATCCCGGACCTGGGCGGCTGCAAGATCGGCGACCGCCCCATCGACTACCACCTGAACGTGCTGCGGCAGTTCGGCGCCGTCGTGGAAAAGCGCCCCGGCGGCATCCACATCTCCGCCCCCGACGGCCTCAAAGGCGCCAAGATCTCCCTGCCGTACCCCTCCGTCGGCGCCACCGAACAGGTGCTGCTGAGCGCCACGAGGGCCGAGGGCATCACCGAGCTCTCCGGCGCGGCCACCGAGCCGGAGATTGTCGACCTCATCGCAGTCCTGCAGAAAATGGGCGCGATCATCAGCGTCCAGACGGACCGCACCATCCGGATCGAGGGCGTCCCGGACCTCGGCGGCTACAACCACCGCGCGCTGTCGGACCGCAACGAGTCGGCCTCCTGGGCCTCGGCGGCGCTGGTCACGCGGGGCGACATCTTCGTCGAAGGCGCCACCCAGCGCGACATGATGACCTTCCTCAACACCTACCGCAAGGTTGGCGGCGGGATGGACATCGGCGATGACGGCATCCGCTTCTATCACAAGGGTGGCAAGCTCAACCCGCTGGTCCTCGAGACGGACGTGCACCCCGGCTTCATGACCGACTGGCAGCAGCCGCTGATTGTCGCCCTGACGCAGGCGGAGGGCGTGTCGATCGTCCACGAAACCGTGTATGAGAACCGCTTCGGCTTCACTGAGGCCCTGATCCGGATGGGCGCCAACATCCAGGTCCACCGCGAATGCCTCGGCAGTGTCCCGTGCCGCTTCGGCCAGCGCAACTTCCTGCATTCAGCCGTGATTTCCGGCCCCACCCAGCTGACCGGCGCCGATATAGACGTACCGGACCTGCGGGGCGGCTTCAGCCACCTGATCGCGGCGCTGGCCGCCAACGGCACCTCGCGGGTCACCGGAATCGACATCATCAACCGCGGCTACGAGCGATTCACCGAGAAGCTCGCGGGCCTGGGCGCCGATTTCGACATCACCGCAGCGAAGTAGCGGTAGGACCGGTGAAGGAATCGGCCAAAAGCCACATCACCTTTGTCGCTGTCGCCGGGATTGTCCGGCCGGTAATGAACCTGCTGATGCGGAAGGAATGGATCGGCCTGGAGAAGCTGCCCGCCGGCGGCTTCATCGCCGCACCCAACCATTGCACCGAAATCGATCCGCTGGTGGTGGGGCACATGCTGTACAACCAGAAGCGGATGCCACGTTTCCTGGCCAAGGCCGGACTCTTCAAGGTGCCCGTGCTGGGATTCGTGCTGCGCGCCACCAAACAGGTCCCGGTGGAACGCTCCACGGCGGGCGCCAACCGGGCGCTGCAGATCGCCAAGGAAGTCGTGGACGAGGGCGGGGCGATCATCATTTACCCCGAGGGCACGCTGACCCGGGACCCCGGTCTGTGGCCGATGAAAGGCCACACCGGCGCCGCGCGGATGGCGCTGGAAGGCGGTATTCCCGTCGTGCCGATGGCGCACTGGGGAGCCCAAGAGGTCCTGCCCCGCTATGCCAAGCGGTTACACATCTTTCCGCGTAAGACGTCCCGACTGGTCGTGGGCGATCCCGTGGACCTCAGCGCTTTCGCCGGACGTCCGCTGGACAAAGCCACCCTCACCGAGGCCACCAACGTGATCATGGAGGCCATCACTGAGCTCCTGGCCACCCTCCGCGGCGGACAGCCTCCGCTGGTCCGCTGGGACCCTGCGGCCCATAATCAGTCCACGCACGGCCGCTTCATGGAGCAGAACGGCAAGCCTGGCGGTTCAGCAACAGGTCCTGCAACACCGGAGAAGAATCTTAGGGATAGCGGCGAATGACATTCGATCAAACGCGGGGACTGTCCGCCACGAGAGTCGCTGTACTCGGCGCCGGATCCTGGGGGACCACTTTTGCGAAGGTCCTCGCTGACGCGGCCACTGCCTCCGGCGTCGAACGCGACATCCGGCTCTGGGGCCGTCGCGGTGAAGTAGTCGACCAGATCAATCTGAAGCACCGGAACGAGCAATACCTCAGGGACATTGCCCTGCCGCCCAGCATTACCGCTTCAACCGATGTCTCCGAGGTCCTCGCCGGCGCTGAGCTCGTGGTCCTGGCCGTTCCGGCCCAGACCCTGCGGCCGCAACTGCGCCAGTGGAAGAACCTGCTGGCGCCCGGCGCCTTAGTGGTTTCCCTCATGAAGGGACTCGAGCTGCACTCCGATGCCCGGATGAGCGAAGTGATTTCTGAGGAGCTCGGCATTCCCGCCAACCGGATCGCTGTGGTGTCCGGACCCAACCTTGCCATGGAGATCGCCCGGGAAGAACCCACCGCCTCTGTAGTGGCCTGCTCCGACCCGATTGCGGCAGGCTGGATCGCCCGCAGCTGCACCGCCCCGTACTTCCGCCCCTACACCACCGGCGACGTCGTCGGTGTCGAAATCGGCGGGATCGTCAAGAACATCATCGCCCTGGCCGTCGGCATTTGCGAAGGCAGGCAGATGGGTGACAACACCAAAGCCTCGGTCATCACACGCGGCCTCGCGGAGACCTCCCGGCTGTCCCTCGCCCTGGGCGGCGAGGCGCAGACGATGGCCGGCCTCGCGGGCCTGGGTGACCTCGTCGCCACGTGCTCGTCCTCGCTCTCGCGGAACCACACCGCCGGCCGCCTGCTGGGCACGGGGCTGACCCTGGACCAGGTCACGGCGCAGATGACGCAGACCGCCGAGGGGATCAAGTCAGCTCAGGCCGTACATGAGCTCGCGGGCAAGCTCGGCGTCGAGATGCCCATCACCGCGGCCGTTGTTGCCGTGCTGGCCGGAAAACTGTCCGTAGACGAACTGGGGCCGCTGCTGCTGTCCCGGGACCTGAAACGCGAAGGCGATTACTGAGAGTGTCGGAACTAAACGAATCAACACAAGGCCGGGCCGCACGGTCCAGGCCCCGCGTGGCGGTCCTCTTCGGCGGCCGCTCCAGCGAACACGCCGTCAGTTGCGTGACGGCGGCCGGGGTCCTCGGTGCCATCGACCAGACGAAGTACGAGGTCATCCCGATCGGGATTGCCAAGACCGGCCAGTGGGTGCTGGCTTCCGGGGACATCCACGACTGGTCACTTTCTGCATCGTCCCTGCCGGAGGTGGCATCCTCGGCCCAGACCGTGACGCTGGCCGAAATCGGCGGCGAACACCAGCTCATCGTGGCCTCCCCGAACGAGGTCCCGCACGAACTGGGCGCGGTGGACGTGGTGTTCCCGCTGCTGCACGGCCCGTTCGGCGAGGACGGCACCATCCAGGGCTTCCTGGAACTCTCCGACACTCGCTACGTGGGTGCCGGTGTTCTTGCGTCCGCCGTCGGCATGGACAAGCACTTCATGAAGGTGGTGTTTGAATCCGCCGGGCTCCGTGTGGGGCCCTACATCGCCGTTACGGACCGGCAGTGGCGCAACGATCCCGAGACCGTCCGCAAACGCGTGGACCAGCTCGGCTTCCCGGTCTTCGTCAAGCCCGCGCGGGCAGGCTCCTCGATGGGCATCTCCAAGGTGGACTCCCTCGACGGCCTGGACGCAGCGATTGAGGCCGCCCGACAGCACGATCCGAAACTCGTCATCGAGGCCGGCATTGTCGGCAGGGAGATCGAGTGTGCCGTGCTGGAGGGCAGGGACACAGACAGTCCCCGGACGTCCATGCCGGGCGAGATTTCCGTGGCTGGCGGCGGGCATGAGTTCTACGACTTCAACGCCAAATATGTGGACAACGCGGCGGCGCTCAGCTGCCCGGCCGAACTTCCGGACGAAGCCATCGCCAGGGTCCGCGAGCTGTCCGCCGTCGCTTTCGACGCCGTCGGAGCCGAGGGACTCAGCCGGGTCGACTTCTTCTATACCCCGGAGGGCGAGCTGATCATCAACGAGATCAACACGATGCCCGGGTTCACGCCGAAAAGCATGTATCCGCAAATGTGGAAAGCATCCGGCCTGGGTTACGCCGAACTCATCGACGAACTGATCTACCTGGCGCTGCACCGCAAAACAGGCCTGCGTTAGGCCAGCGGGTCCGGCCACCGGTGCGCAGTGGCCCGGCCCGCCGGAAAGCTAGGGGGTCGGCGGCAGGTTCTGCAGGTCCGCCTGGCCCACGCAGTTCCGCGTCGCCGGCACCTTGGCGGCTGCGGCCGAAAGGTCGGCGAGCACGGTTGCGGAACTGATCTTGTCGGGGTCCATCAGGATCTCGGTTGCCGGTTCGCGCCCGAAAGTCGTCAGCGTCCACACCGGGTCGCCTTCTTTGATCACCCAGTCCACGCCATTGACGCTGACGCAGCGGTCCGTCGTCGGCCCCGGAACATTCACCCCGCAGCGCAGGACCACGAGGGACGGATCCCCCCACGCCGCAGTGGCCTGGCTGTTGGTCTTCCGCAGCTTCGCTTCGCCGATCGCATCCGGCAGCGCGACCATCATCGGTGCACAAGCGGCGTTAGCGGCGTCCTTGGCCGGAGCGACGTCGACAACCGGAGCGCAGGCGCTCAGCAGGACCCCTGCTGCCGCCGCCGCGGCCAGACTGCGGAGCGGACGTGCGGAAGCCGGGAAACGGAAGCGCTGCATCCTTCAAGCCTATCCCGGCCTGCCCGGCGTCGTGGCAACCGCCGCCCCCCGCGCTGAACGCCCTTCCCCGGCGTATCCGCCGGAGTTTGGCCGCCGTTCCCGGCGCTGTGCCGCTGCTGCGGCCCCCCACGGTAGCGTAGGGCTGTGCCTGAACACGAGCCTGTCCCACTTTCCGAAGCGACCCTGCCCGGGGGGACGCCACCCAAGGCGGCCCTGACTGTGGCGGGGCTCTCCGAATCCCAACTGCTGGAACGCATTTTCCCGCGCCTGCACTACGGCCAGGAACACAACCCGTCCCTGATCCTGGGCCCGGGCGACGACGCCGCCATCGTGGCCGTTCCGGACGGGCGGACAGTCCTCAGCATCGACACCCAGGTGGCGGACCAGGACTTCCGCCTGAAGTGGAACAACGGCTACCGGACCACCGGATACGACGTCGGCTGGAAGGCCGCCGCGCAGAACCTCAGCGACATCAACGCCATGGGGGCCCGGGCCACGTCCCTCGTGGTCAGCCTCACCATGCCCCCGGAAACCCTGGTCGCCTGGGTCGAGGACTTCGCCGACGGACTCAGTGCCGGCATCCGGGGCCTCGGCGCCCCGGACTGCGCCGTGGCTGGCGGAGACCTCGGCCGAGGCCGCGAGCTGGCGGTGAGCGTGGCGATTCTCGGCAGCCTCGACGGCGGGGCAGCCGTGCTGCGTTCCGGCGCCCGGCCGGGGGACGTCCTGGCGCTCGCGGGCACTGTGGGCCGTGCCGCGGCGGGTCTCGCGCTGCTGGAATCGACGAACCCCGTCGAGGCCCTGGACCGGGAACAGCGCGCACTGATGGACACCCAGTGCAGGCCAACGCCTCCGCTCGCCGCAGGCCCGCTGGCCCGGGATTCCGGAGCCACGGCCATGATGGACATTTCCGACGGACTGATCCGTGACGGCCAACGGATGGCGTCCGCCAGCCGCACCGTCCTGAACCTCAACGCGGCGGCACTGCGGGAACTGGCGGTTCCGCTGCTGCCTGCCGCCGGACTGCTCGGCGCAGACCCAATGGCCTGGGTCCTGGGCGGCGGAGAGGACCACGGGCTGCTCGCCACATTCCCACCCGGTCTTCAGCTGCCTCACGGTTTCACTGCGATAGGCTCGGTAGAAGCCCCTGCACCAACGGACCGCGCGGGCGTCAAGATAGCGGGCAGGCCCGCTGACAATGTGGGATGGGATCACTTTGCAGACTAAGATTGCCGCGAACGCGCAAGCGATGAAGCGGTGGTTGAGCAAGGCAGAAACAACGCTTGGGAACCACAGCGACCGCCTGAACGCCATCAACATCTTCCCCGTCGCCGACGGCGACACCGGCACGAACCTGTACCTGACAGTGCGGGCCGCCGCCCAGGCGCTCCTCACCCTGGACACCGCCGCGCTGCCCCAGATCAGCGCGGATCCGTCCCTGCATTCCTTCGGCCCGCCGGACCCGGCCCGGAACGACGTCGGGGCCATCCTCGCCCGGGCCGGCCTGGCTGCCATGGAAAAGGCCCGCGGCAACTCCGGCACCCTGTTCGCCGTCTTCCTTTGCGCCGCGGCAGAACCCCTCGCCGGCCACCACCGGCTGAGCGCGCCCCTGCTGGCCGCCGCGCTGAACCGGGCCCAGCTCCGGGCCTGGTCCGCGTTGAGCGACCCGGTTCCCGGCACCATGCTGTCCGTGATGGAAGCCGCCGCCCGCGCCGCGGCCGCCGTGGACTCTGCGCACGACGGCGACGACAGCAACCACACCCTTGGCCTGGCCCTGGATGCCGTCGTGGACGCGGCCGTCGCCGCTGTAGTGCGCACTGAGGACCAGCTGGAGGCCCTGCACGCCGCCCACGTCGTGGACGCCGGCGGCGTCGGGATGCTGCTGGTCCTCGACTGCCTCCGCTCCGCCGTTCTCGGCGAGGAACTCCAGGACCAGCTGCTGGACGGACTGCACGGCTACGACGTCCAGGACCCGCACATCCATGCCGGCTTGCCGCGCGACGAAGGCGTGGAAGTCATGTGCACCATCACGCTTTCACCCCTGGACGCCGCCATGATGCGCCAGCGGCTCGACGAAATGGGCGAGTCCGTCATCATGAGCCAGGTCGGCGGGGCAGCCGACGCGTCCGGGACCTACCGCTGGCGCGTCCACGTGCACGTGCCGGCCGCCGCGCCGGCCGTCGCCCTGATCCGCTCCCTCGGCGAACCCTCGGACATCAGCGTTACTGACCTTGCCGTACCGGACGCAGAACCCCGCGCCTCCGGCGACCGCGAACCCGCAGGACAGGCCCCCGACGGACATGTTCGCTGAGCCGCACAACGCCGAAGTGGGACTGGGCCTGGAACGCCGGGTCGGCAAGAGGTCCGCAGCAGTCATCGAAAAGCACCTTGGCATCACCACAGTCGGCGGGCTGCTGAACTACTTCCCCCGCCGCTACATGGACCGCGGCGAACTGACACCCATCAGGGAGGTTCCACTCGACGAGGACGTCACCCTGATTGCCCGGGTGGTCAGCAGCAGTACCCGGTTCATGAAGACCCGCCGCGGCTCGCTGACCGACGTCGTGATCACCGACGACGCCGGCGCCGCGGCCCCGGGCACCGCGGCCCCGGGCACCGGGATGGGCGGCGGCACCCTGAAGGTGAGCTTCTTCAACGGCCACCGGGCCAAGGCCGAGCTGCAGCCGGGCCGCCGCGCCCTGTTCTCCGGAAAGATCACCCGCTACGGCGGCGCCCTGGGGCTGACGAACCCGGACTTCCAACTGCTGGACGAGGACCAGGACACCCCCGGGATGGACCCGGAGGCGCTCGCCGCCATGCCCATCCCGGTATACCCGGCCACCGCCAAGCTGACCAGCTGGTCCATCCAGAAGGTCGTCTCCACGCTGCTGGAGACCGCGGACCTGGACGCCCTGCCTGACCCGCTGCCGGCGGAGATCACGGCGCGGGAGAAGTTCGTGCCGGTCGCCGACGCCTACCGGCTCATCCACTCCCCGCACGGCCCCGCAGACTGGCAGCGCGCCCGGGACCGGTTCCGCTACCAGGAAGCCCTGGTGCTCCAGTCCGCCCTCGCCCGGCGCCGCGCCCAGCTCGCCGCGGAGGAGGCCACCGCCCGCCGGCCCGCCGCGGAGGGGCTGCTGACCGCCTTTGACCGGCAGCTGCCCTTCACCCTGACTGCCGGCCAGGCCGCCGTCGGGAAGACCCTGGCCGCGGAGCTCGCCCAGGACTCGCCGATGAACCGGCTGCTCCAGGGCGAAGTCGGTTCGGGGAAGACCATCGTGGCCCTGCGCGCCATGCTGCAGGTGGTCGACGCTGGCGGACAGGCTGCCCTGCTGGCCCCGACCGAGGTCCTGGCCGCGCAGCACTTCGAATCGATCCGCCGCACGCTCGGGCCGCTGTCCCGCGACGGCATGCTGGGCGGCTTCGGCCCCGACGCGGTCCAGGTCACTCTGCTCACCGGCTCCATGCCGACCGCGGCCCGGAAACAGGCCATGCTGGACGCCGCCTCCGGAACCGCCGGGATTGTCATCGGCACCCACGCCCTGCTCAGCGACAACGTTTCCTTCTACGACCTCGGCCTGATCGTGGTGGATGAACAGCACCGGTTCGGCGTCGAACAGCGCGACGTGCTCCGGTCCAAGGCCAGGAAGCCCCCGCACCTGCTGGTCATGACCGCGACCCCCATCCCCAGGACCGTGGCCATGACCGTGTTCGGCGACCTCGAAACGTCCGTACTCGACGAACTGCCGGCCGGGCGCGCGCCAATCACCACCCACGTCGTCGGCCTCGCGGAGCACCCCGCGTGGGCCACACGCATCTGGAGCCGCGCCCGGGAGGAGATCGACGCCGGCCACCAGGTGTACATCGTCTGTCCCAAGATCGGCTCGGACGACGACGGCGACTTCAGCCCCGGCGAGGCCGAACCGGCCGCTGCGGACCTCGACGGGGACAGCGCGGCGCG
Source organism: Arthrobacter sp. PsM3 (assembly GCF_030433895.1). GTDB lineage: Bacteria > Actinomycetota > Actinomycetes > Actinomycetales > Micrococcaceae > Arthrobacter. Next base: position 47,856 of record NZ_JARUXE010000012.1, on the reverse strand, counting down.
GGAACTGGCATCCGTCACCGCCGTTGTGGAACAGCTCCGGGACGAACCGGCCCTGGCCGGCGTGCCCGTGGCGCCGCTGCACGGCCGGCTGGACCCGGCACTGAAGTCCGAAACCATGGCCTCCTTCACCGCCAACCAGACCAAGCTCCTGGTCTCCACCACCGTGATCGAAGTGGGCGTGGACGTCCACAACGCCACCCTGATGGTGATCCTGGACGCGGACCGCTTCGGCATCTCCCAGCTCCACCAGCTCCGCGGCCGGGTGGGCCGCGGCGGGCTGCCGGGCACCTGCCTGCTCGTCACCGCCCTGGAACCCGGGCACCCGAGCCGCCGCCGGCTCGACGCCGTCGCGGCCACAACCGACGGCTTTGCGCTCTCCCAGGAGGACCTCAAGCTGCGCCGTGAGGGCGACATCCTGGGTGCCTCCCAGTCCGGCGGCCGGTCCACGCTGAAACTGCTGCGGGTGCTGGAACACGAGGACGTGATCGCCCGGGCACGGCAGGACGCCTGGCAGATTGTCGGCGGCGACCCGTCACTGGGCGCCCACCCCGCCCTCGCCGCATCGATCGACGAATACCTCAATCCGGAAAAGGAGGCGTTCCTTGAACGCGGCTAACACCATGAATGCACCCAGGACGGCCCGGCCATGAGCCGCATCATAGCCGGTGCCGCGGGCGGAACAACCCTGGTCAGCGTCCCCGGGTCCCTGACCCGGCCCACCACTGACCGGGTCAAGGAAGCGCTCTTCTCCCGGCTGGACGCCTTTGAGGTCATTGCGGACGCCCGCGTGCTGGACCTCTACGCGGGCTCCGGTTCCCTCGGCGTGGAAAGCGCCAGCCGCGGAGCGAAGACCGTCGACCTGGTGGAATTCGACGGGAAGGCCAGCGAGGTCTGCCAGCGCAACGCGGACCTGGTCAACACCGTCGCTGGGCGCAAGGTCGTCACCGTGCACCGGTCCAAGGTCGAATCGTTCCTGGAACGCGCCCGGGATGGCGTCCGCTGGGACCTCGTCTTCCTGGACCCGCCCTACCCCCTCGAGGAACCGGCACTGGCCGGGGTGCTGGCCAAGCTGCTCCCGCATCTGGCCGAGGGCGCCGTCGCCGTGGTGGAGCGCTCATCCCGGTCGCCCGAGCCGGTCTGGCCGGACGGGATGGAGCGGTTTGCCGAACGGAAGTACGGGGAAACGAAGCTCTGGTTCGCCGAACCCAGCGTGGAGGAAGGCGCCCAGGCCGACCCGGACCAGGCAGCGGAACCGAACAGCGCCGGCTAGCCGGAGAGCGCGTCCAGCGCGACGCCGGAGAGCACCTTCGCGGGGTGGGGCCCGCGGGCGGTGAGCGCCGCGGTCCACACCTCCGGCCAGGGTCCCTGCGTCCCGGTCAGGATGATGTTGCCGGGATAGCGGCCGCTGAACATACCGGCCTCGGCAAAGGCGGAGACATCGGACATCGCCCGGCGCAGCGCGGCCACCTGGCTGCGGACCAGCGTGAGCCCGGGCTCATCGCCCACGTTGACGATCAGGACCCCGCGGGGACTGAGCCTTGCCGCGGCTTCGAGGTAGAACTCCGTGCAGGCGATATGCTCCGGCGCGTCGGGCCCGGAGAAGATATCCAGGATCACGACGTCGAAGCGCAGGTCCGGGGGCAGCGCGGCCAGGGCGTCCCGGGCGTCGCCGATCACGGTGTGCAGCCGCGTGCCCTCCGGCAGGGGGAGCTGCTGCAGCACGAAGTCCAGCAGTTCCCGCTCCAGCTCCACCGCGTACTGCACGGAGCCCGGCCGTGTGGCCTGGATGTAACGGGCCAGGGTCAGCGCACCCGCTCCGAGGTGCAGGGCTGTGATGGGTTCGCCCCAGGGTGCCGCAAGATCCACCACGTGGCCGATCCTGCGCAGGTATTCGTAAAAGATGTCCGAGGGGTCCGCAAGGTTGACGTGCGACTGTTCCGCACCGCCGATGCTCAGGACAAAGCCGCCCTTGGTGAAGGCGTCGGGCTCGATTGTCGCGTGCTGGCCGGTGGTGCGCAGGAAACGCGAGGCCGGGGGAGTGTCCGGCATCAGAGCCTGTCGCGGAGGGTCGCGAGCCGTTCGGCGGCTTCCTGCAGCACGTCGATCCGTTTGCAGAAGGCAAAGCGCAGCAGGCTCCGGGTGCGTTCGGCGCCTTCCGGGTGGCAGAAGACCGGCACCGGAATCGCCGCGACGCCCACGAGCGCGGGCAGCCGGCGGGCCAGGTCCACGGCGTCGGTGATGCCCAGCGGGGCGGTGTCCACGTTCACGAAGTAGGTCCCCTGCGGGGTGAAGACGTCCAGTCCGGCCGCGCGGAGGCCCTCGCTGAGGATGTCGCGTTTGAGTTGCAGGGTGTCGGCGACTCCGGCGTAGAACTCGTCGGGCAGGCCGAGGCCGGCCGCGATGGCGCTCTGGAACGGGGTGCCGGAGCTGTAGCTCAGGAACTGCTTTACCGTGCGGGCCGCCGCGACCAGGTGCGCGGGCCCGCTGAGCCAGCCGATCTTCCAGCCAGTAAAGGAGAAGGTCTTCCCGGCGGAGGAGATGGTCAGGGTGCGTTCCGCGGCGCCCGGCAGGGTGGCCACCGGGATGTGACGGGCCCCGAATGTGAGGTGTTCGTAGACCTCGTCGGTGACAATGACGGCGTCGTGCCGGATGGCGAGCTCGACGACGCGTTCGAGCACTTCGCGGGGGAACACCGCACCGGTGGGGTTGTGCGGGTTGTTGACCAGCACCACCTTGGTGCGGCTGCTGAACGCCGCGTCGAGGGCGTCCAGGTCCGGCATGAAGTCGGGGGCCAGCAGCGGTGCGGTGACGTGGCGGGCGCCGGAGAGGCCGATGATCGCGCCATAGGAGTCGTAGAACGGCTCGAAGGTGAGCACCTCGTCTCCTGGCCCCACGAGTGCCAGCAGTGAGGCGGCAATGGCCTCGGTGGCGCCGGTGGTGACGATGATCTCGGTCTGCGGGTCCGGCTGCAGGCCGTAGAAACGCTCCTGGTGGAGCGAAATCGCCTCCCGCAACTCCAGGATGCCCTTGCCGGGGGCGTACTGGTTGGCACCGGCGGCGATGGCGGCCTGGGCGGCCGCCTTGATCTCCACCGGACCGTCCTCGTCCGGGAAGCCCTGGCCAAGGTTGATCGCGCCGGTCTGCACGGCGAGGGTGGTCATTTCCTCGAAGATCGTCACGCCGAGGGTGCCGTCGAGGGAGAGGAGGTTGGCTCCGGTCGCGGTCCGCTGCCACGGGAACTGCTTCTGGGAGCTCACCGCTGGCCCGTCTTCTCGACCCGCCCGGTGAACTTGTCCATCGTGGAGTAGATCCCGAAGACCTTCCCGCCCACGAAGTCCCAGGCCCGCACGGGCAGCAGCCCGCGCAGGACTTTGCCCAGCTGCGCGGTCGCCGGGGCGATCAGTTGCGGCCGGCCGGCGGTGGTGGCCCGCCACGCCCGGTTCACGGCGTCCTCCGGCGTCATCAGCGGCGTCAGCAGCGGGCCGCGGGCCCCGGCGAACATCCCGGTGGAAATGTAGCTGGGGCAGAACGTCGTCACGGCGAGGTGGCGGTAGCCCTGCTGTTCGAGTTCCAGCCGGAGCGAGTCGCTCCAGCCAATGACGGCCCACTTGGACGCCGCGTACACGCTCATCCTCGGGTTGGAAACGGTGCCGGCGGCGGAGGCGATGTTGAGGATCCGGCGCGGCCGGCCGGCATCGGCCATCATGCCCGGCAGGAACGCGTGGGTGACGTACATCGGCGCCAGCGCGTTGATGTCCATGGTCAGGGCGATGTCCCGCTCCGGGTTGTGGTCCCAGAAGAGCGCACCGCGGACGATTCCGGCGTTGTTGACCAGCAGCGTCAACGGACCTTCCTCCGCGCAGTCCGCCGCGGCCTCGGCGATCGCCGTGCGGCTGGCGAGGTCCACCTGGCGGACGACGGCACGGGCGCCGAGGTCGGTCACTTCGGCGGCGGTCTTCGCCAGTCCGGCGGCGTCGACGTCCCAGAGAATCACGACGCCGGCGCCCTCGCGGGCCGCTCGCAGGGCGTAAAGACGGCCCATGCCCATGGCGGCTCCCGTCACGAGAACCACGCCCCCGGACACAGTGAAGGGAATGCTTGATGCTGACATTCAGCCATGTTATCCCGGCCGGCGGCAGCAATACGGTAGGTTCGGAGCATGAGACGCGCCGTATGCCCTGGCTCCTTTGACCCGATCCACAATGGCCACCTGGAAGTCATTGCCAGGGCCGCAGGCCTGTTTGATGAGGTCATTGTCGGCGTCTCCACGAACTACGCCAAGAAATACCGGTTCACGCTGGAGGAACGCATTGACATGGCGAAGGAGACCCTGGCCTCCCTGCGGGGCATCGTGGTCGAGCCGGTCGGGGAGGGACTCCTTGCGGAGTACTGCCGCCAGCGGGGCGTATCCGCCATCGTCAAGGGCCTCCGCTCCTCCTCCGACTTTGACTATGAGCTGCCGATGGCGACGATGAACCGCCAGCTGACCGGCGTCGAGACAGTCTTCCTGCCCGCCGAGAGCCACTACCTCCACCTGTCGTCCACTTTGATCAAGGAAGTGTTCACCCTGGGCGGTAATGTCTCCGACTTTGTGCCCCGCTCGGTGCTGAAACGGCTGCACCCGGGCGGGCCGGTCCAGGATCAGCCGCGCAGAGGGTAAGCTTGATCGGTACTCGGCGGCCTGCTGCCGGTTGCGGGGCCTGAATCCGGTGCGGCGTGCGGTGTGAACTGCAGGATGCCACCGGTTTGAGTCCGCCCGGCAGATCAGGCTAAGATGGTACGTCGGTCATATGTTCAACAGGAGTTCTCATTAAACGAGATGCTAGTTCGCCCTTGGTGTTTGACGTCAAGGACCTCGGACGCAGTCCGGGAAGCATGCGGACGCTGACGGAACATGTACCCGCACCAGGTGATCTTGGTGTGGCGCTCATTGGCGTGCAGGAAGGTTCGGATGTCGAGCTGGATCTGCGGCTTGAGGCCGTACACGAAGGAATTCTGGTATCAGGAACCGCACACGTCGAAGTTACTGGCGAGTGCGGCCGATGCCTGGATCCCCTTGCGTATGACCAAGAGGTCGATGTGCAAGAACTTTTCTTCTATGAGGACGCTGTGTTCTCGGATGAGGAAGACGAAGAAGAGCAACGTCGAATCGAGCACGATCTGATCGATCTTGAGCCGGTGTTGCGGGACGCAGTTGTAACCATGCTGCCGTTCCAGCCGGTGTGCCGGGAAGACTGCCAGGGCCTTTGCTCCGAATGTGGAGTTCGCCTGGAAGACGAGCCGGGGCATCACCACGAGGTGGTAGATCCTCGCTGGGCTGCCCTAGCTGACTTGGCTAAGCCTGACCGGCAAAACTGATTTGTAAGTGTTGGACTAGAGAGAAATGAGTTAGCCGTGGCTGTCCCGAAGCGGAAAATGTCTCGCTCGAATACCCGCGCCCGCCGCTCCCAGTGGAAGGCAACTGCCCCCCACCTGGTGAAGACTGTCGAGAACGGCCAGGTTACGTACAGCCTGCCGCACCAGGCAAAGGTCGTTACCGACTCGGCTGGCACCGCGCTGTTCCTTGAATACAAGGGCCGCAAGGTCGCAGACGTCTAATCCGCCAACTGGCTGACTAAGATGTCTTCAACTGAAGAGCTTCTGAAGCGTCTCGGTGTCACTATTGACGCCGGGACGCTTCGTCTTGCGCTCACACACCGTTCCTACGCCTACGAAAACGGCGGCATCCCCACCAACGAACGGCTCGAGTTCCTCGGCGACTCCATCCTGGGGTTCTCGGTAACCGACGCCCTGTACCGTGACAACCCCACGCTGCCCGAAGGTGACCTGGCCAAGCGCCGTTCCGCCGTCGTCAGCACCAGGGCACTCGCGGGCATCGGCCGCAGTATCGGGCTTGGGGAGTTCATCTACCTCGGACAGGGCGAAAAGCTCACCGAAGGCAAGAACAAGGCCTCGATCCTCGCGGACACCATGGAGGCGCTGATCGGTGCCACCTATGTCTCCAATGACATCGAGACGGCGCGCCGGCTGGTCATGCGCCTGATCGGACCGCTGCTGGCGGACGCCGCGGCGCTCGGCGCCGGCACCGACTGGAAGACTTCCATCCAGGAGCTCGCGGCCAGCCGCCAGCTCGGGACGATCAACTACGCCGTGGAGGGCTCCGGCCCGGACCATGCCCGGACCTTCGAAGCCATCCTGCGCATCGGCGGAACCGACTACGGCAGCGGGTCCGGCAACTCCAAGAAGGAAGCCGAGCAGGAAGCCGCCGCGGATGCCTGGCGCAGGCTGTCCGCTCCGTCCGCTGTTGCGACGGAGGCTGCGCCGACCGTCGAACCCGGTGCGTCCGACCCGGAGCAGTTGCAGTCCCAGCCCGGCGCATAGGCCCGCCCGGTGCCTGAACTGCCCGAGGTCGAAGTGGTCCGCCGCGGCCTCGTGAGCTGGGTGCTGGGCCGGACCATCACCGCCGTTGAGGTGGTGGATCCGCGTTCCGTCCGCCGGCACGCGCTCGGCCCGGAGGACTTCGCCGGCAACCTTGAGGGCGCCCGCGTCCTGGACGTGGTCCGGCGCGGAAAGTTCCTTTGGCTGCCGCTGGCGGACACGCCCGCGGCAGCTCCCGGCGGCGGCGCGGCCGACGCCCCGACTCCGGCGGTGGCCCTCATGGCGCACCTGGGCATGTCCGGACAGCTGCTGATGCAGGACTCCTCGGCGTCCGACGAAAGGCCCTTGAAAGTGCGCCTGCGCCTCAGTCCCGCAGAGGGCATGCCGGAACAGCTCCGGTTCGTGGACCAGCGGATTTTCGGCGGACTCTTCCTGACCTCGTTGGTCCCCACCGCCGACGGCGGCCCCGGCGGACTCGCCGAGACGCCGCTGCCACTCATCGCCGCGGAGGCCTCCCACATCGCCCGGGACCCGCTGGATCCGTACTTTTCCTTCGATGAGTTCTACCGCCGCCTCCGCGCACGCAAGACAGGCCTCAAGCGCGCCCTGCTGGACCAGGGGCTCGTCTCGGGGATCGGCAACATCTACGCGGACGAGGCACTCTGGAAGGCGCGGCTGCACTTTGCCCGGCCCACGGACACCCTGCGGCGGGCCGATGCGCTCCGGGTCCTTGACGCCGCCCGCGGGGTCATGACGGACGCCCTGGCCGCCGGCGGGACGAGTTTTGATGCGCTCTATGTCAACGTCAACGGGGCGTCCGGGTACTTCGACCGCTCGCTGAACGCCTATGGGCGCGAGGGCGAGAAATGCAAACGCTGCGCCGCCACCGGTCTGGTCAGCACCATAAGGCGGGACCAGTTCATGAACCGCTCGTCCTATACCTGCCCCGTCTGCCAGCCGAGGCCGCGCAACGGCCGCTGGTAGGTCCCGTAGTGCTCGGCCAGCCTCGCCAGGCCTTCGTCAAGTGACACGGCGGGAGTCCAGTCGAGGAGTTCGCGGGTCCCGCGCTGGTCGAACCAGTGGGCGGTGGAGAGCTGTTCAGCGAGGAACCTGGTCATCGGTGGTTCTCCTTCCCGGCCGGCCCGGGTCCAGATCTTCTCCACCACCGATCCTGCCGCCCGCGCGAGCCGGCCCGGTACTGTCCACGACGGCGCAGGGACGGCGGCGGCAGCGCAGATGCCCGCCAGCAGCTCGCCGACCGGGCGGGGTTCGCCGTTGCTGACCACGAGCGCCCGGCCGTGGATGTGCTCCATGCGGTGCAGCCCGGCGACGATCGCCGAAGCAGCGTTGTCCACGTAGGTGGTGTCGATCAGGGCCGCCCCGGCGTCGAGCAGCGGCAGGCGGCCGCGGCGGGCACGTTCGAGCACCCGTTCCACCAGCTGCGTGTCGCCGGGGCCCCAGACGATGTGCGGGCGCACCGCCGCGACCCGGAAGTCCGGGCTGTCCGCGGCCAGTGCCAGCAGTTCGGCCTCGGCCTTGGTGCGCGAGTAGTGTCCGTGCGCGCGGGCCGGGTCCGCTGGCTCGGCGCCCAGGCCGGCGATGGCGGCCCCGGAGTTGGCTACGGACGGGGACGAGACAAACACCAGGTCCCGGACCCCGGCCTCGCGGGCCACGCGGAGCAGCCGGCGGGTGCCTTCGACGTTCACCTCGTCGAATTCCACGGCGCGGCCGGTGAATGAGACCTTCGCGGCCAGGTGGATGACGCCCTCGGCGCCGGCGACGGCGCGACGGACGGCGTCCTCGTCCGTGACGGACCCGGGGAGGTCTGCGGCGCCGTCGACGTCCGCGGGACGCCGCTGGAAGGTGGTGACCGAGTGGCCCTGGTGCACGAGCAGCCGGGCCACCACGCGACCGAGCAGGCCGCTCGCGCCGGTGACGAGGACCCTCACGGCGTGCCCGGACGGCCGCCGGCCAGGACCGCCGAGGCCCAGCGGGCCAAACGGGTCCGGTCGATTTTGGCGTTGTGGCGGATGTCGGTCGGCTGGGAGGGGACAACAAGTACCGCGGAGACGCTGACGCCTGCCTGACGGGCCGTCTCGCGTACGCGCCCGGCGAGCTGCGGTGCGGCAGGGCCTGCCCGGCGGGCGGGCGGTACAGTATCGACGATGGCGACGACGGCCTGCGTCCCGGGCGGGCCGACCCCGACGACGGCGGCCAGCCCGATCCCGGCCAGCCGTTCGATGGCCTGCTCAGCGCCCACCGGCGTGATGACGGCACCCGGTGCCGTTACGACGTGCGCGAGGCGTCCTTCCACCCAGAGCCGGCCGGCGGCGTCGAAGTGCCCGACGTCGCCCGTGCGGTGCCATCCGGCCGTGCGGACGCTCTCGCGCTGGGTCAGCCAGAGCCTGTCGTAGGCCTCCTTCATGTGCGGGGCGCTGACGAGGATCTCGCCGGTCACTCCCGGCTCCGAGACGGGGTCATTCCCCGGTGCGGTGCCGTCCGCGGCGAGCGGGATGACGGCCACCCGGGTGCCATGCACCGGCCGGCCCACGCATACGCCGTTGCCGGCCCCGGCCACGGTTCCGGCCGCGGCGTCGGCCCCGGCGGCGCGGATCTGTTCGAGGCTGATGTCGGTGGCGGGCAGCACTTCGGTCATCCCGTACGGGGTGTGCAGCGAGGCCAGGGGCAGCAGCCGCTGCACCTGGGCGAGCAGTGATTCGGGGACGGGCGCGCCGGCGGAGAGCAGCAGTTCCACGCGCCCCAGGGCCTCGTGTCCGGCCCGGCGCAGGCCGCCCTGGGTCGCGAGGACGTTGCGCAGCGCCGCGGGTGAGGCGAAGACCACGGTGGCGTCGATGGCCGCGGCAGCGTCCGCCAGTGCGCGGGCCGTCAGGGTGCCGGGCGCGGTCACGTCCATGGCCGGCGTTACCGAGACGGCCCCGAGTGCCGGTCCCAGCAGGGCGAACGGCGCGAAGCCTGCCACCAGGCGTGCGCCCGGGCGGATCCCCAGCGTCGCGGCGAGCGTGTCCCGCATCGCCGCCAGCTGCCGGTGGGTATAGAGCACTCCCTTGGCGGGGCCGGTGGATCCGGAGGTGAAGAGCACGGCCGCCGGGGCGTGCGGGTCCGGAACCGGCAGAGGCGGCGTCTGCCCGGAGAGGAGCTCTCCCCGGTTGGCAAGGACGGCCAGGGAGGTCTCCACGGCCAGAAGCCGGCGACGGGCGGCCGGCAGCTCCCGCACACTGATGCGCCGTCCCGGCCAGCCGAGCACAGATGCGGCGGCCAGGGCCTTGTCGATGCCGATGAGGAAATCCGGGGTGGCGCCTTTGACGGCGCGGCTGAGTCCCCGGGTGCCCAGTCCGGCATCGGCCACGACGACCACCGCGCCGAGCCGGAGGCAGGCGTACAGGACCACGGTCAGGTCCACGCCCGGCGGAACCATCAGGCTCACCCGGCTCCCGTGCCTGACACCGGCTTCCTGCAGGCCCGCTGCGAGGGCGGCGATACTCCGTTCCAGTTCCTGCCAGCTGAGCGAGCGTGCGGCGCGGCCGTCCGCGGCCATTTCCGCGACAGCGGTGTCCCCGCCCGCGGGTCCGTTCGCCGCCTCGGTGAGCGGCGCCCACAGCGGCGCAGGCCCGGTGCCGGGGTCCAGCGGCCCGGCCCGGACCTCCAGCGACGGGCCGTCGCGCAGCGCGTCCATCCGCTGAAGGCCGGGTCCGCTGTCCCGGTCGTGTTCGGAAAGCCACTCGAAGACGGGAGTGGCGATGTCCCGGTCTTCAGAGACCAGGTGGCCGGCACCCTCGAAGCGGTGCACTTTCGCGTGCGGCAGCCGGCCGATGAGGTCCTTCAGGTACCGGTCGGAAAAGATCGGGTCCCGCGGTCCCCAGAGCATCAGGGCCGGGACCCCCAGCCCGCCAAGCCCTTCGGCGACGCGGCCGAGGGCCGGGAAGCTGGGGTGGGACGCGTCGGCGGGAATGTCCGCGACGAAGTTGCCCACGCCGGCGCGGCGGCCGGCGCCGCGATAGGGGGCCATGAAGGCGCCGCGGACATCCGCGGCCAGCGGCGGGTGGGCCAGGGAGTGCGTCACCCGCAGGAAGGCGTCCGACGTCGTCGTTCCCCAGCGGTGCACGGCGGGGTGCAGGGCAAGCCGGAGCGCCGGCGGGATGCGGGAGCCTGGGGGCTGGTGGACAGCGGTGTTGGTCAGCACCAAGCCGGCGAGCTGCTCCTGATGCGCCAGCGCCCAGCCGAGACTGATCACGCCGCCCCAGTCGTGGCCGACGGTGACGACCGGGCCGCCCAGCCCGAGCGCCGCCGTGAGGTCGCCCAGGTCGTTGATCCGGTCTGCCAGGCGCCGGAATCTCCCGGTGCGCTCCGAGAAGCCCATGTCCAGTTGGTCCACCGCCACCACACGCCAGGGATGCGCGGGGTCGGATCCGGCGGCCAGCAGGGTCCGCCACAGGTAGGACCATGTCGGGTTGCCATGCACGCACAGCAGGGTCCCGGCAGGAGCCAGGCCCCGGCGGGAGAGCTGGGCGCCGTTGTCGAGCAGGTGCCAGCGGCGCACGGCTCCGCGCCCGTCAGCGTCGGAGGTGGACGACACCTCGATTTCGCGCGACCATTCGGGGTCGACGCCGGGCCAGTCGGCGGCTACCAAACGATTTCCACCATGGCGGTGTTGAGGCCGGAACCGACGCCCATGCACAGCACCCGGTCCCCGGCTCCGAGGCTCTGCGCTTCAGCCGCGAGGGTCATTGGGAGGGAGGCCGGGCCCACATTGCCCCAATGCGGGAACGTGATCGGCACCTTGTCAGGGTCCAGGTCGATGGCGTCGATGATGGCCTGGGTATAGGCGGTACTCACCTGGTGCGTGACGTAGCGGTCCATGGAAGCCCAGTTCCACTCCGGCTGGGCCTCGTGCCAGGCATCGACCACGAGCTGCAGGCCGCCGTCCAGCAGGGCTTTGGTGTCCGTTGCCATGCCGTCAATGCCGCCCACGCACAGTTCATGGTGCTCGGTGCCGGCGCGCATCACGCCGCCGAGGATCCGGTGCGCCCCCGGGTGCTGGTCCGCCGGGCCCAGGACGGCGGCAGCGGCTCCCGAGCCGAGGGTGAGTGTGGCAAACTCACGGTTGAAGTCCTCGCGGGTCGTCTCTGGCCGCTGCAGCCTGGCCAGGGTGGCCTCCTGCGTTGCCTGGGCGTCCTCGCCGTTGACGATCACTGCGTACTTGATCTGGCCCGAGTCGATCATGTTGGCCGCCAGGGTCATGCCATTGACGAATCCGAGGCAGGCGTTGGCCAGGTCGAAGTTCAGGGCCGAGGACGGCAGGCCGAGTCCGTGGTGGATCTTCACCGCGACGGACGGTTCAAGGTTGCGCCGCGTGACCGAGGTGTTGATCAGCAGGCCGATCTCGGACGCTTCGATGCCGGACTCGGCCAGGGCCTTGGCGCCCGCCTCGATGGCGGCGTCGTCGAACGATGTCCCTGGCGCCCACCATCGCCGGTGGGTGACGCCGGCAACGCGTTCGAGCAGTTTCGGGGGGAACTTCAGCCGCCGCAGGGTCGCAGCCAGCCTGTGGTCGAAATCCGTGGAACTGACGATCCTCGGAGCCTCGACGCTGGTCACTGAAAGCAACGCGGTGTTGCGGTGTCGGAATGTTGCATTCCCTATCAAAATTACGCCTCTGTTCGTGTCTGTCCTGCGCTCCGCGGTAGACCGCACCTTCAAGCACAAGCCCAAGGGCTTAACTATGCCCGCCGCAGATCCATTCCCGCGGATGCCGCCGCCGGCATCGGCGGCCGGCCCCACCGGTTCTGCGCGGAATTCTCACAGCTCCGCAGTAGATTGTAAGTATCAGGGGCCGTCCCCGAACATCCGAGTCCGTCCGAATCAGCGCCCAACCTCGTGTCCAGTCCGCCGAGCAGGAGATCCGAAACACCTTGCACCTCAAAACCCTGACCGTCCGGGGATTCAAGTCCTTCGCCTCGGCGACGACCTTCGAATTCGAACGGGGCGTCACCGCCGTGGTCGGCCCCAACGGCTCGGGCAAGTCCAATGTGGTGGACGCCCTGGCCTGGGTGATGGGCGAGCAGGGCGCCAAGACCCTCCGCGGCGGCAAGATGGAGGACGTGATCTTCGCGGGCACATCCGGACGCCCGCCGCTGGGCCGCGCCCATGTCTCACTCACCATCGACAACAGCGACGGCGCCCTGCCGATCGAATACAGCGAAGTCACGATTTCCCGCACACTGTTCCGCACCGGCGGTTCGGAATACGCCATCAACGGCGCCGGCTGCCGGCTCCTGGACATCCAGGAACTCCTCTCCGACTCCGGCCTGGGCCGGGAGATGCACGTGATTGTGGGCCAGGGGCAGCTGGACAAGGTCCTCCACGCCACCCCGGAGGACCGGCGCGGTTTCATCGAAGAGGCCGCCGGCATCCTCAAACACCGGCGCCGCAAGGAAAAAACGGTCCGCAAACTCGAAGCCATGCAGGCCAACCTGGCACGGCTCAGCGACCTCACCGGCGAAATCCGGCGGCAGCTGACCCCGCTCGGCAAGCAGGCCGAAGTGGCCAGGCGTGCCCAGACCGTCCAGTTCGAAGTCCGCGACGCCCGCTCCCGCCTCCTGGCGGACGATCTCGTCCGGCTGCAGACGGCCCTGGCCCGGGACGTAGCGGACGAGAGCGCGCTCAAGGCCCGCCGCGGCGTCGTCGGGCAGGACCTCGAGCTCGGCAGGCAGCGGCAGGCCAGCCTCGAACAGCTCGCCGCCGAAGCCACCCCCAAGCTCACCGCCGCGCGCGAGAACTGGTACCAGCTGACCGCCGGACGCGAACGGCTGCGCTCCCTGGGCTCGCTCGCCGAGGAACGTCGCCGGCTGCTCGGGGCCTCCGACAACGTCCCTGACTCCGGGCGCGACCCCGATCAGCTCGACCGGCAGGCCGCCCGTGTCCGGGAGGACCAAACCGGGCTGGAGCGCCAGATCGTGGACCGCCGCAGCGTCCTGGCCGCCGCCACGGCCGCGAAACAGGACGCCGAACACGCCGCCGCCGCCGAGGACAAGCGCCTCGCGTCCTTGCTCCGCGCCGCCGCGGACCGCCGCGAAGGCCTGGCCAGGCTCGCCGGGCAGGTGGGCGCCGCACGCTCCCGGGTCGAGTCCGCGCAGGCCGAACTCGGCCGGCTCCGCGAATCCCTCAAGGCAGGGGAGGAGCGCCGCAGGCTGGCCCACAGCGAGTTCACCGCCCTCGAAACCCAGGTCGCCGGCGTGGAGGAGGGCGAGGAGACCCTCGACGCCGACTTCGAGGACGCCAGCGCGGCACTGGACGGCATCGCTGCCGAGATCGAGGCGCTGAAGACCGCCGAACGCGACGGCGAACGGGAACGCGGTGCCCTCCTTGCCCGTCGCGACGCCCTCCAGCTCGGCCTGAACCGTAAAGACGGCTCAGGCCACGTCCTCGGTTCAGGAATTCCCGGGGTCCTCGGATCCCTGGCGTCCATGATCACAGTGGAACCAGGTTTCGAAACCGCCGTCGCCGCAGCCCTCGGCGCCGCCTCCGACGCCATCGTGGTGCAGGACAGGGAGGCTGCGGCCGCCGCCGTCCAGCGTCTGAAGGATGACGACGCCGGCCGGGCCGCCCTGCTGCTGGCAGGGGCGGTTGCCACCGAAACCGATGCCCGGCCCGCTTCCGACAGGCAGCTCCCGGCGGGCGCCCGGTGGGCCTCCCGGCTCGTCACGACGTCCGTTTCGGATAGTGATGCCGCCTCCCGGCTGCCGCTGTCCGGCCTGCTGGCGGACATCGCCGTCGTCGAGGGCCTGGACGGTGCGGCGCAGCTGCTTGCCGGCCACCCGGAACTGACCGCGGTGACCCTGGCCGGGGACGTCCTGACCTCGCTGACAGTCAGTGGAGGCTCCGCGAAGGCGCCCTCGCTGATCGAAGTCCAGGCCGCCGTCGACGATGCCTCCGCACGGCTTGCCGAGGTGACCGCGGAACTGGAACGGCAGCGTTTCGCCCTCGCGTCCGCGCAGGCCAGACGGGCCGCGGCGCAGGACCGTGCCGATGCGGCCCTTGAGAAACTCCACGATTCGGACGCCCGGCTGGCGGCCGTCGCCGAACGCCTGGGCCACCTGAATTCCGTATTGCGCAGCGCTGTTGGGGAAAGCGAGCGGCTCGCCGCTTCCCTCGCCAAGGCCGAGGCTGGCATCGTCAGCGAGCAGCAGGCGCTGGAAGCCGTGGCGGCACGGCTCGCCGCCGCGCAGGAAGCGCCGGCCGAGGAGGAGCCCTCCCCGGAACACCGTGACGCCCTCGCCCTGGCTGCCTCGCTGGCCCGCAGCGCCGAAATGGAGGCCCGGCTGGCCCTGCGCAGCGCCGAGGAACAGCTCACAGCCACCCGCAACCGGGCGTCGTCGCTCGAACGCGCCGCCGCCACCGAACGGCGCGCCCGCGAGGAAGCCGCCGAAAGGGCACGCCGCCGCCGGCTTCAGGCCAAACGCGCAGCGGCCGTCTCCGCCGCCGTCGGCCAGGTGATCGGACACATCGACGTGTCCGTGGAACTTGCCGCCCGGGAACGGGACAGGGCCGAGCAACGCAAGGAGCAGATGGACGGCGAGCTCGCCGCGCTGCGCCGCAGCAACGACGCGCTGGCCCGCGAGCTGGCCGAACTAACCGACTCCGTCCACCGTGACGAACTGGCCCGCACCCAGCAGCGCCTCCGGATCGAAGCCCTTGAGCTTCGAAGCATCGAGGAGCTGGGACTGACCGCGGACCAGCTGGTGGCAGATTTCGGCCCGGACCAGCCTGTCCCCGTCGCCGCCACGGCACCGTCGGACAAGTGGGCGGCCCTGCGCGCCCCCGTGGACGAGGAGGGACGCGAGATCGTGGCCGGCAAACCCTTCGTCCGCGAGGAACAGGAGAAACGGCTCAAACGGGCCGAGCGGGACCTGTCGGCGCTGGGCCGGGTCAACCCCCTGGCGCTGGAGGAATTCGCGGCCCTCGAAGAACGCCACCAGTTCCTCAGCACCCAGCTCGAGGACCTGAAATCCAGCCGCAAGGACCTGCTGGACATCATCAAGGAAGTCGACGACCGCGTCCAGAAGGTCTTTGCCGAAGCGTTCGAGGACACCTCGGCGCAGTTCGTCAGGATCTTCGCGCGGCTGTTCCCGGGCGGCGAGGGCCGGCTGGTCCTCACCGACCCCTCGGACATGCTTACCACCGGCATTGAGGTCGAGGCGCGCCCGGCCGGCAAGAAAATCAAGCGGCTCTCGCTGCTCTCGGGCGGGGAACGTTCACTGACCGCCGTCGCCCTGCTCGTGGCGATCTTCAAGGCCCGGCCCTCCCCGTTCTACGTCATGGACGAGGTGGAAGCAGCATTGGACGACACCAACCTGGGCCGGCTCATCACTGTCTTCGAGGAGCTGCGCGAATCCAGCCAGCTGATCATCATCACCCACCAGAAACGCACCATGCAGATCGCGGACGCCCTCTACGGCGTCACGATGCGCGGCGACGGCGTTTCCACCGTCATCAGCCAGCGGCTCGGACCCGAGGTCTGAGGCACGCCCGCCCTCATTTTCACGCTCCGCCCCGGCTTTCCGGTTTGTGAGAAGCTAGGGGAGTGAACGACATCCTCCCCATTCTTCTGCCCATTCTCGCCGCCCTGGTGGTCCTCGGTGCGCTCATCCCGGTCCTGATGAAGACCCGGAAGAACATCACCAACTACCCCGGAAAACGGGACGAGAACGACCCTGTGCAGCCGGGTGCGGGCAGCGGAACCCTGCTCGAGGACCGCCCCGCGCCGGCGCGTGAACGCCCGGCACCGGACTTCGTCGACCGCGAGGGCATGGCAACAGTCGAAGTCCCGGACAACGTCGCCGGCCTGGAAACCGTTCCCGTTGAAACACCGCTGCCGGTAGCCGGCCGCCTTATCCGCCTGCGCGAACGCCTCGTCAAGTCCAACAACATCCTCGGCAAGGGCCTGCTGGCACTGCTCTCGGCAGACAAGATCGACGAAGACGTGTGGGACGAGGTCGAGGAGACCCTCCTGCTCGCCGACCTCGGCACCGAGCCGACCCTGCAGCTGGTGGACGCCCTGCGCGAACGCGTCAAGGTGCTCGGCACCCGCTCCCCGGAGCAGGTCAAGGCCTTGCTGCGCGAGGAACTCATCAAGCTGGTCGACCCGACGATGGACCGCACCCTGCGGGTTGAACGGCACGCGGACAAGCCCGCCGTCGTGCTCGTCGTCGGCGTCAACGGCGTCGGCAAGACCACCACGGTGGGCAAGCTCGCCCGGGTGCTCGTCGCCGAGGACAAGGACGTCCTGCTGGGCGCGGCCGACACCTTCCGCGCCGCCGCCGCCGAGCAGCTGGCCACCTGGGGCCAGCGCGTCGGCGTCGCCACCGTGAAGTCAGACGTCCACGGTGCGGACCCGGCATCGGTCGCCTACGAGGCGGTCAAGGCAGGCATCGACCAGGAAGTCGACGTCGTCATGATCGATACCGCCGGTCGCCTGCAGAACAAGGTGGGCCTGATGGACGAACTCGGCAAGGTCAAGCGTGTCATCGAGAAGCTGGCCGAAGTCGACGAGGTGCTCCTCGTCCTCGACGCCACAACGGGACAAAACGGACTGAACCAGGCCCGGGTTTTCGCCGAAGTCGTGAACATCACCGGCATCGTCCTGACCAAGCTCGACGGAACGGCCAAGGGCGGCATCGTGGTGGCCATCCAGAAGTCGCTCGGCGTCCCGGTCAAGCTGATCGGCCTCGGCGAGGGTGCGGACGACCTCGCCCCGTTCGACGCGGAAAGCTTCGTCGACGCCATCCTGAACTAGCCCACCGCAGCAGTGCTCATCACATTCGAGCCGGTCGGCGACGTCGTGGGGTCCCTTCCGTCGCAGCTGTGGAGCTGTTAACTGTGGACAGGATCTTCAGGCGCCGCGGTGCGCCGGCCGCTGGAACGTCTCCCGCGCCAGCAGCCAGCCCGCGGCGGCCGCGACCAGGACGCCGCCGGTGACGCCGAAGGCCCAGCCGTAACCCAGCCGGTCCGCGAGGAGCCCGGCAAGGACCGGTCCGACGATCGCGCCGCTGTCGGAGGTCATCTGGAAGATGGCGAGCACCCGACCGCCGGAGCGTTCGTTGCCGATTACATCGGCCATGGCTGCCTGCTGGGCCGGACCGAGCAGCCCCGAACCGATGCCGGCGACCGCGGTCGCCGCGAGGAACCAGGGGAGCTCGTGCGTGAAGCCAATGGCTGCCGTCGCGGTCCCGGTGACCAGAAGCCCGGAAATCATCATCGGTTTCCGGCCCAGGCTGTCCGCGAGTTTGCCCGAGAACGTCAGCGCCACGGCGTTGGCGGCGGCGAACATGGCCAGTGCCCAGCCGGCCGATCCCGGACCGGCGTTCAGTGCCACGACCGCGAAGAGCGGCACCGTGGCCATCCGCACGCCGAACGTCGCCCAGCCGTTCGCGAAACTGGAGAACAACCCCGCCCGGTACGCACTGTCCCGCAGCGCTGTCCGCAGTTCCATGGCCGGAGCCGCGCTTCCGTCCGGGCGGGACGCGGCGGGAACATGGCTCAGCTGGGTCTGCACCACGAGGGCTGCCAGGACCAGGGCGGCCGCGTAGACAAGGAAGGGCACGCGCAGGCCGAAGCCGGCCAGCAGCCCGCCCACGACCGGCCCGCATACATTGCCGATCAGGAACGCCGAGGCGTAGGCCCCGGAAACCCGGCCGCGGCTCTCGGGCGGAGCGAGCCGGACCACCAGGGCCATCGACGCCACCGTGAACATCACCGAGCCGGCGCCGCCGAGTCCCCGGAAGATGAGCAGCTGCCAGTAGTCCTGGGCGAAGGCGCAGGCCGCCGTCGACGCCGCGACGATCAGCAGTCCGGCCACATACACCGGCCGTTCGCCGAGCCGCACAATCAGCGCGCCCCCCGTGGGAGCGAACACCAGCCGCATGAACGCGAAGATGCTCACGATCACGGCAGCCGCGGTCGCCCCGACGTCGAAAGTGGTGGCGAACTGGGGGAGGACCGGAGCCACAAGGCCAAAACCGAGGGCGATGAGGAAGGCAGCTACCAACATCACCTTGATGTCCCGGGGCAGCACTGCCCTGCCGTCGGTCCGGATGCCGGCCTGCGGCGGGGAACCCGCGGGGCGGGGGGTCTTACTCATGGTGGTGGCTTCCTGGCGAACGGGCGGGCGGGACAGGCGATGTTGGAACGCTCGAAATATAACCGTAACAAGAACGATTTCAACCATTTACTTCCGGGAGGTTCTTGTAACAACCCGGCAATCTAAATCCTCCGTCGGCGAAACACGCCTTCGACAAAATCTTCTTAGAACGCAAACAGCGTTGAGGCACGCGGAGAACTCCGCAGGAACAACTTCTAGATCGCATCCAAGCAAGGAGGACGTGCACCATGGAACTTACCGCAGGTCACGTATGGCTGATGGTGGCAGCGGCACTCGTGCTGTTCATGACACCAGGACTGGCATTTTTCTACGGCGGCATGACGCGCGCCAAGGCCGCACTGAACATGATGATGATGAGTTTCATCTCCATCGGCATGGTCGGTGTGGTCTGGGTGCTCTGGGGCGCCTCGATGAGCTCCGGCGAGGGGTTCCTGCAGATGGTGGGAAACCCCTTCGCCGCCTTCGGGCTGGAGGGCATCAACACTCCTGACGGACTCATCAAGGTCGGCTACGCAGCCACCTTCGCCATTATCACCGTCGCACTGATCAGCGGCGCGATCGCCGACCGCGCCAAATTCGGCGCCTGGTCCCTTTTCGTCCCGGTCTGGGTGACCCTGGTGTACTGCCCGCTGGCCTACATGATCTGGGGCGGCGGCCTCTTCGGCCCGGAAGGCGCTATCGGCAAGGCCCTCGGTCCCGCGATTGACTTCGCCGGCGGTACGGTCGTCCACATCAACGCCGGTGTCGCCGCGCTGATCCTCGTGCTGATCATCGGCAACCGGAAGGGCTTCGGCAAGGACCCCAACCACCGCCCGCACAACATTCCCTTCGTGATGCTCGGTGCCGCGATCCTGTGGTTCGGCTGGTTCGGCTTCAACGGCGGCGCCGCGACCACCGCGGAACAGGGCGGCCTGATCTGGATCAACACCCTCGCAGCGCCCGCCGCGGCGATGCTCGGCTGGCTCGTCACGGAACGTATCCGCGACGGCCACCCGACCTCGCTCGGTGCAGCCTCCGGCGTGGTTGCCGGCCTCGTGGCCATCACCCCGGCCTGCGCCAACGTCAGCCCGGTCGGCGCACTTGGCCTGGGTCTCATCGCCGGTATCGCTTCCGCACTCGCCGTCGGCCTCAAGTTCCGCTGGGGCTTTGACGATTCGCTCGACGTCGTCGGTGTCCACCTCGTCTCGGGCATCATCGGCACCGTGTCTCTGGGCTTCATCGCCCTCCCCGTTGAGGGTGTTGGCGGCGGCCTGTTCTACGGTGGCGGCGTCACCCAGCTTGTGGCCCAGCTCGCCGTGGCCGGAATGGCCATCGCCTACTCCGCAATCATGACCACGATCATCGCGCTGGCCATCCACAAGACCATGGGCTTCCGGGTTTCGCAGGAGCAGGAAGTGGTGGGCGTGGACCTCAGCCTGCACGCCGAAACCGCCTACGAATTCGGCGTCGGGGGCCACGGCGGAAGCTTCACCCCGCTGCACGAACTCATCACGGGCAAGGCCCAGGCCGTGGCTCCGGCCCCCGCACCGGTGGACGTGGCGTCCAACGGCAAGAAGACCGCAGCAGCAGGCAAGGAGAGTGTGGAGGCATGAAACTGATCACAGCAATCGTCCGGCCGGAAAAGCTCGACACCATCCGCGAGGGCCTCGAAGCCTACGGCGTGCAGGGCCTCACGGTCAGCGCAGCCAGCGGCTACGGCAGGCAGCGGGGCTACACCGAGGTGTACCGCGGCGCCGAGTACAACGTGGACCTGCTCCCCAAGATCCGGGTAGAGGTCCTGGCCACCGATGAACAGGCGGACGACATCCTGGATGTCATCATCGCCAGTTCGAACACCGGCCGGGCCGGCGACGGCAAGGTCTGGACGATGGATGTGTTCGAGGCGGTGCGGGTCCGCACCGGCGAACGCGGATCAGCCGCCATCTAAGCAGCTTCAAACACCAAGGCGGGCCGGGTACCTGAAAGGGTTCCCGGCCCGCCTTGGTGTCGTCTGCGGACCACCCGCCGGAAGCGCCGGTCAGCGCGGCCAGCCGTCCGGCCCGGCGCTTCCGGCGGCGTACTCCTCCAGCGGCGCGCTGTCCCGGGCCCAGGCCTTGAGGACGGGCTCCAGGATCCGCCAGCAGTCTTCCGCAGTATCGGCGCGGACCGAGAGAAGGGGATCGCCGGTCAGGACGCCCTCGAGGACCTCCCCGTACGGCAGCAGTTCGGAGGCGCTGAGCTCGGCCTTCAAGGTCGCGCGGTCCAGGCTCAGGACCTCGCCGGGGCCGTTCACGTCAACGTCGAACTGCAGGGTGTCCGGTCCGAAGCCGATCCGGAGCTGGTTGGGGAAGTCCACCCCGGTAAAGCCCCTCGGCAGGTGCGGTACCGGCCGGAAGGTCACCACGGCTTCCTTGCGTTTGGTGCCCAGGGCCTTGCCGGAACGCAGGATGAACGGCACGCCCTGCCAGCGCCAGTTGTTGATCTCCACTTCGACCTCGGCCAGCGTCTCGGTGCCGCGGGCCGCGTCGACGCCTTCCTCCTTGGCGTAGTCCGGAACCTTGCGGCCGCCGATGGATCCCGCGGTGTACCGGGCGCGGCGCGTGCTCTTGGCGTAGGGCGCCTTGATGCTGCTGGCCCGCAGCACCGTGGCCACGGCGTCGCGGAGGTCCCGTTCGTCCACCGAGGCGGGCGGCTCGATCGCCATCAGGGCCATGATCTGCAACAGGTGGCTCTGGATCATGTCACGCAGGGCTCCGGCGCCGTCGTAATAGCGGGCCCGCCCCTCCAGCGCGAGGTCCTCGTCGAAGACGATCTCGACCTTTTCGATATGGTTCCGGTTCCACACCGGCTCCAGGAAGGTGTTGGCGAAGCGCAGGCCAAGGATGTTCAGCACCGTCGCCTTGCCCAGGAAGTGGTCCACCCGGTGGATATGGTCCTCCGGGACCAGGGCGGCCAGGGTGTGGTTGAGGTGCCGGGCGGACTCCTCGCTGGAACCAAAGGGTTTCTCCATGACCAGCCGGGTCCCGGCGGGCACCTGGCCGGGAGCCAGCGCCTCGCAGGCCAGCTGGCTGACGCGCGGCGGCAGGGCGAAATACACGGCCACCGGCCCCTCCAGCTCCGCCAGCAGTCCGGCCAGCTGCCCCTCGGCCGTGACGTCGAGCCGGTGGTAGCTGGTGGTTTCGCGGATCCGTTTCAGTTCCCGCCGGCCATAGGCTTCGGCCTGGGAGTTGGCGTCGGCGAAGGACTCCTCAACGCGTTCCAGCCATTGATCCGGGGTCCAGTCGTCCGACCCGGCGCCCACCAGGGTCAGTCCGGCGGCGCGTCCCCGGGACACGAGCCGGGCAAGGCCCGGCAGCAGGAGCCGTCCGGTGAGGTCGCCCGAGGCGCCAAGGATGAGCAGGGTTTTCACAGTTGTTTGGCTGGTCACCTAAGTCAGCATGCCATCTTGAAGGCGCGTCTTGGTACCCTAGATAGTCGAGTCCCGTTGTCGAGACGGTTCGTTCAGGCGAACATCAGTCGCGACGCTGGCGTGCCGGACCGGCCGCCATCCGCAGATCCACTGAAAGAAGTGCACGGCGCGTGTTCAATTCACTCTCTGACCGGTTGACAGCAACCTTCAAGAATCTCCGTGGCAAGGGCCGCCTGACCGAGGCGGATGTTGATGCCACGGTCCGCGAAATCCGGCGTGCCCTCCTGGACGCCGATGTCGCCGTGTCCGTCGTCCGCGAATTCACCGGACGCGTGCGCGAGCGTGCCCTCGGCGCCGAGGTCGCCGCCGCACTGAACCCGGGCCAGCAGATCGTGAAAATCGTCAACGAGGAGCTCGTGGAGATCCTCGGCGGCGAGACCCGCCGGATCCGGCTGGCCAAGACCGGGCCCACCATCATCATGCTCGCCGGCCTCCAGGGCGCCGGCAAAACGACCCTGGCGGGCAAGCTCTCCAAGTACCTCAAGGCGCAGGGCCACAGCCCCATGCTGGTGGCCTGCGACCTGCAGCGACCCAATGCCGTGACCCAGCTCCAGGTCGTCGGCCAGCGCGCCGGCGTACCCGTCTTCGCCCCGCACCCGGGCGCCACCTCCACCGAACTGGACCACCCGGCCGGCGACCCGGTCGCGGTCGCCCGCGCCGGCGTCGAGGAAGCCCGCCGCACCCTGCACGACGTCGTGATCGTTGACACCGCCGGCCGGACCGGCGTGGACGCCGAGATGATGGAACAGGCGCGCCAGATCCGCCGCGCCATCGTTCCGAACGAAGTGCTGTTCGTGGTGGACGCCATGATCGGCCAGGACGCTGTCAACACGGCCATGGCCTTCGACGAAGGCGTCAACTTCACCGGCATCGTGCTCTCCAAGCTCGACGGCGACGCCCGCGGCGGTGCCGCGCTCTCCGTCTCGTCCGTCACCGGCAAACCCGTGATGTTCGCGTCCACCGGCGAAGGCCTGGACGACTTCGAGCTCTTCCACCCGGACCGCATGGCCTCACGCATCCTCGACCTCGGTGACGTGCTCACCCTGATCGAGCAGGCGGAGAAGTCCTGGGACAAGGACGAGGCTGCCCGGATGGCGAAGAAATTCGCCGACCAGGAAGACTTCACCCTGGAGGACTTCCTCTCCCAGATGCAGCAGATCCGCAACATGGGTTCCATGAAGAAGATGCTCATGATGATGCCCGGAGCGCAGAACATCCGGCAGCAGCTCGAGCAGTTCGACGAGCGTGAAATTGACCGCGTCGAGGCGATCGTGCGCTCCATGACCCCGCATGAACGCGTCGCCCCCAAAATCATCAACGGTTCCCGCCGGGCCAGGATTGCCCGCGGCTCCGGTGTGCATGTCTCCGAGGTCAACGGCCTGCTGGAACGTTTTGCCCAGGCCCAAAAGATGATGAAGAAGATGGCTGCCGGCGGAGGCATGCCCGGGATGCCGGGAATGCCGGGCATGGGCGGCGGAGGGGCCCGCAAGGGCGCCAAGAGCGCACCCAAGAAGAAGGCCCGCTCCGGCAACCCGGCCAAGGCGGCACAGGAGCTCAAGGATGCCCAGGCCCGCCGGGCCGAAGGCGCCAAGGCCCTTCCGACCGGTGCCGCGTTCGGGCAGCAGGGCGGCGACTTCGATCCGTCCCAGCTGAACCTGCCCAAGGGCTTCGACAAGTTCCTCGGCGGCGGCAAATAGGGCCCTTCGGCCGAAATGTCGGCGGCCCGTTGCCGGGCCGGTGTCATAGGGTTAGACCATGTACAAGCAGCGCGTAGTATTCGTCCACGGGGCCGGCAGCTTCGGCGCTGCCGCGTGGCCGAAACAGCACGGAATGGCGCTGAACTACGACGCGCTGTTCCTGCGCCGCCACGGTTATGACCCCGTCGCCGAGCCGCTGGAGACGGACTTCGCTGCCGACGCCGCCATTGTCCTCCGCGCCCTGTCCGACGACGGCCGCAGCCGGGCCGGCGGCCACGTCGTGGCCCATTCGCAGGGGGCCATCTCCGCGATGATGGCCGCCGTCGAACGCCCGGACCTGGTGCACTCCCTGACCCTCGTGGAACCGGCCTGCCTTTCGCTCACCGCGGACCAGCCGGCCACAGCCGCGCACCGCGCCTTGATGCAGCCGCTCTTCGAAGTCCGCCACCACCTGAGCGATGAGGATTTCCACCGCGAATTCGTGCGCCGGGTGTTCGCGGCCCATACCCCGGCACAAGCGACCCTGGGTGCGCCCAGTCCGGAGGACCAGCGGGAGGCGCGCCGCCTGCGGCTGCAGGCTCCGCCCTGGGAAGCCCCGCTGCAGATCGTTCCCGGCGTCCCGACGCTGGTCCTGACCGGCGGCTGGGAGCCGTTGTATGAGGAGATCGCAGGCTACCTGCGTGAGACCGGCGCCCTGCACCGCACCGCGGCGGGCGGGCACCGGCCCCAGGATTCAGCAGAGGGCAACCGGCTCATCCGGGCGTTCATCGCCGACGTCGGTCGGCAGCAGCACGCCCACGCCTCCTAAACGGGTGCGGGGCCGCCCTGCTCCGCCCGGTGCGGTCCGCCCTCTTAGCTGGGTGCGGGGCCGCCCAGGGCAGGTTCCGGCAGGTAAACCTTGCCGCCCGAGGCCAGGAACTCGGTGCTCTTCGCCCGCATCCCGGCTGCCAATGCCGCCAGCGCGGCCTGCGAGTCCGCGGACCCGTACTCATCGCGGATGTCCTGGCTGATCCGCATGGAGCAGAACTTGGGACCACACATCGAGCAGAAATGGGCCGTCTTGGCCGGCTCCGCGGGCAGCGTCTCGTCGTGGAACGCCTCGGCCGTCACAGGGTCCAGGGACAGCGCGAACTGGTCCCGCCAGCGGAATTCAAACCGTGCCTTGGACAAGGCGTCGTCGCGTTCGTGCGCCCCGGGATGGCCCTTGGCGAGATCAGCGGCATGGGCTGCGATTTTGTAGGTGATGACGCCGGTCTTCACGTCGTCCTTGTTGGGCAGGCCGAGGTGTTCCTTGGGGGTGACGTAGCACAGCATGGCGGTGCCGTAGCGGGCGATCTCGGTGGCGCCGATCGCGGAGGTGATGTGGTCATAGCCCGGGGCAATATCGGTCACCAGCGGCCCGAGCGTGTAGAACGGGGCGCCCTTGCAGAGTTCCTGCTGGCGCTCCACATTTTCCCGGACGAGGTGGAACGGCACATGGCCCGGGCCCTCCACCATGACCTGCACATCGAACTCCCAGGCCCGCTGGGTGAGCTCGGCCAGGGTGTCCAGTTCGGCGAACTGCGCCGCGTCGTTGGCGTCTGCGGTCGCACCGGGCCGCAGGCCGTCACCGAGCGAGAACGCGACGTCGTAGCGGGCGAAGATTTCGCAGAGCTCGTCGAAGTGGGTATAGAGGAAGTTCTCCTGGTGGTGGGCCAGGCACCAGCCGGCCATGATCGCGCCCCCGCGGGACACGATGCCGGTGACCCGGTCCGCGGTCAGCGGCACGTAGCGCAGCAGCACCCCGGCGTGGATGGTCATGTAGTCGACCCCCTGCTCGCACTGTTCAATCACGGTGTCCCGGAAGATCTCCCAGGTCAGGGCGTTCGCCTCGCCGTTGACCTTCTCCAGCGCCTGGTAGATGGGGACGGTGCCGATGGGGACAGGGGAGTTGCGGAGGATCCATTCGCGCGTGGTGTGGATGTCGTCCCCGGTGGAGAGGTCCATCACCGTGTCCGCACCCCATTGCGTGGCCCACTGGAGTTTGTCGACCTCCTCGGCGATGGAGCTGGTCACCGCGGAGTTGCCGATGTTGGCGTTGATTTTCACCAGGAACGCCTTGCCGATGATCATCGGCTCGGATTCGGGGTGGTTGACGTTGCTGGGGATAATGGCACGGCCCGCCGCGACCTCGCTGCGCACGAGCTCCACATCGCAGTTTTCCCGCAGCGCCACGAACCGCATCTCCTGGGTGATGACCCCGTCCCGTGCGTAGCGCATCTGCGTGACCGTCCGGCCGTCGACCGCGCGCCGCGGCACCGGCCGGTCGCCCCTCCACTCCGCGGACGCCGCGCCCCGGCGCACGGCGGACTTGCCGTCGTCGAGCAGCGCCCGGGCCCGGCCGGCGTAGGTTTCAGTGTCCTTCCGGGCGGCAATCCAGGGCGCCCGGAAGGGCTCCAGCCCGCGGACCGGATCGCTGCCGGGCCCGGCAGTGCGGTACACCCGGAACGGGGCGTTCCGGGTACCGTCGGGGGAGCCCGCCAGTGCGATTTCGGTCACCGGGACGCGGATGCCGTGTTCCGGATCCCGGGCAAACGCCAGGGAATGGGACTCCAGCGACCGCGTGCGGCCGGGGGGCTCAATCTGGCCCGTCAGCTGGCCGGCTGACTGGTTTTGGACAGGGCTGTGCTGCGTCAATGGTGTGTTCACGGAAATACTCACTTCCTTCGCCGGCATTACCCGGACAGGTTCAACGGTCGCAGGCTGCGTCAGCCCGATCTCAGCCCCTGCAAGGGCACCCGTGTGGTCGTAGATGAAGCTACCACGTCCCGCCCGGGCGGCTGTCGAGTGTGACGGCGGCCGTCACGGCCCGGTGTTACCGTGGCATCGTGACGCCGTCCAGGGCCGGGCCCCGCATCAGGGAGGCGGCGCCGGAAGACCTCGCGGCCCTGCCGGCTGTTGAAGCGGCGGCTGACCGCCTCCTCGAAGCCGAGCTGGGACACCGGGTGCTCCCGGAGTTGCCGGCAACGGGTGTTCCGCTCTTTATCCTGGTCGCCGGAAACCCGCCCGTGGGGTTTGCCCGCGTCGATGAGGTCGGCGGCCAGCCCCACCTGGAACAACTCTCCGTGCATCCCGACGCTGCCGGGCGCGGGCTTGGACGGTCGCTGGTGGAGGCCGCCATCGGCGCGGCCCGGGACCGCGGCTATCAATCGATGACGCTTCGCACCTTCGCGGGGATTCCGTTCAATGCGCCGTTTTACGCGAGCTGCGGCTTCGAGGAACCCGCCGAGCCCGGGCCCGCGCTGGCCGCCGTTAGGTCCCACGAAGCGGAGCTGGGGCTGGATGCGCTGGGCCGGCGGCTCGCGATGCGGATTAGGCTTTAAGCCATGACCAGCATCATCGAGTTCACCGGCACCGTCCTCACCGGACCCGACAGGGAGCACCACGGATTGTGGTCCGTCGGCGGGGTCCTGACCTTCCAGCGGCCCGCCGCCGCCCCGGACCAGGTCCTGGACGGCTGGGTCATCCCCGGACTGGTCGACGCGCACTGCCACATCGGGCTTGGCCCCGGCGGGGACGTCCCGGAGGAGCTGGCGGAAGAACAAGCCATGACCGACCGCGACGCCGGAACCCTCCTTGTCCGCGATGCCGGTGCCGTCCACGACACCCGCTGGATCCAGCACCGCGCGGACCTGCCCCGCATCATCCGCTCGGGCCGGCATATCGCCCGGACCCGGCGGTACCTCCGCGGTTTCGCCGTCGAGGTGGAGCCGGAGAATCTGGTGGAGGCCGTGCGCAAGCAGGCGCGGGCCGGTGACGGCTGGGTCAAACTCGTGGGGGACTGGATCGACCGCGACGCCGGCGACCTCGCCGCGAGCTTCCCCGCCGGGGTGCTGAAACATGCCATCGAGGCCGCCCACGACGAAGGTGCCCGGGTCACCGCGCACTGCTTCGCCGAAGACACCCTGGACGACATGCTCGACGCCGGCATCGACTGCATCGAGCACGCGACCGGCCTGCGCCCGCGGCATCTGGCGCGTTTCGTCGAACAGGGTGTTCCGATCGTCCCCACGCTCATCAACATCGCCACGTTCCCCGGCATCGCCGCGCAGGCGGAAGCGAAGTTCCCCCGCTACGCGGCGCACATGCGCTCCCTCTGGGAGGGCCGGGCGGAACGTGTCCTGGCGGCCTTCGAAGCCGGAGTCACCATCTACGCCGGGACGGACGCCGGCAGCGTCATCAGGCACGGGCGCATCGTCGACGAACTCCAGGCGCTGCACGCCGCCGGGCTCCCTGCGACGGCAGCCCTCGATGCCGGCTCCTGGGCTGCCCGGGCCTGGTTGGGGGCGGGCGGCATCACCGACGGTGCCAGCGCCGACGTGCTGGTCTGCGCAGAGGATCCGCGCCGCAACCTGGCCACCCTGCGGGAGCTGCGGAACATCGTGCTGCGCGGGGAACTGGTCCGGTAGGGCCACTCCGGCTTCATGAGGAATAAATTGAAGCTTCAAGTAATTTACCCTGTATGAGGTCATCGAAGGTCGATGGCCGCCAAGCCCCGGAGCGATCACATGACTGCAGAAACCAGCACCCGGGATCTTCTTCCCGCCGAACTCACCATGGGCACCGTGATGCTCAAGGTCGGCGACATGAAGGTCATGACGGACTACTACCAGCGCGCACTGGGCCTCGACATCGTGGCGGAGCAGGACGGCGGGCTCTACCTCGGGCGCCGGCAGAAGCCGCTGGTCCACCTCGCGCCGGCGCCGGGGCTGAGCGTCCCGTCCCGCGGCGAGGCCGGCCTCTTCCACACGGCACTGCTCTTCGGTGACCAGTCCTCCCTCGCCGCCACTGTCGCCAGCGCGGCGCAGTACGAACCGCAGTCCTTCACCGGCAGCGCCGACCACCTCGTCAGCGAAGCGTTCTACTTCAACGATCCCGAGGGCAACGGCATCGAGCTCTACTGGGACCGTCCCCGTGACGCCTGGTCCTGGGACGGCAAGAACGTCGTCATGGACAGCCTGGCCCTGCCGCCGCAGCGCTACCTCGAACAGTTCCTGACCGAGGAATCCGTCAGCGGGCAGCGCGAGGCCGAGGCCGGCGTCGGCCACGTCCACCTCCAGGTCGGCGACGTCGCGTCCGCCCAGGACTTCTATGTCGGAACCCTTGGCTTCGAGAAGACCGCGGGCTGGCACGGCCAGGCCCTGTTCGTCTCGGCAGGCGGCTACCACCACCACATGGCCATGAACGTCTGGAACAGCCGCGGCGCCGGCCCGCGCCGCGACACCCTGGGACTTGGCGAGGTGCTGATCGAAGTGCCGGCCGGAGACGACATCGGCGCCCTCGCCGACCGCCTCAGGACCGCCGGAGTCCAGTCCCACCACACCGGAGCCGAACTGCGCTTCGAGGACCCGTGGCGCAACCGGATCCGCGTCGCCGTCCGCTGAACGCCCGCCGTCCCCGGCGCCCGCCCTGCTGGAATCCGTCGGCCGGGTCTCAAGGGACATGCCCAGCGCAGGCTGTAGCGGATGGACATAGTGGCCTTATGTCCACTCGCGCAGGCCAGTGGAGGGCATGTCCAGCGGGCCGGGGCGAGTGAGGCAGGGTGCTACCGGGATTGGCACACGACATGTCCACTCTTCGCTGACAGCTCCGTGGGGCATGTCCGCCGGTCGAGGCCAGGAGTGGACATAGTGGCGTTATGTCCATTGGCCGCGGTCAGGGGAGGGCATGTCCAGCCGGGGCGCGGCCGGGCCCAAGCGGCTAGGCTGAAGCGACGCCGAAAACAGCGGACCAGCGCCGCCAGACACAAAAGGACGAGCTCCATGGGATTCACCGAAATCTTTGTCTCCACCCACGATGAAGCCCTCAAGCGTGCCGCAGCCCTCGACGGCGGTGCTGCCGCTGCCCCCGGGGCTGTCCGGATTGCGGATATCAGCGACTTCGAAGTCGAGCGGCTGGGCGACCTCGCCGGAACTGCCGTCCACGCCGCGGGCGCCGACTACGAGCTCGCCATGGTCGATGTCGCCAGCGACTCCCTCCTGGGGGTCCCGCCCGCGATGGTCCGTGCCCTGGCCGAGCTGCTCAGCTATGAGACCGAAGGGGACGGCGACGTCCTGGCTGATGTCGCGGAAAGCTGGGCCGCGGAGGAGGACATGCCCTTCGGTGTGGAGCAGGCCGCCCGGTACGTCCGGCAGCTCGCTGAACTGGCTGCCGGCGTCGACCCGGCCAGCAAATCCGGCCTCTACGTCTGGACTTCCTGAGCCACCCCGGGCCGGGAAGGGCCGGGAAACAAGGGGCCCGGGGGTGTCAAGTCGAAATCCCGCCGCTGATCTGGCACAATAAACAGGTACTCGATCTGCGTGGCCCCTCTCTCCGCGTCCGGATCCTGTCCTTTTAGAACCCCCTAGTACGGCCCGCCCCACGGGTGCAGAACGCCGGGCTCGACCCCGTTTCAGAAACAGGAGTGACCACAAAAGTGGCCGTAAAGATTCGCCTTAAGCGCTTTGGCAAGATGCGCGCACCGTACTACCGCATCGTCGTCATGGACGCACGCTCCAAGCGTGACGGCCGTGCCATCGAAGAGATCGGTAAGTACCACCCGACCGAAGAGCCCTCATACATTGAGGTCGACACGGACCGTGCCCAGTACTGGCTCGGCGTCGGCGCACAGCCGTCCGAGCAGGTTGCCGCGATCCTCAAGATCACCGGTGACTGGCAGAAGTTCAAGGGTCTCCCGGGCCAGGAGGGCACCTTGAAGACCAAGGCTCCCAAGGCTGCCTTCGTGACCCCGGAAAAGGGTTCCGTGATTATCCCGGAAGCCATCACCAAGAAGGCCAAGAAGGATGACGCTGCCGAGGCTCCCGCCGACGCCGCAGCAGAGACCACCGAGGCTGAGTAACTTGCTGGCAGAAGCGCTCGAACACCTCGTCCGGGGGATCGTTGACAGTCCTGAGGATGTCAAGGTCAGTGCGAAGAACAACCGCCGCGGGGACACCCTCGAAGTGCGCGTTCATCTGGACGACCTCGGACGGGTGATCGGCCGCCAGGGCCGCACCGCACGCGCCTTGCGCACTGTGGTGGCAGCACTGGCGGACGGCGAGCCGGTCAGGGTCGACGTCGTCGACACCGACCGCCGCCGGTAACGCTTTCAGCAATACTTGTCTTGAGTCCGGCCCCTTCACCAGATAATGGTGGAGGGGCCGAACTGTTTTCCCCAGTAGATCCACAGACTCACCAACCCCGAACAGAGGAACAGATGCAGCTTCAGGTGGCACGAATCGGCAAGCCCCACGGCATCCGCGGCGAAGTAACCGTCCAGGTGCTCACGGACGCGCCCGGCGACCGCTTCGTCCCGGGGACCCAGTTCGTAGTGGAGCCGGCCACGGCCGGCCCGCTCACCATCATCAGCGCACGCTGGAACAAGGACATCCTGCTGCTCGCCTTCGAGGAAATTGAGACGCGCAACGAAGCGGAGGCCATCCGCGGCGCCAAGTTGTTCGTCGAAACCGAAGAACTCAACGACGATGCGGACGACGAGGGCTGGTACGAGCACGAGCTCGAGGGCCTGGAAGTCCGCGTCGGCGGCCAGGTGGTCGGCAAGGTTTCCGGCCTGTACACCCTCCCGGTCCAGGACCTGCTCGTCGTCACCGCCACGGACGGCAAGGAAGTCCTGATCCCCTTCGTGGAGCAGATCGTCCCCGAGGTCAACGTCGGGGAAGGCTACATCCTGGTCACCCCGCCTCCGGGCCTCTTTGAGGTCAACGCCGAGGACGAGGCCAAATCCGAGGACGAGGCCAAGTCCGAGGACGAGGCCAAGTCCGAGGAGGAGCCGCAGCCGGTGGACGAGCCGAAGCCCGCCGGAACCGCCACCGCTGAAGGCCCCGCCGGCGCCGGGGACAACGCCTAAATGAGGATCGACGTCGTCAGCATCTTCCCCGACTACCTGGCACCGCTGGAACTCTCGCTGATCGGCAAGGCCCGCCAGGACGGCCTGCTGGAGCTGAACGTCCACGACCTCCGGGACTTCACCACGGACCGCCACCGGACCGTCGATGACACCCCATACGGCGGCGGCGCCGGCATGGTCATGAAGCCCGAGCCCTGGGCGCAGGCGCTGGCAGCCGTGGCGGCCGACCGTCCTGCGGAAGCTGCGAAGCCGGTCCTGATCGTGCCGTCACCGGCGGGGGAGCGGTTCACCCAGGCCACGGCCCACGAGCTGGCCGAAGAGGACCGGCTGGTGTTTGCCTGCGGCCGCTACGAAGGCATCGACGAGCGCGTCATGGAATGGGCCGCCGGGCACTTCACGGTCCGGCCCGTGAGCCTTGGCGACTACGTCCTCAACGGCGGCGAAGTGGCAGTGCTGGCCATGGTGGAGGCCATCGGCCGCCTCCTGCCCGGCGTCGTCGGCAACCCGGAGTCACTTGTGGAGGAATCACACGCCGACGGGCTGCTGGAGTACCCCGTCTACACCAAGCCCTCCATCTGGCGGGACCGCGAGGTTCCCGCCGTGCTGCTCAGCGGCAACCACGGCAAGATTGCCCAGTGGCGCCGGCACGAACAGTACCGGCGCACCGCCGAACGCCGCCCGGACCTGCTTGGGGCGTTCGACGCCGCCAAGCTGCCCCGCGCTGACCGCACCGCCTTCGCGGGCCTCGGGTACGACGTCGTCGACGGCCACCTGGTGCGCCGCGCGGACGCCGGCGGGGATTCCGGTTGAGCGGACTGGCCTGAGCGGATTGGCTGGAACGCCCCGGATGTGGCAAAATTGGTCCTTGTGCCTGCTGGGTGCGAACCTGCCACAGGGGGAGCGTCACCAACAGCGCGGCACCCCGGCCCCGCCAATTCCTGGCGGTGCCGGATTCACAAATTTTCGACGGGACTTTCCGGGCCGCATTTGCGCCCGGGCTTCGCCGCCGTGACCCAACGTGAAGGACCTGTGGCGTTCACCAGGAGTGAATCAATGCATATCCTCGATTCCGTAGATGCAGCCTCGCTGCGCACCGATGTTCCCGTCTTCCGCGCGGGTGACACCCTCAAGGTTCACGTGAACATCATCGAAGGCAAGAACTCCCGCGTACAGGTCTTCCAGGGCTTCGTCCTGGGCCGCCACGGCGACGGCCTGCGCGAAACCTTCACCATCCGCAAGGTCTCCTTCGGTGTTGGCGTGGAGCGTACCTTCCCGGTGCACTCCCCGATCATCGACAAGATCGAGCTCGTCTCCAAGGGCGACGTGCGCCGCGCCAAGCTGTACTACATGCGCAACCTGCGCGGCAAGGCCGCGAAGATCAAGGAAAAGCGCGACTTCCAGCCCTCAAAGTAGGTCCTTTCAGGCTTCCACCGCGGGTCCACGGACCGTGTCCGGCCAGCGCCGGAGCATCCGCAACAGCGCTGTTCACCTCAGAAAAGCGCAATAAGGATACGGACCATGGAACACACAAAACGCCAGCCCAGGAAACTCGGCTGGCGTTTTGTGTTGCCGGCCGTGGTCCTCGCCGTCATCATCAGCGGACTGGTCCGGTCGCTGTGGCTCGACGTCTACTACATCCCCTCCGCCTCGATGGAGCCGCTCTTCCGCGAGGGGGACAGGATCCTCGTGTCCCGGACGGACTTCCAGGCCGAACCGGTGGGCCGCGGCGACATCGTCGTCTTCGACGGCCGGGGCTCCTTCGCCCCGCTGAACAGCGGCCAGGGCCCGGTTCTGGACTTTCTCGGCGGCGTCGGGCACTGGATGGGCCTCTCCGGCGGTGAGAACACCTACATCAAACGTGTCATCGGGCTCCCCGGCGACCACGTGGCCTGCTGCGACGCCGGCGGCAAACTCACAGTCAACGGCCAGCAAGTTGCGGAACCCTATCTCTATGCGGGCGACGCGCCGAGCGAACAGAAATTCAGCGTGACCGTGCCCCCGGGGCGGCTCTGGCTGATGGGGGACCACCGGTCCATGTCGGCCGATTCCCGCAGTCTCCTGGGGGCCCCTGGCGGCGGCATGGTGCCGCTGGAGCGGGTGATCGGCAGGCCCATCCAGATCATCTGGCCGCTTGATAGATTTACAGCAGTAGCACGGCCCGCCGAGGCCGCCACGACAACAGCGAAGAACGGACAGTAGATGCCCGAGACCGGACCCCGGACTCCTGATCCGCGGGAGCAGGACCCGCCCAGGGTTACCGCCTCAGCGGTCCCCGCCGCCGAGCACCCGACCCCTGCTCCGGCGCAGGAGGCCCGGGGGCAGGAAACTCGGGTGCAGGACGCTGCGGCGGGCCCGACACCCGACCGGGACATCCCGGCGGCGGGCGGCCCCTCCCATGCAGGAACCGCCTCTAAGCGCGCGCGCCGGGCGAAGTCCCGGGAGCGCCACGGCCCGCTGTTCCTCTGGGTGAAGGAAGTGGCCACCGTGGTGCTCGTCGCCATTGCGCTGTCCTTCCTGATCAAGACCTTCCTCTTCCGGGCCTTCTACATCCCGTCCGAATCCATGGTCAACACCCTGGACGTGAATGACCGGATCTTCGTGAACCTCCTGGTCCCGGAGCCGTTGGCCCTGCAGCACGGCGACGTGGTGGTGTTCCGGGACACGGAGGGCTGGCTCGTCCCTGCGGCGGAGAAGGCATCCGGCCCGTTCACGTGGGTGCAGGACGGGCTGACGTTCATTGGCCTGCTGCCGGATAACTCGGAACAGCACCTCGTCAAGCGCGTCGTCGGGCTGCCCGGGGACCATGTCGTCTGTTGCGATGCCGGCGGCAGGCTCATGGTCAATGGCGCGCCGCTGAACGAGAGCTACATCAACCCCGCCGAAGTGCCCCAGGTCCGGAACTTTGACGTCGTGGTCCCCGCAGGCAAGGTCTGGGTCATGGGCGACAACCGGAACCATTCCGCCGACTCGCGCTCCCACGCGGACAGCAACGGCGGCTTCGTGAACATCGCCGACATCGAAGGCAAGGCTGCGGTTATCGCCTGGCCGCTGAACCGCATCACTGCCCTCGACAACTACCCGGACGTCTTCCGCGACGTGCCTGCCCCGGCAGGAAAGTAGCGGGAGCCAGACATGTCCGAAGCCCCCACCCTCGACTACGAGCGCCGCTTCCGCAACTCCGGCGCCCGGCTCCTCGCCGGCATTGACGAAGTGGGCCGTGGCGCCCTCGCGGGGCCCGTCAGCGTGGGCATCGCCGTCGTGGATCTCTACCAGCAGAAGCTCCTCGCCGACGTGCGCGACAGCAAGCTGCTCAAGGTGTCGGACCGTGAACGCCTCGTGCCGCTCGTCCAAAGCTGGAGCGTGGCTTCCGCCGTCGGGCATGCCTCGGCGACCGAAATCGACGCGCTCGGCATCATTGCCGCCCTCCGGCTCGCCGGCACGCGTGCCTGGCTCGCGGTCCTCGACACCGGGGTGACCCCGGACGTCGTGCTCCTGGACGGCAGCCACAACTGGCTCTCGCCCGCGGCCCAGCCGTCCCTGTTCGACGACGGGCCGGCGGAGCCTGGCTGCGACGCGCCGGTGCATACGCTGGTCAAGGCGGACATGCAGTGCCTGAGCGTTGCCGCGGCATCCATTCTGGCCAAGGTGGAACGTGACGGCATGATGCGCGAACTGCACCGCGAATATCCCGCCTTCGGCTGGGACGAGAACAAGGGCTACGGCACGGCCACACACAAGGACGCGCTTCGGGCCGCCGGGCCCACGCCCTACCACCGGGTGAGCTGGCAGCTGCTCGCAGACTGACGCCAGCGCCGGTTTTCCCGCAAGGCAAACGGGTGCGCCGCAGGGTGCTGCGGGAGGGCCCGTGGCGCGCGGGCGCCGCCGGATGGTGCAAGATGGAATCATGAGTGCCGAGGACCTTGAAAACTATGAGACCGACATGGAGCTGCAGCTCTACCGCGAATACCGCGACGTAGTCGGGCTGTTCAGCTATGTGGTCGAGACCGAACGGCGTTTCTATCTGGCCAACCACGTTGACCTGCAGGCCCGCAGCGCCGATGGCGAGGTCTACTTCGACCTGACGCTGCAGGACGCCTGGGTCTGGGACGTCTACCGCTCCGCCCGCTTCGTCAAAAGCGTCCGAGTGATCACGTTCAAGGACGTCAACGTCGAGGAGCTCCCGCGCAGCGAGGAACTCGCCCTGCCCAAGGTCGGCGACCTGGGGAACTGACCCGGCTGACCCGCCGGCCGGCCCTTCGAGCTCCCGCAAAACCTCACCAATGCCGGCGTCCAGTTGCCTGGGACCGACTGTTGTCGTGCTGAGGGTGGCCGCATCCGCGTCCTTGCTGATGTCCCGAAAACGAAGGACCATCCCGGGTTCCTGACTGGGCGGTCCTTGCCGGGGTTTCCCACATAGCGTCCCTGGCGCCTGTGCCAGGCTCCCACCGCGGCGCAGGCTGGTTTCATGAGAGCTAAAGACGTGCTGGGCCGGCGCGGTGAGGAACTCGCAGCCGGTTACCTCACAGCCCAGGGCCTGCGGATCATGGACCGCAACTGGAGCTGTTCTGCGGGCGAAATCGACATTGTCGCCCTCGACGGTGACACCCTGGTGATCGCCGAAGTGAAGACCCGCAAGTCCCTCGCCTATGGGCATCCTTTCGAAGCCGTCGGCGTGGACAAGCTGGCGCGGCTGCACCGGCTGGCCAACGCATGGTGCCGGGACCATGAGCTCCGGATGCCGCTGCGCCGGATCGACGTGATCGCCGTGCTCGACGACGGCATCGGCCACCCCGCCGTGGAACACCTCAAGGGGGTGGGATAGGTGGCGCTGGGCCGGACCTACTCGGTGGCCCTCGTCGGGCTGAACGGCTACATCGTGGAAGTGGAAGCTGACATCGGCCAGACCCTGCCGGCATTTATCATCCTGGGTCTTCCCGACGCGTCGCTCAACGAGGCCAAGGAGCGGATCCGCTCGGCCGCCCAGAACTCGGGAATCCCCTTGAGCCGCCGGAAGATCACGGCCAACCTCATCCCGGCGTCACTGCCTAAGCGGGGCTCCGGCTTCGACCTGGCCATCGCCATGGCCGCCCTGCTGGCCTCCCGCGATGTCCGGTCCACCGGCCGGACCGTCTTCATCGCCGAACTGGGGCTGGACGGCAGGCTGCGGCCGGTCCGCGGAGTCCTGCCCGCCGTTATGGCCGCGGTCCGTGCAGGCTACGCGGACGTCGTTGTGGCGCAGGCAAACGCCGCCGAGGCGGAACTCGTGCCCGGCGCCCGCGTGCAGGGCTATGCCACACTGGCCCGGTTGGCCTTTGATTTCGGCGCCGACCCGCAGCAGCTCGCCCTCGACTTTGAACCCGAGCCGGAACCTGGTGAACCTGACGCCGGTGCTGACACGCCGTCCTGTGCACCACCGGACATGCGTGACGTCGCCGGGCAGGGGGACGCCAGGAGAGCCCTGGAAGTCGCCGCCGCTGGCGCCCACCATCTGCTGCTGACCGGGCCGCCGGGCGCGGGTAAGACGATGCTGGCTGAACGGCTGCCCGGGCTCCTGCCGGACCTGGGTGATGCCGAGGCCATGGAAGTGACCGCCATCCATTCGCTGTGCACACTGACCTCAGCTTCCCTTCAGCTTGTGCGCAGGCCGCCCTACGAGAGCCCGCACCACACCGCCACTGCGGCCGCGATCATTGGGGGTGGCACCGGGCTGCCGCGGCCCGGGTCCGCCTCGCGGGCGCACCGCGGGGTGCTGTTCCTTGACGAGGCCCCCGAATACGAACGCCGGGTGCTGGATGCGCTGCGGCAGCCGCTGGAGAGCGGCCAACTGGTACTTCATCGTTCGGCCGGAACAGCGGCCTACCCGGCCCGCTTCCAGCTGGTTCTTGCGGCCAACCCGTGTCCCTGCGGCAAAGCAACGGGCAAGGGGATCGACTGCATCTGCACCCCTACGATCCGCCGGCGCTACCTGGCCCGGCTGTCGGGGCCGCTGCTGGACCGGGTCGACATCCAGCTGCAGCTGGAGCGGGTATCGCTGGCCGACTTTGGCCAGCCGGGGGCGGAGGAGGACACCGCCACCATCGCAGCCCGTGTCCACGCAGCGAGGCAGCGCCAGCTCGCGAGGCTGCTCCCGTTCGGATTGGAGACCAACGCCCAGGTGCCGGGCCGGGTGCTCCGGGGTGCCTTGCGGCTCGGCGTCCCCACCACCCGGATCCTGGACCTCGCGATGGAACGTGGGGTGCTCACGGCCCGCGGCTACGACCGCGTGTTGCGTCTGGCGTGGACCCTGGCGGACCTCGGTCACCGGGATATCCCCGCGGCCGACGATATCGGACTGGCACTGAGCCTTCGGCAGGCCGCCGCCTGACCAGACACCGCACAAGGCTGCCGCGGGAACTGCGGCGCCACGACCAACCGCCACCCAGTGAAAGGACAACAGCACCATGACAGAGAGCGAACGGACGGCACGGGCGGCGTTGTCCCGACTGTTCGAGCCGCAGGACGCCGCAGGCCTCGCACTCGTGCACATCGCCGGGGCGGAGGACGGACTGCGGATCGCCATCGGCGAGCTGGCCGCCGGTCCGGAGCTGGAACGGGAGATGTTCCGGCTGCTGGACCAGAACAGCCAGGGCAGCGGCTGGACGGGCCTGGCGGTCGCCCGAAAGCGCTGGGCGCCAAGGATTCCGGACCTGGCACCGGCACGGGACCTCGCAACCATGCAGCGGCTCGGCGGGCGTGTGATCATTCCGTCAGACGACCTGTGGCCCCGGCAGCTGGCCGACCTCGGACTGCAGGAGCCGATTTGTCTTTGGTGGCGCGGCGTCGAGCAGCAGCTCCCCCCGGCCGGCAAATCGATTGCCCTCGTCGGCTCCAGGGACAGCACCGCCTACGGATCCGCCGTGACCGGCGACCTTGGGTATTCGCTGGCCCAGCGCGGATTCACGATCGTCTCGGGCGGCGCCTACGGGATCGACGCACACGCCCACCGGGCTGCCCTCGCCGGCGGCTCCGCCGGCAGCATCCCCACGATCGCCGTAATGGCGGGGGGAGTGGACCGTTTCTATCCGTCCGGCAATGAGGACCTGCTCCGGGCAGTCGCGAACCAGAGCGCGGTCCTGGCCGAGGTCCCGCCCGGGTCTGCGCCGACGCGGTACAGATTCCTCCAGCGCAACCGGCTGATCGCCGCGCTGGCATCGGTCACCGTGGTGGTGGAGGCGAGATGGAGATCCGGTGCGCTCAACACCGCGCACCACGCGGAAACCCTGGGCAGGGCCGTCGGCGCCGTGCCCGGCTCTGTGCACAGCGCGAATTCCGCCGGTTGCCACCGGCTGCTCCGGGAAGGCGGGGCGGTCTGCGTCACCGATGCGGCGGAGATTGCGGAGCTGGCCTCGCCCAGCGGCGAGGCGCTGCCCGAGGCCAGGACAGGCCGGGCGGCAGTGCAGGACGGCCTGACCCTGGAGGACCTCATTCTGCTGGATGCGCTGCCCCTGCGGTCCACCACCTCGGTGGAAAAGCTCACCGT
Organism: Arthrobacter sp. PsM3; assembly: GCF_030433895.1. GTDB lineage: Bacteria > Actinomycetota > Actinomycetes > Actinomycetales > Micrococcaceae > Arthrobacter. The sequence goes on along the minus strand of NZ_JARUXE010000012.1, from coordinate 8,751 downwards.
TGTCGCGGGACTGAGCGCGGATTCGGTGCGGGCTGGCCTGGGCCGACTCGGTCTGCTGGGTCTGGCCGAGTCGCAGCGTGGAGGCTGGAAGCGGTCAGGCAATCCAGGATGAGTAGCGGCCGGGTTCCCGACGCGCGACGGGGGCGCGTCCGCAGGGACCGTGCAGACCAGCGGCTCGCCGCCGGGATCCTTGACCACCGGGTGAATCCTGCGAGAGTGGGGGAGTGCCCACCCAACAGATCCCAGCCGGCCTGTCCACCGCAGCCGAGGGCTTCGGCCGCTACCTGGAGGCGGAGCGGGGACGCTCGGCCCACACGGTGCGCGCTTACCTCTCCGACGTCCGCAGCCTCCTGGAGCATGCGGCCTCCGAAGGAGTTGAGGACCTCCCCGGGCTGGAGCTCGGCACCCTGCGGCGCTGGCTCGGATCGCAGAGTGAAGGGGGGATGTCCCGCGCCACCCTGGCCAGGCGCTCCGCCACCGCCAGGTCCTTCACCGCCTGGGCCGTCCGTGAGGAACTCATCCAGGCGGACCCCGCCCTGCGGCTGAAGGCACCAAAGCGGGAAAAGTCCCTGCCCGGAGTGCTGCACCAGCAGCAGGTCCTTCGGCTCGTGGAAGATGCGGAGTCTGCTGCCGCCGCGGGCGGAACCATGCCTCTGCGGGACCGGGCCATGGTTGAACTGCTGTACGCCACCGGCATCCGGGTCGGAGAGCTGGCAGGCCTCGACGTGGACGATCTCGATCCCGACCGCAGGACCTTGCGGGTGCTTGGCAAGGGCAACAAGGAACGCACCGTTCCCTACGGACTGCCTGCCGCGCTCGCCGTCGACGACTGGCTGCGCCGGGGCCGGCCCTCCCTCGCCACGGACACCTCCGGCCCGGCGCTCTTCCTGGGCGCGCGCGGCAGGCGGGTGGACCAGCGGCAGGTTCGCGCTGTCGTCCACGACTTGCTGGCAGCCCTGGGGGACACGGCTGCGACCGGGCCGCATGCCCTGCGGCACACCGCCGCCACGCACCTGCTCGACGGCGGGGCAGACCTCCGCGCGGTGCAGGAAATCCTGGGCCACAGCAGCCTGGCCACCACCCAGATCTACACGCACGTCTCCGTCGAGAGGCTCCGGCAAAGCTACCAGCAGGCCCATCCAAGGGCCTGAACCCGGAGCGTCGGGCAACCAAGGACCCCGGCAGGGTCCATTCGTGACGCCGTGCGGCGCGCCGGGAAGGACGCGCCGAATTGCACTGGCGTAATTAGAGGGGGTACGGCAGAATGAGACTCACGTCCGGCAACTATCAAGTGTCGCTTGAAGCCCTTTGGCATCAGGTCCCACGGGGAAACCGGGCAGTAACTTAATAGTCTGGCAAGGACCACCGCTCACTACGGACCCGCGCAACAGACAGACATCCAGGCAGAGGTCGTTGGGGAAGACGTACCTACAGCTATGGAGGATGGAATGTCTGTTGCACTGACCCGCGGTGTGTTGTTCGTTCACTCGGCCCCAACTGCCCTGTGCCCCCACGTTGAGTGGGCCATAGGTTCTGTTGTGGACAAGCGGACGGATCTTGAGTGGACTGCTCAGCCAGCAGCGCCCGGAATGTTCCGGGCCGAGCTGTCGTGGACCGGAAACCCGGGCACGGGGGCCCAGCTGGCGTCCGCCCTCCGAGGCTGGGCGCACCTGCGCTACGAAGTGACTGAAGAGCCCAGCCAGGGTGTTGATGGCGGCCGCTGGTCGCACACGCCCGAGCTTGGCATTTTCCACGCCGCCACGGATGTGCACGGCAACATCATGGTCTCCGAAGACCGCATCCGCTACGCCTACGAATCCGGCGCCGGCGACCCCTCCGCGGTCTACCATGAGCTCTCCCTTGCCCTTGGAGAAGCCTGGGACGAGGAACTCGAGCCCTTCCGGCACGCCGCCGAAGGCGCCCCGGTGCGCTGGCTCCACCAGGTCGGCTAGCTCCCACCACAGCCGGGACACCGCAACCCGCCCATAGCAGCCCCAGACGACAGATGGCGGCAATGTTCCCGAGGAACATTGCCGCCATCCTGGCGTGCAGCGCCGGATCCGGCGCTAGATGCTCCGCACCGCGATCACGGCGTTGTGGCCGCCGAAGCCGAAGGAGTTGCTCAGCGCCGCGATGCTGCCCGAAGGCAGGTCGCGGGCGGTGGTGACGACGTCGAGCGGGATCTCCGGATCCTGGTGTTCGAGGTTGATGGTCACCGGGGCCTTGCGGTCGTAGATGGCCATGACGGTCAGCACGGCTTCCACCGCACCCGAAGCGCCCAGCAGGTGCCCCATCTGCGACTTGGTGGCGGAGACGGCGACGCTGTCCAGCTGCTTGCCCAAGGCGGCCTTGAGGGCCGCGTACTCGGGCTTGTCGCCGACCGGGGTGGAGGTGGCGTGCGCGTTGACGTGCACCACGTCCTCAGGCTGGATCCGGCCGTCGAACATGGCGGCCTTCAACGCCCGGGTGGCGCCGAGGCCCTGGGGGTCCGGGGCCGTGATGTGGTACGCGTCGGCGGTGACCGAGGTGCCGGCCAGTTCGGCGTAGATCCGGGCGCCGCGGGCCAGGGCGTGTTCCTCGGCCTCCAGCACCAGGGCGCCGGCGCCTTCACCCATGACGAAGCCGTCGCGGTCGAGGTCATAGGGGCGGGAGGCATGCTCGGGATCATCGTTGCGGCGCGAGAGCGCCTGCATGGAGGCGAACGCTGCGATCGGCATCGGGTGGATGGCAGCTTCGGCGCCGCCGCAGACGACGACGTCGGCCTTGCCGGAGCGGATCAGGTCCAGGCCCATGTGCACGGCTTCGGTGCCGGACGCGCAGGCGGAGACGGGGGTGTGGGCGCCGGCGCGGGCGCCGAGGTCAAGGCTGACGGCTGCTGCCGGGCCGTTGGGCATCAGCATGGGCACGGTCATCGGCAGGACGCGGCGGGGGCCCTTTTCGCGCAGGGTGTCCCAGGCGTCAAGGAGGGTCCAGACCCCGCCGATGCCGGTGGCGAAGGCCACGGCCAGGCGGTCGTGGTCGACCTCCGTGATGCCGGAGTCGGCCCAGGCTTCGCGGGAGGCGACGACGGCGAACTGGGTGGAGGGGTCCATGCGCTTGGCCTCAACCCGGCTCAGGACCTCAGTCGCGGGGGTGGTCGCGCGTGCGGCAAAGTGGACGGGCAGTTCGTACTTGGCCACCCAGTCATCTTCAAGCGTGTGCGCGCCGGAGACGCCCTTGAGCGCGTTCTTCCACATCGTGGGGACATCGCCGCCAATGGGTGTGGTGGCACCCAGACCGGTAATGACTACTTTGCGTGCCATGGGATCACTCTCTGTCGGTGCGCCAGCCATATCCGGCACCTGGAGAGGTTGCCGGGGCCCGCGTTTGAAAAACTCTGGGGTGGTGCTGTGGATGGTGCTGAAAAGGCGCGGTCCGGTGGTGCAGCTGCACCCCCGGACCGGCCGGGGCCTGAATTAGGCCTGTGCGTTCGCGATGAAGCTGACGGCGTCGCCGACGGTCTTGAGGTTCTTGACCTCTTCGTCCGGGATGCGCACGCCGAACTTCTCTTCGGCGTTGACGACGATGGTCATCATGGAGATGGAGTCGATGTCCAGGTCCTCGGTGAAGGACTTGTCCAGTTCGACGGCCTCGGTGGCCAGGCCGGTCTCTTCGTTGACGATTTCAGCCAGGCCGGCCAGGATCTCTTCGTTGCTCGCCATTGATGGCTCCTTTTCTGTTGTTGTCCCGGGCTGCCGGTGTGCTGGCAGCCCGGGACGGAAATGATTCAAACCGAGGGTTCGGCTTGCGGTGGGATTTAGGGCTGGGGGAACGCGGGGGGAAACAAGGACGCCTACGGAAGCACGATCACTTGGGCACCGAAAACCAGTCCGGCGCCGAAGCCGATCTGCAGTGCAAGCCCGCCGCTGAGCTGCGGGTTTTCCTGCAGCAGGCGGTGGGTGGCGAGGGGGATGGAGGCGGCGGAGGTGTTGCCGGCGTCGGCGATGTCCCGCGCGATGATGACGTGCTCCGGCAGCTTGAGTTTCTTGGCCATCTCGTCGATGATCCGCATGTTCGCCTGGTGAGGGATGAAGGCTGCGAGGTCCTCGGCAGTGATGCCGGCGACGTCCAGTGCCTGCTGGGCCACCTTGGCCATTTCCCAGACGGCCCAGCGGAAGACCGTCTGGCCGTCCTGGCGGAGCGTGGGCCAGACGGCCGCGTCGGTGACGGCAGCTTCTTCGGCGCTCAGTGCGCCTCCCTGCCTGCCGGCGGTGGCGAGCTCGCGGAGGTCCAGCATGGAGTGGGTCATGCCGATCGCATCCCACTTGCTGCCATCCGAGCCCCACACCGACGGGCCGATGCCGGGCGTGTCGGAGGGACCGATCACAACGGCGCCCGCGCCATCGCCGAGCAGGAAGGAGATGGTGCGCTCGGTGTTGTCGATGACGTCGGAGAGCTTTTCCGCGCCGACCACCAGGACGTAGTTGGCAGCGCCGGAGCGGACCAGCGCGTCGGCCTGGGCGATGCCGTAGCAGTACCCGGCGCACGCGGCGGAGATGTCAAAGGCCGGGGCCGGTGTCGCGCCGAGGCGGTCGGCGAGGCTCGCCGCCGCGGACGGGGTCGCGTAGGGGTGCGTCACGGTGGAGACGATGACGGCGCCGAGCTGGGACGCCTCGATGCCGGCCTTTTGCAAGGCCTCGCGGGCAGCGCCTTCGGCCATGTCGATGACGCTGATGTCGGCGGGGGCGCGGTGCCGGGTGATGATGCCGGTGCGCTGGCGGATCCACTCGTCGGAGGAATCGATCCACTGGCAGACGTCATCGTTGGTGACGATCACGTCCGGCCGGTACGCACCGACTCCCATAACGCGGGTGTTCTCGTGCAGGGGTGCCTGCTTCAAAGTGGGAACGCTCATGCCTGTCCTTCCAGTTCTGCGAATAGGGCCAGGGCGGCGGACAGGTCGTCCGGGGTCTTGACGGTGACGGTCTTCACGCCCGGCATGCCGCGCTTGGCGAGGCCGGCCAGCGTTCCGGCGGGGGCCAGTTCAATGACGCCGGTCACGCCCCGCTTCACGAGCGTTTCCATGCAGCGGTCCCAGCGGACCGGGCGGGACACCTGGGCAATCAGGCTCTCCACGGCGGCGTCACCATCGGTGACCTGCGCGCCGTCGAAGTTGGACAGCAGGGGGACCTGCGGGTTCCGCGGGTGCAGCTTGGGCCGGAGGGCCTGCAGCGCCGCGACGGCGGGGGACATGTGCGAGGTGTGGAACGCGCCGGCAACTTTCAGCGGAATGACCCGGGCCTTGGCCGGGGGGTTTTCCGCGAGGGCCTTGAGCTGGTCCAGGGTTCCGGCGGCGACGGTCTGGCCCGCGCCGTTGACGTTGGCCGCCGTGGCACCGCAGGCCTCGATCGCGGCGAGCACCTCGGCGGGGTCGCCGCCCACCACGGCGCTCATGCCGGTGGGCGTGGCCGCCGCGGCGGCCGCCATGCCGTTGGCGCGTTCCCGGACGAAGGTCATGGCTTCGGTTTCCGTCAGCACGCCGGCGAGGGCGGAGGCCGTGATTTCGCCGACGGAGTGGCCGGCAAGGATGACCGGCAAGGTGGCGAGTTCGACGTCGAACAGGGACTGCGCGGCCACCAGCCCGGCGGCGACGATCAGGGGCTGCGCCACGGCGGTGTCCTTGATCGTCTCTTCATCCGAGGTGGTGCCGTGGGCGGTGAGGTCGATACCTGCGATTTCGCTCAGGGCGGCCAAGTGGCCTGCGACGGGGGGCAGTTCCAGCCAGGGGGCGAGAAAGCCGGGGGTCTGGGAGCCCTGTCCAGGGCAGACGATTGCAAGCACGTATCCAGCTTTCCAAACTACGGCGTGATTATCGGTGCATTCATGCACCAAGCTCACAGGGTCACTTTGTAGGAAGTCTACAACTGCTCAGGGGTTATTACGCGACGGCTGCCGTTCGGTGGCGGGCTTCGGCGGGGTCGCGAGCCGGCCCACGACGAGGGCGGTCTGGAGCACAAAGGCCTCCCGCGGCAACAGCGGATCCCAGCCCGTGACGTCGCAGACGCGCTTGAGCCGGTAGCGCACGGTGTTGGCGTGGACGAAGAGTTCACGGGCTGTGGCTTCGAGGGAATGGCCGAGCTCGAGGTAGGTGCCCAGGGTCTCCACCAGCCCGTTGGAGGCCGCGAGCAGGGGCCGGTAAATATTTTTGACGAGGGAACGCCGGGCGGCGTCGTCGCCGGAGATCACGCGCTCGGGCAGGAGGTCATCGGCAGCTACCGGACGCGGCGCGGCGGGCCAGGCGCGGGCAGCAGTCAGCCCGGCAAAGGCGGACTGGGCGGATCCGCTGGCCTCCAGCAGGGAAGCCGCTTCGGCGCCGTAGACGACCGGCCCCGGGGCGAAGAGTTCGGCGAGTTTCAGGTAGGCGGTCTCGCGGTCGTGGAGGCCGCCGAGGATGAGGATGAGCCGGTCGCCCTGGATTCCGACGAGGGCGTCCTCGGCGAAGCGCCCCGCGGTGCGGCGCAGTTCGCTGACGTAGCTGGCGTTCGGTTCGGACGGGGAATTGCCCACCATGACGGTGAAACGCTCCTGTGCCTTCCAGCCCAGGGCGGCAATCCGGGACCGCAGGGCATCGGTGTTTTCGCCACGCAGGATCGCATCCACGATGAGGGCTTCGAGCCGGGTGTCCCACGATCCGCGGGTTTCGGCGGCGCGGGCGTAGACGTCGGCGGCGGCGAAGGCCACCTCCCGGGAGTACCGCAGCACAGCCTCGCGCAGCGCGCCCTGGTCCGCTTCGGGGGCGATCACGGGGACCTGGTCCTCGACCACCTCAACGACGATCCGGATCAGCTGGAGGGCCTTTTGCAGGCTGATGGAGCGGGTGAGTTCGGTAGGCGCGGTGCCGAAGACGTCGGACAGGATCCACGACGGCGAGCTGGGGCGCTCGTACCAGGTGACGAAGGCGGCGATGCCGTTCTGGGCCACCATGCCCAGGGCGGAGCGTTCGTCCGAGTTCAGCCGGCTGTACCACGGCAGGGACTTCTCCAACTGGCGCAGCGTCGTCGTGGAGAGCTGCCCGACGCTTCCCCGGAGCTTCTTGAGCGTCTCGACCTTCTCCGGGGACATCGCCCTCGAGGCGGGCTTGCGTTTTGCGGGAGTGGTGATCGGCTCGGCCATGCATCGAGCATACGGTGCGGCCCGCCCAAGCTCCATTTGTGCAAAGGCTACAAGGCACCTTGTGCTGGATCACAGTGCTGGATCACAGCGGCGCACCGCAGCCGCGTCGGATTCCCGGACGGGCGTCGGAATGCTGATTAACGCCGACGGCGGCCCCCGCCTTCAAGTGGGGACCGCCGTCGTACGCTGTTGGACTGACCCTAGGAGTCGCCGCCGGCGTTGCCGGTGGTGCCGGCGTTCACGTTGTGCAGGCGGTACTTCTCGATTGCCTGGGCCGGAGCCTGGGCATCCACCTCGCCGCGGCGGGCCAGCATCTGCAGGGAACGGACAACCACGGAGTGGATGTCGTTCTTGAAGAAGCGGCGGGCAGCGGCTCGGGTGTCGGAGAAGCCGAAGCCGTCCGCGCCGAGCGAGGCGAACTCGTTCGGCAGGAACTGGCGGATCTGGTCCGGGACGGCCTTCATGTAGTCGGTCACGGCCACGATCGGGCCGGTGGCGCCGGCGAGCTGCTGGGCCACGAACGGGACGCGGGCGGGCTGGCCGGGGTTGAGGAAGGCTTCTTCCTCGGCCGCCATGGCGTCGCGGCGCAGTTCGGTCCAGGACGTTACGGACCAGACGTCCGCGGAAACGCCCCAGTCCTCGGCGAGGATCCGCTGGGCCTCGAGGGCCCACGGCACCGAGACGCCGGAGGCCAGGATCTGCGTGCGCGGGCCGTCAATCTTGGCCGGCGCCAGCAGGTAGATGCCCTTGATGATGCCCTCGACGTCGAGTTCCGCCGGAGCAGCCGGCTGGGAGATCGGCTCGTTGTAGACCGTGATGTAGTACATCACGTTCCGCGACGGGTCGTTGTCCGCCAGGCCCGGACCATACATGCGGTTGAGGCCGTCGCGCATGATGACGCCGATCTCGTAGCCGTAGGCAGGGTCATAGCTGAGGACCGCCGGGTTGGTGGCGGCCAGAATCGGGGAGTGGCCGTCGGCGTGCTGCAGGCCTTCGCCGGTCAGTGTGGTGCGCCCGGCGGTGGCACCGATGATGAACCCGCGGGTCATCTGGTCCGCGGCGGCCCAGAAGGAATCGCCGGTGCGCTGGAAGCCGAACATCGAGTAGAACACGTAGATCGGGATCAGCGGCTCGCCGTGCGTGGCGTAGGAGGTTCCCGCGGCGGTGAACGCCGCCACCGACCCGGCCTCGTTGATGCCGGCGTGCACGATCTGGCCGGAGATGGACTCCTTGTAGGCCAGGACGAGCTCGCGGTCCACCGACAGGTAGTTCTGGCCGTTCGGGTTGTAGATCTTCGCCGTCGGGAAGAACGCGTCCATGCCGAAGGTGCGCGCCTCGTCCGGGATGATCGGCACGATCCGCTGGCCGAATTCCTTGTCCCGCATAAGGTCCTTGAGCAGCCGGACGAACGCCATGGTGGTGGCTGCCAGCTGCTTGCCGGAGCCGCGGTTGGCGACCTCGTAGACCTTCTCCTCCGGGAGCTTGACCTCGGAGTGCTTGGAGCGGCGTTCGGGGACGAAGCCGCCGAGCGCGCGGCGGCGTTTCATGAGGTACTGGATCTCGGGGGAGTCCATGCCGGGGTGGTAGTACGGGGGCCGG
>NZ_JARUXE010000129.1 GCF_030433895.1 Arthrobacter sp. PsM3 | reverse complement strand
TCCTGATTCCGGCTCCCCGGTTCCGGGTTTCACGGGAAAGATTGCAGAGCCTGGGGGAGGCGTGCGCCGCTGCGGCGAACCGGGTCACCACACGTCTGGGCGGCCGCCCGCCCAAAAACGAAGTACAGGCTTCCCTCGGCTAGAAACCCCGACCAGCGACGGCAACCGGCGACGGCTGGGCAGTCCCCAGAACCAGGCGTTGGAGACCCACGCCGACAGGCCCTGCTTGGACGCAACGGGAATCCGGGCCTGGCAGCAGAACCGAATCCGTCATACGGGTCATTGACCGATGTTCGAATGGAGATCCCTCATGGCCCGATGACACGATGGACAGGCTTGTTTGGAGCGCCCAATGAGGGGCGACGGATTGAGGGAGTTTGAATGGACGCGCGGCTTGAAACCATCCGGGACACGGTGCTGGCACGAAATCCCGGCGAAGGGGAGTTCCACCAGGC
>NZ_JARUXE010000128.1 GCF_030433895.1 Arthrobacter sp. PsM3 | reverse complement strand
GCGAGGAGTGAGCTGGCTTCCTGGCGGGTGGTGCCGGAGGACTCGATGTGGGCGAGGTGGGCCGGGATGTCCCAGCCTTTCTTGCGCATCGCGGTGGCCCAGAGCCGGCCGGCGCGGTAGGAGGAGCGGACCAGGGGCCCGGACATGACGCCGAGGAAGCCGATCTCGTCGGCTTCGTGCTGCAGGTCCACGAATTCCTGGGGCTTGACCCAGCGGTCCACCGGGAGGTGGCGTTCGGAGGGGCGCAGGTACTGGGTGATGGTGATCAGGTCACAGCCGGCGTCGTGCAGGTCCTGGAGGGCTTCGGAGATTTCCTCTCGGGTCTCGCCCATGCCCAGGATCAGGTTGGACTTGGTGACCATGCCGAGCTTGCGGCCCTGGGTGATGACGTCCAGGGAGCGGTCGTATCGGAACGCGGGGCGGATGCGCTTGAAGATCCGCGGGACGGTCTCGACGTTGTGGGCGAAGACCTC
>NZ_JARUXE010000127.1 GCF_030433895.1 Arthrobacter sp. PsM3 | reverse complement strand
CACGGTGCGCACCTTCTGGCTATGGCCGGAACAAGGGGTGCCCCACTGCCGGGGCAGTGGAGTCTCCCCCGCGTGCGTTGGCAAAGACAGTGTTTCACGTGAAACAACTGCCGCTGGTGCGAAACCTTCGGGCTGGCGGCTGGCCTGGTCCGAGCGGTGGCGTGAACGCAAGTTCGTCGCCGTAGAACAGACAACCCCCGATTGTGGCCGCTGTGGACTCGAGGTAGCAGCCTCTAGTGGGGGGAATACCGAGCGTGATCCGGTCGGCATGCCTGGGTCGTGCACGGTGCGCACCTTCTGGCTATGGCCGGAACAAGGGGTGCCCCACTGCCGGGGCAGTGGAGTCTCCCCCGCGTGCGTTGGCAAAGACAGTGTTTCACGTGAAACAACTGCCGCTGGTGCGAAACCTTCGGGCTGGCGGCTGGCCTGGTCCGAGCGGTGGCGTGAACGCAAGTTCGTCGCCGTAGAACAGACAACC
>NZ_JARUXE010000126.1 GCF_030433895.1 Arthrobacter sp. PsM3 | reverse complement strand
GCTGGCACTGCGAGGGACGCGTCTTCCTCCAGGGCAACCGGACCGTCGTGCTGAAGTAGCGACGGGTCCCCCGTTCCGTGCGGGGCCCCGCCGTGGCACACTGGGGTGACTATCGAGTGACTGGGGGGATTCCAGGTCAGGAGATTGTCATGGGCATTCTGATGCACCCCCGCGCTGCCGGCTGTCGGTCGGCGGTGAACAACTCATGATGATCGGCTGGGCCTACCTCATGGCCGCAATCATGACCGTCGACGCGCTTCTGCTGGGACTGTTGCTGATGAACGTCAAGTGGCCCAAGCAGTGGAAGTAGCACAGCCAAAATATTTGACGCCCCGGAAGTAATTTTTGTGCGTGGCCCGCACAGCGGCTACTGTGTGAGTTGTGTCACCCACAAGCGACACATGCTTATGATCTGCGGCGGGAGAGTCCTGCCGGTACGTTCTGCAGGCGCCGTAGGAGCAAATCCTCCCCAGGAATCTCTCAGGCCCACGTACCGCC
>NZ_JARUXE010000125.1 GCF_030433895.1 Arthrobacter sp. PsM3 | reverse complement strand
GGCAACTTCGTCGAGTGGTTTGACTACGCCGTCTACGGTTACCTGGCAGTCACCATCGCCGCGGTCTTCTTCCCCGAATCCAACCCACAGACAGGGCTCCTGCTGACTTTCGCCCTGTTCGCCATCTCGTTCCTGGTGCGGCCCCTCGGAGGCTTCGTCTGGGGCCACATCGGAGACCGGGTGGGGCGCCGGACGGCACTGTCCCTGTCCATCCTGATCATGTCCGGAGCGACCTTCTGCATCGCCCTGATCCCCGGCTACGACACCATCGGCATCTGGGCTCCGATCCTGCTCCTGATCATCCGCGTGGCGCAGGGCTTCTCCGCTTCCGGTGAATACGCCGGCGCCTCCGCCTTCCTCGTGGAGTACGCCCCGGCCAACAAGCGCGGGCTGTACGCCGCCGTCGTGCCGGCCAGTACGGCCGCGGGCCTGCTGCTGGGCTCCCTGCTCGCGGGCCTGCTCACCGCGCTGCTCAGTTCCGATTCGATGCAGAGCTGGGGATGGCGCCTGCC
>NZ_JARUXE010000124.1 GCF_030433895.1 Arthrobacter sp. PsM3 | reverse complement strand
GCCAACCGGACCTTCGGCTACGGGCACTCCTTCGGCGTCCTCAGCCACTACTACGGCCGCGAAGCCGGACTGGAACTCCGCGAGGACATCGACACCGTGCTGGAACCGGGCATGGTGGTCTCCATGGAACCGATGATCACCGTCCTGGACGGCCAACCCGGCGCCGGCGGATACCGCGAACACGACATCCTGGTGGTCGGCGAGGACGGTGCCGAGAACATCACCAAGTTCCCCTTCGGCCCCGAATACAACATCGTGGGCGCCTAACCGCCCGCTGACCGCCCCTGACCATCCCCCGACCCTCCTGACCCCGCAAGAAGCGGCGCCACATCCACCGTGGCGCCGCTTCCGGCCCTTAATACGGAATGATGGTGGACACCATGACACCAGCAGAAACTCCCGAAACCACCGGAAGCGGCGACACCAAGGGCACCTCCGTCATCGTCAACGCCATCGCCGTACTGCGGACGTTCACCGCCGACGAACCACTGCTCGGAGTCACCGAGATCGCCAACCG
>NZ_JARUXE010000123.1 GCF_030433895.1 Arthrobacter sp. PsM3 | reverse complement strand
GAATGCGCGGCCGTCCGCGAATCCGTGGGCTTCATGGACGCCACCACCCTGGGCAAGATCGAGATCCGCGGCAAGGACGCGGGCGAGTTCCTGAACCGCATCTACACCAACGCGTTCAAGAAACTGGCGCCGGGTTCGGCCCGCTACGGCGTGATGTGCACCCCCGACGGCATGATCTTCGACGACGGCGTCACACTCCGCCTCGATCCGGACCGGTTCTTCATGACCACCACCACCGGCGGCGCCGCCAAGGTCCTGGACTGGCTGGAGGAATGGCTGCAGACCGAATGGCCCGAACTGGACGTGCACTGCACCTCCGTCACGGAGCAGTGGTCCACCATCGCCGTCGTCGGGCCCAAATCCCGCGCCGTCGTGGCGAAACTGGCCCCGGAACTGGCGGCCGACGGCGGCCTGGAGGCCGAGGCTTTCCCGTTCATGACGTTCAAGGAAACCACCCTCGCGTCCGGCGTCCGGGCCCGGATCTGCCGGATCTCGTTCTCCGGTGAGCTGGCCTACGA
>NZ_JARUXE010000122.1 GCF_030433895.1 Arthrobacter sp. PsM3 | reverse complement strand
ACGGGAAGGGCGATGACCCAGCCGGCGATCAGGACGGGTTTGCGGCCGTAGCGGTCGGAGAGGGTGCCGGCGAAGTAATTGGTGGCGGCCTTGGCGAGGCCGAAGGCCAGGATGTAGGTCAGCGCGGACGTGTAGAGGTCGAGATGGAAGACCTGCCCGGCCAGCAGTGGGAGGACCGTGCGTTCCTGGCCCAGGGTGCCGCCGACGAGCGCGTTGACGGCTACGAGGAGCATGAACTGGGCCAGGTTCTGCCGCAGGCCCAGCGAGATGGCCTCCCGCGTGCTTCGGTTTTCCCCCCGGGCCCCGAGGTCCTGCGGTGAAGGGGCGTTACCGGGCGTCATCTGTTTACTCCACTTATTTTGGGACAGACGTTGGCGGCGGCCAGGTGTCCCGGACCGCCGCCAACGCATGTCAATCAATCACTTCAGATGGTGCCTGGATCAGTTGCTGGAGAGGGACCCCAGCGGCTGCCGGGCTTCCCAGGCGGCGTAGCTGCCGTCGAGTTCGACGACGTCGTAGCCGGCGCGGCGCAGCGCGCTGGC
>NZ_JARUXE010000121.1 GCF_030433895.1 Arthrobacter sp. PsM3 | reverse complement strand
CATGAGGTACTGGATCTCGGGGGAGTCCATGCCGGGGTGGTAGTACGGGGGCCGGTAGAGGTCCGCTTCGAGCTGGTCGTCCGTGATCGGGATGCGCAGGTGGTCGCGGAAGGCCTTGAGGTCCGCGAGGGTGAGCTTCTTCATCTGGTGGGTCGCGTTGCGGCCCTCGAAGTGGGTGCCCAGGCCGTAGCCCTTGACCGTGTGGGCCAGGATGACGGTGGGTTTGCCCTTGAACTCGGTCGCGGCCTTGTACGCGGCGTAGACCTTGTTGTAGTCGTGGCCGCCGCGCTTGAGGTTCCAGATCTGGTCATCGGTGAGGTCCTGGACCATTTCCTTGGTCTGCGGGGTCTGCCCGAAGAAGTGCTCCCGGACGAACGCGCCGGACTCGGCCTTGTAGGTCTGGTAGTCCCCGTCGACGGTTTCGTTCATGATCTTCACGAGCGAGCCGTCCTCGTCCTTGGCCAGCAGGTCATCCCACTCACGGCCCCAGACGACCTTGATGACGTTCCAGCCCGCGCCGCGGAAGAACGCCTCGAGTTCCTGCATGATCTT
>NZ_JARUXE010000120.1 GCF_030433895.1 Arthrobacter sp. PsM3 | reverse complement strand
GCGGTGCCGCCGAAGAGCGCGTTGGAGAGGTTGAAGCTGACCGCGAAGCCGCTGTAGCGGACACGGGTGGGGAACATTTCGGCCAGGAAGCTCGGCAGGGTGCCGTCGTTGAGGGTGAGCATGCCGCCCAGCAGGACCTGGACGAGGACGATCACCAGGAAGTTGCCGGTCCCCAGCAGGGCGAAGGCAGGCACGGTCAGCACGATGAAGCTGATGGATGCCGCGATCAGCACCTTCTTCCGGCCGTAACGGTCGGAGAGCATTCCGGTCAGGAAGATGAACCCGATGTACGTCACCAGCGCGATGGTGGTCGCCAGGAACGATTCGGTTTTTCCGAGGCCCAGTTCCGAGGACAGGTACGTCGGCATGTAGCTGAGAATCACATAGAAGCCCACGGCGTTGAGCAGCACCGCGCCGACCGCCCGCAGCAGCAGCCGCCAGTGGTTCCGGAAGAGGCCGAAGACCGGCGCCTTGATGGCCTGGTCCTCCGCTGCGAGTTCGCGGAACACCGGGGTGTCTTCGAGCTTCGTGCGGATGTAGCGTCCGATCAGGCCCATCGGGGCCGCGAGCAGGAA
>NZ_JARUXE010000011.1 GCF_030433895.1 Arthrobacter sp. PsM3 | reverse complement strand
CACTACGCCGCCGGGATGTACACCCAACTCACCGTCAGTTAGCCCCGTGCGGGAAGCTCGTACGTTCCGCGGAAAGCGCACGAAGGCTGGACTGAAACACCGGAACGAGGGGTCTAGGAATGGCGAAGAGGACAACGGCCTCGGCCCGGCCGCAGTCGGGAGCTGAGCAGATCGCGCGATTCGGAAGCTGGACCAGGTGCTTGATAGGAGCTTTGCAGCCCCATCATCAGAGTGCGAGGACGGACGCCCACGCAATTTCACGGCCAGCGCAATGGCGATGGCGACCGCGCGGTTGTCCATCCGCTTCCACGGGAGCATCTCATCGACCGCGATGAACATGCCGACCACTGCGGCCCGGTCATTGCCGCCGGCTCAAAAGAAATTCGGACCCCCTGGGTGCCCACCGGACAGCTGAGTCCGTGCTCGCCGGCCGCGGTGTTGCCATACCGGACAAGCCGACAACCCATCCCAGCGACGGCAGGGACGACGAAGTAAGGGGTTGCTGGCACCAGCACCCCCGGATAGCTGGACCATGCCGGGCTGGCCCCTTGTGGACGACGAGACATTGGCGGCCGCCGACACCGCCTCGACGGCGCGTGCAGCGGCACCCGGAGGGCATCTGATGTCCTGCAACGGCCCCGGTAGATAAATCAGGGAGAACAATCGTCTGCCGGAACGACTTCAAATTGGCCGTGTGCGCTGCCTGAAACGGTCGAGGGCGACGTACGCGTCATGCTAAGGAAAGCGGGCTCGTTCACTCATACTTCATATGTGACCCGCGATCTCGCCTCAGCACGTTCTCGTTCTCCCTTTGATGAGTCCGCCCTTCGGGAGCTGATTTTACGTTGGCGGGATGATACTGCCGGTACGTACAGGACGTGGTTCCTCTGGCCTGAGCGCATCAAGAACTTCCGCTCCCTTCGCCGCGGGATTGAGCAGGTGAGCGCGGAGATCGAAGCCAACACCTTCGGTACTGCTTCCCGGGGTTCTTCGCTGGAGACCGTGGTGCATGGGGTTGCCGAGCAGCGCCAGATCTTCAAGGGTGCAGATCACGCATTTCTTTGGAAACCAAAGCTGAGGATCCCGGATATCTATGAGGACCGCGGCAACCAGTTGGCGTTCGGCAGAATGCTGGAGACGTGCCGGTGTTGCACTACGGAGGCGCAGTTGCTGACGGCAGTGCGGTCGTTCGCCGAACGGAAGATCAAGGGTCTGGGGCCAGCCGCGGCGAACCTGCTGTACTTCCTGCACCCCACACTCATGCCGCCGTTCAACACCGCAATCGTCAAGGGGTACAACGGGTTGACCGGCAACAAGGTGAAGGCCGGGAGCTGGGACGAATACCTCAGCATGCGCCGAGGTGTGATGTCGATCAACGAGATGTTTCGGGATTTGCTGTCGAACGACCTCGGCGCGATCGCCGGCTTGCTCTTCGACATCGGGACCGGCCGCTTCCCTGCTCCACCGCTGCCAGGCATTGACACAATGGCAGCTCGAGCAGCGTGACACGCCGACCTTGCCCGGGTGAGGGAGGAAGCGAAGCTGGACAAAGCGCAAATGGTCGCCGAGCGAGATGACGTCACGCACACCGAGGTACAGGGATGGCTCCGCGACCTCGGCCTCTCACTCGGGTTCGATGTGTGGATCGCCAGTAACGATCGCAGCAGACCCTACGGGGGCGGCTGCTTGGCCGACGGCTGCCTGACCGAGCTTCCGCCCGGACTCAGGAGCGGCACTGCTGCCGGCGCAATCAGGCTCATTGACGGACTGTGGCTGGAATCTGGCGGAAACGTCACTGCCGCTTTCGAAGTTGAGCACAGCACATCGATTTACTCAGGAATCGTTCGGACGCTTGATCTGGCGCTCTCCGGCGAAAGAGGGGCAGTTCTCGCACTGTATCTCGTGGCTCCGGATGCCCGCGAGGAGGACGTTCGTGCCCAGCTCCGGCGACCGGCATTCAGCCGGATCGCTGATTTGCATGTCCGATACCTGCCCTACGGCCAACTCGACCGGCACCGGGAAGCGATAGCCCGTTTCGGGCGCGGCCTGCATCCCATCGAGCAGCTTGCCCGAGACTTGAGCTGAACGCCTCTCCCGGCTGCAGCTTAAGGTCGGCGGCCGTCGCGGTACTCCCGTCTAGGGTAGTTGATCTACAGTTTGTAACTGTTCCTCCACCCGGGGCCGGCTTCGATGCCTCGCCGGGCAACCCAAATGCCGTCAGCCGGCGGCCTGAGGCGAGCAGCCGCTGACACAGTATCCCTGTCGTGTTCCTCGCAACCACACTCACTGTTGCTTTCGGCTGGCCTGTCCGGCGGCCACGACTTCCCGATGACGGCAACAGCGGCTTGACAGCGCACCCCGGTGAACTGTCCGGTGGCTATCTTGCCAGGTGCATGGATTGGCGCGGGCACACGCTATGAACCGCAACTTCCGCGGACTAAGTCTCGAAAGACACGAGCCTAGTCAAACTTTCCACCACCCATCGGGCCCGCTGCTTGGCTGTTTGCGGAGATCGCTCCGGCGTCTTTGTGGACCGTCTGCTGCCAACCGCCCCCGTACACCGGTCGCAATTTTAGAACCTCTATAATCAGCTAACGTGCGTTGTTACCCTGCCGCCCAGCGTCTGCGGATGTCTTGAAGGACAAATTTTTCATGAACAAGAAGCACATGACCGTCTCATCCGCTGCGATCGCCGCAGCCATCGCCCTGGCTGGCTGCTCGGCCGGCTCCGGCGGCAGCATGCCCGGCATGAACATGGGCGGCTCCGGCATGGCATCCGGTTCCGCAACTGCTGCCAGCTCCCCTGCGGGAACGGCACCGGCGGGTGCCGCGCCGGATCAGGTCAGAGCACCCAATGATCAGAACGCGCCGCTGACCGTGGGGATCGCGGCCGCCCTGCTGGCACTGGCCGGGGGCATCTCTTACCTGGCGCAGCGCCGGGCCAGAAACTCCGGTGTCTAAGGACTACCGTCGGCGGTCTGGAAAATGGATCGTTCCCGGTTCATCCCGGGAGAGGGGCCTGGTTGGCCGTCGAACCGCTGGCCCGGTCCCGCGGCGGGGACCGGGCCGCGGAGGCTGCGATGGCGCCCGCCGGCATCAGCACAAAGGCCGCCGTCCCCAGATAGAACAGCAGCGAGGAGTAGCCCGACGCGGGCGAAGCCGGGGTCTGAGGAGGATCGGTACGGAAATTCACGTTTAGGGCGCACCGGTGCGGATTCCGGCTTTGGACGGTGAAGTTTTTCGAATCTAAACGTCGGTGTCGCCGGCGCGCTGGATTGCGCGGTAGACCGTGGACCTCCCGACGCTGAAGAGTTCAGCGATCTGCGCGGTGGTGTGTTCGCCTCGCTGGTGGACCTCGATCAGATGCTTCTCCTGCGCTTTGGACAGTTTGGGCTGCTTACCGCGCAGACGACCGGCACTCGTCGGCATTGTCTTACTGGTCATCTGGGCAGTCCGCGCCTTGGCCGGCGGAGCGAACCGCGGTCGGCGCGATGATTCGTCAGCCGATTCGCGTCCACGAGGACCGAGCGCCGCGCGTCAGGTTCTGGACGAACGATTCGCCAAGGGTGAACTGAACGCCGAGGAATACCGCGAACGGTTGACGGTACTCGGCGAGAAAGCCAAATGAAATCCATTGGTCGGCTCAGCAGCTTCCTGCTGGACGGTCTCGGTCGTATGATCGGGACGACCGGCCGGTCCAAACTTTTCGCCATGGTGCGAACATTGGAGAATCCATGAGTTACGCCCACACGGTCACCGTTTCGCTGCCGTACGAACAAGCGGTGAGCCGGATCCGGGAACTCCTCGCGGAACAAGGTTTCGGAGTTCTCTCCGAAATCAACGTCCGGTCTACCTTTGAGGCCAAGTTGGGTGTCGACAGCGACCAGGCCCTTGGCGATTACGTCATCCTCGGCGCGTGCAATCCCCTTCTCGCTCAACGGGCTCTGGTCGCAGAACCGGACATGGGCGTACTCCTCCCCTGTAACGTCGTCGTTCGCCGCGGCCCCAATGCGAGCGAGCCAATCGTTCAAGCCATCGACCCGATGACTATGGTCCAACTCAGTGACAGCCCGGCAATTCGCGAGGTTGCCACAGACGCCGATTCCCGGCTGCGAGCAGCGCTGAACAGCATCGAATCCACTGCGGCGGGCAGCGAAGGCACGTGACCCTCGGCGTTTCTACCGACCTGTTCATCACCGTGAGCGCTTCAGGCATCCCGTCCCGGAACCTGCCCGGTCAGCAGCTCAAACGGCCGCGTGACTGAAGAATAGTCTGTAGAACCACGATCCGAGACACCAATGGGTGGTGGTGAGGATTGTGCCTCCGAGGGCGACCATTCCTCCGAGCACAAATCCCAACACTGACAATCCGTTGAAGAAGGACAAGGCTGAACCTGCAATGAGCACGGTGGACAGTAGGTACGAAAACTGTCGCGGTCTCGGAGTGGGCGGAAGAGCCGGCGCATGAAACAGGTGGCGAACACCGAGGTTGTAGACCAGGTCCAGAATCATGCCGCGGGGAAATATCGCCCCCGTGAGCGGAACGATTGCCCCCACTCCAAGAAAAGCGGGCGACTGCAACGCCAACCCGACCATGATCAAGGCTGTCCCCGCTGCCGGTGTGAATCGTAAGGGTCCCGCGTAGCAAGACTTGGCGGCCTCATCCAGATTTCCGAATCCTTGCTTATCCAGGTTGGTCTTCGTGAATTCAGTGAGTGTTGACATTTTCAATTTCCTTTGTGGAGTTGTGAATCAGGTCGATCACGGGGTACGGGCGTCCGGCGCGCACGTCCCGCTGACTACTGTAGGCGTCACACGAGTGTGCGTCCCGGCGTTGACCTTCACCCCGCGGAATCCTCCAGCCTCCAGCCAGTGGTGAAGTGCCGAAGGATTTAGTTAGCACGCCCGCCCACACGTCTTCGTCTGGGGAACCCGTAGGCCATCCCGCTCCCGGGATGGCCTACGGATGCCTGCGAAACGATTTTCGGCCCGGCCGGCAACCGGCACTCGGCCGATCCCTGATTTGCACGCTCGATACCTGCACTACAGACGACCTTAACGAAAACCGGCGAGAGAACAAGCCATTTCAACCGCCGATCTGCATCGCCCTGGGCGGCCTGCCAGAGACCTGAGCGTGCACGTTTCCCCGCTGAGGCCTGCCGAACGACCCAGGGGTTGGCTGAGTCACGGGATCGGTACGGGGACCCTCCGTGCGTCCAGATCCGCTCGTCTGGCAACCCAAAAACCGCCCGTCGGCAGCACCGAATCCACAAGAACAATGGCCAGCAGCCGGCCGGTCCACCCATTTTTGCGCCACAGGAAGAGGGTCAGAAGAACGTAGGCGACGAACAGGGCACCGTGGACCGGGCCCATAAGATGCAAATACGACAGTTGAAGCCGGTCCTAGTGGGTCCCGATCAGATTTACATACTCAGAACGTTGCGTAACTCAGTTCCGCGCAAAGAATCGACAGTGGAAGTTGCGACGTGACAGCGTGGATTGTCGGGCCCGGATCCACCGGTGAATCAGAGGACTGGAACTTAGCAAAAGGCCGTGCAGGGGTGGGCTTTACCGGCGTGGGTAGCCTTACCGGGTGCAGCTCCCCCCGCGGATCCTCACACTTGCTGGCCGTCCGGAAATGCGGCTTGCGCATAAACTTCGCGTGCGCGGTCCATGGCCCGCGCGGAGTCGCGTGCGAGGCGCTCCCGGCCGGCGGCCCGGTAGAGATCCTGGGCCCACTCAAATTCGGCCGCGGCATCACGGTACCGGGCTTCATCGAAGAGCCGTCTGCCGATGTGGTGGCGGACGAGGGCTTCTGCAGCAGGCGTGCGGGTCAGCCGCAGGGCCTCTTCCTGCAGTCTCGCCGCATCGTGCCAGCGGTACTGGCGCTGATAAGTCTTGGCGAGTACGAGCAGCGGCCGGAGCCGGTCCGGGGAGGCGGCCAGCAGGGCCAGGCCGGCGGCAACTGCTTCCTCGTCCCGCCCCAGCAGGGAAAGGATCCACACCTGTTCCAGAGGGGTGCAATCTCCGAGCAGCGCGTGCACCGCTCCCCGGTCCAGGACCACGTCGCGCAGGGTCGCCGGATCCGTGACCCAGATGTCTCCGGTTTTCACAGATATAGCCTATGACGCGTCCGGGTCTGCCGGCAGCAGGTCAGGCCCGCACCCACATTCCCCCGCCGTTCGACGCGGCACATCGCCGCCTCCACGATGAACAGCCCGGCGAGGACGCCGGCTGTGATGCTGACTGCCATGAACTTCGGGATTCCGCCGGACGTCGCCGCTCGGTCGAAGAGCGGGGTTTTCGGCAGCGGCATGTTCCTCAGTTTACAAGCCGCTCCTGCAAACCGCTTCAGCGCCCGGCCGGGCCTCCACGCAGGTGAGTCACCGGCTGTCTCCGGCCAACGCTGCTTTTGGGCACGGGACGGGTCAGAGAAGGCCCAGGGGGTCCACAGGCGATCCATTGAGCCACGTTTCGAAGTGAGCGTGGCATCCCGTGGAATTTCCGCTGCTGCCCGAGTAGGCAATGAGTTGGCCCTTGTCCACCCTCTGCCCGGCCGATACAGTGACGCTGCTGTTGTGGTACAGGATCGTGGTGAGTGCGTTGCCTTGGACCACGCCGTGGGAAACCATGACGGTGAAGCCGCCGCCGCCGTTGGTCCAGCCGGCAGTCGTGACGGTTCCGGAGGCCGCAGCATAGACCGGGGTGCCGCAACCCACACCGAAATCAATACCGGAGTGGAGATAACTGCCCGTGCCCAGGAAGTCGATCGTCCCCGGAGGAGTAGCGCGCCAGCCAAAGCCGGACGTGATCGGAACTCCCGCGCCAAAAGGGCGGCTGATCCCGAACGAAGAAGGATTCCCTGGCGCAGGAGCCTGCCGCGGGGCGGGGTTCTGCCCCTGCGGGGTCCGGGCAGCGGCCTGGGCCTTCGCCGCCTGCTCGGCCAGCCAGGCTTCGCGTTCGCGGCGTTGGTTTTCAGCAATTTGAGCCGCGATGGCCTGCTGCTGGGCTTTGACGGACGCCAGTTCGGCCATGATCTGAGGTTTCTTGGCGGCTAGATCTTGTGCCGTTGCCGTGGTCGATGTAATCAGCTGATCGAGGTCTTCTTTGGCGGCGGTGGCTTTGGCCCGGGCGGCCTGCTCAGCTTTCAGGGCCGTCTCGGCTTGCTGCTTCAGGTTCGCAATTTCCTGGCGCACTGCTGAGAGCCTGTTCTGGGAGTTCTCATCCACCGATCTCTTGTCCCGGATTTCGGAGACGGCAGCATTCTGGGCCTTCAGGGCCTGTTCGGTGTGGCTGATACTGTCCGCGGCTTCTGCCAGGTCTCCGGTGCCGAAGAAGAGGCTGAGGTCTTGGGGTACGCCTCCGCGTTTGTAGGCATCGGTAGCTATCTGTCCTACCATCTTCTGGCTCTCCGCCATCGCCTTCCGGCTTTGTCCCAGTTCGCGGTCTATGTCGGCCAGTGTCTGTTCGGCGGCGGATATGCGCAGGGTATATGCATCGACTTCACGGGCCGCGGCTGCCACCCGGGACTGCGCTTCGGCGACCGTCTGCTCTGCCGCCGGCATCCGGGCTTGGTAGGTGGCAAGCTGCGAAGCGGTGGCAACGAGCGACGAGTCCACGAACTCCAACGATTCCTGGACTTGTGCCGCCTGATCCTCCAGCTGCGACTGCGTGTCCTGCAGATTTTCAGCCTGCGCCCCCGTGCCACCCAAAGCACTGAACAGGAGGCCGGCCACCAAGACGCGGACGGCGAACCTGACACGGCGGGGGCCGGGCGACGGAAGGGAAGACGGACCCGGTGTAACTCCGGAGATGGAACGCATGCTTGATGACCTTCGCAGCAGGGGACCCGACCGAGAATACGGGACTTTTGCGTAAGGCCGGCAAATGGTGCCTGGTGACACGCCGCGGGGTTGCTGGGGGAGTCTTCCATCGTTCCCGGGCCGGCAGTGCTACAGGGGACGGGCGGTAAGCCGACACGCAACATATCGGCTTTGAACCCGCGGGCGCGCATCTACGAGCAGTAACGAAGTAGCGCCGTCTGTGTCGTCCTCGCTCACGCCGGCTGACCGGTATTGTTTCCGTATGCCCGGAGCCCAAACCCGCCGGCTCTCCGGAGGGCGAAAGCGGGACAAGCCAGGATCCTGATTCACGTCTCCACAACCGACAAGGACACTCCGTCATGAGCACCGGCTCTGGAAGTACCCGCACACGCCGCCAACCCGCTCCTGCTTTTTGGCATGACCCGGCATCGGGAGACAATCTGCTGTGGGGTCGAGATTGATGGCCGTGTTCCTGGCCCGCGGACTCACGGTCCTGACTGTGTCGCCGTCGCCGTCCCCGGGCGATGGGGGCCTTCGTGCTGGCTTGACTGCTGACCAGATTACGCCCGGGCTTCTTGGCTTCGTGATGACGGCCTTCATGGTCATCGCCGTCATTCTGCTGATGGTGTCCATGACACGGCGGATCCGGCGTGTTCGCTACCGCGGGCAGCTCAGTGACGCCGGAGATGCCGGCGACACCGCAGACTAAGGGCTTCACCCGGTGAACGCCGCCAGCGCAGGCGTTACTCCAGACCAACGTTTGGGCAGCTGAATTTGGCCAAGGAAACACCACCGGGACACCGGAACTGGCTAGTCTCGTTCATCTCCGGCCCTGTCCGGGCATCGCTGGCCTTGTCCGGGCTGAAGGTGAAGTTCCGACCGGATCTGTCGTGGGCGCAAAGTTCAGACCCGCGGGTTGCCATGCTTTCGGACTTCGGCGCGTATCGGTGATGCTCAGGCCAGGGCTGCCAGGAGTTCTGTGCAGGCGGCTTCGCACCGACGGCACGCCTCGGCGCAGATCCTGCAGTGCTCGTGCATGTCCGCGTGCCGCTCGCATTCTTCGCCGCAGGCGCCGCAGGCAGCACGGCAGGCCTCAAGAACCGCTCGGAGGACGCCCTCGTTGGTTCCTGTCTGGCGGGACAGGACGCTGCCGGTCGCGCCACAGATGTCAGCGCAGTCCAGATCCGTGCGGATGCAAGTGATCAGATCCGAAACCATGTGCTCGCCCATGCAGGCGTCAGCGCAGGCCGTACAGGCCTGGGCACATTGAAAGCATGCAGTGATGCATTCGGCGAGTTTGTTCCTCTCGATGGAGCCCGGCTCCGTCGGGTGGGCGTCAAGCATCGCACTGATGTGATGGCTCGTTGTGCTTCTCCTGTCGCTGGTGGTGACGTGAGCGGCGGGCTGGAGCCGGCCGCCGCCTCCACAATAACTCTGCGGCCCTTGGAGGCCAACGACCCGCTAACTCGGACATCTTCACCAGGACCTTCCGATCTCCCACGCGCTTCCTTCCCCCGCATTCCTGGAGCAAACGATTCCGGGCTAGCCGCCGGCCACGGCGGCTGCGATGAGGGATTTGAGGATGCTTTGATCGGCCAGGCCGAGGATCCTGGCGGCGACCCGTCCCTGTCTGTCGAGTACGAGGGTGGTCGGGACCGCCTGCGGCGGCACGTACTGGGTCATGGCCAGCAGAATGCCCCCGTTTTTGTCCTGCATGCTGGGGTAGGTGATTCCGAAGGTCCGCTCGAAGGCAACAGCGGCGGCTTCCTCGTCGCGGACGTTCACGCCGTAGAAGAGGACATTCTGTGGTTGGAACTCGTTCCAGAGTGCTTCCAGCCGGGGAGCTTCGAGCCGGCACGGGGCGCATGCGGCATACCAGAAGTTCAGGACAATCACTTTTCCGGCCCAGTCACCGGAGTTAACGACCGTCCCGTCGTACTGTTCGCCCGTTACTACCACCGGTGGCTTCCGCTCGGCCGCGGCATATTCGGTGACGGAGCCGTCCCCGGCGATGTAGTTCTTGTTGTCACCGGCTTTGGCCTGCTGGGCGAGGGGGTCGCCGTAGGCGCATCCTACGAGAACCGGGGCGGCCAGTGCGCCCAGAAGAGCTGACGAAAGCAGGCGGCGCCGGGAGAAACCCGGCAATGTCTCCAGAGCCCGGGGAGCGGGGGCCGGCGGTGTCCGGCGGCTGGGTTTATGCATGGCTATCCTTTGATAACGGAATTGTAACTTCGAGGCCAGGTTGGATAGGGTTGACGCAATACATACCCCTCACGGGTATGCGTGAGGCCGCTTCGCCAAGCCCCGCCGGCGGTCCATGAACTTTCAGTCTTCTGGCGGGGGCGGAGGACCCACAAACGGCGCCATAGCGCGCCTTGGGGTTGAGCCGGCTCTGTGAGTACACGCCTGTGCGGCGGCGGCTGGCGAAGCGGGCCGGACAGCCCACTCGTCCGAACCCGACAGCTAACTTCGCCGGCGCCGAGAGGACTCGCGTTTTGCCTTCCCACCGTATACACGGTCGCCGCCGCGCTTTTGCCGCGTCCTCACCTGCCAAGCGCCGCCACAGGGCAGCCGTCCTTCCGCCCGCCGTCTGGGGAAGCCGTGGGCAGCGATTTGGCGCCGCCGCGACAGTCACGGGGCTGATTGCCATGACGGTGCTCTCCGCAGCGCAGGCCGATCCGGACCGCCTGAACGCCGCCCAGGAACGCCCGGCCGCCTCGGCAACGGCAGCTGAACAGCCAGCGGTCACGGCGGCCGCAGGCGCCGGCCTCGCCTTTGAACGGCCCGCCGTCCGCTCCTCACCTGCACCGAAGGCTTCACCTGCACCAATCGCCCAGTCGGCCGGGGCTCCGACAACGACCAGGCCGGGGGCTGGCCCGGCTCCGGCGTCCGTTCCGGGCATGGGGTTGCGGGCGCCGTTGTCCTCCGTGAATGTCAGTTCCCCCTTTGGTCTCAGGGTGAACCCGCTGACCGGGGCATCCGGTGAGTGGCATACCGGGATCGACTTAACCGGGGCGTGTTCCACCGCGGTCTTCGCCGCCGGTGCTGGAACGGTGCTCGAGGCGGGTTGGAGCCAGTACGGCGGCGGAAACAGGATCGTTGTGGACCACGGCAACGGCTTGAAATCCACGTATAACCACCTGGCGAGCATCGGTGTCTCCGTCGGGCAGGTCGTAGCCGCCGGCGCGCTGATCGCCGGTGTGGGGACGACCGGGAACTCCACCGGATGCCACCTCCATTTCGAGGTTATGGTCAACGGCCGGACGGTCAATCCCGCCGCGTTCATCTGAGCGGGCTTTCCGCGGTTCGCCGGACAATCAGGGCGCAGAGGGCTCTACGCATCGCGCCCGCCGCGGGGTGCGTGCGGACCACTGAGGTGTTCGCGGTTCAGCGCCTCGAGCTGTTCGTTGGTGAGGCTGTCGAAGGAGGTCGCCTCGTTCCGGTCGCTGCGGGCGAACCTGACGAACATCAGGATGATCAGGGGCACATCGACGATTTCGGCCAGGAACCACAGCAGGTCTCCGGCGAGCTGCTGGTCCCGCAGCGGTCCGGGAAGCCAGCCCGGATGCCCGGTGAGGGCCTGGGTTGCCCCGTCCAGGATTTGTGGACTGATCCGCATCATGATCCCGGGCACGGCATCAGCGACGAGTTCGATGAACACGTAGATGAATTCGACGATGATCAGCGCGCTGACGGCCTTGGCCGACTCGTCTTCGATGATCGGCACCACCATCAGCATCCCTGTTAGCGGCACCAGAACGGTCAGGACGAGGTCCCAGAGCGGGTCGGTTCTTAGGGGATGGAACAGGGGGGTCAGGAAGAGGGTGAACATTCCCAGGCCCAGCAGCGCGGCCACGACGGTATTGCTCAGCGAACGCATCACCGGGTGTCCCAGGAATATCCGGAGCCGTTGCGCCCCGGCCGGTCCCAGCGTTTCCCTGGCAAGGGTCAGTGGTTTGCCCGCGGTGACCAGGAGCGGGACGATGAACAGGTATGAGGTGATCTTCAGGGTGAAGACCCAGCGCAGGTCGTGGCTGTAGACGCCGGTGAACCCGAAACTGAGCGCAGCGAAGCTGCCCAGGCCCAGGACGTAGAAGGTCAGTGTCCGCCGCCTCGGCCAGTGGATCCCGCGGCGCCTGGCTGCGCGGAGGCCGCGGGCATACAGTCCGGCGGCGGGGACCAGGAGTGCCAGGGCCGGCCAGTTCAGGGTCCACGATGACAGGACAACGTCCCAGGGCGGCATGCTCAGCGCTTCTTGGTTTCGGTGCGTCCGGCGATGACGGCGCCGATGAGGATCAGCACGCCGCCGGTGGGGTAGCCAATGAATATGTCCTCAGTGATGCCCGGTCCCTGCCCTGTGGGTGCGAGGTGGGCGATCCAGTGGCTGATGGCGACCAGTGCGCCGGTGGCCATGAGGACCTGACCGATCCGGACGAGCCGCCGGTGCCGGCGATAGCGGGACTCGGAGTCGGCCGCGGGTTTGGGCTTGTGGAATTTCTTCATGGAGATTCCTTTGCTTGAGAGATGGTGTGCTTAGCCGTTGGTTCCGCCGGTGCAGGCGGCGCCGGGTTCCGGTGCTTTCGGGGATTGGGCGTAGGCGCCGATGAAGGCGGGGATGCGCGGGTCCCCGGCGTCCTGGACCGCCACCTGGGTGCCCCAGGCGGTCGCGGTGACCGGGGCCCTTTGGTCTTTGTCCGGGCTGAGCAGGACGTAGGGCTTGTCTTTGGCCAGAGTGGTGAGTCTAGTGATCCCGGATGCCGGCAGCCCGGGGTTGTAGGTAATCCAGACGGCGCCGTGTTCCAGGGAATGGACGGCGCGCTGTTCGTTGACCGGATCGGTGTAGATGCCGCAGTTCGTCCAGACGGAGGAGTGGTCTCCTCCGACGCCGGGCTGCTGCGGGTAGTCGACGGCGTCCTGGACGTGGTTGCGGGACAGATTGGCGAAGGCCTGGATCCCGTCGATGGGCTTTTTGGCCGCCTCGGCGGCCGCGTTCCGCTCCTGCACTGACCCGGTGACGGCGAGGGCGACCGCGGTGATGATGGCGGCGAGGACCAGGCCGAAGCCGCCGTAGACGAGGATATTGAACCGACGCTGTTTAGCCTGCTGCCGGCCGCGGATGGCGGCGACGATGGCCTGGTTTTCGGAACGTCGTTTGCTGGCGTTACTCATGCAGGGATTCCTTTGCCGGGCGCCTCAGAGTCCTGCCTGAGGACGGGGACGTGTGGGACGGCGGAGCGGGGACGGGTCCTGAGCCTCTGGAAGAGCGCCAGGCCGGCGAGGAAGAGCAGGCCGGAGACCCAGGTGTTCACGCGCAGACCCAGAATCAGGTTGGCGGGGTCGGAGCGCATCAGTTCGAAGACGAAGCGCCCTCCGGTGTAGAACACGATGTAGAGGGCGAACACAGACCCGGCACCGAGTGTGTACCGGCGGTCCAGGAACATCAGCAGCGATGCTGCGGCCAGGCACCAGAGCGATTCGTAGAGGAAGGTGGGCTGGAAGTAGCCGAGGATTTCCGGTGTGCCGTCGGGTGCGGTCAGGGCTTGGCCGGTGGCCGGGTTCATGGCGTGGATCTGGAGTTTCCAGGGCAGGTCCGTGGGTTCGCCGTAGAGTTCGTTGTTGAACCAGTTGCCCCAGCGGCCCAGTCCCTGGGCCAGGAGCAGCCCGGGGGCGGCAGCGTCAACGAACGCCGGGAAGGGGACCCCGGCACGGCGGGCGCCGATCAGCGCACCGACGAGTCCGAGGGCGACGGCGCCCCAGATTCCGAGGCCGCCCTCCCAGATCCGGAACGCACCCGAGGGGTCACGGCCCGGGCCGAAGTAGAGCTGGTTGTCGGTGATGACGTGGTAGAGCCGGCCGCCGACGATGCCGAAGGGCACCGCCCAGGCGATGATGTCCAGGGTCTGGGACGTGGTGCCGCCCCGGAACCGGAGCCGGCGGGCGGTGAGCCAGACGCCGACGAGGATGCCGGCCAGGATGGCGAGGGCGTAGAAGCGTATGGTCAGCGGCCCGAGCTGGAAGGCACTGACGGCCGGGGAGGGGAAGAACAGTTCTGTCGCGACAGGGGCGTTCATGGTCGTGTCCCTTATTTGACGTAGGAGAAGACGCCCATCATGCCGCGTTCGGCATGGTAGGCGTTGTGGCAGTGGGTGAGCCACTGGCCGGGGTTGTCGGCATCGAAGATTACCGTGACGGTTTGTTTGGCACGGACGATGACGGTGTCTTTGCGTGCCCCGCCGTCCCCGACCTGGAACGTGTGGCCGTGCAGGTGCATGGGGTGCCACATGTCGGTGTCGTTGATAAATTTCACCGCGACGCGTTCGCCGGCTTTGATCTCAAAAGCGTTCTCGAACGGCTTGTCCATGTTGAAGCGGTACCCGTTGATGCCCCAGTCGTACTTGGCCATGCCGCCGGTGAGGTGTAGTTCGTGGGTGCGGTCCGGGGTTTTAGCCGCCAGGGTGACGGCGGGGTCAGCTTTGAGCTGCCCGCCGTCCACGACGGTGCCCTCCAACTTGCCCGGCAGGGTGGCGGGAAGGGGCTGTTTGCCGGTACCGGTGCTGATGAAGCCCAGTCCCTGCCCGGCTTTGCCTTCGGGGAGCGCCATCACGGGGGTGAAACCTTTTTTGACGGTGAGGAGGGCGTCGATGCGTTCACCCATGCCGAGCACGACAGCGTCGACGTCCTGGTGTAGGACCGGGAACCCGTCGGTGTGGGTGAGGGTGATTTTCTGGCCGGGGATTCCGACGCGGTAGGCGGTGTCTCCTGCGGCATTGATGATCCGCAGCCGGATGACCTGCCCCGCCGTGGCCGTCAGGATCTCCGCTTCGTCCGGGGCCTTGGCGTTGAAGAGGTGGAACGGGTAGCTGACGTCGCCGGCGTCCCCGCCGAGGAAGTCGCTGCGGGAGCCCATCAGCATATGCTTCATCCCCGTCCCCATCGATCCGCCGGAGGGGGAGGGAGACGCTGATCCCGCGGACCCGGACATGGACCCGTTGTCCATCCCGGGCATGGACATTCCGGACATCGACATGCCACCGGAGAGTTCCTTCAGGACTTCATCCGGGGTGCCGGTGATGCCGTCCATCCAGTCGTCGAGCACGATGACCCAGTCCCGGTCGTAGACGAGTTTTTCTGCCGGGTCCTCGATGATCAGGGCCCCGTAGAGTGCCCGTTCGCGCTGCATTTCCACGTGGGAGTGGTACCAGTAGGTGCCGGGGTGGGGGAGACGGAAATCGTAGCTGAACCCGGCGCCGGCTGCGACGGCGTCCTGGGTAACGTTGGGGACGCCGTCCTGATCGTTGCGCAGCGCGAGTCCGTGCCAGTGGATACTCGTCGGGTCCTTGAGCTGGTTGGCCAGCGCAACCTGGAGCCGGTCACCTGCGGTGGCACGGATGGTGGGTGCGCTGATTCCTCCGTTGTAACCCCATGTGGAGACGGGCTTCCCGGCGACAGTTGCCTGCAAGGATCCGGCGGTCAGGGCCTGGGAGACGGTTTTTCCGGTGAACGCCCTGCCGGCTTCGTGCTCGGCGACGAGCGGGTCGGTGGGCATGATCCTGTCGGGCATGCCGGGGGCGCTCTGGGTGTTCGAACACGCGGCGAGGCCCGCAGCGGCGGCCGTGGCCAAGGACAGTCCTAAGAAGCTGCGACGGTCAAGGTGGTGGCGGGTGTAGGTGGTCATGTTGGATTCCTTAATGAGTGGCCGTGAGCCGGCTGAAGGTTTCAGATGGGGGTGAGGAAGGTGCCGGAGAGGTTCTGGAGCTGATAGATCCACTTCACCCAGAGCCCGGAAACCATGAGCACGCCCAGGATGATGAGCATGGAGGCACCGGCAACGTTGACGACGCGGATGTGGCGTCGGACGAGGGCCAGAGCTGAACTGACCCAGTTCAGGCCCATGGCCGTCAGGGCGAAGGGGATGCCCAGGCCCAGGCAGTAGGCAAAGGCCAGCAGCGCCCCGCGTCCTGCGCTGGCGGTCGTGACGCTCAGGGACAGAACAGCACTGAGCGTTGGACCCATGCAGGGGGTCCAGCCGAGTCCGAAGACGACGCCCAACAGGGGGGCGCCGGCCAGCCCCGTCCTGCGGCCGAGGCTGAGCTTACGGTTCTGCTGCAGCCAAGGGACCATGCCCAAGAGAGCCAGTCCCATCAGGATCACCACGGCACCGAGGCCGCGCATCAGGACATCCTGGAAGCGCAGCAGCCAAGAACCGATCGCGCCGAACGCGGCCCCGTAGAGGGTGAACACGGCGGCGAAACCCAGGACAAAGAGCCCGACGCCGGCGAGGACCCGGCGGCGGTTGTGCGGCTGGGTCGGGTCGGTCAGTCCGGACACGAAGCCCAGGTAGCCAGGCACCAGCGGCAGGATACAGGGCGAGAGGAATGACACCAGCCCTGCCGCCATGGCCAAGGGAATGGCGATAAGCAGGGCCCCGGAGGTAACCGTGGACGCAAAGTACCCGCCGATATCCACCGGTTCAGTCCGCGCTAGAGGGCCGGAACGTGGCCCCGCCGTCGGTGGAGACCTGGATTTCAGTCGAGGTCGCGGCCCAGATCCAGGGGTTACCGTTCGACCCTTCCGTCGCCGCGACGGCTTGGACCGCGCCGCTGATCTGGCCTTTCCGAATCCAGGTGGCGCCGCCGTCAGGGGAGTAATGCACGGCGCCGCCGGGTTCGACCCCGACGGCTTCCCTGGCGCTGGCAAACGCGGCGAACTGGACCACCGGGGCAGCCTTGTCCAAGACCCAGGTGGCGCCGCCGTCGGTCGAGCGCTGCACGCCCTCCTGGGTGGTGGCGAGAACGGTATCGCTGTAGGGGTTTCCTGCCAGGACGGCCGGCACGAAACCGGCGTCCACTGTTTTCCAGGTTTTCCCGTCGGTACTGGTGCGCAGGGCCCCGTCGAAGGCCACAATCCCCGACTTGGTCGTCGTGAGCGCATGGAAGTCGGACTCACCCTGCCGCGGAAGCTGCTCCCAGGTTTTGCCGCCATCCCCGGTCCTGATGAGCCCGAGCGGGTTGGGCAGCGTTGAATCACTTCCCGGGTGGCCGGAGGCATAGAAGACGCCTTCATCCATCTCGGCGGTGAATCCCATGAGGTCGTTGGTGGGACCGATTTTGGCGGCGGTCTTTTTGGACATGTCTAACAGGCCCGCGTGCGTTGCCAGGAGCACCTGACCGGTTTCGCCGTTGACGCTCAGCCCGTGGACGTGGACGTGGGCGCTCGGCAGACCGGCCGCCGCGCTACTTATCGAAGGGGAGGCCGGTGTGCAGGCCGAGAGGGCCAGGATCAGGGCGGCCGCGGTGGTGGCTGCGGCTAGACGCGGACGCGGGATGGGGGGAAAGGGCATGGATGGCTCCAGGTCAGGGGAGGAAGGCGGGTCCGGACCACGGGACCGGTCCGGTGCCGTGGGAGTGCTGGCTAGAGGGTCGCCAGCAGGTTCTTCATTTCCTGGATTTCCGCTTCCTGGGATGTGACGATGTTTTTGCTCAGGGTGACCGTGTCGGTGTTTTTGCCGGTGGCTTCCTCGGTCTGGGCCATCGTCACGGCCCCCTGATGGTGGGTGATCATCTGGCTCAGGTACAGCTTGGCCGCTTCGGCGCCCTGCGCAGCGTCCAGTTTCGTCATGTCATCGCTGCTCATCGCCCCGGACATGCCGCTGCCGGACATCTGGCTTGGCTCGTTCCATTGCTTGAGCCAGCCGGTTATGGTGGTGATCTCCGGGGCCTGTTCGGCTTTGATCTTGACGGCCAGGGCTGTCACTTTCGGGTCGATGCCCTGCTTCTTGAGTATCAGGTCGCTCATTTCCACGGCCTGGGTGTGATGGGGGATCATCATCTGAGCGAAGGTGGTGTCCGCGCCGTTGTGGTCTCCGGCAGCTATCGGTGCGGAATCTGTGGACGTGCCGGAGCCGCCCATGTTCATGGCGGGCATGCTTCCTCCGGAGCCGGCGGAGCATCCAGCCAGGGCGATGGCAGCAGCGAGGGCGGTCGCTGAGATTGTCAGAAATTTCTTCATGTAAATCGGGGTCCTTCAAGGCATCAACCGGCGCATGGAGCCGGTGGCTGGTGACGCGCACGACAATGAGGCCGGAGTCCCGGCAGGGGCACGTCAGGGTAAGGGCTTATGCGCCGGGCAGGACACGGCGCAACTCAGCCGTCTACGTCCGGCTGATGCAGAGGTCGCCCGGGGAAGGACTTCCGGGCAGGTATGCGTAGGGGGAGAAGCCAGCCGGCAACGTGGGCGGAACGGTAGCCGCGAACGGTGTGACCCCTGGCAGCGGGACCGTCAGCGGTGGGTTGCCCGTGGAAGGGATGCAGACGGCGTCCATGGCGGACATCGTCGCGCATACGCCCGCGTCCGCGCACGAAAGCCCTGACATGGAAGGCGGACTCTGGGGGGCCGGGGTGCTCTGCGCTGCGGCGCCACCCGGCGCTGCCGTGACCGCGACAGAAGGCTGCCCGTCCTGGGCCATGTCCGTTCCCAAGCTTGTGGCGGCCGCCGGCATGCCGTGGGAACCGGTCAGGATGTGCATCCCGAGAATCCCGGCAATAATGGCCAGCAGACCGGCCAGCATGCCCGCGCGGCGGAGGAATGCCGCAGCTCGGTGGGGTAAAGCGCCGGTCATGAGGATCCTCCTTCCATGCGGGTTGCCTTCGTTAAAGGGTACCGGGCCGGGCGGGCAGCGGCGTCTGCCGGGTTTAGCGGACCTGTGACGGGTTGAGTTTCATCCGGCGCAGTAGCGGGGCATTCAGGGTCACGACGACAGTGTTGTAGCCGGGCCCCGGATGAGGTTCGGCCACATTCTGCGTGCAGTAGCCGTCGTCAATTGTGGCTTCCCCGCAGGGAAGACTTCCATCAGCGCCCGCTGGTGAAGGGGTTCCCGTCGCCAGCGGGACGCTGGATTAGTTGTTGGCGGCGAGGCTGTATCCGGCGCCTGTCACCGCATTCCGCACCGCAGTTGCGGCAACTTCGCCGGTCACCGTCAGACGGGATTTAGCTCCCGCGGCGAGATCCACGGTCGCCGACTCCACACCGGCCACGGCGTTGACCGCCTTTTCTACAGTTTGAACGCAGTGCCCGCAGGTAAGTCCTTCGACCCAGTACTCGGAGCCCTCAACCGGGGTAGGGGTCTGGGTTCGGGCGCCAGGTGTGCAGCAGCTGCAACCGGAGAGTTCCGTAGCGGCAAGGGGAAGTTCAGTCCGGATTTCAGTTCCACACATGTCAGTTCAATCCTTTACAAAAAGTCGAGATGGGGACGCTGGGGTTGAACGGCTGTGACGGCCGGCGGTTCCGCAGGCCTGGACAAACCACTTCACTGACAACAACCCAAATATACCCCCAAGGGGTATGTAGTGCAAAACGCTGGGGACGTCTGCGCAGCCGGCCCCATCGTTACCTGAATGTGACAATCCTTCCGGTTTAACGTACGGTCGAAACCGTGCCGATTTCTCCGAATCGGCACTCCCGTGCTGATTGCCTAACTCTGCCGCTGCCCGGGATTCGTTCGCAAAATCGTCCGGCAGAGACGGGGAAACCACATTTTGGTCCGCCTTTTCGGGCAGACCTTGGGGTGAAGCCGCGCCCTGCAGTTATGCAGACCGCAGCCGGGTGTCTCCCATCCGAATCCGACAGCTCACCCCGCAGGCATTGGGAGAGGCTCCTTTCATGTCCGCACGTAAAAATCCCGGACGCCACCGCGCGGTTACTGTCCAGACCAGCACGCTCGCGACAATTTCCCGGACTGTCGCCGACAACGCCGGTGGCGTGGGCCGGCAGGCCGCCGTTATCGCCGCCGCATCGGGGCTTGTACTGACCAGCGGGATCGCCGCCCAGGCCGCAGACGCTCCGGCGCAGCGGGAATCGGCCCCGGCCTCAAACCTTGAGGTGTCCGGCCAGACGCAGGCTCAGCTCACCGCTGACTCCAGCGTCCGGATTTCCTTTGAACGCCCCGCCGTTGCCACTACCCCGGCGCCGGTCATCGAAGCACCAAAACCTGCAGTCACAGCGCCGGCTCCCGCCGCTGTGGCGACCCGGCCCGCCCCGGCCGTCCAGGCGCAGCCCCGCATCGCTGTCCAGTCCCAGGCCGCGACCCCACCTGCTGCCGCCTCGGCGGCAGGTGGGGTCAACGCCGCCATGGTTTCCGCCGCTTACGCGCAGCTTGGCATGATCCAAGACTGCACACGCCTGGTGGAAAAGGCTCTGGGGTCCGCGGGTATCCCCGTCGGGGACCTGGCCCCGATGCAGTTCATGAGCTACGGAAAGGTCGTTGGTGACGCGCAGCCGGGCGATATGGTCATCCAGCCGGGCCATATCGGCATCTATGTCGGCAACGGCCAGGTGCTCAGCTCCGGCATGAACGGCAAGAACCAGACGGTCGTGCATCCGCTGTCGTGGCTGACCGCCACCGGCCCGGTCACGTTCGTCCGCGCAGGCGCCTAGAGGGCTCGTGCCAAGGGCCGGTGAGCGACCGCCTTGGGGGCAGCCAGCTCACCGGCCCTTGGTGTGTCCGACGGTACTTTCCGATGTGGGCTCCGGCGCTGGTTCCTCAGGTCCGCCCGACCGGAACCGGCAGCGCGGCCGTCGGGTCCGGCGCAAGATCCCGAGGGGCCGTCCCGGTGAAACGGCGCAGGCGAAGGGAGTTGCTGACGACCAGGACCGAGCTGGCGGCCATGGCTGCGCCGGCGATCATCGGGTTCAGGAGGCCCAACGCGGCAACCGGGATACCGATGGCGTTGTAGAAGAAAGCCCAGAACAGGTTGGTTTTGATGGTTGCCAACGTCCGGCGGGACAGCTCGATGGCCTGTGCCACCTGGCCGAGGTCGTTTCCCATCACCGTCAGGTCGGCCGCTGCGATCGCGACGTCCGTGCCGCTGCCCATCGCGATACCCAGGTCAGCCTGTGCCAGGGCGGCGGCATCGTTGACGCCGTCCCCTGCCATCGCCACCGTCGCCCCGGCTGCCTGAAACTTCCGGACCACGTCAACTTTTCCTTCCGGCAGAACCCCCGCCAGGACATCCTTGGCCGGGATGCCCACCTGGGCGGCAACGATCGCCGCGGCGGCGGCATTGTCGCCGGTCAGCAGGACTGGCCGTAGCCCCAGGGCTTTCAGCCTGGCGATGGCGGCCGCGGAGCCGTCCTTGACCGTATCGGTGAGGCTGATGATCCCGGCAGCCTGGCCGTCGACGCCGACCAAGATGACGGTGGCGCCGGTGCCCTCCTGGCTTTGCAGGGCCGCGTGATGGTCCTCGTGCGGCATGATGCCGTTCTCCTGAAGCCACCCAGCCCGCCCGGCAACGATATGGCGGCCGCCGACCGTTCCCCGGACGCCTCCGCCGGGTGCGCTCTCAAATCCGGTGACAGGCCTCAGCGGTCCTTCGCCCTTGGCCTTGCGGGCGATAGCACGGGCAATGGGATGTTCACTCGCGGCTTCAACGGCGCCGGCCAGCGCCAGGATCTCCTCATTGGCGGCCCCGGAGAAGCTGTGGATGCCCGCGACGGAAAGCCGCCCGGTGGTCACGGTTCCGGTTTTGTCCAGCACGATGGTGTCCACTCTCCGGGTGTCTTCAAGGACCTGCGGGCCCTTGATCAGGATGCCGAGCTGGGCGCCGCGGCCGGTTCCGGTCAGCAGAGCCGTCGGTGTGGCCAGACCGAGCGCGCAGGGACAGGCAATGACCAGGACCGCGACCGCGGCGGTAAAGGAGGCCTGCAGGTCGGTCGTGGAGAGCATCCACACGGTAAAGGTGGCCGCGGCGATGGCGAGGACGATCGGGACGAAGACCGCACTGATCCGGTCCGCGAGGCGGGCAATCGGCGCCTTGCCGCTTTGTGCCTGGCTAACGAGTCGCCCCATCTGGGCCAGTGTTGTTTCGCTGCCGACACGGGTGGCCTTCACGAGCAGCCGTCCGTTGGTGTTGATGGTGGCCCCGGTCACCGTGTCGTCAACGCCGACCTCCACCGGCAGCGACTCACCGGTGATGAGCGAGGTGTCAACCGCGCTGTTCCCGTCGAGGACGAACCCGTCGGTGGCAATCTTTTCGCCCGGGCGGACGAGGAATTCATCGCCGGGCGCCAGCCGGTCGGCCGGGATTTGAAACTCGACGCCATTGCGGAGGACGGTGGCTTCTTTGGCCCCGAGGTTCAACAATTCCTTCAAAGCGTTGCCTGCGCGTTGTTTGGCGTTTGCTTCAAGATACCTGCCCAGCAGCAGGAAGGTGGTGACGACGGCGGCGACCTCGAAGTACAGGGTGGGGGCACTCATCTCCATGCCGGGGTGTTCCGTCAGTGAAGGGTCGGTAAACAGCTGCCAGGTGGAGAATAGGAAAGCTGCCCCCACGCCGATGGAAACGAGGGTATCCATCGTCGAGGCCAGGTGCCGGGCGTTGATGGCCGCGGCGCGGTGGAAGGGCCACGCTGCCCAGGTGACGACGGGCAGACTGAGTGCAAAGACCCACCAGCCCCACTGTGGGAATTGGGCGGCCGGAACCATGGAAATTATGACGACCGGCAGGGTGAGGACCGCGGCCAGCAGCAGCCGTGGGCGCAGTATCGCCGATGCGGCGGGTGCGTCGTGGGATTGTTCCGGCGCTGTCCCGGCCGTATCCTCTTCCGGCACGTCGGCGTGGGCGGCAGGTGCGGCGGGTGCGGCCCTAAGCCGGGCCGAATATCCGGTCGCCGCGACCGTGTCAAGGATCTGCTGGTCGGTGATGGCATCCGGCACTGTGACCTGGGCGGATTCAAGGGGCAGGTTGACGCTGGCCTGGAC
Source organism: Arthrobacter sp. PsM3 (assembly GCF_030433895.1). Classification (GTDB taxonomy): domain Bacteria; phylum Actinomycetota; class Actinomycetes; order Actinomycetales; family Micrococcaceae; genus Arthrobacter. The sequence continues at coordinate 105,183 of NZ_JARUXE010000011.1, read as the reverse complement.
TCCGTCGAGTTTTCCGAGTTTTCGTTCCACCCGGGCAACGCACGAAGCGCAGGTCATCCCCTGGATGTCCAGTTCAATAATGCGCGAATGGGTCAAGGTGGCGGGGTCCATACTCAGGCCCCGGCAGCCACGACGAGGTAGCCGGCTTCTGCGACGGCTTCTCCGATTTTTTTCGGATCGAGCTCGACGGCCGATGTGATGGTGGCTACGGAGATGCCGTCCTTGTTCAGCTCCACGGTGACCGCCTGGACCCCATCGAGTTCCTGGAGTTCCTCGGTGACGGAGACGACGCAGTGGCTGCAGTCCATGCCGGAAATATTGACTGTGGTGGTGATGCTCATGATGACTTTCTCCTTCGTTCCTAGCGCAGCAGACGGGCGATGGCGTCGGATGCTTCCCTGACTTTGGCATCCCCGGCTTCGGACGATTCGGCCGCGGCGCTGACGACGCAATGGCCGATATGTTCTTCGAGGAGCCCGATGCTGACCGCATGCAGTGCCTTGTTGACGGCCGCGACCTGGGTCAGGATGTCGATGCAGTAGGAATCCTCGCTGACCATCCGGGCAATCCCGCGCACCTGGCCTTCGATGCGTTTGAGCCTTCGCAGGTACGCCTCTTTGTCCGCGGTGTACCCGTAAGGCGGGGCAGTCCCCGAGACAGCGGTATCTTCGACAGTATGGTTCACAGTAACTCCTTACGATATAGGTAAAAGTATACCCCCTAGGGGTATCTAATCAAGTACTTTCAGGGCTGAGGAGGACCAATCGGCAGGGAGGGACTAATCTGGCCCTCGCGCCATCCGGCAGCGACGCGGGGGAGGCGGGCTGATGGACCGACCGTCCCGCCAGGGATGCAGATGTGCCGAACGCGATGCCACCCCGATGCCGTCGCCTCTGTAGTGTTTGTGCATTGGAACGATGAGCCGTGATGTCTTCTTGAAGGCCGGTAATCCGAAAGGAAACCCGGCAGGACTCACCACAACAGAGGACCCGAAACGTCATGAAACACCAGAACGAAACGCTGCGCGGCTCACAACAGCCTGCGAAGGAGACGCCTGGCGGCGGTGCCCGGATGCCACTTGGACCCCGGAGATTCGTCTTGGTCGGAAGCCTCTGCGTCCTGGCCGGAGTCCTGGCCGGCCGTTACTTCGCGGGCGGCCTTGTCCTCGCCGCCGCCGGCGCCGCTGTACTGGCCACGGCGCTCTCATATCGGGTGGAGAGCCCTTGGTTCTCGCCGCTGTCCTGGCTGGTCAGCGTCGCCGGTGCTGCCTGGACCACAGTGACCGCGGGCTACTGGTGGTCGATCAGCGCGGCCGCCGATTCCTCCTCGGGCCCGCCGGAGTCAGCGGCTGTGCTTTTCTATATCGGCTTCGCCGCGCTCATCATCATGAGCAGCGGGAGCCTCGCAGGGATAACAATAAGGATGATCAGGCGCCGTCGCACGCCCTGACTTAAGGTTGTTCCTGCCGAGCCCGGGCGCCCTCGCGGAATGTCGCGTGTTGGCTCTCCTGCCCATGGGATCCGGCTTGGCAGCGCATGGCGTTCGGCCACAGCATCAGGATTCCGGCGTCACGACCCGCTGAAGGAGAAGTCTGAGGACCTTTCAGTATGGTCAACCGCAGAGGGGGAAGAGCGATGTCGCCCAGGGATGTTCCCGTCACGCCCCCGGCTGGATGGGATCGGAGGCGGCACCGAGGTCCGGGTCTTCCAGGTACCGCTGGGCACCTGGAAGATCACAGAGTACTGTTCCTCCGCAGAACTAGCGGGTACCATTCGTCCCGGTGCAGCCGAGGCCGATACCCCTTCGTCGGGCCGTCGTCCGGTGCGACGCGTGCGCATGTCCATAGGTCTTTAAGAGCGGGAGACGAAAGATGCAGGTCTGGCCGGGGGCCCCCTATCCGCTGGGGGCAACTTTTGACGGAAGCGGCACCAATTTCGCCCTGTTCACCGAATCAGCGACGGCGGTGACATTATGCCTTGTGGATGCCTCCGGCGCCGAGATCCGTGTCCCACTGGCCGAAGTTGATGGTTACATCTGGCACGGCTACCTGCCGGGGATAGGGCCCGGTCAGCGATACGGATACCGCGTCGACGGCCCCTATGAGCCCGCCGCTGGGCTCCGCTTTAACCCGGACAAATTCCTGCTCGATCCTTATGCCAAGACTATGGAAGGAACCATTGAATGGGGCCAGACTCTTCTTTCCTACAGCCTGGAGGACCCGCAGCGGCGCGATGAGTCGGATTCCCTCCCCGGAATGATGACCGCAGTGGTCATCGACCCGGCGTTCGACTGGGAGGACGACCGGCGTCCCAATACGCCTTACCATGACACCGTGATTTACGAGGCCCATGTCAAAGGGCTGACCAAGCTGCACCCCGAAATCCCTGAACGGCTGCGTGGAACATACGCGGGCTTGGGCCACCCCTCAATCGTGGCCCACCTGCAAAATCTGGGGGTCACGGCCATCGAGCTGATGCCTGTCCAGCAGTTCATTCACGACAGCCAGCTCCAGGAGCGAGGGCTATCGAATTATTGGGGATACAGCACCATCGGCTTCTTTGCCCCGCACAACGCCTATGCATCCGCACCTGAGGCTGCGGGTGCCGTCACGGAATTCAAGACAATGGTCCGGACCCTCCACAAGGCCGGGATTGAAGTCATCCTGGATGTCGTTTATAACCACAGCGGTGAGGGGAATCATCTTGGTCCCACCATCTCCTTCCGAGGCATCGATAATGCCTCATACTATCGGCTCGACGAGTCCCGGCCGGAGTTCTATGTTGACTTCACGGGCACCGGAAATTCGCTGAATGTCCGTACCCCGCATGTTCTTCAGCTCATCATGGATTCGCTGCGGTACTGGGTGACGGAAATGCACGTTGACGGCTTCCGATTTGATCTTGCAGCTGCCCTGGCGCGCCAATTCTACGAGGTGGACAGGCTCTCGGGTTTCTTTGATCTGGTCCAGCAGGACCCCATCGTCTCCCAGGTCAAGCTCATTGCCGAGCCCTGGGATCTGGGCCCCGGCGGATACCAGGTAGGAAATTTCCCGCCCAACTGGAGCGAATGGAATGGCAGATACAGAGACACCATCCGGGACTTCTGGCGCGGCGAACCATCCACCCTCGGTGAATTGGCTTCCCGGCTGACCGGGTCATCTGATCTGTATGAGCATTCCGGCCGGCGGCCCGTGGCCTCGATCAATTTCATCACAGCCCACGACGGGTTCACGCTGGCTGATCTCGTGGCGTACAACCACAAACACAACGAGGCCAATGGCGAGAGCAACGCGGACGGCGAGGGTAACAACAGGTCCTGGAACGGCGGAGCCGAAGGCGCCACTGACGACCCGGCCATCCTGCGGCTCCGGTCCAGGCGGCAGCGCAGCCTTATCGCAACGCTGCTGCTGTCCCAGGGGATACCCATGATTCTGCATGGGGATGAAATGGGGCGGAGCCAGCAGGGCAACAACAATGCTTATGCCCAGGATTCGGAACTGAGCTGGATCCACTGGGAAGATGCGGACAAAGACCTTCTGGACTTTTGCGCGGCTGTCAGCCGGCTGCGGGCCGCTCATCCCACGTTTCACCGCCGCCGGTTCTTCAGCGGGCGACCGGTCAGACAACCCGACGGAGGCCAGGTGCCCGATATTGTATGGCTGAAGCCCGATGGCACGCCGATGGAACCTTTGGACTGGACCCAGGGGACGGAACGTGCGCTGGGGATGTACCTGAACGGCAGTGGCATCCGCTGCTCCGATCGCACCGGTAGCCAGATGACCGACGCAGATTTCATCCTCTATTTCAATGCCGGTGCCGAGCCGCGGAAGTTCACCTTGCCGCCGGCCCGCTACGCACTCCATTGGCAGCTGGTTCTCGATACCTCCCGGGAGGTGACAGCAGCTGCCCTGATCGCCGGTGGGGCCCTCGAGGTTCCTTCACACACACTCCTTGTCCTCCGGGAACCGGGAACGGTGGTCCATGCCGAAGATCACGACGATGACCCGGGTCATTTGTGACAGGGATTTGAATTTCCCTGCACCCGGCCCGGTATGATCGCTGCAGAGGGCGAAACCTCTTGGGTTTCGCGCGAACACGGGGGTGGGAGTGCGTCATTTGATGCGGCGGCACCAGGGTGTTTCCTCCGCGGCTGCAATTACCGCAGTCCTGTCGTTTCTCGTCGCCGTCACGGGAATTCTTGGTCCCGCGTTGACGTCTACGCCGCAAGAAACCAGCCCCGGTGCCGTCTCGCTCACCATCGCCCCGTCATACACGGCGGCCGCTAACGCTGTTGGCATCCGGCCCACTGTTTCGGGTGACACCGCTCTCGCGGCGGTTAAGAGCCCGGGGGAACACCCCGTTCCGCCCCGCCCCGCCCACTGCCCCCTGAACCTGGGCTTGACTGTGGCGTGCCCAGATGTGCTGTCTTCAGCCGTCCTTGCCTCAGCGGTCCCGGCTCACCCCGGCAGCACTCCCGTTGCCGTTGCGGCGGCACCGCACGCCCGGGCGCTGCCCGAGCTACCGGCAACGCCCCTCTACGCTGTATCGCTCATCCGGCTTTCCGTCAGCCGCGTATAGGAGACCTCTGCCCTCCGGACCCTGATTCGGCGTGGGCATCGTCGTCCCGCCGCAGCGCCCAGACGACCGAGGCCCGGCAATAACCAGGCCGTCGGGGCAGGCAGACCCTCATTTCCAGGCCCGTCACCACCGTGTTATGCCCGTGTTTCGCGCCACGAGAGCGACGGCTGGGCATTTCTTCAATCACCAATTTCAACTACTAACCAGTCCCGAGAGGAATTTCCGGCATGAGTAATAGGACACAAACCGCGGTCATGGAGGTGGCAGGAGTCCACTGGGCATCGTCCAAGAGCATCGCTGAAGCCACGCTCTCCCGCCGGCCGGGCGTGCTCACGGTGGAGGCGAATCCGGTCTCACAGACCGCGAACGTCACGTTCGACCCGGACAAGACCTCAATCGCCGAGCTGGCTGGCTGGGTGCGAAAATGCGGCTACCACTGCGCCGGGCTCTCCGTCCCGGACCACATCTGCGATCCAATGGCGGGCGTCAGCTTGGCCCCGGCGACGGATCAGGGCCATGTTCACGGCGACCACACGGCGATGTCCCACACCGATCATCCCGGTCACGGCACCACAGCCGACATGGAACCCCCGGCCCACACCGGGCACGCCGGGCCCGTCACCAGGAATCCGCAGGAGGTCATGGGGCATGGCGGCGGCCATGGCGGCATGTCGATGGCCTCGATGGTCCGTGACATGCGCAACCGGTTCGTCGTGGCAGCCACACTGTCCGTGCCGATTACCCTCTGGTCACCGATCGGCAGGGATGTCCTGGGGTTCACGGTGCCGGCGCCCTTCGGGCTGCGGGACGATGTCTTTGCCCTGGTTCTGTCCCTCCCGGTCATCTTCTATGCGGGCTGGATCTTCTTCGACGGCGCCTACCGGGCCCTGCGTGCCCGGACACTGGACATGATGGTCCTCGTCGCCGTCGGTGTCGGGGCCGGCTGGGTCTACAGCCTGATCGTCACCCTAACCGGCGGCGGCGACGTCTTCTACGAGGCCGCCACTGTCCTGGCCAGCTTCGTCCTGCTGGGGCACTGGTTTGAAATGCGAGCACGGGGCGGCGCGAACGACGCCATCCGGACGCTGCTGGAACTGGCACCGGCCAAGGCGCTGGTGATTCGTGACGGGGAACCGGTGGAAGTCCCCACCTCCGACGTCCTGCCCGGGGACCTGCTCCTGGTTCGCCCGGGATCCAAAATTCCCACCGACGGAACAGTCGAAGACGGCGAATCCGATATCGATGAGTCCATGGTTACCGGCGAGAGTCTTCCCGTTGCCAAGACCGTTGGTTCCAAAGTCATCGGCGCCACCGTCAACACCACGGGAACGCTAAGGGTCCGCGCCACCAAGGTCGGCGCCGACACGGCGCTGGCACAAATCGTCGCGCTGGTCCAGGAAGCCCAGAACTCCAAAGCCCCGGGACAGCGGCTGGCTGACCGGGCAGCGTTCTGGCTCGTTCTTGTCGCCCTCATCGGCGGCAGTGCCACCTTCGCCGTCTGGCTATTGACCGGCGCAAGCCTCCAGACCGCGCTACTCTTTGGCATCACGGTTGTTGTTATCACCTGCCCCGATGCTCTGGGGCTGGCAACCCCGACTGCGATCATGGTCGGCACCGGCCTGGGCGCCAAACGGGGCATCCTGTTCAAGAACGCGACCGCACTGGAAACGGCTGCCCGTATCGACGCCGTTGTCATGGACAAGACCGGAACCCTGACCCAGGGCAAGCCGGAAGTCACCGACTTCATCGCCGTCGGCATTGACGAGGAAGAACTGCTGGCCCTCGTGGCCGCCGTGGAACGGGATTCCGAGCACCCCCTCGCCGCCGCCGTCGTGAACTATGCCACGGGCAGGGGCGTGCCCACCCTGGATGCCACGGCGTTCCGCAATGTTCCAGGACACGGCGCAGGAGCGACGGTCCGGGGACATCAGGTGTTTGTCGGTAACCGCAAGCTCATGACCGCCCAGGGCATTGACATCGGCCCGGTGGCCGGGAAGCGGCAGGAACTGGCGTCGACGGGGCGGACTGCGGTCCTGGTTGCCGTGGACGGCCGGGCGGCAGGGGTCATTGCCCTCGCCGACGCAGTCCGCGGGACTGCCGCTGCGGCTGTCGCGGCGATGCACGAAGCCGGCATCGAAGTCATTATGCTCACCGGGGACAACGAAGCAACCGCCAAGCGCATCGCCTCGCAACTGAACATCGACACCGTCATCGCCGAAGTGCTGCCAGGGGACAAGACGGCAAAAATTGCAGAATTGCAAGCCGCCGGCAAGCGCGTTGCCATGGTCGGGGACGGCGTCAACGACGCTCCTGCCCTGGCACAGGCTGACTTGGGCATCGCCATTGGCGCGGGAACCGATGTCGCCATCGAAACCGCCGATGTGGTCCTGATGCGTTCGGATCCGCTGGACGTTCCCGTGGCCCTGCGCATCGGCAAGGGCACCCTGCGCAAAATGCGGCAAAACCTCGGCTGGGCCATCGGCTACAACGTCATCGCCCTGCCCATTGCCGCCGGCGTCTTCTTCACCACCCTGGGCATCCGGCTCAGCCCGGAGATCGCGGCGATTTCGATGTCCGGTTCCAGCGTTATCGTCGCCGTCAACGCCCTGCTGCTCAAGCGCCTGCGCCTGCCCGAGCCCGGCGAGCCTGCCGGCACCGCGACGGCCTCCGAACCGGCTCCGGCCCCAAGCGCCGCCCGTTAACCCGTTAGGGGTTGCGGCGCAATTTCCGACCAAAGGATGGCAAAGCCTTATGAATGACGACCAGCTGTCACACGATCCCGACCCCGTCCTCAGCCCTGACCAGCTGGAACGCATCCATGCCTGGTGGCGGGCCGCGAACTACCTCTCCGTCGGCCAGATCTACCTCATGGACAACCCGCTGCTGCGCGAACCGCTGCGTCCGGAGCACATCAAACCCCGGCTCCTCGGGCACTGGGGGACCACCCCGGGCCTGAATTTCATTTACGCCCACCTGAACCGGGCCATCACGGACCGGGATCTGGACATGATCTACATCATGGGCCCCGGGCACGGCGGGCCCGGCCCGGTGGCGTCGGCCTGGCTGGAAGGCACCTACAGCGAAACGTACCCGGATATCTCCCAAGACCTTGCCGGGATGAAGCGGCTGTTCCGCCAGTTCTCCTTTCCCGGCGGCATCCCCAGCCATGTGGCCCCGGAGACACCGGGCTCCATCCACGAGGGCGGGGAGCTTGGCTACGCGCTCTCCCACGCCTACGGCGCAGCGTTCGATAACCCGGACCTCATCGTGGCGGCCGTGATCGGTGACGGGGAAGCAGAGACAGGTCCGCTGGCCGCCAGCTGGCACTCCAACAAGTTCGTGGACCCCGGCCGGGACGGTACCGTGCTGCCGATCCTGCACCTGAACGGCTACAAAATCGCCAACCCCACCGTCCTGGACCGGATCAGCCATGAGGAATTGGACGCACTGCTGCGCGGGTACGGCCACACACCGTATTACGTGGAAGGCTCAGACCCGGAACAGATGCATCAGGACTTCGCCCGGGCTCTGGACGCCTGCTTGGATGGGATCCGTGAGATTAAACGCGGCGCCCGGGAGGAGGGCCGGACGGAACGGCCGCGCTGGCCCATGATCGTCCTGCGCTCTCCCAAGGGTTGGACGGGACCGGCTGAAGTGGACGGGCTGAAGGTCGAGGGAAGCTGGCGTTCGCACCAGGTGCCCTTCACCCAGGCCCGCGAAAATGACAGCCACCGAGCCGTGCTCGAGCAGTGGCTGCGCAGTTACCGCCCCGAGGAACTTTTCGACGTAAACGGAACACCCGTGGCGGCGGTCGGCGGTCTGCATCCGGCAGGGGAACGGCGCATGAGCGGCAACCCGCACGCAAACGGAGGGTTGTTGCTGCGCGACCTGCGCATGCCCGACTTCGCCGACTACGCCGTGCCCGTGGCGGATCCCGGCACCGGAGCCGTGGAATCCACCCGCGTACTGGGCACGTTCCTGCGTGACATCATGGCTGCGAACATGGACAATTTCCGGGTCTTCGCCCCGGACGAAAACAACTCCAACCGGCTGGGGGCCGTACTCGAAGCGACCGACCGGGCCTGGAATGCCCGGACCGTTCCGGAGGATGACCATCTCGCCCGCGACGGGCGGGTCATGGAAATCCTCTCCGAACACACCTGCCAGGGCTGGCTGGAAGGCTACCTGCTCTCGGGCCGGCACGGATTCTTTTCCTGCTATGAGGCGTTCATCCACATCGTCGACTCCATGTTCAACCAGCACGCCAAGTGGCTGACTACGACCAATGAGATCCCCTGGCGCCGGCCGGTCGCCTCCCTGAACTACCTCCTGACCTCCCACGTGTGGCGGCAGGATAATAACGGGTTCTCGCACCAGGACCCTGGGTTCATTGACCATGTGATCAACAAGAAGACCGACGTCATCCGCGTCTACCTGCCACCGGACGCCAACACGCTCCTGTCCGTGGCCGACCACTGCCTGCGCAGCCGCCAGTACGTCAATGTCATTGTCGCCGGTAAGCAGCCGCAACTGCAGTACCTGGACCTGCAGCAGGCCATCGAGCACTGCACCAAAGGCATCGGCATCTGGGACTGGGCCAGTTCGGACGCGGACGGAGAACCCGACGTCGTCATGGGCTGCGCCGGCGATGTGCCCACAATGGAGACCCTGGCCGCCGTCGACATCCTCCGCGGACGGTTCCCGGATCTGAAGATCCGGGTGGTCAACGTAGTTGACCTCATGCGACTGCAGGATGACACGGAACATCCCCACGGCCTGTCCGGGCGGGACTTCGATGCCCTGTTCACCACGGACACACCGGTGATCTTCGCCTACCACGGCTACCCGTGGCTGATCCACCGGCTGACGTACCGGCGGACCAACCACGGCAACATCCATGTCCGCGGCTACAAGGAGGAAGGGACCACCACGACCCCGTTCGACATGTGCGTGCTCAACCAGCTCGACCGGTTCAACCTGGCCATCGACGTCATCGACCGCGTGCCCCGGCTGAAGGACATTTCGGCGCATGTCCGCGAGGAGCTCAAGAACAAGCTCATCGAGCACCGGCAGTACATCCGGGTCCACGGCGAGGACATGCCGGAAATCCGGAACTGGGAGTGGACGTCCGCACCGGGTCCAGCCAATGTCCCGGCCGATGAAGCAGTGGAGGAGCCGGCTTAGCATGGCGCAGGTCCACGCGGGCGGCCGCCGCCCCTCCAGTGATCCCCGGCATGGCGCAGCACTGCCGTATCAGGCGGTGCTGTTCGACATGGACGGAGTCGTCACACAAACCGCCGCCGTGCACGCGGCGGCCTGGAAGAAGCTTTTCGACGCTGTCCTGGCCGACCCGAGGCTTAATGGCGGCGGGGCTGAGCCCTTCGACGAGGACGCGGATTACCGGCGGTACGTCGACGGCCGGCAGCGCGAGGACGGAGTCACTGCCTTCCTGGCCTCCCGCGGCGCCGGGATTCCTGCCGGCAGCCCGGATGACGGGCCGGATGTCTGGTCCGTCCACGGACTCGGCGCCCGAAAAAACGCCCTGTTCCTGGAGGCCGTGGCCCGCGAGGGCATCCGGGCCTACCCCGGGACTACCGCCCTGCTGGCGCGCTTGCGTGCCGCGGGCATCCCCGTGGGCCTGGTCACGGCCAGCCGCAACGCCCGCGCCCTGCTCAAGGCTGCCGGTCTCGAGACAGGATTCGACGTCATCATCGACGGGCAGACCGCCGCCGAACAGAACCTGCCCGGCAAACCCGACCCGGCCATGTTCCTCGAGGCGGCCAGGAAACTCGGTGTGGCACCCCGGCATGCCGCGGTTGTCGAGGACGCCGCCGCCGGGGTGCAGGCAGGACGCCGCGGCGGCTTCGGACTGGTCGTCGGCATCGACCGAGCCGGGCACCGGGAACAACTGGAGGCGGCCGGCGCCGACATCGTCCTCGGCGACGTCGCCGAGCTGGACCTGGGGGTCTCACGCACCGATCCCTGGACGCTCGTCTACGACGGGTTCGACCCTGCCCACGAAGGCCACCGGGAGGTCCTGACCGCCCTGGGCAATGGATACATGGCAACACGAGGCACCCAGCCGGAGCATAAGGACGACGGCGTCCATTATCCCGGAACCTACCTGGCCGGCGTCTATAACCGGACAACAAGCACCATTCACGGCCGTGACATGGAAGAAGAGCACCTGGTCAACGTCCCCAATTGGCTGCCGGTGGACGTTCGCATCGGCACCGGCCCTTGGTGGTCAACGGGAGAGATTCCTGTCGCCGATGAGCGAAGCGAGCTGGATCTGCGCCGGGGCCTGCTCACACGACGGGCAACCCTGACCGGGCCCGACGGCGAACAACTCACCGTCGTGCAGCGGCGGCTGGTCTCCATGCGCAACCCCCACCTGGCCGCGCTCGAGACGAAACTGACGGCCCACGGCTTCAATGGCACTGTGAGCATCCGTGCAGGCATCGATGCCGGGGTGGCCAACACCAACGTCCGTGACTATGCCGGCACCGGCCAGCGGCACCTCACCGACGCTGACTTCACTGAAGTGGACAGCTGCACCGTCCTGTGCGCGGTCCAGACCAGCCAGAGCAGGATCAGCATCGCCCTGGCCGTCCGGACGGTGTTCGACGTCGACCCGGCTCCAACGCCCCGCGACGCCGGGCGCGACGGCGGACGGCACGTCCGGCAATTCGACCTCCGGCTGGCCGAGGGAGAGCCGGCCACCATGACCAGGACAGCGGCAGTGGCGACCTCCCGGGACGGTGCCATTTCCTCCCCCGAGACCGCAGTCTGGGCCGAAATTTCCCGCAACAGCAGCGGCTTCACCGCCCTGCTCAAGGACCATGAAGCGGTCTGGCGGCGGCTGTGGGCCGAGTTTGGGATCAGCCTTGACGGCGACCGGCAGTCCCGGCTGGTACTGAACCTGCACGTCTTCCACCTGCTGCAGACAATCTCCGTCCATACCGCATCCCTGGACGCCGGGGCGCCGGCGCGTGGGCTGCACGGGGAAGGCTACCGCGGGCATGTCTTCTGGGATGAACTTTTCGTTTTTCCCGTCATCGGGCTCAGGCTCCCCGACATCAGCCGGGCCCTGCTGGAGTACCGCTGGCGCCGGCTGGATGCGGCGCGGGCGGCCGCAGGGGCGCAGGGCCTGCACGGGGTGCTGTTCCCGTGGCAGAGCGGCAGCGACGGACGGGAAGAAACGCCTCGCCGGCTCTACAACGCCCGGTCTGCCCGGTGGATGCCCGACAACTCCAGCCGCCAGCGCCACGTCGGCCTCGCCGTAGCCTACAACGCATGGCAGCACTACCAGGCCACGGGGGACCGGGATTGGCTAGCGGCCCGCGGCGGGGAACTGATAATCGAAACGACCCGGATGTTCGCCTCTCTGGCCAGCTATGACCCTGCAGAGGACAGATTCCATATTTCAGGAGTGATGGGACCCGATGAATACCACGACGGGTACCCTGACGCGCCCGGGACCGGCCTTCGCGATAACGCCTACACCAACGTGCTGCTCTCCTGGCTCTGCGACCGCGCCGCCGATGTGCTGCGCGAACTCGCGGGCCATCCCGGCGATGACCTCACGGACCGGCTCCAGGTCACCGAGGAGGAGATCAACCACTGGTCCCGGATCAGCCGCAGACTCGCCGTGCCGTTCCATGCCGACGGAGTCCTCAGCCAGTTCGACGGTTACGAAGACCTGGCAGAACTGGACTGGCCGGCCTACCGGGCCACGTACGGAAACATCGGGCGGCTCGATCTAATCCTCGAAGCTGAAAACGACACGACCAACCGGTACAAACTCGCCAAGCAGGCTGATGTCCTGATGTTGATCTACCTCCTGGGGCCCGCAGGCGTGATCACGCAGCTGCACCGGCTCGGCTATCCGTTCGCGGAACCCGATCTGGAACGCACTGTGGAGTACTACCTGGCCCGAACCGCCAACGGATCGACGCTCAGCCGCGTGGTCCACGCCTCGGTCCTCGCCCGGATCGACGAAACCCGGGCCTGGCAGGTCTTCCGTGAAGCCCTGGTCGCCGACCTGGACGACACCCAGGGCGGCACCACCCGGGAAGGCATCCATCTTGGCGCCATGTCCGGGACGGTCGATGTCGTCGTCCGGGCTTTCGCCGGCCTGCAGACGGAGGCCAACGCGCTGACCTTTTCCCCCCGGCTCCCGGCCCCGCTGGGCAGTGCAGGGTTCCAGATCCGGTACCGGGGCCACCACATCGAGGTGTCCCTGAGGGCGGAAAACCTCCGGATCAGGCTGCAGCCCTGCAGCGCACCCGCTGTGCGGATAGGTGTCGAAGGAATCTATGCGCAACTCGCCGGCGGGGAAGACATGGACTTCCCCTTGGTACCGAAGACCGCAAAACCATCGGGGCTGAGGACCGCCATCGAAGAAACAATGCAACCGCACGTGGAAAGGCATACCAATGACTAAGACCAGAGTGGCCGTCAACGGATACGGGGTCATCGGCAAGCGGGTAGCCGACGCGGTCCTGTTACAACCGGACATGGAACTGATCGGCGTCGCCGATATCATTACCGACTGGCGGATCCGGTCCGCTGCGGGACGCTTCCCGCTGTTCGCATCCACCGCCGAAGCGCGGGACGCCATGGGCCAGGCAGGCCTGACAATCTCCGGGGACTTGGCCGACCTGCTGGCGCAGGCGGACGTCGTCGTCGATGCGACACCCAAACACGTGGCCGCCGGCAACCTGCCCCGGTACCGCGCGGCAGGAGTGAAAGTCGTCCTGCAGGGCGGTGAATCCCATGACACCACAGGGCATTCATTCGTAGCCCAAGCCAACTATGACAGCGCACTGGGCCGGGACATGACCCGTGTCGTCTCGTGCAACACAACCAGCATCGTCAGGGTACTCGGTGCCCTGCAGGACGCGGGCCTGCTGGCCAAGGCCCGCGGAGTCCTCATCCGCCGCGCCACCGACCCTTGGGAATCGCACCTGGGCGGGATCATGAACACGATGGTCCCGGAACCGAAAATACCCTCCCATCAGGGCCCGGACGCCCGGACCGTCCTGCCCGGTCTGGACGTTGTCACGATCGCGGCCAAGGGCGCCCACACCCAGACCCACAACCATTACTGGACCCTCCAGCTGACCCGGCCGTCGACGAGGGAGGAGGTCCTCACGGCGCTGCGCGCGGCCCCGCGCATCGCGTTCATCCGGATGGCTGACGGGCTCGTCGCGCTGAACTCGACCATCGAACTGATGAAGGATCTCGGCCGGCCGCGCGGGGACATGTGGGAAGTCGCAGTCTGGGAGGAACTCGTCACAGTCGAAGGAGACGAGGCTTACCTGACTTACCAGGTCTATAACGAGGCCATCGTCGTGCCCGAGACCATCGACGCCATCCGCGCCCTGACTGGCTCCGCCCCGGACGCAGTGACGTCCATGACGATGACCGACTCAACCCTCGGCATGAGGCAGGACTTCCTCGTCGACCATCTGCCCGTCCTGCCGGGGGACCAGCCATGAACCACGACCACGAGCACCCCGACCAGTCAGCCGGGACCCCCGTCCCGGATGGCAAACCGTTGGACCGGCGATCCTCCCCGCTGACCTTCGGACCCGGCGCCGGTGGAATTAACCTGCGCCGCACACTGACCGTCCTGACCGTTGCCGTCGCCGTGTTCTACCTGCTGACCAGCCATTGGGTGCATGTGCTCGATGCATTGCCCTACGTTTTCGTCGTGGGGATGCTGGGAATGCATCTGTTCGGTCACGGAGGCCATGGCGGCCATGGAGGCGGGGGTGGAAATCATGACAAGTGATGATTCCGGGTACAACCTGTGGTTCCTGGTGATTCTGAACTCCGCCATATTCATTGTTTTCGCGTTCAGCTTCGTCAAACCGAAAACGAAACTCGACTGGCGGGCCTTCGGCGGGTTCGCCGCGTTCATCGTCGCGTTGTTCACGGAGATGTACGGTTTTCCGCTGACCATCTACTTCCTCTCCGGCTGGCTGGGCAGCCAGTTCCCGAATCTGAGTCTTCTGACTCATAATTCAGGGCATCTGTGGCAGGACCTGATGGGATGGCAGGGAGATCCGCATCTGAATCCCCTGCACCTGCTGAGCAACGTGCTCATAGCTGCCGGCTTCATCCTGCTGTATCAGGCGTGGCGCGTTTTGTATGCGGCACAGACGGAGCACCGGTTGGCGGTCACTGGGATCTACGCCCGGCTCCGCCACCCGCAGTACCTGGGGTTCTTGACGATCATGTTTGGTTTCCTGCTTCAGTGGCCCACCCTCCTGACCCTGATCATGTTCCCGATCCTGGTTGCCGTCTACCACCGCCTTGCCAGACACGAAGAGAGGAACATGGCGGCCGAATTCGGGGAGGACTACCTCGCCTATGCCCGCAGCGTTCCGGGTTTCATCCCCCGGTTCGGCAAAAACAAAAGCGCACCGCGCATTCAAGGCCCCGGACCTGGCCAGGCTCAGTAGCGGTGCCTCAGCCTGCCGGGCGCCCCCGGCCAGACACACCATGCAGAAGTCGTCCATGTCAGGAGCCATCTATGGGAACGAAACCGGGATTGGGAAAATCCTGCAAACACGAAGCCAGGCATCCAGTGTCGCGGCCGCTCTGTGTCGGAAGAGCATGTGCGGCTGTCCTGCTGGCCTGTCTCTTCCTCGCCGGAGGAGTTCTATCGGCCCCGGAGGCTTCCGCCGATGAGGAAAATCCTTCGTCAGAGGGGTCTCTGCTGGTCCAGCAGGCGCTGGGGCACCTGGTCCACGATCTGTCCGATGTTAGACCGGCCCTGGTGAAAATCGACGCGGCCCTCGCCGCGCCGGACCAGGCCGGCGTCTCCGTAGCTGAACTCCAACAGGCCAAGGCGAATCCGCCGGTGGGTGCCCGTTCCCTCATAATCAAGAAGATGGCTAAGCCGTTAGCTGTGCAAGCCGAAAGACTCTCCGGGACCCCGCCGACGAAGGAGCTGCTGTGCGCGTACCCTCAACAGTAATCAGTTCCGAAGAGGTCGGAGGCCTCCGTCGGCCGAAGCCGCTGCGGATGCTGTGGATAACCTTTGCCTGGGGCTCGTGCTTTCTAGCGATCAGCATCGGTCTGAAGGATGCCCCGCTGCTGTGGTTCGCCGCGTTGCGCGCGCTCATCGCCGGCGGGGTGCTTCTAGCAGTTGCGGGATTCCGTCGGGAACCGACGCCACGCGGGGCACGGACCTGGACTTTGATAACGGTGATGGGAATTGTCAATGTCACACTGGCATTCAGTGCCATGTTTGGCGGTCTGGCCGGTCTATCGACTGGAGCTGCCTCCGTCCTGGCCAATGCACAGCCCTTGCTCATAGTGCTTCCGGCCTGGTGGATATACAAGGAGCGCGTGTCGGGCCGCACGCTGGCGGCGATGGGGACAGGCTTCGCAGGGCTATTGGCAGTCGCCTTACCCAGCGGGACTGGCACCGGTGCGTGGCTGTCAATCACCGCAGCTCTCGCGGTTACCGCCGGAACATTGATTTCGAGGCAGATAAAGGCCGATATCCTGCAGGTGATTGCATGGCATTTCCTGGTCGGGGGCGCATTTCTTGCCGTCATCGCCGGGCTCACCGAGGGGGCGCCGGCCATCAACTGGGGCGTGCGTTTCATCGGCATTCTCCTTTATGTTTCCCTCGTGGGCACCGCTGCGGCCTTTCTCGGCTGGTTCACAGAAGTCCAGCACTGCCGCCTTGACGCGGTCTCGGCTTGGACCTTCCTGGTGCCGGTGTTCGGCATCCTGTTGTCCATGGTCGTCCTGGGGGAACGCCAGAATGCGTGGAGTTTGGCCGGCATGGTCCTGGTTCTGGCGTCCATGGTTGTCCTTGTGCTGCCGCGAAGACAGCCCGCCCTGCAAAGGCCTGAAGACCTCCGTGGAAAGTAGTCCGCGGACACGCTGCATGGAATGCCAAGCCGTGCAGGAGCGTGCGGCCCGCCGTTCCACTTCGAAGACTCCCGCACCGTGCAGAAATCAGAACCGGCAATGACAACGAACTTACGTGTACACCGCTATCAGGAAATCAGCGAGGTTCTGGCCCGGCACGGGCTGGGCTTCCTCGTGGGTATCACTGGCCTCGAGCGGTGGGTCCCGTTCCATCAGGGGCTCATGGGCCACGAACGAAGGGCCGAGCCTTACACGAATCCGGACCACTTGCGGTTGGCCTTCGAGGAGCTGGGGCCGACGTTCATCAAGCTCGGCCAGCTCCTCTCCACCCGGCCTGACCTGTTGCCGCCCCAGTATCAGACGGAGTTGGCTAAACTCCAGGACGGTGCCCCGCCTGTGCCAGGGGCAACGATCCGTCAGCTTATTCGCGAAGAGCTGGGGTCCGAGCCGGACGAGGTGTTTGCGGATTTCACCCTGGACCCCCTGGCGAGTGCCTCTATCGGCCAGGCCCATGCAGCAACTCTCCACGACGGGACACCCGTCGTGGTAAAAGTCCGGCGGCCCGACGTCATTCCCACGATCGAGGCAGATCTGGATATTCTGCAGAACCTCGCGGTCCAGATCAGCCACCGGTGGGAGGCGGCGGCTGACTATAATCTCCCTGGCATAGCCGCGGATTTTGCACAGACTTTGCGGGCAGAACTCGACTATCTGCAGGAAGGGCGGAACGCGGAGCGATTCGCCGAGAACTTTGCCGCCGATCCCGGCGTACACATTCCCCGCGTCTTTTGGGAGACGACTACGTCCCGGGTGCTGACGCTGGAGCGGATCGTGGGGATGAAAGTCAATGACCTCACGGCGCTGGACCGCGCAGGGATCGACCGTGAGGCGCTGGCCCTCCGGTCCGCAGCCACAGCAGTTAAAATGGTCTTCGAAGACGGGTTTTTTCATGCCGATCCGCATCCAGGCAACCTGTTCATCGAATCCGACGGTCGCATAGGTCTCATCGACTTCGGCATGGTTGGCGAGGTGAACGACAAGCTGCGCGGCCAACTCGGCGTCCTGCTGACTGCATTGGCCCGCAGCGACCCCGGCCGTGTCGGCTCCGCTTTGCTGGACCTTTCCGTAACCCGGCAGCCTGTGGACCGCAGCCGGCTGCGCGCGGACGTCACCCGGTTTATTGCCCTCTACGAAGGCCGCCAACTCAATCAGATCGAAATCGGGCCGCTGATCACCCAAGCCGTCGCGCTGATGCGCACTTACCACCTGCAGATGCCGCAGGAACTGGCGAAGCTCCTGAAGATGATGATCATGGCCGAAGGCATCGGAGTTGAATTGGATCCCGGCTTTAATCTGGGCGTGGTGCTGGCCCCCTACGCGAAGAAGCTGATGTTCAGCCGATTTGCGCCGCAGGCGTTGGCCAGGCGCATGGCCGCAGCCGGTACTGACGCAGCGGAACTGGCCGCGGACCTGCCGGACATACTCCGTCGAGTCGTGGATACCCTCGACACGGGCTTGGAAGTCCATTTACGGGCCGCGGAGCTCGAACCCCTGGTCGGGCGGGTGGAACGCATCGGCAACCGTCTGATAGCAGGCATGATCGCTGCGGCGCTGATCGGAGGTGTCGGAGCTCTAACGGCGGGGGACAAGGAACGTTGGGGCAACTGGGAGAAACCACTGATGCGCGCCGGCCTGGGCGCGGGCGGTGCACTTGGCGCCTATCTGGCCTGGACTTCACGGCGCCCGGGGGGCTCATACCGATGAGGAGTCAACCTTCCGCACGCCGCACCGGATCCCGCTGCGCCCCCATGCCGCCGGCTGTCCCGGCCAGGATGCCTCCACCGTCAATCCGACCCTGTCGGGCTAAGCGAGATGATACTGCAACTGCGAAGGATGCATTGTGAACGATCCAGACAGCGATGCTGAAGCGAAGGACAGCGGCGGCCCCACCATTGCCCGGCACGGCGATCCCGCGACGGTCAACGCCAGCGGGCGTGCCACGCCAGCATCCATGAAGGAATGTGCCGCCTGCGTTGCCCGGCCATCACCGCTACCACAGCGAGTCGCGTCGATCCAGGCGGCCATCGCCGCCGAGAGGGAACCGCTGGTCGCTCTCACTCATCTACTGCAGCTGTGCCGGGACGAGCACCCAGTACTGCAGGAGCGAATGCAGGATGCCGGCTGCCGCGCCAAAGCGGAACTGGTCACCTCCGGCGTCAGTGCCTTGCTGCCCGCCCCATCGACCGGACTTATGCTGGGCGCTGAGGTGGCCAGCGCCCTGGCGGCGGCACTGACCGCAGACGACGGCCTTCCCGCCGTAGCGGTCGCGCGGCTGCTAGCCGAACTGCTGGACGAACGGTACTGCCAGAGCTTCCGCGAGTCCTTTCGACGCCGCAGCCCATACCAGCCGGGCGTGGGCGATCCTATCCCGCTGGACAGTCCGGACCTCCGGCAGGTGACCGCAATGCCGGCGACCTCCCCGCCGTGGCGGCTGGCCAACCGCCTGGACGAGACGCGCCACGTCCGGCTTGCCGGGGAATGGGTTACTCAGTTCCAGGTCATCTTCGACTACAGCCTTGCCCGGGAGCTCACTGGGATCATAGATCGTGACACCGTCGTGGCGACCTGCCATCCCAACCGCACCCTGACTGAGTTCAATTTCCCGGCTGACGCCTTCGGGCGGACCTTCCCGGTCCGCCCGAAGGATGAAGACAAACAGCATCAGGAGATAGACCGGCTGATCCATGCGGCCGTCGCGAACGGCGCGAGCATTGTTGTGCTGCCCGAGTTGTGCGTCACCGAGTCGCTGGCCGCCCAACTGCAAGGCTGGACCTGCCGGGCCGGCGGCCCCAGGATGCTCGTCGCCGGAAGCTACCATCACGAGGACGGGCACGACGGGTCGCCGCGGCGCCGTAACACGGCCGTCGCGTATTTGCGCGGCGTGGCGGCTCCGTTGACCCAGGACAAGCATTCCCCGGCCGACCTGCCGGTCAACGAAGACATCCATCCCCAGGGCTGGCCCGAGCTACGGGTCCATGTCAGCGATGACGGATGGCATCTGGTGCTGGCGATCTGCCGGGACCTGCTTAACCCTCACGCAGTGCACGCCTTGGCCGAGGCCGGCGCCAACCTCCTGCTGGTGCCGGCGATGAGCGAGACCCTCGTTGCCTTTGGCGGACCGGTGGCGAACCTCGTGGGATCCGGCCAGGCCTTGGTGGCGGTCGCGAACAACCCCGCTGATTTCTCAGGGCCGACTGACCTGACAGTCCGCCGTCCCGCGCGTGCGTTGTTCGGTCATCCGGGTTTTGGGCAGTTGACCCGGATGGTTCAGCCGGCCAACTCCGCTCCCGGGGTGGGGCTGCTGCGTGTACAAACCGGACAACTGCAATGGCTGGACTCCGATGCCGGCCCGACCAGGCTGAGCCGTGGAACGTCCGTGCGGCCGCCATGGGCCGACACCTTGGCCCGGCTGACCGGGCGGACCCCCCTCGGATTGGACCGGCAGCCGACACACGTGACCCTGAGAGCGGCGGCGGTGCTTGTGCTGCTCACAGACAGCCCTCACGGCCCGTCAGCGCTCCTTACTGAACGTGCACCCGATCTGACCAACTACCCCGGGCAGCTGGTCTTTCCCGGTGGCGCTGCTGAAGCCGGCGACCACGGGCCGGCAGCTACGGCACTGCGCGAGGCCTCTGAGGAAACGGCATTGGACCCGGGCAGCGTGCGCATTCTGGGGACTCTGCCAGCCATCGCCCTTCCCGAAAGCGGCTTCCTGCTCACGCCCGTACTCGCATGGTCCGCGGGACCCGTGTTCACCGGAACGCCCAACATCGCGGAGGTCAGCCGTATCACCACCATTCCGTTGTATCGGCGGACAGGTGCAGGACAACCGGGGCCGGATCCTGCACCCGACGAAGGAGCCTTGACAGGCCAACAGCCTGCAGCGCTTGGATCTGTCAGCGGTATGATACTTGACCTGCTCCGGGGCATGCTGTGCGGGCACCGTGAGTCGACAGGGATCAACGGAGATGGGGCAGAACCGAAGAGACACACACCGCAGCCGTGAAAGCTGTTTCCAATCGCCAAAGGTATCCCCGTCTGCCTTGACAAGGATTCCTCAGACACTGCAGCCCCGCCGACAGCCACTTCCACTAGCGCCCTGACATCTTCATTGAAGGGTCATCTTCATCACGTAACCTTGCGGCTGAAGTCGAGCATGGGAGACTGAGGGCAACCAGCAGGCAGGACCTCTAGGACGGCGGAACTCATGAGCGGGGAAGACAGGTTCAGGATCGCGGTCGGAGTGGACGGCTCGGCGGAATCGCAGATAGCTCTCGAGTGGGCTGTCACAGAAGCCCGTCTCCGTCACGGACAGGTACGTGCCGTGACGGCCTGGGAGTATCCGCCCCAGACGGCCGGCATGGAAGCGATGATCTGGGATCCTCAGGTCTTCGAGCCGGCCGCGCGAAAAATGCAGACGGCCGCCTTGAAGAGTGTGGACACCGAGAGTGTGCCTGTCATCGGTGACGTCGTGCAAGGACCTGCCGTAACGGTCCTTCTGAGAGCTTCCAAGGATGCGGACCTTCTAGTAGTCGGCTCCCGCGGATATGGAGGATTCACCGGGCTGCTCCTCGGGTCTGTGTCCACACAGGCCGTCCATCACGCCGACTGCCCCGTGCTCGTCGTCAGGCCCAGGCCGAAAGCGCACGCGCATGAGACGGACGGCCACCATGACCGATGATCACTCCCACCAACTGCACCGGCCCACGGTATCGCCTTCCGGCGCAGAGGCTGACCAGGAAGAGCAACAGACCTGGCGGGGCCGGTTGCATGCCCTGTGGCACTCGGTCGTCGCCGTTCTAGGTTTCGTCGTGGGTCTCCTGCCGCACATCCTGCATCACATCGGACTCCTCGCGGGCACTGCGCTCGTTGCCGGATCGGGGGGCACCGCTTTGTTCGGTGCGTTGGGACTACTCGCTTCCATTCCGCTGCTCTTGCGCCTGTACCGCCGGTTCGGGACGTGGGTCGCTCCCGCCATAGGACTGCTAATCTTCGCCGCGATGTTTTCACTCTCGGCCTTTGTCATCGGCCCGGCGATCAGTGGCACCGGAGGAGACATAAACCCCGCACCGGGGCCGGGGATTGAACACCCAACGGACCATCCTTCGGGTCACTGACCGTGCCCCGTTCAGAGCCAGGTTCACTGCTGTCGGTAGGCGGATTTCGGTGGCCCTGACCGAAAGCGGGGGTCGCGGTCCCACGAAGAGTCTTTCCTCGGCGGCGGTTGACGGCCCCGTCGCCCGCAGGGGCCGACCGGTCTCGGGGACTGATGAGGGGTTAGTTGCTGCCGGCAACGACATATTCGGAGGATCGCACGGCCCCTCGCACAGCGGATGCGTCCGGGCTGCCGGCGACGGTCAGTCAAGACGTTCCGCCGGGGACGAGGTCCACTGAAGCGGACTCTACGCCGACCAGGCCGGAGACCGCCTTTTCAACAGCGTCGACACAGTGACCACAAGTCAGGCCCTCCAGGGCGTACTCCCGTCCGGAGGCCGGGCCGTTGCCTTTTGCCGGTCTGGGTTGAGCAACAGCTGCAGCTGACGACGACGCGGTTACCTGATCACCAACCGGCTCCGCGTCCTCGACGCCATACATATCCGTGTGTGGTGCCAGTGATTGTATTTCGTCAACTTTAAGTCGGCCATTTCGGCGCTATGCATCAGGCCACGTGGGCTCGGTTTCCTGCCATTGCGGCGGTGGGCCTATTTCATTAGGGCATTTTGACTCTGTAGGACTCCCCGCCGAACTGCAGGAGCCGTCCGTGGTGCACCAACCGGTCGATGACGGCGCGGCCATGTTGTCGTCCCCGAACACGGTTCCCAGCGGGAAAACTCGAGGTTGGTGGTGGTGATGAGTCTGCATTTCTCCTAGCCGTCCGCGATAATCTGGAACAGGAACCTGGCTCCTTCGGAGTCGATCGGCAAATATCCCAGTCCATCGATCAATTGCAATTTTTGGCCAGGGATGCGAGCTCCTTATCCAGCCGGTCCTCGTCCGTGGCTATGCGTAGCATCATGACTAGGGCTGACGTAGTGAAGAAGCGGGCCGGGATGCCTATCGGCATGCGGCTGCCACGAGTGCGGTGGCCACGTGCGTTTTGACGGTGCCGGGGTCCGCGTAGGGGACCAGGTCCTGGGCCCGGGTGATGAAATGCAGGGATTCGAGGGGCCCTACCGGCGCCTTGCCCGAAACGAGGAGCAAGCCGAGCTGGCGGTGCATTCGGTGAGGACTACGTAACCTCCCGCCCGCAGGTTCCCGGGTTCATCCCGCACTTCGGGCGTCGGCCCTACGGTCCCGGGCGGAAGCTCTAGGACCCCGCTGTTGGAACGGCGGCGTGGCTCACAACCCGGCCGCATGGCCCGCTCCGCAGATCTCCCAGGATCAGAAAAAATTGCGGTACCGAATTTTCAGGCGCGGCCGACAGGTTCACGGCGACCGAATTGAAGAACCGGCGTCGGACAGATCCAACGCGAAAAGTGACACTTTAAATGAGACGGGAGACGACCCGCGCGCGATGGAACTTCGATTCGCCGGGTTCAGGTTTACGTAATCGCGGCTATCGGCCAAGTTGAGCCAGACCAACAGTGGAACCGGCGCATAGTTAGGGCAAGTGGTCGCTTGGATTCACTGCTATTCAGGCGGACGCCTGGCTAGCGAAATGGCTATGGTCCGCGGAGTTGCCGGGACCGTCTGCTCGGCTTCAGCGAGGCCCGACGGAGTGGTCCTCGTCGGTTTCTTCGGAGCCTTTGACGGAGAATTAGTTCAGGGCTCTTGCGCGTCTGTTCCTGGATAGCGCGCGGGTACGGGAATCTGATCCCTCTAGAGGTGGCCCCGCGCGGGAGGGCCGTCTTTGAGGTTTTGCCCGCGGGGACCGTTCATCCACGGTCCGGGCTTGCAGCTGTTTCCGGAGATCACGGCCCGCGTGAGCTGGTTCCAGAACGTGGCTGCGCCGTCGACCCAGTCCAAGTCGAGGATACTTCGTGCATTTAGCGTCGTCGCCCATTTCTGCACGAGATCGTGATGGAAGACGAATTCTTCCATCGCTGTGGCGTCGGGCAGGGATAGGGGTGTCAGACCCGGCATTTGTGGAAGGGCCTCAGATGTCTCACGATAATTGTCGCATCCCCGGTCAGAGGCATCATGGTGTGCCAACTTAGATGAGCAAGACGGTGAAGATTCCGAGACCGGCGAGGACGACGAGGCTCGCTGCGGCGGCAGCGGTTGAAGCTATGTCCGGTGTGATGGCATCCTGGTTGATGCCGTGGATGGCGCGGTGGAATCGCCGCTTGCGGGTGAAATTGATACCCAGGGCCGTGACGGCAGAGGCCGCTACGAGGGTGCCGACGAACCAGCCGTGGTGTGGCATCCAGCGAAGGAAGACGGCGGCCGCGACCGCCATGGACAGGGTAGTGCGCCCCCAGGCCATGTCCGTGCGTTCCGGCTGGAGTCCGGGGTCGCCATGGGTTGGCGTGTAACGTCGGGAAGGCACGGATCAGAGGGGACGGGCGAGGACGAAGACCACCATGATGGCGGTGACGAGGGCCGCGCCGATCGCCAGGATGGGGGCAGTCCAAGGTAACGGAAGCGGGACTTTGCGGCGCATGGAGCGCTCGACGTTGAGCCAGCGGAAGAATGAGCCGCCGCCTACGAGGAGTGCGAGCACGAGCAGCAGGACGGCGAGCGTTTTGCGCAGTTCGGGGCCGAAGAGGTCGGCCATGAAGGCTTCCACGGCGACGCCGCCGGCGAGCAATGCCAGCGAGGTGCGGATCCACGCCAGGAACGTGCGTTCATTTGCCAACGTGAACCGGGGGTCGGGTTCGGTGCCGCCACGCAGGATCCGTCCCGAGAAGCCGGTGCGTCCGCCGCCGCTACGGGACTTAAGATCCTCCATGGGTGGTTCCTTCCAGGGTCAGTCGTGTGTTCTTCAGCTCAGGCGATGGTGCGGAGGCCGCAGTTTGCCGGGGAAGATTCTGGTGTATTTGAGGTTCGGGCTGCAATGCGGTCTTCAAGTACATGCCGATTGTCAGGAGCCAGCGGCCGTCGAAGACGGCCGCTGGCTCCTGACGCCTACCTGCCGTCCGGGCTGGGCTCAGGCCCTGGTGACTGCCCCAAGGGAGGCAGGATCCGCTCCGGCGGTCAGGGCGGAGTCAATCGGGGTGGTTGCAGCCGGCGCGGGGACAACGGCTGCGTCAAGGCCAAGCCTGCCGCGGTCGCGCTGCTGGTTGACGAACACCAGGGCCAGGACGCCGAAGGTCAGCATCAGGCCCCCGGCCAGGGCGAATGCCGCGCGGTAACCGTCAGCAGGGGTGGCCGCGCCGCCGATCAGGAAGCCCGAGACTGCCGGCGCGAACACGCCGCCGGTGGTGAGGACAGCGTTGGCGATGGAGAGGTTGGCGCCGCGCTGGCCGATGGTGGTCAGTTCTGCCACCACGAGGTAGGTGATGGCGAAGAGCGCGGGTGCGGTGCCGAAGCCGAAGACCATGAGAACGATGGACAGGACCGGGGAGGTGGTCATGGTTGCCCCCACCAGGCAGGCGCCGGCGAAGGTTCCGGCACTGCCGAGTACCCAGCCGCGGGCCTTGCGTGTGGGGACGCCCTTCAGGTGCAGGCGCTGGGTGAGTGCGCTCAGGCCCACGGTGGCGATGGTGCCCCAGGCGGCGGGCAGGGCGATCATGGTGCCGGCCTGCTGCCCGCTGAAGCCCAGGACGTTCTGGAAGTACGCCGGTCCCCAGGACATGGCCAGGGTGAAGGTCCAGTAGCCGAAGAAGGAGGCCAGGACCGCGAAGATCCAGCTGGGGGAGAGGATGGTGCGCCAGTAGCGGACCTTGGTCTCCACCACCACAGGAGCTTCTTCCGGGGCGATGCCGTCGATGTCCTGCTCTGCCTGCCGGCTGGTGTAGGGGCCTTCCTTGCCCACGATGAACCAGAAGACGGTCCAGACCAGCCCCACGACGGCCAGCACTGCGAAGGCGGTCTGCCAGCCGAACTGCCCGATCACCCAGGCCAGGACGGGGGCGAACGCCACAATGCCCAGCGTCACGCCGGAGGACGCCAGGGCGGCCGGGGTGGCGCCCTTCTTCTCCGGGAACCACTTGTAGATGCCGTGCATCAGCACCGGCGCCAGCGGGCCCTCGCCGGCGCCCAGAAGGAGGCGGCTGGCCCAGAGGGCGGGCAGCGACGCGAACAGCAGGATGGGGGCCTGCGCCAGGGACCACAGCAGGCACAGGACCAGTAGGATCCATTTGCTGGAGACCTTGTTGGCGATGGGTGCTGCCACGATCTGGGCCACGCCGAAGGTCAGGAACATGGCGCTGCCCACCAGGCCGAACTGCTCGGGGGTGATGCCCAGCTGCTTCATCAGCGGCACGGCGGCAATGCCCAGGACTGCCTTGTCCGCCCAGCTGAGCATCATCAGGAAGAGCAGGCTGCATGTGATGAACCAGCCGTAGCGGTTACGTTTAGCCGGGGACCAGGTCCGGGGATCGCGGGAGTTCGCGGAGCCCGGCGCCACGCCGGAAAGTGGAGTTGCAGACACAGTATGCCCAATCGTTGATGAGGGAGCCCTTGCTGGATTGCAGCGGCATTTCCTTGACTCTAGGTGCGTGTGATCGACCTTACATTTTAGCTTTCCGTTGGATGGAAAGCCGCTTTCCCGGGCGCCGTGCACCCCCGGCGGTCACGCCGTCGGCTGCTCCCAGGAACGCCAGCAGGGCCATTCCCAGGACGCTCAACCCGCACGTCAGCCACCAGGCGGTGCCCCAGCCGCCGGTGCGGGTGGCGAGCAGGGCGAACAGCATGGGCCCGAGGAAATTCCCCACGTTGAAGATCTGCTGTGTCAGACCCAGCACCGCCGTGACAGACCCGTCCGCGGGGGCGATGCGCACCGAGTAGCTGGTCACCGCGGCAGGGATGAGGCCGCCGACGGCGGAAAACACGGCGATGAGGACAAACTGGGCAAGGATGCCGTTCTGGATGTTTTCCCAGCCGACGGCGAACGTGGCGACGGACGCGGCGGACATCGCCAGGAAGGTCCAGAAGATGATTTTCCGCTCGGACAGGCCGCGCTGGATGAGCGGGCCTGCGCTGAGTGCTCCGATGGCGTTGACCCCGCCCACGATGGCGCTGAGGATGCCGGGCCACGGGCCGTCCAGGCCCGCTGACCGGTAGATGGACGGCAGGAATCCGAGCACGGCCATCCACTGCGCCGTGTAGCAGGCGAAGACCACCCCGGTGATCCATGGCCTGCGGGTGGCAACCGTGCGGCCCACCCGGCGCAGCGCAGGCCGGAGTCCGGCGTCGGACGGGAGCACGTCCCTGGGCACCAACCGGAGCAGCAGCGGCACCGGGAGCAGCGTGACAACGGCCATCACCAGCCACCACTCGCGCCAGCCGGCGGCCTGCAGGAAGAGGGCACCCGCGGACAGGCCGATCAGCGTGGCCATGCCCTGGAACATGGCCCAGCCCGCCAGCGCAACGTTCAGCCGCCGGGGCGCGGCCACTTTGCGGATGAGGGCAGGGGCGACGACGACGGCCAGCAGGAAGCCGATGCCCTCCAGGGTGCGTGCCGCCATCAGCAGTTCCGTGCTGGGGGCGGCCGCGCCGAGCGCGGAGGCGGCGCTGAGCAGGATCAGTCCGGCGACCAGGAGGCGGCGCAGGCCGGCCATCTCTCCGCCCACGGCGGTGGCCAGGCCACCCACCACGCTGGCCACCTGGATGATGCCCAGCAGCAGCCCGGCCTGTACCAGTGTGGTGCCCAGGTCCGCCTGGATGCCGGCCAGGGCGGCAGGCAGCTTCCAGATATGCATGGCTGCCGCGGTGCCCGCGGCCAGCACGGCAAGCCAGGCCCCGTCCGTCGTGGTCCGTCTGTCATCAAGCGCTGTGGTGGGTGAGGGCAGTGCCAAGAGCTGTCCTTGCTGGAGTGCCCGGGTTCCTTCGGCCGGATTTCTTATGCGGATGCCAGGACCGGGCTGCCGATGCGGAAGCGCTGGCCGCTGGCGGCCACGTCTACGGGGCCGTCAAAGGTGGAGGCGGCACGGCTGCGCCACCACTGCGGCTCGGCGCGGCCGGCCAGGTGGGAGAGCACCAGGCGCCCCACGCCGGCGGCTGCGGCTACGCGGCCGGCGCCCTCGGGCGGGGTGTGCGCGATCCGCTGGTGGTTCAGGAACTCCGGCGCGAAACCCTTGTCCGCGTAGAAGTCGAGGTTTACCGCTTCATGGACCAGGACGTCCGCGCCGCTGGCGAGCACGGCCATGGCATCACATTCGGCGGTGTCGCCGGAGAACACCACCGATCCGGCCTCCGTGTCGAAGCGGAACGCCAGCGCGGGCCGGACGGGCGGGTGCTCCACCAGGATGCCGGTGACCTTGACCCGGTCATCCTCGTAGACGTCAAACGGGTGTGCAGCCTCCGGTGTCCCGTGCGGGGGTGTGGTGAGGTCCAGGGTGTGCAGGAGGGAGGCCAGGTCCGGTCGTGCCTCGTCATGGACGCGGATGTCGATGTCGTAGGAGAAGGCCTCCAGCGCGTGGGACACCAGCTCGCTGGTGCCGGACAGCCGTGCGCCGCCGGCGCGGGTGGCGTCCTTGCCCGGGCCCACCACCGAGACCGGCCCGGTGAAGCCCTCCACCGGGTTGCCCCAGTTCCACAGCAGGAAGCCGGGCAGCTCCACCACATGGTCCGAGTGCAGGTGGGTGATAAAGCCCGCCGCGAAGTCCTTGCCGCGGAGTCCTGCCTCGTGGGCGGCGCGGGAGCAGCCCAGGCCGAAGTCCACCATGTAGAAGGCGTCGCCCACGACCAGTGCGCTGGAGATGCCGTTTTCCGGTCCGCGGATGGCCGGGCCGGCGGCGGTGCCAAGGGTGATCAGTTCGACGCTCACGGGAAGTCCTTCTGCAGGGTTGGTGCGGGATCAGGAGTGGGGGCGGGCATTGATGACGCGGGTTTCCAGAAATTCCTCCAGGCCCCAGCGGCCGCGTTCACGGCCGACGCCGGAGGCCTTCCAGCCGCCGAACGGGGCGTCCGGTTCCACCAGGGTGTGCTGGTTGACCCAGACTGTTCCGGCCTCGATCCGTGAGGCGGTGGCATAGGCACGGTCCCGGTCGGGGCTCCAGACGGATGCGCCCAGACCGAATTCCCCGGCGTTGAGACCGGCGATGGTTGCATCGAGATCGTCGTAGGCGACGATGGGCAGTGCCGCGCCGAACTGTTCCTGCTCCACCAGGTCCATTCCCGGTTCGGCGCCGATCACCACGGTAGGGGAGAGGAAATAGCCGGGCAGGTCGCAGCCGGGGGTGCCGCCGGTGATGATGCGGGCGCCGGCGCCCACGGCGGAGTCAATCAGGCCGTGGACCAGCTTGAGCTGGGATTCGTTGTGCATGGGTCCCATGGTGGTGCCCTCTGCGATGCCGTGGCCCAGCACATGGCGGGATGCCTCAGCGGCGATGGCCTCGGCCAGTTCCGTGCTGCGGCTGCGCGGGACATACACGCGCTTGACCGCCATGCACACCTGGCCGGCGTTGCGGAAGGCGCTGCCCACGATCCCGCGGGCGGTGACGGCGATGTCCGCGTCGTCCAGCACGATGGCAGGATCGTTGCCGCCGAGCTCCATGGTGACGCGCTTGACCGTGGGGGCGGCCTGCTGTGCGATGGAGATGCCCACTTCAGTGGAGCCGGTGAAGGAGATCTTGCGGATGCCGGGGGAGGTGCTCAGCGCAACGTTCACTATCCTCCGCGAACCGGTCCGGGCCTGCAGCACGCCGGCGGGGAGGACCTCGTTGAGCAGGGTGACCAGGGCGAGGGTGGACAACGGCGTGGAGGGGGAGGGCTTGGCGATCACGGTGCAGCCGGCCAGCAG
Source organism: Arthrobacter sp. PsM3 (assembly GCF_030433895.1). GTDB lineage: Bacteria > Actinomycetota > Actinomycetes > Actinomycetales > Micrococcaceae > Arthrobacter. The sequence goes on along the minus strand of NZ_JARUXE010000011.1, from coordinate 75,801 downwards.
GGCAGGGGCGAGTTTCACGCAGAGCAGGGAGATGGGAAAGTTCCACGGCGTGATGGTGCCGACGATGCCCACCGGCCGGTACTGGACTTCAAGGGTACGGTCGGCGCGGGGTTTCAGATGTTCGGTTTCGTCCCAGGCCAGGTCCGCGTAGTACTCAAAGAGGCCTGCTGCCACGGTGAACTCGCCGGCGGCATCTGCCTTGGGCTTGCCCTGCTCCCGGGAGAGCAGGGTGGCCAGGGCATCGAGGTCGCGGCGGATCAGGGCAGCGGCGGCACGCAGGGCGCTGCGGCGTGCTTCGCGGTCCGCGGCCCAGCCTGGTGCGGCGGCGTGGGCGGCCGCAACCGCCAGCTCAACATCGTGCTCCGTGTTTTCCGGAGCGTGTCCCACGAGTTCGAGCGTCGCCGGGTCCAGGATCTCGTAATGGGCTGCCGTCATGGTCTGTCCTTTCGGCCGGGAGGGAATACTTATCCCAGTGTCTTGGCACCCGTCACAATCCGCCCGGACCTTTCCATCCAACGGAAAGCCCGTCGTGATGGGCGGAGCAGACTTGCCACTATGGAGTGAAGCACATCACGCACCAATGAGGAGTCCCCATGTCCCAAGAGCAGCTGCCCATCGTCCTCACCGGGGTTTCCTCCGGCATCGGCGCCCGGACGGCGCAGATCCTCTCCGGACGCGGGGTGCCGCTGATCGGCATCGACCGCAACGCTCCCACGCAGTTCAGCGGCACCTTCGTGCAGGCGGACCTTTCCAGCCAGGCCGGTATCGACGCCGCCGCAGCGGCAGTCTCCGCCGCCGCTCCGCACGGCATCGCGGGCCTGGCCAACATCGCCGGCGTCCCCGGCACCGCACCCTGGCGGACGGTGCTCTCCGTCAACGTCTTCGGGGTCCGCGGACTGGTCAGGGCTTTGGCCCCGCTGCTCGGCGAGGGGACCGCCGTCGTGAACCTGGCCTCCAGCGTTGCCGTGCAGTGGCGTGATGTGAAGGACCGGTGCTCCGCTTTCGCACTCGCCCAGGACCAGGCTGCCGCGCTGGATGCTGTTGCCGGCGACGGCGGCATCACCGGCGAGTCCTACCTCTTCTCCAAGCAGTGCGTCCGGCTCCTCACCGAACACCTTGCCGCCGAACTGCTTCCGCAGCGCATCCGCGTCAACAGCGTCAGCCCGGGACCCGTAGCCACGCCCATTCTGGAGGACTTCAAGAAGGACCACGGACGCGACAAGGTCGAGGGCGCAGGCGCCCTGCTGGGCCGCTTCGGCGACCCGGACGACATCGCCCCCGTCATCGACTTCCTGCTCCGCCCCGAGTCGGCGTGGGTGAACGGCTCGGACATCCGGGTGGATGGCGGCCTGGGTGCCTACCGAGGCTCGGCCCTCGCTTCCGTGGCCAGCTGAGCACCCCCTTAAACGCACGACACCGGGACCTCATCTTCCGCACAGTAGGAGGCACCGGCGCCGGGCCTTAAAATTGCACAAACGGGACGGCGTCAACGGCCGCGGTCCTCAAATGTTCAGCTCAGAAGGGGTGATGCATGGCAAACGCTGCCCCGAACGGACCCACCGTCCGCCGGCCGGCGTCGACGGTGCGGCCCCGGACGCTTCCGGCTGCCGACGGCGGTGCTGCCGCCCGGCACGCAGCGAGCGTGACGTCCCGCGCACTGGCCCTGCTGGGCACCTTCGATTCCGAACACTCCGTCCAGAGCCTCAGCGCCATGGCCCGCCGTGCCAACCTTCCGGTGGCCACCGCGCACCGGCTTGCCGGCGAACTGGTGGCCTGGGGCGGCCTGGAAAAGCTCCACGGCGAATACCGGGTGGGGCAGCGGATCTGGCGCCTTGGCCTGCTGGCCCCCGCGCAGCAGAACATTGCCGAGGTGGCTGCCCCCTTCATGCAGGACGTCCTCTTCGTCACGCACAACGTGGTGAACCTGTTCATCCTGGACGGGGAGGAGGTCCTGCTGGTGGAGCGGATGTCCGGCACCGGCGCGGGCCAGCCGTTCCGGCGGGTGGGCGCGCGCCTGCCGCTCCACGCCAGCGCCGCGGGCAAGATCATGCTGGCCTACGGGGCCAAGGACCTGTTTTCCGCCGCTGCCCGGCGGCTGGAGCCGCACACGCCGCGGACCATCACCAGTCCGGCGGTGCTGGCCGCCGAGATCGAGCGGGTCCGGAACTCCGGTTACGCCACCACTGAGGAAGAAGCGGGGCCGGACAACTACGGCCTGGCCGTCCCGGTCTTCCTGCCCAACAACCAGCTGGTGGCGGCGCTGGGCATCGTCACCAGGGGCCGTCCCGTTCCGGTGGGCAGCGTGGTTCCGGTGCTCAACATCGCCGCGCGGGGGATCGCCCGGCGGCTGGGTGTGGAGCATTTGCCGCGGTAGTACCGGTTCCGCCGCTTTTCGCCCGGCGAGTCTTTTCCGTTGGATGGAAACGTGCCCGCCTGATGTGTTGTGGAACACCTAACCTCAAGTAAGACGATATTGAGGCCGGATCTCCGGCCGGGGCCTGCCTGGCAGGCGAGCCTTTCCAAAGGAAGTGAAGACCCTGATGACTGCATCTGCAGGAGCCACCATCGACGCCGTCGTCGACCAGGTGGATATTGTGGCGGACCAGGTGGTCTCCCTGGTCCTGCGGCGCGTGGACGGCCAGCCGTTCCAGCCCTGGCAGGCCGGCGCGCACATCGACGTCCATGTGGGCGATGGCCTGGTACGCCAGTACTCGCTGTGTTCCTCCCCGGAGGAACTGGACCGCCTGCGGATCGGCGTGCTGCATGTGCCCGATTCCCGCGGCGGATCAAAGGCGGTCCACGCCCTGCTGGCCGGCACGCCGCTCACCATCTCCGGGCCGCGCAACAACTTCCCTCTGCGCGAGTCGCGCCGCTACCTTTTCATCGCCGGCGGCATCGGCATCACCCCGCTGATCCCGATGCTTGAGGCGGCCGAGGCTGCCGGCAAGGAATGGACGCTGATCTACGGCGGCCGGAGCCGGAAAACGATGGCTTTCGCCCGGCAGCTGGAGGACCGGTACGGCGCGGACCGTGTCCACATCATGGCCGAGGACGAGGTTGGCCGGCTGGACCTTGACCAGATCCTCGGCATGCCCCGGGCACACATGCTGGTGTACGCCTGCGGGCCCGGCGGGCTCCTCGGCGCCGTGGAAGAACGCTGCATGGGCTGGCCCCCCGGTGCCCTGCACACCGAACGTTTCGTCGCATCGACGCTGGGTGCCGCCGCCGCCAACGCGCCCTTCGAGGTGGAGCTGGCACGCACCGGGACCACGGTGACCGTGCCGAACGACAAGACGATCCTCGAAGCCGTGGAAGAGGTGGGCGTGCGCGTCCTGTCCTCCTGCCGCGGCGGGTTGTGCGGCACCTGCGAAACCCAGATCATCTCCGGCGAGCCCGAGCACCGCGACGCCGTCCTGACCGAGGAAGACCGCGAAGCCGGCGAGATCATGCTGGTCTGCGTCTCCCGCGCCGCTGCCGGCTGCCCGCGCCTCGTCCTGGATCTTTAGCCCCGTCCCTTACCCCCGGCTCCAGCCCAATCCTTCCGTCCCGCCGCTGGCCGGTCCGCCCCAGCCAAGTTTCGTTCCCAGGAGCATTTCCAATGACTGTTACCACCCATGAAGCCAATGTGTTGGGCGAGGACCCCTTCGACACCGCGAACCTCCTCGACCCGTACCCCTTCCTGGGGCGGCTCCGCGATGCCGGCGCCGTCTCCTACCTGGAGAGCACCGGCAGCTACGCCGTGGCCGGCTACCAGGAGGTCTACGAGGTCCTCACCGACTTCGAAACCTACATCTCCTCCGGCGGTCTTGGCCCCCGGGACATCCGGAAAGACTCGGGCTGGCGCCCGCCCAGCATCCTCGAATCGGACCCGCCCATCCACACCGTGATGCGCCGCGCACTGACCGGCGTCATCAACCCCGGTACCGTCCGCGCCCTCCGGGAGCCGTTCACACCGCCGGCTGTGGAACTGACGGAGCAGTTGGCGCGCCGCGAACGTTTCGACGCCATCACGGACCTCGCCGAGAAATACCCCCTGCGTGTCTTCCCGGACGCGGTAGGGATTCCCGACGTCGGCCGTGAACACCTGCTGCCGTACGGCAACATGGTGTTCAACGCATTCGGCCCGGAGAACTACATCTTCAAGCAGGCCTTCGCCCAGGGTGACGAGCACGCCGCCGCGGTCATGCGCAACTGCCAGCGCGAGAACCTGGACGACACCGGCTTCGGCGCCCAGATCTGGGAACGCGTGAAGGACGGCCTGATCACTGAGCAGCAGGCCACCCTGCTGGTCCGGGCTCTGCTGTCCGCGGGCGTGGACACCACCATTTTCGGCATCGGCAACATGCTCTCGGTGCTGGCCCGCTACCCGGAAGCCTGGGCCAAATTGCGGAAGAACCCGAAGATGTCCAAGTTCGCCGTGGACGAGGCGCTCCGCCTGGAATCGCCGTTCCAGAAGTTCCACCGGACCGTAGCCGTAGACACGGTCCTGGGCGGCGTGCACCTGCCCGCCGGCGCGAAGGTGCTGGTGTTCCTCGGAGCCGCGAACCGGGACCCGCGCAAATGGGGCGACAACGCCGACGAGTTCGACCTCGACCGCAACGCCTCCGGCCACGTCGCCTTCGGGATGGGCCTGCACCAGTGCGTGGGGCAGCCGATCGCCCGGCTCGAAATGGAAATCGTGCTGCAACAACTGCTACAGCGGGTGGCCGCCATCGAACCCGACGGCGCCCCGGTGCCGATCCTGCACAACGTGCTCCGCGGGTTCGAGTCCCTGCCGGTGCGGATCACTGCGGCGTAGGCGGCCGTCGGGGGCCCATGCCCAGCCGCTCCAAAGCCCAAGGGTCCGGGCGGAATCCGACACGGCCGACTCTTCCCGCGGCCTCGTCCGCGGTCAGTTGTGCAGGAGCCGCCGGTCAGCTCGCCTCCGCGAAAGCGCGGGCGGCGGCCAGGACCAGCGGGCCCGCGTCGTCCAGCTGACCTTCGCGGAGCAGTCGGGCAGGGGGGACATCATCAAGCTGCGGATTCATCCCCTGGAACCAGGCCTGCACGACGGCCCGGGAATCACCCTCGGCCAGCAGGGCAGCCACGTGGTACGCCGTGCGGAGCCTCTGAATCACGTCGGCGGAGGGTTTGCGCTCTGCATCGGCCCACTGCCGGACGGCGCGGGTTTCCTTCACGGAGCCGATGTGGGCGACGAGCTTTGCGCCGAGCAGATCTCTCAAGTCACGAACCAGGTCAGCGTCGGAAAGCCGGATGGAGTCCTGGTGGGCTTTCAGCCCGCCGCGGGCGACTGTCACTGCTGTCACGCTTGATGGTCGCATGCAAACCCGGGCCGGATCAAGGCCTAAACCCCCTATCAGATCACATTCTGAGTCACCGATAATGGATCTTATGTCGTGTTGTCAGTATGATAGGACAATTCATCGACTGATTCACCGTGCACAGGCTTACTCGCAACTCCACGTTCCAGAGCTTAACGAGGAGATGAGTAGCAGCCGTCTTGAAGGCCCCCCCCATAGGACTCGCTTTCGCGGTGGGGCGGTTGGCGAGCGGGAAATGACGGCCCAGCTGTTCGTGGGTTCGATGGGGTCGAGCAGGGTACTGAGGCAATTCCTCAAAAACGAACTTGCTCACAACTTGCCCAGCAGTTACTCAAAGGCTTACACTCGACCGTGGACAAGAACAAGAAGGATCTCGCGACCATAGTGGAACTTCCGGAGCCATCGACAGAGACGTTAGGGGCTTCACCTCTGGAATTAGTCGTCTTTCAAGGACGACACGAAGGACGCCCCGCGGTGAGTGACCCCGCCATCGCGCTTCGAATTCAGAATGACATTCGACACGACTATCCGACTCTTGAGCAGGCATCCGCGGCCGAGATGGTGGTCGAGGCTGGACCGTCAGGGTTTCAGACTTCCGGCGGCGAGGTGCGCCCCGGGTGGCGCTTGCGCTCGAAGGACCACCAGTGGACCGTCATCCTCATGCCCGATTTTTTTGCGCTCGAGTCCACAGGTTATACGACATGGACCGAGTTCAATTCGCGTCTTGAGGACCTCGTCGAAGTCATCCACTCGGCATATCAGCCGGCGCTCATCCAGCGGATCGGCCTTCGATATATAGACCGCATCGTCTATCGGCAGGCTTCCAAGCCTGGCCACTGGGTTGATCTCCTGGAGCCAAGCCTGCTGGGGCTGGCTGCCAACCCCGACCTCATGGAATCCGTCATCGGTGCGCAGACTTTTTCGCACCTGGACCTCGGCGACGCCCAGGTCGTTCTGCGAAGCAGTTGTACGCCTGATCCTGCCGCGGCAAACGGATACGCTACGGTCTTGGACACGGATTGCTTTGACGGGCGTGCCCGAGCCTTCGACGTCCTGGATATCAAGCAAACGGCTCAAAAACTTCATCGTCGAGCCCTACAGGTGTTCCAGGCCGTGGTGAAACCGGAATTGCTTGAATCTCTAAAGAGTTAGCGTCAGTTTATGCAGTCACGAGAAAAATGGGGACAAGATGGCTGATCTAAGTGGCTCTACGTTAGACAGATACGCAGCCGGTGGCACGTACTATAGCGCCGCTGACATCACGCCGTTCTACAAGGATCCGGGTGTTAATTTTCTCGGCGAATATCCGCCCGCAAATTGGACGCGGGCATGGACTGGAATGACCATAGCAGCGGCGGCCTTGAGCCTAGCCGTCGTTCCGTCTACTCCCGTCTTTGCAGCACCTGAGGTGGGACGCCCGACCGAAACGAGAGTTGTCAAAACGGGGGCGGACTATTTGCCGACGTTGATTGCCTCCGGCACGTCGGCCCTTACAAGAGTGGAAACCCCGGGGATAGAGAGCACCTCAAGGGCTCGGAACTCTGAATCGATTGAATCAGTGCGTGCCGAGCGGGACCGGCGCGTGGCTGCCGCCTCGGTATCCGCTGTGGATGACCTTGGCGAGTGGCTGCAACTCACCGATACCCAGGTTGCTCAGCTATGCAATATTTCTAGGAGAACGCTCGGCAATTGGCGAAATGCAGGAGGAGCCTATGGCGCTTCTTCGCGGCATCTGCTTGCCGTGCATGCCTTCGTATCCCAGCTTGTCGCCGCCCAAGGCGTGGAGAGGACGCGCCTGTGGCTCGCCATGAGCTCGGATGAGGGCACTGACCGCCTCGCGCGACTATCTCAAGGCGCCGATGGGCTCCGGAATGTTCTCACCTTGGCCGAGCCGCTACTGTTCCCAGCCTCGGCGCCGGCGAAAAAGCTCGTCGACGACGATGACCTGGACGCGTACGGCGAGCCACCATTTGATGCCAGCACGCAGAAGGCACATCAAAGCCCGGCAGCTGGATTTGTAGCACGGCCGGTCCGACCTAGAAACACCTGAGCTGACGTCCGGCTGAATTGCCGCGACTCGACAACATACTCTGGTTTGTACAACTAACTACTTTTGGAGGCGCCCGCGGATGTCGGTCCCTGACATTACTGCAGGCCTCCCTGGCGAACGCCAAGATTGGCCGTCAGAAGTTCTGACGGCGGCTGCTAGTTTTACAGCTGGCGACGTGGTGGAAACTCCGCCATTTTTCTACTTCGCAAACCCAAAATACGCAGTCTGGGCGGCGACCCACAACTACGTCCAAGACTCGGCGGGTCCAGAAGTCATTTTGGCGAATCATGTGGCGCCCGCCTATGGCGTTATAACCACACAGACGTGTGATCTGGGAGAAGTCGACTTCGACCCGCCCACACGGCCGTGGATATCCATCTCACCCGCGTACAACATGATCAATCTGGACGGTTCCACCAGAGCCCTCATCAAGAAGGGTAAAGGCCCGCTTCACCTTCTTCACCTTCCTAAGCTTGGAGGAGACGCGACGGAGCTTTGGGTTGTCGACCTGCGCATTGAATTCCCGGTGGAAAAGTCCTGGCTCGTAGGCAGAACACCAATTGCCGGCTTCGCAAACGAGCGCGACCAGCGATCTGTCGTCAGGAGACTGGAACTACTCCGTTGTCGACCCTCTTGGGCGGATGCGGTTGTTGAAGTGGTGCAGCGTGTCCTCATGACCGAGTTGAAGAGCCTCAAAGCTTCAGACAAGAGCAGATATGACGCTGTCGTAAACCAGATTGAAGAAATCGGGGGCCGTTCTAATAGCATGCTTGACCCGTCTTTCATCCAGCTCGCCGCTTTCTGCCACGAGCAGCCAACTGATGCAGTTCGGGATTGGTGGGAGATGGTGAACGATCTAATTCGAGACGCCGGAAGCCAAGTTGGACTCACAGCTCAACAGCCGGTAATTGAACTTCTGCCCGATTGCCCCGTAACGCGGTATCGTCAGTTTGAACCAGTGCCACTAACTAGGTACTCGCCACAATGACTTTCATTAGCTAATCGCGGCGCATGAACTGAACCCTCTCGGGCGTTCCCACATGTCCCGGGCGACGGTTCTTTAACCGGCGGGGCGACATGCCCGCTCATCCTGCAGCGTTGCACCCGAGCGATAAGGGCCGTTATGACAGCCTCCAGGCTTGTTCTGCGTGTCTACCCCTCCCGCCACATGCGGAGCTCGTATCGTCAAGACATGCCCAGGGGGACGAGTGCAGAATAGGCCGGGCGTTCCTGACCTCCTGGCGGGCCAAACCTCTATCGATGACGTCCTCAAGGATCAGTACAACCTGACTCCCCAGCTCCCTCTGCTTTGGGCCGCGTTCGAGACCGCTCCCCCAGTCCGGCGTCCTTCGCCATCGCTTCCAACGAATCCTTCTCCGGATGGACCAGATCCTTCATCGGCCCGCGCCTCTGCGTCGCGACCGGCGACCGGCTGACCTTCAACGGCGCCATCATTATCGAAACCGGCACTCCTGCCGCCTGGCCCAAAGCATCGCCCGAATAACCGGATGAGTAGGGCTGCGAATGGTGGCGTGGCAGCGGCTGGACGTACGGTTCAGGGTTGTGGAGGCTGGGGCGTCGCAGGCGTGGTGCGCTGGCTGCAGTTATGAGCAGGGCCAGCGCGCCAAGGCCCAGTGGCAGTCCGGCGAGCGTGGCAAGGCCTCCGACGATCAAGGGTCCGCCCGCGTCTCCTAGTTCTCTGCCGAGTTCGGCGGAGCCCATGGTCCTGCCCATCCTGTCTTGGGGTGTGCTGTCGGCCAGATGGGCAAAAGCCAAGGGTGTAGCTGTGCCAACACCGGCCCCGATCAGAATAGCCGCGATGAACACGGTGATGCTTCCCGGGGCGAAGGCCACGGTTCCGATGCCGGCAGCGGTGAGCAGCAGCCCGGCCCTCATTCCTGCGGCTTCACTGATCCCGTGCAGGTCACGCCGCTTCCCGACCCATGGTTGGGTGATGACCGAAGCGATTGCCAAAGCGCTGACGACGGCCGTTCCAGCGAGGGGATCAAGACCGTGCCGGGTCGCCAGGGCCGGCAGGAAACCTATCGCCGCACCGAGGGCTCCCGTCGACGCGGCAAGTACCATCGTCGGTACCAGAAAACGCCGCTCGGTGATTTGCCGGGCCAGGTCCAGGACCGTGTATCTGACCCTGGGGACCGGCTCCAGGCGGGGCAGATGCAAGATGACCCACCCTGCGGTGGCAGCAGCCAGCGCCGATAACGCTGCAAACAGCAGCGCGAACCCGCCGACATGGATCAGGCCGGCGCCCAGTAGCGGGCCGATCACATAGCCGAGGCTTTTCCACGACCCGTAACGTCCGAAGTACTTCCCTGAGTTCTTTCCCGCGGCCAGTCTGGCGACGGTGGCCGACGACGCGGGTGAGAAAGCCGATGCCGCCGCGCCCTGACCCAGGCGGGTCAGGCCCAGCATCAGCGGATCCGCGGCCCACAACCCGATCAGCGAGAAGCCCGCGAAGGCCAGAAGACCCCCAACAATGACCGGTTTGGCGCCGATCCGGTCACTCAGTGCGCCGAACACCGGCTTGAGGAAAACTTCTGCCAGGTCATAAACGGCCAGCAGCATACCCAAGTTCAGAAGCGTCAGGCCGATGTTCTCGCTCTGGGCACCCATTCCTGCGGCAATGCTGTGGGCTCCGAACGCTGTCACGAAACCCGCAGCATACAGGGGGCTGGTCGACCCTTGGATGATTCGCGTCGGGCTTGTGATCCTCACTGGTGCACCTCGCGGTAGACGAGTTCTGAGAATTCCTCGAGAACCCTCGCGCACTGGGACAGTTCAGTCTCTGCTTCATCGGCCAACGGGCTGCCGAAGACGCCCTTGTCCCGGTTGGCCCGGAACCACCTGCGCAGCCGTTCCAGGCTCTGTTCCTCTTCGTCCAACTCGGCGAGGGTGAATTTGCGCTTCTCGATTTCCTTGGCGATTTCCGCCGTGAACTTGCCGCAGTCTGCGATGAACTCAACCCATTCATCGGCCCTGGCGGCATCGAAAAGCCGGCGGAGCTCGACAGCACCGGCGTCGTCGGCGTTGGTCGTCAGCAAGACCAGCGTTCCACCGCCGGCCAGGGCAAGCACTTGCGCCTTTTCGGCGCCCATCCTGCACACCGGGACGTCCGGGGCAGTCCACGCACCTTGCCCCACGGGAACCGCGCCGAACCGGCGAAGCTCCCTCCAGACAGCTACCCGGTATCTGGAAGGTTGAGAGGGAACCTGGACGAGCATGACGAGCCAGGGCGCATTCGATTCGTTAGTCACATTCATGACTGTAACGACTGTTACAAGAGATACCAACCGGACAGGGACATGTCTAACAAATGCCCTCCTGCCGGTCTGGCTAACGTCTGGTCTTCGGGCCACAATGACTGCACCGGTTAGTAGGTGGTGATGGTGGCGTGACGCTAATGATTGTGGTTTCGTGCACGCTGCTGCTGGTCATCGGCGCGGGTCTGGTCATTGCCTTTGGAGACCGCCCTGTACGACCGCCGGCCGACCTTGCCCGGCCCGCGTCCGGATCGGAAACTCCGGCTTCGGCGTTCCGTCGCTACGTGTGGGGAGCGAATGTGGCGACGATAGCCGCCGTCGCGTCCGCTTTCCTGGTTGCGTGGCCCGGCGGACGGCTTGTGATGCGCATCCTGGCCCTCACATCACCGGCCTCGGCGCAGGGAAGTCTTACCGAGGCTCAGGCAATCGTTGGTATTCCCACGGTCGAGGGCACGATGGCTTTGTTGATATTCGCGGGCCTCCCGGCGGGCTTCGCAGCAGCATTCATTTACATGCTGATACACCGGTGGCTGCCGGCCGGCCGATGGTCGGGTCCGGCACTGGGTGTAGTGCTTCTCCTGGGCTTCGGAGCGTCCGTGGATCCCCTGCGGCCGGACAATATCGACTTCGACATTGTCGAACCCGGTTGGCTGTCGGTCCTCTTGTTCGCGGCCCTCGCCGTGTTCCACGGTGCGCTCGTCGCGGCAGTGGCCGGCGCGGTCAGTGATTGTCTTCGGTCCTTGACGAGTAAGACCTGGAAGTCCTATCTGCCGCTGTTTGCGGCGGTCCTTTTCCCGCCGACGGGGATCGTGCTCGGACTCGGCGCGCTCCTTGTGATGGCTTGGGCCAAGGTCGTTCCCGGCACCCGGTCGGGGCATCCGCGGGCCGCCCTCTGGGTGGGGCGGGGCATGCTCCTCGTGGCGTCGCTGGCTGTGTTGCCGATGTTTGTCGGCGCAGTGACCTCGATCGTGTCACGGTGAGCCGGTCCGGAACCTGACGGGACCATTCCACAATGGAGGCTTCCCGCGCGTGCGCTGAACTGACATACGGAGCGAAAGGGTCATAGATCGTCCCGATCACCGCCTTTAGGGCGATCTTTCTCTACCGCCGCTATTGACCAATACCTCAGGCCCGATCAGGTTTGGGGGTTGGGCCAGGTCGGCTTTGCAGGACCAGAATAAGCTCCTCGTTTACGGCCTCGAGGTCCAGGAAGCCGGGATCAAAGGGCTCTTGGGCGCCGGTAATCTCGGTGACCCACGCCGATTGTTCAACGTGTTCAGCATGGGCAGGGTCGGCCAGGGCGTCCAGAATCTCCTCGAACCCGGGCATGCCTCCGGAGTCTTCAAGCGGGCCTCGCCGGGCACCGCCGAGCAGAAGCGCCGACGGGGAATTCTTCGTCGCTGGCCGGCTGGAAATCAGTTCGATCCGGTGGAGCCAGCTGTCGCCGAAATCGTACTCATAGAACGCTGTCCCCAATCCGCTCGCCAAAAGTTGATCCAACGAGCAATCCTCCTCAGCCCTGTCCCCCGGTTCCTCGCACCACTGCGTCGGGAGCCACTGCAATGCTTCAGGTAGCTCCCCATCAATCGGCCGCAGTGGCGCGAAGGGATCGCTGTCGGTAAAGCGGTGCAGATGGGCATCCTCCCAGCCAAAGGCCACCTGCAGGACCGCGTGTACCTGATCCAGCGATGTTGAGCCTCGGACCTCCAGCTGACGCCAGATCTCCGGATGACTGTCTACAAGAAGCACCCGCAGCTCCAGGACTGACTCCAGTCCATTCGGGTTCTTGCCATCGTCCTGTTTCATGGCGCCATCGTCTCAAACCACACGCGTTTCCCAGAAATAAGCAAGCCCCGGGGCCCCTGTAGCCGCCAGCGCAGCCTGCGCAGCCTGCGCAGCCTGCGCAGCCTGCGCAACGCTGGCTGAGAAGCTGGATGGTTCGTGGCGTTTGCGTCTACCGGCGCCCACTGTCTGCGAAGCCGGTCCTCGATGGCAGTTGGTCCGGCAAAAGCCGCTACGTGTTGACGCCCCGTGCGAGCCTTGCCGTTTGCCCAAAACGGCCCGCCCACCAACCGGCGCCGGCGGATCCTCTTGAGGCGAGCCGTGCATGGCAGTCGCGATAGCATCTGCTGCATGGACAGGGAACAAGAGCTGATTCTTGCTGAGCTGGACGCTGACGCCGATCGCCTGCAAGGCCTGAGCCTGGAGGACCTCGGCTACGTTCCGGATCCCCGGGATTTCTCCGACGAGGACCTGGGCAGCGTCGACTCCGAAACGATGGAATGGATGGCTGGGATTTCGGCAGAGGACCGCCGGCGGAGTTTGAGCCGGGCACGCCTTCTGGCCGGGGCCATCTGGCACGCCTCCGTAGTTCTCATCGATCAGTTGTTCGAGGACGTCCACACGCTGCATGAAAAAAGGTCGGTCACGCACGAAGACATCGACGACACCTGGATTCTCTCGGGCCTGCCACCGCAGTACGCAGAAAAATACAACGGACTCTTCGCCCAGCGATTCCTGGTGGTGGCCGCTGACATGACCCTGAAACTCACCAGCGGCTGGACCTCTCCCAGTTGCGCGGCCCAGGAGCTCGCCGTCCGGTGCCTCCTGGACCAGATTGAGATCACCGAAGACACCTACGATCTGGACCTTGACCCGCACTGGCGGAGCACTCTTACCGACCGGCTCCTTGAAGACACCGACAGCGACATGCTTTACGACCGGAGTCTCGACGGATTCCAGCACGATGAAGGATTGGCCCGACAGCTCCGCCTGGCACCCATGGCACTGGAATACTGGTTCGAACCTTTCAACGAAGACGGCCAAGTGACCCCTTACGCCCGCTGACCCAATGCCCCGCTCCCCAGGACTGTCAGTCCGCCTAATTCATGCTGACGTGGTTGCTGTAGATCCGGGCAGCAGGAGGCACGGCGCGCTAGCTAGCCTTCACATTCGATGCAGTACGAGTGGCCGTTCTTTTCGCGTGCGAGCTGGGAACGGTGCCTGACCAGGAAGCAGGAGTAGCAGGTGAACTCATCCTCGGCCTGGGGAATCACCTGAACGGTCAGTTCCTCGGCGACGAACTCTCCACCGGGGGTCATCGCGTCATCCAGCGCATCGGCCTCGTCCAGATCGCGGACGACGCTTCTGGCATCCGGGGCGTTGGCGGATTGCAGCGCCTCCAGGGATCGGTCCTGTGATTCCTTGACGTCGGAACGTACTTCGTCGTAATCGGTTGCCACTGCCGTGTTTCTCTTCTCTAACGTTCTTATCTGACGGAAATGCAACCTACACCATTGCTCCGCTGTTCCCCTGCCGCGGGTCGGGACACCGCCTTGATATGACTTTTCTGTCGTTGGGCATTCCCTGAGGTGGAATCGTCGTTCGCAGCCTTGATGGCCAGCAGCCGGACGAATGGTGATGACCCTGAGTCTTGTCACCAGCGACAAACCCGGAGACCTACTCCTGCGGTGTCAGGTCGGGGTCGTGGCCGAGGACTGTGAGCAGATCCCCGAGCGAGATCCTTAATTGCTCATATCCGTGTTGATAGAACAGCGGTGTCATCTCGTGCAGGCCAGTGTCGTCGAGTTCCTGGATCAATTCCACCGCCTCCAGGATCAAGGCTTCGACCTCAGGTGGCATTCGTCCGGGACAGTCACCCGTGGCGTCGCGTCCGGTCACGATGTGGTGCCTTTCTCGTTCAATCTCTTCCCATCTCAGGCGTTCAGGCGGCGGACTGTGTCCGGTTCCTTGTCACGTTTCACGGTCCCTGTGGTGCAGGGGCTGCGCGGACGTGTCCGGGCAAATAATGACCGTCCTTTGCTCTTCGCGGGGCCACGCGTGAAAGGGGGAAACGCCGGGCCTGTGCGAGCTGACTTCCCAGGGAGGGGCAGCTACTGCGCGTTCGTCAGGCTGGTCCCGGGACGATCTCACGTGCGGCCGGCCATTCCTGCAGCGTATCCACGCGATCCGAACGTCACGGGATGAAGGACCACAGTTCACCAAATTCACCTATCGGTCTAAATTCACCAAATTCACCCAAATTCACCTGTTAGGCTGGCTTCATGATTTCCGTGGAAAATCCGTTCCGCCCAACTGCCGGCGCTACCCCGCCTGAGGTCATAGGCCGGGCGGGACTGCTTGACGAGTTCGAGTACGGCCTTCAACTGGGCTCCGGCGCCCCCGGCCTGCTGTCCATCTTCACCGGCGCGCGCGGGATCGGCAAGACTGTCATGCTGGGTGCCGCCCATGATCTGGCCAGGGAACACGGGTGGGCGGTCGTTTCCGAGACCGCCACCGGAGCCTTTATGGGCCGGATCGGTGAGAAGATGCGGCGGCTGGCCGAAGAGCTCGGTGACGGGCCCGACCCCCGACGACGCGTCACGGGGGTTACCGTTGCAGGCTTTGGCGTCACTTCCCAACTTTCGCCAGAACGACAAGTCGATTGGCGCGAGCTTGGGGAGAACCTCCTCAGGCTTTTGGATGATCGGAAAACTGGGCTCCTGATCACCGTGGATGAGATCCATGCCGCCGACCGGGCAGAACTGTCCCAGTTGGCCGCGAACGTCCAACATTTCATTCAGGACCGGCTGCCGATCGCCCTGATCTTCGCCGGGCTTCCCTCCGCGGTATCGGACCTCCTGAACGAGGGCGTCGCGACATTCCTTCGCCGGGCTGACAAGACAGACCTGCACGCCGCCGCGATACGCGATGTCGAAAGATCCTTCACGGAAACCTTCGGCACCGCCGGGATCACCATCGCGCCGGAGCTGATACACCGGGCAGCCGTCGCCACCGGCGGGTACCCCTTCCTGATTCAGCTGGTCGGCTACTTCCTGTGGAGGGAAGCGGAAAACCATGACGGTTCCCTCTCATCCGGCACGGTCGACCGGGCAATAGCAGCAGCGATACGCCGCAACGAACGTGTGGTGATTGAAGCCGCTCTCGCCACGGCGTCCGGGAAAGACCTGGAGTTCTTGCACGCCATGGCAGTGGACGAGGGCCCCTCAACCATCGGCGACATCGTCCAGCGGACCGGATCGCGACCGACCCTCGTCGCCAAGTACCGCACCCGCCTGTTGGCGGCAGGACTCATCGAGTCCACCGGCCACGGCAAAGTCGCATTCGCCATACCCGGCCTGGGCCAGTACCTGCGAAAGAATCCGCAGTAGAACCTGCAGCCCTCAGCGGCTGGGCCCGCCCAGCGCTATTGCTCCGCCGGGCCACACGGAACGTGAAGCCAAAGGAACTCGACTTAGAGATGCAGTTGGGCCAGCGCCAGTAACTGAACTTCTAGGCGAACTGACTTGAGGTCAGATAAAGGTCCCGAATGCATTGCCGCCGACCGAGCATGGACAGCTTGACGAAATCATCGATATCGGCTTTATTGGGTGTGATTCAGGGTGGGATCTGGGTATTGATCCGACCTGTGTTTTCGTGGGAATATGAACCATGACTGCAGTGACAGGCGCCCGTGGCGGGTTGAAGGCGCACCAGGATTCCATCCGGCTGCCCGATGACGTGCTGGTCCGGGATCTGAGGGACCTGCTCGGAGCGAAACTCGTCGCCTACATCGGATCCGTGAAGGAAACCCGGGCCGTCCGGCAATGGGCCGACGGGGAACGGAAACCCTCCGCCGACGTGATGCACCGTCTCCGCACCGCCTACCACGTGGCCGCCCTGCTCGCGGAGCGTGATTCCCGGGCCGTGGTGCAGGCCTGGTTCCAGGGCATGAACCCGCAGTTGGACGATGTCCCGCCGGCGCGCCTGCTCCGCGAAGGCCAGCTGGACGCCGCCGGCCCGCAGGTTCTGGCCGCAGCACGGGCGTTCGCGGCCGCAGGCTGACCGGTGGTTTCTGCACAACTGACCGCGGCCGAGGCCGCCGGTAAAGTCTGGCGTGTCGGCTTCCGCCCGGAACCGTGGGCCTGGAGCGGCTGGGAGTGGGCCACCGACGGCCGGTTCCCGGGACGGTGGGATGACCTCCACGGCAACTTCCGCACCATCTACGCCGGGTCCTCCCTGCTGGCGTGTCTCTTGGAGGTTCTGGCCCATTTCCGCAAGGACGCACGGCTAAGCATGGAGCTGGACGAGATCGTCGAGGACGACGAGGACAAGGTCCTGCATCCCACCATCGCCCCTGGGCAGGTCCCCAGGGAGTGGCTTGATGTGCGCACTGCCGCGTCGGCGCAGCTGTCCGGGCGGTACTGTGCCGTGACCGCCTCGGGCAGCATCGCGGCCCTGTACCCGCACTTCGTCGGCCTGGCCCTGAGCCTGGGCCTGGCTGACTTTGACGCCGCCGCACTGAAGGACGCCCGTCCCCGGCGCCTGACCCAGGCCGTCGCGGCCTGGCTCTACGAGATGACAGACTTCGATGGCGTCACATGTGCCTCCCGCCACGGTGACGAGTCATCGGTTATGGACTCTGTGCCAGTGGCAAGGTGGGCAGTCGTCGCTACGTATGTCTGACCGTTCATCTGGATGACGAATCCAGTGCCACTTAAGTGGTGGTCGCGGATGGCCTTGGGGGCGCTCAGTGGAATCGCCGTGGTTGCAAAGTTCATGACTCGACGGTACTGATTTGACGGTCGAAAAGCTCAGTGAGGCTCCGGCGAGGTACGACAGTGACCGAACCAAGAGTCGGCATGTAGCCCCGAGCAGAGGGGCCGCGGGTTTAGCCTTGTTGTAACGGTGATGGATCCCGCCGGGGCCGGTGATGTGCCGGTTCGGACCGCCGAGGTGGCTGATGGGGCCTGCCCCGATTGTGAAGGGCAGGCGATTAGTCATGGCTGGAAATGGGAACGGGCCCGGAGGCCCGGAGACTGGTGAGCGGGACCGGCTAACAGGTGTATTGGTGCCGGTGGGTCCGCTGGAACTGTCCGCGGAGGAGGTGCGGCAGCTCTGGTCTTTCATCCATGGGGACATCATGGACGGGAGCATGCGCCGGTTGTTGCGCGCCTCGCTCGGGTTGTGTCCCCGCCACACCTGGGCGTATGCCGTGGTGGAGGTCGAGCTCTGGCAGGAAGGCGCCGGGGTACGCGGCGGGCACCAGCCCTTCGACGTCACAGTTTTGTATGAGGATCTCCTGGAACATGTCGCCCACGGACTGGACCAGAAGAGTTCGCTGCTGCACCGTCACCCTGATGAGGTGCTTCTCCCGGTCGGGCCGTGCCGGATCTGCCAGGACATGGCCTCCCCGTCCCTGCCCGGTCTGCGGATGGGTTACGCGAACTCCAACACCGAATCCCTCACCGTTGAAGCGAACGGCCTGGCACACGTGACGGCCTGGTGCAGGGAAACGCAGCCAATCTGGCGGAACCGGGTTTGCCCGGTCTGTGATCCCGGCAGAGCGGAGGGAGACGGTGATCCGGCGATGTTGTGTCGTTTCCATCTGGCGGAACGACGCCCGCTGCCGGATCAACTGCGGCATGCGGTGGCCTTGCGTTTACGGGAAGTCAGGGGACGGATGCGGAACCTGACCGACTCCATGACCGACTACGGGGCGCCGGTCGGGGCCGAGGAGAACGTGTCCTGGATCGAAGCGATCGGGTTTTTCGCCGGCTGGGGCCTGCCGCTGTATTTGGCGGAAGAGCCGGGAACCGCTGAACCCAGGACCGGGCGAGCGGAAACCGAACACGGCGAATGACCGTGTCATATTATGGCGTGGCTGGCGTCTGTGCCTGTAGTCTCTGTTCACGGTGATGGATCCCGCCGGAACAGCCCGCACTGAAGGTGCGGTTGTTCGAACCGCCTCCTGGCTAATGGTTCCTACCTTTGCTGATACGAAGGTAGGTTATCTATGCCCGCACCCGGCTCCCTCGTCCTGCTCCGCCACGGCCAGAGCGTCCTGAATGCCCAGGACCGGTTCACCGGTCTCCTGGACCCGGCGCTGACCCTTGCCGGTCAAGACGAAGCCGCCAGGGCCGGAGCGCTGTTAGCCTCCGCTTCTTTTTCTCCCGGCGCCGTCTACACCTCCACCCTGTCCCGCGCCCGGGAAACCGCCCGCATCGTCCTGGATGTGCTGGGACGCCCGGACGTCCCGGTCATACCTGCCTGGGAGTTGAACGAGCGAAGTTACGGCTCCCTCACCGGAGGATTGCGGCAGGAACTTCTGACTGAGCTCGGGCCGGAGGTCTTCCGTTTCTGGCGGCGCTCCTACTACGGCGCGCCCCCGCCGATGTCATCGGCCCAGTTGGCCGCACTCCGGCGCAGCCCGGCCTTAGCAGGGCTGCCCCCGGAAGCTCTCCTGCCCACCGAATCGTTGTGCGGAGTGGTCAAGCGCGTCCGGATCTTCTGGCACCAGCATCTCCGGACACGGCTTCGGGCCGGGGACGACGTGCTGGTGATCGGCCACGGGAACTCCCTACGGGCACTGTGCTTCGTCCTGGACGGGCTCTCCCATGCCGAGGTCGAGGCGCTGAACGTTCCCACCGGTCACCCGTTGCTCTACCGTTTCACCCGGGACCTGGCGCCCCTGGTGCGGCGCGGGGAGTATCTGAATCCGCTGGCGGCGCGGACCGCCGCCGCCTTGGTCGCTGCCGCCGGCGGGACCTGAGATGAAGACGAGGAAATGGAGAAAAACATCATGAATGAACTTCAGATCACCGGGGTGCGCGCCCTGCAGATTCTGGACTCCCGCGGCTATCCCACGGTCAAGGTCTGGCTCACGGCAGCGGACGGCACTGTGTCGGTCGCTTCCGCGCCGTCCGGAGCCTCCACCGGCGCACACGAAGCTGTCGAACTGCGCGACGGCGGCCAGGAATACTCCGGCCGCGGCGTGCAGAAAGTCGTCACCAATGTTCGGACCGAAATCACCGAGCTATTGACCTCGCGGAGCTGGGCAAGTCTCTCGGATCTGGACCACGCTCTCGTGTCCCTGGACGGTACTCCGGGACGCTCCCGGCTGGGGGCGAACGCGATCGTCGCGGTGTCCATGGCGGCCGCCCGGGCGTTCGCGGCCGCAGCCGGAACTCCGTTGCACGTCTGGATCGGCCAGACCTTGGGGCTGGCCGGGCGGCTGCCGGTGCCGCACTTCAATGTCCTGAACGGCGGGGAGCATGCGGCGAACCCGCTGGAGTTCCAGGAATTCATGATCGCCCCCGCCGGGGCGCCAACGTTCGCCGACGGGGTCCGCTGGGGATCGGATGTTTACCACGCCCTGTCCCGGCGGCTGCGCAAACAGGGCCTTGCGACCGGGCTGGGCGACGAAGGCGGGTACGCCCCTGACATCGCTCGCCCTGAGGAAGCCCTGGATCTCATCGTGGCCGCCATCGAGGATGCCGGCTACACTCCTGGACGGCACGGGATCGCGATCGCTCTGGACCCGGCCGCGAATTCCTTCTACGCGGACGGGAGCTACACGGTCGCCGGCAAGGCCTACACTCCCGAGCAGATGATCTCCTACTACGACAAGCTCATCACCGACTACCCGATCTGGAGCCTGGAGGACCCCCTGGCCGAAGAGGACACCGAGGGGTGGCCGGCGCTGACGGCGGCCCTCGGGAGCCGGGTGCAGGTGGTCGGGGATGACCTGTTTGTCACCTCAGCGGACAGGGTCCGGGAGGGTATCCGGACCGCATCTGCGACAGCGGTGCTGATCAAACCCAACCAGGCCGGGACCGTGAGCGAAACCTTCGACACCCTCACGGCCGCCAGTGAGGGAGGTTTCGGGGCGATGGTCTCGCACCGGTCCGGGGAAACCGATGATACTTTCGTCGCGGATCTCGTCGTGGGATCAGGCTGCGGGCAGCTCAAATCCGGGGCGCCTGCCCGCGGGGAACGCGTTGCCAAATACAACCGCCTCCTGGAGATCACCGATGAAGACCCCTCGCTGCCCTACGGGCCCACGGGAACTTTCCTCAACGCCGCCGACGCCACATGAGAGGGGATGTCCATGCATGAGCCAGAGAACGTGGTCCGGCCCGCCACCGGGCCCATCGCCTATGTCCCGCGAAAGATCACCGGGCCCGTGCTGATGGGGGTGGTACCCGGGCAGCCCCTGGCCGTCGCCCACCGGGCGGCGGAACTGGCCTACAGCCTGAACGTGAAACTGATCTGCGCCTACGTGGACATCACCACCTACCTCGCCGAAGAACCCGACGGGCGGGTCGAGGCGTTGCCGATTGATCCGGACGGCATCGATGACGACATCGAAGGCATCAGCGCCGGGATCGCCGAACGCCTCCGGGAAGCCCTGGACGGAACCGGGATCGGCTGGTCCTTTATGAGCCTTGCCGGGGAGCCGGCCAGAGCGCTGGGACGGCTGGCCGAGTCCACGGACGCCTCCGTCATTGTGGTCGGCACCCGCGAACGCGGCCTCGGAGCCCGGTTCGAGGAGTTGCTGGTCGGTTCGGTCGCCGTCCACCTTACCCACCGCCAGCACCGGCCCGTGCTGGTGGTTCCGCTCGCCCCGCACACCCGGCACCATCGGCAGGAGGGCCACTGATGGAACGGCCCGTCCCCGAGGCAACCGCAGAGACCGAAACGGACGAAACCGCCGCCCTACCTCAGCTGCCCATCGACATTGACCTCGCCGAGACCGACATCGGGACGCTCGGAGAGGTCCGCGCCCACCGTCCGGTGCACCTGCACCCCGGGTTTGTGCTGGTCGTCATCACCGGAGGCGTGTTCGGAACCCTGGGCCGATACGGTCTCAGCACTGTCCTGCCCGCACCCGGAGGGTGGCCGCTGCCCACGCTGATTATTAACCTGACCGGGGCGTTACTGCTCGGCGTTCTGCTGGAGGCCCTGGTCCGTCGGGGGCCGGACGCCGGGCGGCAGCGGGTAATCCGTCTCCTCGCCGGGACCGGGTTTATGGGCGCCTTCACCACCTACAGCACCCTGGCCCTGGAAACGAACACCCTGCTCGGCGCCGGGCGGACCATCGATGCCTCGGTCTATGTCGCCGCTACGCTGTTTGGCGGGGCGGTGGCATCAGTGGCCGGGATCCGCGCTGCCGCCGGCCATCACGCCAGGATGACCGCCCGGCGGTGGGATGCGACCCTTCGCCCCGACAGCAAGGAGAACGGCCGGTGAACGTTCTGACCATTCTTTTTCTCGGTCTCGCCGGCGGCCTCGGCGCCGGGACCCGCTTCGTCGTCGACGGGCTCGTCCGCTCCAAGCTCCGTACCGCCCTGCCCGTCGGGACCATCGCCATCAACGTTACCGGCTCCTTCCTGCTGGGACTGGTCGCCGGGGCCGTGATCGTCCACGCCGCACCCGTCGAGCTTCAGGCCGTCGCCGGCACCGGGTTCCTGGGCGGCTACACCACCTTCAGCACCGCCAGCTTCGAAACCGTCCGGCTCATCCAGTCCCGACGCACCGGGCTGGCACTCCTGAACGGAATCGGCACCGCCGCCGCAGCGGTTGGCGCCGCGGCCGCAGGCCTCGCCGTGGCCGGCATGGTGGGGGCGTTGCCGTGACAGAGGAACCCCTTGAGCACGACCAACCCGTCGTCGACGTCGAATCCGATGCGGAGTCGGAACCCTCGCCGGAGAACACCAAGGCGGGCCAGCGGACAGTTCTTGCCGTTGGGTTTGCCAGCTTCTTCGGCGGTGTCAGCCAGGACATGGTCATCCCGATCCTGCCGCTGTACTTGAGTCAGGTCCTGGGAATGGACAGAACAGTGATCGGTGTCGCGGAGGGACTCGTCACCGCCGCCTCCAGCGGATTCAAGATCATCGCGGGCAGGATTTCGGACAGAATCCCACGCCAGAAGCCCCTGGTGACCGCCGGATATGCCCTCTCGATGGCGGGCCGGGCCGGCCTGGCCTTCGTGCATGCCCCGCTGGCGGTCTACGGACTGCGTTTCACCGACGGGATAGGCAAGGGCATCAAAGACCCGCCCAAAGACGTCCTGGTCGCAAACGCCGCCGGATCGACAACCCGGGGCCGCAGCTTCGGGGTGGCCCGCATGCTCGACACCTTCGGATCCGCGCTGGGCCCGCTCATCCTGAGCGGTCTGCTGCTGCTCTTCGTGCAACAGAACGTGGCACCGGAGGACTACTACCGCTGGCTGCTCATCCTCTCAGCGCTGGTCCTGCTCATCACCATCGCGATCATCCAGTTCGGCGTGAAGGAGACGAAACGGGCCGCACGGGACCCGCACGCCGTCCGCGTCCCCCTTCCCCGATCCTTCTACCTCTTCACTGCCATTGCAGGCATCTTCGCCATCGCCAACTCTTCCGACGCGTTCCTGATTCTTCGCTCCCAGAACCTGGGCTTGAGCGTCATCGCCATTCCCCTGGCCTACGCAGTCCTGAACATCATCTACGGCGCCCTGGCCCTTCCCGCCGGAATTCTCTCCGACAGGATTGGCCGGCTCCCGCTGATTACCATCGGCTGGACGGTGTACGGGCTCTGCTACCTGGGCTTCGCTGTGGCCGACTCAGCGTGGCAGGTGTGGCCCCTGTTCGCCTTCTACGGTGTCTTCTATGCCGTCACCGAAGGTGTTTCCCGGGCCTTGATCGCCGACGTCGTCGGCCAGGACGGGCGGGGCAGGGCCTATGGCGTCTACAACGCCGTCGTGGGCGTCGCCGCACTGCCTGCCGGCCTGATCGCCGGACAACTGTGGGACGGCATGGGACCCAGCGCCCCGTTCTTCTTCAGCGCCGTCCTTTCCTTCGCCGCGGTTGTCATGGTCCTTCTCTTCCGGCGCCAGCTCATCCCGGACAGGGTTCGGGGGTGAGCGGACACTCAGACCCACGCCTCTGCGCGGCCATCGTGGACCGCCTCACCTTCAACGGGTCCATCATCGAAACCGGCACCGACTCCTACCGGCTCGATCACACCAAAGCCCAACAGACCCGTTAGGCGGGCCGCACAAAGGGCCGCCTTGGCCTCCATCTGAGGACGGAAGCTCCGCTGAGCCTGGTTACCGGTCCCGAGCTTCCTGTCCCGCCCTGCGGTGCATGCCGGGAAGAGGAGTCACTCACGCCCGGCACGCACAACTATTCAGGATCGGCCGCTAAGCCTTTGAATAAACTCATCCGCCTGGGCGAGGTTCCGGGCCATCTTGGCCCGCTGGTGGACGGCCCTCTCCAGGAATTCGGCCAGCGTCCCTGATCGTTCAGGGGCGGCGTCTCCCGGGGCCGCAAGGAGGGCGAGGATTTCAGCCATCTCCTCGAGCGAGAAACCCAGGGGTTTCATCTGCTTGATGATCATGAGGCGTTCGAAATCATCTTCGGAGAACACCCTGAAGCCGCCGTCGGTCCGCGCTGTTGCAGGGAGGAGCCCGACGTCGTCGTAGTGGCGGATGGTCCGCAGGGACAGACCCGTCCGCTCCGCGAGTTCCCCGATGTGCATGGTGTTGGTGCTGCTGGTCTTAGCCGTCATCAGCGCCTCCGTCCTGTTCTGATTTAAACCCTACCATCACGTTAGGGTAGGGTTTAGGTAGTGGGGTGAGACTTTCAAGACTATTCCCCCTCTTCCCGGCGCGGCGCTGCGCCCCCTCATTCATTAGCAAAACGAAGCCGCAGTCGTGCGTCTTCTTGACCATGAACGGAGCCAGCAATGGCCGTCACAAAAGCCGAACACCCGCCGGCGTTCACCCCTGAACAGCTGCAATCGGTCCGGGGAACCCTGATGTCCCCGCGCCGGCTCAAGACCGAGGTCCTCGCCGGACTCGTCGTGGCCCTGGCCCTCATACCCGAAGCCATCGCTTTCTCGATCATCGCCGGCGTCGACCCGCGGATCGGGCTCTTCGCGTCCTTCACCATGGCCGTCACCATCGCCTTCGTCGGCGGCCGCCCCGCCATGATCTCCGCAGCCACCGGCGCTATCGCCCTGGTCATCGCACCGCTGGTGAAATCCCACGGCGTGGACTACTTCGTCGCCGCCGTCATCCTCGCCGGCATCTTCCAGATCATCCTGGGGCTCTCCGGGGTCGCGAAGCTCATGCGGTTTATTCCGCGCTCCGTCATGGTCGGGTTCGTCAACGCCCTGGCCATCCTGATCTTCATGTCCCAGGCCCCCGAGCTGCTGGGTGTCCCGTGGCTGGTCTACCCTCTCGTTATTCTTGGCCTGGTCATCGTGTTTGGCCTGCCAAAGCTAACCAAGGCCGTCCCCGCCCCGCTCGTTGCCATCGTGGTCCTGACCCTCATCACCGTCTTCGCCGCCGTCGCGGTCCCGACCGTAGGCGACAAGGGTGAGCTGCCCGATTCCCTGCCGACACTGTTCATCCCGAACGTGCCCTTCAGCCTCGAAACCCTGCAGATCATCTTCCCGTTCGCCCTCGCCATGGCCTTCGTGGGGCTGCTCGAATCCCTGATGACGGCCAAGCTCGTCGACGACGTCACGGACACGCGCTCGCCCAAGACCCGTGAGGCGTGGGGCCAGGGCGTCGCGAACATCGTCACGGGCTTCTTCGGCGGCATGGGCGGTTGCGCGATGATCGGCCAGACCATGATCAACGTCAAGGCCTCCGGCGCCCGCACCCGGATCTCCACCTTCCTCGCCGGCGTCTTCCTTCTCATCCTCGTCGTGGTCCTGGGCGGTGTGGTTTCCCTGATCCCGATGGCGGCCCTGGTGGCCGTGATGATCTTCGTCTCCGTGGCCACCTTTGACTGGCACAGCATCCGGCCCCGGACCCTGAAGATGATGCCGAAGAGCGAAACCATGGTCATGGTCGCCACCGTCATCGTCACCGTCGCCACGCACAACCTCGCGATCGGCGTCGGCGTCGGTGTGCTCGTGGCGATGGTGATGTTCGCCCGCCGGGTCGCCCACTTCGTCACGGTCGAACGGTCGGTCACGACGATCGGCGGCCACGAAACTGCCACCTACGTCGTGGACGGCGAACTGTTCTTCGCTTCCTCCAACGACCTCTACACCCAGTTCGAATACGCCTTGGACCCCGAACACGTCGTCATCGACATGCACGCCTCCCACCTTTGGGACGCTTCCACCATTGCTGCCCTGGACGCCATCACCGAGAAATACCACCACCACGGCAAGGACGTGAAGATCGTCGGCCTCAACGACGCCAGCATCCTCATGCGCGAACGCCTCGGCGGCAAACTCGGCGCCGGACACTGATCCCGTCATGACAAAATGAGGCCTCTTCCACCCACGGTGGAAGAGGCCTCATCTCTGCTCCGGTGGGACGAATAAGTGGATGTCCCGCATTCCATCAACAGGGTCGAGGGCTCCGCACGCCTCCGCGATGTATTACTGGCAGGTCCTGCGCGCTCAGCACAACCGCGTTGCCGCCCGAAATGAAGCCGCGAGGATGCCGAACATTCCAGCATTAGAAAGCAATCCGGGCGGGGCCAGATATGACCGTCCCGCCGGGGCCAAAAAGACTTGACACAGCCAGGGCTCGGTGTGGGAGGTACTACTACACCTCAGTAGCCTCAGTGGGCTTCATCTAGCGGGCGGGGCCGCTCTTGGTCCGTTCCGCGCCCACGGCTGCCCCTGTGCGGGTCTTCTTGGCCTTTGCTGCGCCCTTGCCCATGGTGACGGCTGCGCTGGGGTGTGTGCCCTCGCTGCGTTCTGCGGCGGCGCGTCCTCGGACTTGGGTTTCGTTAGCTCCGGTACTTACGAGGGATGCGGCGAAAGCTTCCTGGCGTTCCGCTGAGCCGTAGTCGGTTGCTGACGTGCTTTCCGTTTTGAGGCCCTGGTCTTTGAGGCGGCGGCTGAGGTTGCCGGTGACGCGGTTCTCGATCTCGCGGCCGACGCTTTCCATGCGGGCGAAGAGTTCCTTTTCGGCTCGTTCGTACCGCTGTTCCACGGGCGTCCGTTCGGACCCCGTGAAGCCTCCCTCTGCCAGGAGTTTGGCTTCGTGCATGTCCTTGGCGGCTTGGACGAACGCGGGATCCTCGAAGTGTGAATCTGCGGCGCCGTTGACGTTCTCGGTGGTTTCTTTGCGGAGCTGGTCGATGTCGGGACCGTTGATGCCGTCCTTGCCGATGAGGAACAGGCGTTCCTGCACGGTGGCGTCCGCGGCCGCCACGGCTGCGGGAGTCTTAGCGGTGTGAGCGGTCTGCAGCGCTTGGGCCAGCTCGGGGCTGGCCAGGTATTCGGTGGGCACCTGGTGGCGTTCCATTTCCGGGGCCAGCGTCACGGCCTGGGCGCGGAGTTCTTCGGCGCGGGCAGCGGCGAGCAGGCCCATGGCCTTCTCGTGTTCGGTGGCCGCCGTGCGGGTTTCTTCGTGGCTGCGTTCCAGTGCGTCCTGACGGGCCTTGTCCGTGGCGGCATGCTGGATATCTGACTCCAGGTATCCAGAGTCCTTGCCGGCCTCGCGGGTGTCGATGCCGTAGCGCGTGAAGACTTCCTGCCGGATCTTTTCCGAGGCTGCGAGGGCTGTCGGGTCGTGGTCTTTCCAGCCTTCAGCGATGGCATGCGCCGTGGCGATGTCGTGGGGCTGGGCCTTGTCCCACCACTGTTCCTTATTTACCTGTGCCAGCGCCGCACGCGCTGCGCTTCGGTCTGCCGTGAGGCGGGCCTGCGTTTCGTGCGCTGCCTGGGCATCCTGGTGTTCCTGCTGCCGTTGGGACTCCTGCCGGCGACGGGCCAGCGTCTCGGCAATGCGGGACGCGATCATGAGGGACTGCCGCATTCCGCCGTCCAGCAATTCGTCCATTCCGTCAGATTCACTCATCGTGCTCCCCTTGCAGTTGGTGGTGGTCGTTATCGGTCCAGTACGGGGCCGGACTCCCGGCCCGTGTGCTGGCGGGTTTTGGCCGGCGTTGGTGTGCTCGGTACCGCTGACCCTGGATGGATGGGCGCCATGCCGCGCAGTCCAAGTTCCACGGTGTTCGGGGCCGCGCCCTGTTCCGGGGCACCGACGGAGACCGGGCGGGGCATGGTCGCGGCGAACGGTTTCAGCTGCTCTGTGACGACGGCCCGGAGCCGCTGCGCTTCACGGGTTCGTCCGGACTGTTGGTGCATTTCGTGGATGGCGAAGGCAGTGTTCACCAGCTGCAGCATGAGCGCCGATTGTGCGGCCGTCTTGCTCTTGCTGGACGCAGCCATGAACAACATGGCAGTGCCGGCAATGGAAGGCAGAGCGACAGGCTTGCTGTGCTGCCGTGGTGCCCGGAGCTGGGCGGTGCGGGATAGTTCGGCGGCGGTGGCCGCCAGCGGACCCGGCGTCGGTTCGAGCCGGTGGGACCATGCCGCGAACGCGCCGGACACCTCCCGCGCTGCTTTCGCCCAGGTGCCGTGATCATCACGGGGCAGTGTGCGCAGCTGCTCAACCAGTGCGGTGGCGTTCCTGGTGTACTCGACCCACATTTCCGCCGGTGGGGTTCCGTTCTCGGGACCGGTCCTGGACACGGTGCGCCTGTTGCGGGCGGCTGCGTTCCACTCCGCTGCGGCTTCTGTTGCCAGGTGCGGTGAGTCCATCCACTCTTCACGCAAAGCACCGAGCTTCAGGTCGGAGGCGAGGGTGCCGCCGCCGAACCAGATAGGACGTTCGCCCTGCTTCGGGCGTTCGGCCACGGAGTACCCAACGATGACGTCGGTGGTGTTCTTCGCATAGCGAGGCCGGACCAGAATGCCGGTGTCGCGGGCGCGCCGGACGAACTCCCCTTCGGTCGCGGAGGAGCTGGCGCTGGCGCGGACTTTCCGGGCCAAGGATGAGCGGTGCATTTCCCGCTCGTCCCGGACAGCGATGGCCTTCTCGGCCCGGTCGTAACCGCGGGTGGCGTGCACGGTGGAGAGCTGTTCCAGCCCGTACTTAACTTCCAGCTCACGGCACGATTCCTGAGCCTTCTTGTAGTCGCCGTGGGTGGATGCCTTGGTGCCGTCTTCGCGGACCAAGGAGACGGCCAGGTGGATGTGGTGGTTGCCGTTCTCACTCGTGCCGTGGTTGACCGCAACCCATCGGCAGCGGGCCTTTCCGCTGCTCTCCGTGAAGCCCATGGAGTCCACGAAATCATTGGCGATATCGCCCCACTGCTGATCCGTCAGGGCGCCCTCTTCGGCGCGCAGGCTCAGCGAGCAGTGCCACACGCTGGCGTCCTTGTAGCCGACGTGGACGCGCTCTTTCTTGGCCGCGTCCCACTGCATGTCTTTGATCTGAACCGATACGCCATAAGCCTTGCGCGGACGGTCCAGATGCTTAGCGATTGCCAGGGCATCGTCACGGTCCAGGACACCGTCGTCGTACCACGCAATGATCGCTGCGTCGCCTGCTACCAGGTGCGGATCGGAGTGGGCGTTCTTCGTCTTATTGGCGTCCGTGGAGGCCAGGTAAACCATGAGCCCGCCCATGCGCGAACCGCGGGTGATGTTCGGAATCATCCCTACATCAGCCCGTCTATGGCGTCATCGATGCGCATGGCAACGGAGCGGATATGTTTCAGGGCTTCGTGCGCCTCGGCGGGGAACTCGCTCGTGGCGTTGGCCTGGCGTGCGAGCTGGTTGATGTTGTTGGAAGAACGGGCCAGCAGGTTGTGCAGCGACATCAGTTCCGCGATAGCGGCACGCCGTTCGGTAGTCGTTTCCTGGGTCTCCGACAATGCCGATGTAAGCAGCAGGTTCGGGACAGTAACTTTCTCCCGCTCAGCCCTCGCGACAAGCGCGGCTTCCTCTTCAACAGTGACCCACAGGTCACGGCGCTTCTTGCTGCCGGCGGGAGTGTTCTCCCGACGTCGGCGCGACAGATTGAAACGGTGAGTGAATCCCTCATCCGACATTCAATCCATCCCTTCAAAGGCCCAGCGCAGCGACCCCGAAAACGGGGACCACACTGACCAGTGTGCCGCACTCGACCGCCAGTGTCGAGCGCAACAGGCCACTTACACCCGTTGCTCCGAACGGTCTTCTTTGAGGGTTTTTTCGCCTTTCGCGCTTGATCACCGAAAACCTGCTTTCGGGTGTCGGACGTGGCCGATAGGGTTTGGGTATGGATATCAACGACATTGCCGCTAAAGCCGCCGCGAAGATCGACGCCGCCAGGGACACCAAAGTGAAGGCCGTCAAGAGGGCCGCCGCCGGCGGAGTTGAGGTCCAGGAGGCCGCCCAGCTGCTTGCCGCAGCAGAGCAGAAGTACGCCAAGGACTATCAGGCAGCTTTGCGCGCAGACTGGACCGAATCGGACCTGCGGGGCTTCGGTCTGGACGCTCCGGCCAAGAAGGCCAGCGGGCGTCCGCGTGGCCGGAAAACCACGCAGGAGTCCGTTCCGGTAGCCGGCGGACCTGAGTAGTAGCCCCTCGCCCCCATGGGCACGGCAAAAGCCCAATCGCTCCGCTGCTTTTCCCGCACACACGGGGACGACGGGACCCAGCTGACCGGCTGCACACAACCGCCAGGGAACCTCTGACTCGCACCTCACCAGCGAGACCGGCGGCCATGCACAGCCTGAAAACTGGCCGGTCACCAACGGCAACGTTTCCCATGGTCCAAGACATGCCGCTTCCGACGTCGGCAGAGCGCTCTGGCTGGCTCTTTTCAGCCATAGACCAGATGCGGCTCCGGTGGGCAGATACGACGAAGGCCGGCACCTTTTCGAGGTGCCGGCCTTCGTCGTAACCGCGTTCTTTTAGTCTTCCGCGGTGACGTCGTCATCCTTGATCTGACCGGCCGCGATGCGCTCTGCGGTCTTCGCGAACGCTGCCTCGATGTACGCCGCGAGGTCACTTTCCCGGACCCTCCACACACCCCGTTTATCTTGTCTCGATTCAGGTGTTGGGATTGTTTGTTTGGGCACCCCGCTCGCCGCTCCTTACACTTTTTGCGGCCGGCGTGAGGATAGGGCTTCCACGGGCACGCTCTGTAAATATCTCGCAGCACGAAGGTTCCCTAGGCCTCCTGAGCGTCCGACCCGGCATCCTCAAGCTCGCCGGCGGCAATGCGTTCTGCGGTGCGCCGGTAGGCCTCGGCGATGTAGTCTTCGACGTCCTGGGTGCCGATGCGCCACACACCCCTTGCACCAACCTGAATCCCGCGAAGCTCCCCGGACTTGATGAGGACCCGGACCTGGTTTGCCTTCACGTTCAGCTCGTCCGCGACCTGCTCGATCGTCAGGAAGCGGCGCTTTGTGGGTTCTTCAGTCACCCGGCCATCCTATGAGCTGATCACGGGCAGTGGAGGTCGACGCCAGTCAGTAACATCCGGATCGTATTGGACGAGAAGGTCCTCCAAGGCCGCCCAGCCGTGCGTCGCGACAAAGGCAGCTTCCACGGGAAAGAGCGGCACGAGCCACGCAATGACGACCGGTCCATCGGCGTCGTCGCATGTCGCGAACTCGTCTGGCTGGTAGATCGGAACACCGACGTAGAAGGCTTCAAGGCGGGTGTCAGGGTCGAGCGCGCCCCTGGGGCCAATGACTTCCCCTCGAAGCGGAGCCCGCCCCTCGTGGATTACTTCCTCCGCGAGCTGCTGCATGATCGAAGGAACGTACCGCTCAAAGTAGCCGCGGCGGACCATCATCAAGAATTCCATTCGGACCGGCGCCTTGCCCGGCAAGGCCAGTGCATGTCGACTCAGCCCCAGGGTCGAGTGGGCGACAACACCGTCTAGGGGGCCGTCATCGAATTTAACGACCTGCGCGTGCTGCCGGTGTCCGTCCGAGTCTTTGGACCAGCCCTCGGAGAGGGTGCCCAGATAGCGTTCAAGGTGCTCGACGAGGTGTGGCATGACTGTTCCTTCCTAACCCCGTTGCCAGCGGCACCGAACTCAGGGAATTTTGGCGATGACTCCGAGGGCAAGCGAGAAGACCTGCGCCACGGCCAGGAAACGGGGGAAGATGCTTCATCGGCCAGCCTACCGGCGCCCACGCATCCGTACGAGCCTCGCAAGAACCATACGCAGCCTGTGGCGCTCCTCCCCCGTCATTCCGGGACAGACCGCACCAGCCCCGATAAACGGGCAAGATAACCACGTCCACCGAACTGCCCGGCGGGGAGCTCACCGCTGCGAACGAGCGAATAGACCAGTGCACTTTTGACGTTCAGGACCTCCTGAACTTGTTCCAGGGTCAGCATCCTGGGGAACACCGGTACCGTCGTCGACGCAGGTTCCTCGGTCATGTCCTCTGTCCGTTTCGGCATTCTCAGTCCACCTCGTTCCGGTGTTGCAGTTCGTCCCTGGCGCGATGTCCGCGGCAGAGGGATCCGGCCGCCGTGGAGCTTCCGGAGTCATTCCAGCCCAGCTCTTGACGGACGGATGATCTATCGTTCCAGCCCTCCGCTTCTCTCGTGGTGTGGATGTCTGGTTGAAGGCGCCTGGGTTGACGCCGGCGATGGCCGGCTGGGGCTGGGGCCTGTAGGGAAGCTGGCGTCGTGAAGCTTTCTAAAGCGTGCCAGTGCAGGATCGACGACATCCGCAACGTCAGGCGCGTCGGCGGAGTTCTGCTTCGGTGGCTCAATGGAGGCCCTGAGCTTCCCGTCCAGTTCCGCGCACTTCGCGCGGGCGGTGACAAGTTTGGCCTCGTACTTGAAGGGTTTCCCGGCCTGGCTCTCGACGTCGGCAAGCACCGCCTGTTTTTCCGTGATGGTTTGGCGCAGCTGGGCTTCGTAATCGGGAAGCCCCGCTACTTTGTTTTCCAGCCGGGTGATGATCCCGGCGCTTCCTTCCAGCAGCTCCAGTCGGGTAAAGACAAGCGGTGGTGCGGGCACGTCTTTGATGGTGATGGCGAGGTCCTGGTAGGAGCCGAGCCGGGAGTCGTCGGCCGCGTTTCGGACCTGCAGCTCGTGGCCGCCGAGGGTGGCCATGGTGCCGTGGTCCTGTTTTTGGCGGTAGTAGTTTCCGTATTCCGGTGTGTGGGTACGGACCCATTCAGAGATAGCCGTGACGGCCTCCGGACGTTTGGTGTAGCTCTTGCCGTCGATGGTCGCGGTGAAGGCCTCCCCTGCGGTCGGGGTGATTCGCGGGAGAGCGGCCTGCAATGCGGGCAGCTTGCTTTCGGCTTTGGTGATGGTGGTTTCGGCGGCGGCCCGTGTCCAGGTGAGGGTGCTCTGTCCTTTCTCGTGGGCGCGTTTGAGTCGTTCGAGTTTGGTTCGGGCGGCGTCGGCCTCGATCTTGTCCATCACCAGTGGGTTGCCGCTGGTCGCTGCCTTGATTTGTGCGGCGTTGAGGGCAAGGTCTCCAACGTCCTCGATCTCGCGGATATCGAGTCGTCCGCGAAGGACCTGCTGGATCATGGTGGCCTTGCGCTGGATCCCGTCCCAGGCGGCACTGTCGTAGCTGCCGACGGTGGCGTATTGGAAGTTGTGGACCTCCGCGTTGGCGTTCCGTTGGCGGATGATGCGTCCGTCGCGCTGGGTCAGGTCAGCTGGCCGCCAGGGACACGTGACGTGGTGGATCGCTTTGGCGCGGAGCTGGACGTTGGTGCCGGTTCCCATCATGGCGGTGGAGCCGATCAGCACGGCTACTTCGCCGGTGCGGCATTGGGCGAAGAGCTGGGCTTTTTGGTCGGGCTTGGGTGAGTCCTGGATGAACCGGATCTGCTCTGCCTGGATGCCGCCGGCGACGAGCTGGTCCTTGATCTGCTGGTAGGCGGTCCAGACCGGTTTGCCGTCGGGACCGGTGTTCTTCGAAGGCGTGCTGAGGTCGCAGAAGATGATCTGCAGCGCACCCTTGTTCGCCGAAGGGATCCCGGATTCGAAGCTGGTTTCGTATTCGTTCTCCCGGTTCTCTTCCCAGACTTTCAGGGTCTTGGCGACAACCTGGTCCAGTTTGGTCGCGGATTCGGGTTCGATGCCGACCATGCGCAGGTCCAGTGCGGCTTTGCGTCCGTCGTTGTAGACGGAGAGGGCGTTGTCCGCGCCCTTCTCAGCCCAGCCGGAGAGGGAATCCAGCCGGTCCGCGAGGCCCTTCATGTAGTCGGCCAGTTCGGGCGGCTGCGGGATCAGCACCAGTTCCGGCTGCCGTTCCCCGTCTCCGGGCCGGGGTGCGAGGTCTGGCTTTTTGAGGTAGGTCAAGTCTTCGGCGAGCTTCACGTCGGCGAAGACGTGGAAGGACCGCAGCATCTCGGGGACGTTCTTGAACTTTGCGAAGCGCGGCTTGTTCTTCAGCCGGCCTCCGGCGTCCATCTCGATGGCGGTGACGGTTTCCCCGAATGTCGCTCCCCAGACGTCGAAGTTCTCCACGCCGGCAGCCTGGAGCAGGTCCGGGCGCAGGTAGCGCTGCATGACGTGGGCTTCGGTGATGGAGTTGGCAATCGGCGTGCCGGTTGCCATCGTGACGACGCGTTCCCCGTGGGTGCTGCGCAGGTATTCGAGCTTCAGGTGCATGTCCGTGGCCCGGATGGAGCCCGCGATTTCTGCGCCCTTGATGTTGGTGACCGTGCGCAGGTTCTTGTAGTCGTGGGCTTCGTCCACGAACAGGTAGTCCACCCCGGTGTCCTCGAATGTCAGTCCAAGGTCCGGCGCGGTGTCCATGAGCTTCTTCATGCGTTCTTCTTCGGCCTGGAGCTTTGTTTCAAGCTTCTTCACCGTGGTCCGGTCTTCGCCCTCGGCCTGGGCGTTGACGATGGTCTGCCGGACGTCGGCGATGATCGACTCCTGGTAGGCCTCAATGGTTTCGGCTTTCACTCCGATGCTCTTGAAGGCCTGCTGGGTCATGATGATGCCGTCCCAGTCGTTCGCCGCGGCGCGGGCGACGAACTGCCGGCGCGCGGCCAGGTCTCCGCTGTTGGTCTTGATGTCATCGGACCCTGCCGAGAGCAGGCGGGCCTGCGGGTACAGTTCCAGCCACTCGCGGGTGAACTGCTCCAGCATGTGGTTCGGGACGACAACCATGGGCTTGGAGGCCATGCCCAGGCGTTTGAGTTCCATCGCTCCAATCACCATTTCGGCGGTCTTGCCGGCACCGACTTCATGGAAGAGGCCCACGGCCGGTTCGGATATGATGCGCGCCACGGCAGTGCGCTGGTGCGGATGCGGGGTGAAGGTCTTAGCCAGCCCCGGCAGTGTCAGCCGGCCCCCTTCCTTGGTGTAGTCGCGCAGGGCCAGGGAGTTGAAGCGGCGGTTGTATTCGTCAATGAGCCGACTGGCACGTTCGGGGTCTTCCCAGACCCACTCGGCGAAGCGTTCCTGCAGGGCCTCGGCCTTTTCCTGGGCCGCCTCGGTTTCTTCGAGGTTGGCGACCGGCTTGCCGTCCTCGTTCTTGTCCTCGACCTGAATGCTCTTTTGTTCCAGGATGCTTTGCAGCAGGTCCGGGGCGGGCCGGCGGCCCGTCCCCCACTCGTTCGTGGAACGGACTGTCCCACGGTTGGCTTTGACCCGCCAGATGCCGCTGCCGACGCTGGTCACGCTGGCGTTGGGATCGGCCAGGATGTCCTGGACGAAGCGTTGGTGTTCCTCGGGGGAAATCCAGACCGCACCGATGCGCGCCTCGACGTCTTCCATGCCGACCCGCGGCGGCTGGACTTCCTCCAGCGCGGTGACGTTCACACTCAAGCGCTCGTCCTCGGCCGCCGCAGCGCGGGCAGCTTCGAGCTTGGTCCGGACATTCCCGGACAGGTATTCCGGTGCGGTGACGAGCTTGCCGGTTTCCGGGTCATCGAACACGAGCGTGCCCAGCTGCTCGCGGGCTTCCTCTTCCGTGACGCCCAGCAGGTCCGCGATCTGTTCCAGTTCCGGGGCACCGTAGGTGTCCAGGGCGATGGCAAGGGCTTCGTCAACGGTGTCCGCACCCATGAGTGGCTTGCGGGCCACCACCTGCCGGTGCTGAAGCAGAGCCGCGGGTGTCGCGGTCTGCGTCTCCTCGTTGAACCTCTCCAGGGCAGGCGGCAGAGTGCCGAAGGGGTCCGTCTGGCGCAGTATCCGCACGGCGGGTGCTGCACGGCGGGTGATGATGTCTTCGCCCGTTTCTTTGTCCGTGCGGACAGATTCCGTGAAGCGGTTGAGCGGTCCATATTTGGCGGCATATGCCGTGTACTGGTCAGCCAGGGCGGTTCGTTGAGCCGACATCGCCGGGGTGTCTTCGCTGTCGGAAGCTTCCATCTCCAGCAGGGCGCGTGCACCGTCCCGCATCCCCAACAGGTCGCTCAGCTCCGCAGCATGCGCTTTGGGTACCGGGAACGGAACCTGTTCCCCTGCACGGGCAACGGTGAAGGTTCCGTCTTGTTGGGCGGTGATGGTGCCGTCCCATTCCTGCCCCGTGGCCGGCAGGAGTGCGGCTGGGGTTTTCCCCGGGGCAGGCTCGGCAGGGGCGTGGTTCAGGCCGCGGTCCAGCGCTTCCTGGACAACGGCGTCGAGCCGCTGGGCGAGCAGCAGCGGGACAGCAGCGAGGTCGTCGGCTTTGACGCTGACGGTTTCCTCGCCGTACATGCCGTTCCCAACGGTGATCTGCCCGAGGACGTTTTGCGGGTTCAGATCGAAGTAGTTGTTGACCTTCACGTCGCGGCCGTCGATGATGACGGGCCCGACAGTTTCCCAGTCCGTGTTGGCAGTCTCCCGGCCCGGCTCGCGCTTGCGCAGCAGCAGCAGATCAGTGAGTGCTTCAGTGCCGGCAGCTCGCCGGTGGGCGCCGGTGGGCAGGCGCACGGCACCCACCAGATCCGCCATGGCGCTCATCTCCCGCCTCGAGGTGGGGTTGGTTGCGTCCATGGTGAAGCTGGAGGTCAGCACGGCGACGTATCCGCCGGGTTTCACCGCGGCCAGGCTCTTGAGGATGAAGTGGTTGTGCATGGAGTGCCGGGAGTCGGCGTTGTGGGTCTTGTCGTAAAGCGTGTTCTTGCTGAACGGGACGTTGCCGACGGCGAGGTCAAAGGAGTTAGTCTTGATCGGGGTGTCCGCGAAAGACTCGCTGCGGATCGTCGCGTCGGGATACAGGCCACGGGAAATTGAGGCTGTCAGCGGATCAAGCTCCACGCCGGTCATCCGGGCGCCTTCCGGGGCGAATCCGATGAACGTTCCAGCGCCGGATCCGGGTTCCAGCACCTCTCCCCCGGTGAAGCCGAGCCGGTCGACGGTGGACCAGATTTCCTTCACCAGGGCGGCGTCGGTGTAGTACGCGTTCGTCGTGGTCCGCGACGCGGCGGCATACTCGCGCTCGCTCAGGACGTCCTGCAGCTGGGCGCGCTCGGCCGCCCATTTCGCCTTGTCGAACAGCTGGGGCACAGCTCCCCAGCTGGACCACCGCGCCAGGGAACGCTGTTCTGCCTCGGTGGCCGGCCGCTGCTGGTCCTCCAGCTCCCGGACGATGCGGATTGCTTCAACGTTTGCTGCGAAGCGGGCTTTCTGTCCCGAGGGCGCAAGGTCAGCCTGGGATGCCGGACGGAACCGTCCGGCCGCCGCAACCGCTGCCGGCTCAGGCTGAGGTTCGGCCTCTAGCTCTCCTCGTCCTCCTGGGCCCCGTAGGTCGACTCCATCTCCTCCGGCTCCGCGGGAAGGCTGGCGTAGATCATCTCCTGGTACACCATCTCGCGTGCCCGGAGCTTGGCCATGTTCGCCAGCCCGATGTACTCCAGCGGCGGTTCCGATCCCCTGGTTGGTGTCAGCTGTTCGCTGAGGTCCCAGATCGCCTGCTGGATCTCCTCCCCCAAAGTCGAAAAGTGTGTCTCGGGGTCCGCTATCTGCGCGAAGCTCTCCGGGTCGTGATTCTTCATGGTTTCCATGGCGTGTCTGCCGTGCTCGTTCATTGACTACCTCTTCCGGTTCGGCCCACAAGGACTCCAGACTCAGCTGACCCTCAATGTGGTTCTTAGATTTCCTCGGTGCCATGTGCGCCGTCCCCCTCCGTTTGCCTCCACGCTAGCGAAGGCATCGGAGGATTAACAGCCGCACCTACTCTTGGGGTACCTGCAGGCTCTTCCGCTGCCGTGCGAGCTCACGCACCACGGTGGCTTCACTGACCTCAATGCTCTTGGCGATGGCGCTGATCGTCCGCTTCTCACCACGCATCCGGTGCGCGGTGGCTGCCTTGTCCGGCGTCATTTTGGTCGGCCGGCCGCCGACGCGGCCGCGGGCTTTCGCCGCTGCAAGGCCGGCCTTAGTCCGTTCACGCAGCCGGTTCCGCTCGTACTCGGCGATGGCGGAGAAGAAGTGAAACATCAGCACGCCCTGAGACGTGGTGGTATCCAGCCAGGTCTCCGTCAGTGACCGGAGGCCAATGTGCCGGTCGGCCAGCGTTTTCACGATGCCGGCGAGGTCGGCCGTGTTCCTTCCCAGCCGGGACAAATCGTTGACCACCAAAATGTTCCCCGGCTGCAGGTGATCCAGGCAGTCCTGCCACTGCGGCCGTTCCGCCGTCGCGCCAGATGCGAAATCCGTCCAGATCCGGAAGCATCCGGCCTCGTTCAGGGCATCCAGCTGCAGGTCCACTGACTGCTCCGTAGTGCTGACCCGGGCGTAGCCCATGAGCGTTGGCCCTGGTGATGTCATTCGTGCGCTCCTAGAAGGACTGTGTTGGGATTACCTGGAACTAGCGCGAGCCTGACTTGGATTTCACGCTGATGAGGTCCTTGGCGCCAACTTTCCGCGTCGCTTCCTCCAGGCTCTTATGGCTGTCCTTGTACCGAGCAACCCTCCCGAAAACGACGTGTGTGATGACACCGAAAACCATCGGGACGACAAGAATTGCTCCAATGGCTACGCCAAAGGCGAATGTGTCCGGATTCAACCCAACGGCATTGAAGGTCAAGACAATGAATGACACTGGGATCATGGCGACGAAAAACCACGTTTGCCGGTGGCT
The DNA here is from genome assembly GCF_030433895.1 of Arthrobacter sp. PsM3. Classification (GTDB taxonomy): domain Bacteria; phylum Actinomycetota; class Actinomycetes; order Actinomycetales; family Micrococcaceae; genus Arthrobacter. Next base: position 37,570 of record NZ_JARUXE010000011.1, on the reverse strand, counting down.
TGTCAGTACAGGAGTGGCATGACCTATGAACTGCTGAGTGGCAAGAAAACCCTGGGTCGTCAGCTCTTCTTGGAGTGCTCTGCTCTTCCTGCTTGTCTCGTCATCTGACTCCGGCAAGTCGGAGAGAGCCTTTGCCAGCCCCAGAGCGCTCGAAGCCCGCTCGTAGGACCCGGTCAAGGGATGACTGGACCTCCGCATTTGATAGAGAAGGGCAAGACCAGCAACGATTGCGGACCCTAGCGGTATCAAAGTCTTCAACAAATCATTCATGTTTCCCCAAAAGTTCAGTCAAAAACGGTCTGGGCCCGGTTTTGCGATTCTTACCCCGCCTTTGATTTCGTAGTCGAGTTATGAGTCATCGTAGCACCCGATTTTTATAGCCCGGTGTCAGTTTCAGAAGTCGTCTGCACGGAGTGTCAGAAGTCATCTGCACTCTGCGGGGCCGGGCGCGGTGCCTGGCCGTGGCACCGCGCCCGTGCGTGTCAGCTATTTTTCGGGGTTCGGCTTCTTCCTGCTGGTCATGACGTACACCAGGGCGCCGGCGAGTCCGATGATGAGGGCGCCGGCCGCGATCAGCCATCCGGTCATGTCCGCGGCGGCTTTCTGGGCCGCGGGTTCGGCGGGCTGCGCCGCTGCGCCGGGGCCGGCTGGTTCCGGGGTTCCTGTTGCCGGGGTGGCGAGGGCTGATGGGGCCGTCGTTCCGGTTTCGGCGGGGGCGTAGGTGAAGCTGAAGGTCCCTTCGATGGGGTGTCCGTCGGCGGATACTGCGCGCCAGTCCACGGTGTGTTTGCCGGGGTGGTCGATGTCGGCGGCGGTGCTGATGGTGGCCCCGTCCACGGTGATGTCTCCGCTGCTGGCGGTGTGGCCGTCGGGGGCGGTGACCTTGATGATGTTGGCCCCGGCGATTCCAGTGGTGGGCGGTTTGGTCAGGGTGATGGTCACTTTGCCGGGGTTGGCGGTGAGCGTCTGCCCGTCGGCGGGGCTGGTGGACGCCAGGGAATCGTGGGCCTGGGCCGGGACTGCGCCCAGGAACGCGGTGAACGCCAGGGCCGTGGTGAGCGCACCGGCGATGCGGGCGCGGCGGAAGGAAGAAATCACGGGGGTGTCCTTTCGGGACAGCCTGGACCGCAGGGAAGCGGCAGGCAGAAGGTATGGGGTGAAGGCGGTTCGGGTCCGGCAGCCGCAGGATTCAGAATGTCTGGAGGGGCCGGGCCGTCCGGAACGGCGGGCCGCGTGGCTGGGCCTGCGATGTACTGGCGGCGGGTATCGGGGCGGTTGCGGTCCGCAGCGCAGGGATCCGCGGGGTGGGCGGCATGGAGACCGTGTGCAGGATGCCGGCCAGGGGCCGGAGCCAGGCGCGCAGTTGCCAGAGGGCCGCCTCGCCGCGGGCCAGGATCAGCGCCGTTACCGCCGTGGCGAGGGCGTGTGCCGCGGTCATGGCCGCCCCTGCGCCGGCAGCCATGTCTTCTCCGGCCGCGGCCGCAGCGGTGCTGGCTGCGAGGGCGCAGTCCGGGATGGCGAACGTCTGGTGGTGGGTGTGTGCGGCGATACCGGCAGGGGCGCAGTGCCCGTCGGGGCTGGAAAGGCCGGTGAAGGCCAGGTGCAGGAGGCCCTGGCCCGCGGCGAGGATTCCGCCGATGGCGGGCAGGGACAGCCGGTAGCGGGACAGGGCCATGACCGGTGCCATGACCAGGACGGTCAGCAGGGTCATCACTGCCGCCGGCGGCAGGTGGCCGCCGGCGGCGGCGTGGGCCCCCGCCGCGAGGCCGATAACCGCCGCGGCGATCACGCAGGTGCGCAGAAACCGCAGGGGCGCATTGGCGCTCATGGGCGTGCTCCTGGGGTACCTGGGGTGGATTTGGCCGGCACGGGGAGAGGCGTCAGTCGTGGGCCGGTTCTCCGGTGATCAGGTGGTCGGCGTGGTTGATGGTTTCGCGGATGAGCCGGACCAGGTGCCCGTCGTGGAGGGAATAGATGACGTGCCGGCCGTCCTTGCGGGTGTCCACGAGGCCGCTGAGCCGGAGTTTGGCCAGGTGCTGGCTGACCACGGTCCGGGGCGCCCCGGACGCGTCGGCGAGTTCGGTGACGGTTTTCGGTCCGGTGGAGAGCTGCCAGAGCAGGTGCAGGCGGGTGGGTTCGGCGAGCATCCGCAGCGTGCCTGCGGCTGTTTCGAGCAGCTCCGGGCCCGGGGTGACCGGGTGGGCCAGGGAGGGTTCACCTGGGACGGTGTTCAACGCGCTGCTAGGCCTGCTGCTCAACGGTCTGCTCCTCAGTGGCTGGTTCCTGGGATGCCGCGGCGGTGTGCCGTGGCCAGGACAGGAATGCACCTGCACTGCCTATCATCGCAATAATTGTCAGGGCCAGCGCGGCCCAGCCCAAACCGGCGGCCGCCCCGATCCAGCCGGCCAGCGGGTAGGTCAGGATGTAGCAGGCGTGGGAGAGGGAGAACTGCGCCGTGAAAACATAGGGCCGGGTTTCCTCGGTGGAGGCATCGCGCAGCAGCCGGGAGGAGGGCGTGAGGATCGTGGAGTTCGCCGCACCGAGCAGGAACCACAGCCCCAGCAGCAGCCACCAGCCCGCACCACCGACGCCAAGGAGGGTCAGGAGTGTGGCGCCTGCCAGCACGGCGGGGATCAGCGCGGCGCCGGTGAGCATCACGGCACGGTCCCCGAAGCGGTCCAGGACCCGGGGCGCGGACAGGGCGACGATCATGGAACCGACACCGAAGCAGGCCAGGGCCAGGGCCAGGTCGGCGTCGGGGCGGTGCAGGACATCACGGACGTAGACCACGGTATTGACCAGCACCAGGGCCGTCGGGGCCGCGACCACGAGGTTCAGGGCCAGCAGGGACCGCAGGCGCCGGTTGCGCCAGAAAATCCGTGTGCCCAGGGTGGTCCGGTGCCACAGGGACGTCTGCGGCCCGGCCGGGGCCGAGAGCCGGGGCAGAGCCGTGATGGTGACCATGAAGGCCGAGAACAGGAACCCGGCCACGGTACCGATGAACAGGTTGTTGAAGCTGATCAGCGTCAGCAGCAACGCCGCAAGGGCCGGGCTGACCAGGGCTTCCATGTCGTAGGCCAGCCGGGAGAGGGACAACGCGCGGGTGTAGTCGCGCTCGTCCGTCAGGATGGTGGGGATCAGCGACTGGAAGGCCGGGGTGAAGGTCGCGGAGGCGGACTGCAACAGGAAGATCACCACGTAGATCTGCCAGGTGTCGGTGATGAAGGGCAGGCACAGTGCCATCGCCGCGCGGATCAGGTCCGCCCCGATCAGCACCGGCTTCTTCGGCAGCCGCGCCACCAGTGCGTTGATCACCGGGGCCAGACCCACATAGGCCAGCATCTTGATCGTCAAAGCTGTGCCCAGCACCGCCCCGGCGTTCCGGCCGGCCAGGTCGTAGGCCAGCAGCCCGAGGGCCACCGTGAGCAGCCCGGTGCCGATCAGGGCCACGATCTGGGCCGCGAACAGCCGCCGGTAGGTCACATTCCGCAGAACCGCTAACATCAGGCCAACTCTCTTAAGTGCATAGGTGCGTGTCTATGCACTCATACTAACCGACTTTCGTCCCGGCACTGTTCCGCGGTCAAAGCCGGCGCTCCCACCCGTCACTGCCCTGGCCGGGATGCGGGTGCAGCGGCGGCGTTTGGGGCAGCACACCCGAGGCGGCGGGGGTGCTGCTGACGGTGCGGATGGGCATGTCGTCAAGGTTGGGCAGCGCGACGGCCAGGCCGGTTTCGGCCTGCGCGACGACCTTTTCCGCCTCGGCCAGTGAGGTGTTGGCAACCATGATGGTTGCCGCGCCCTGGAGACGGTGTCCGACCCACCGCAGCTGCAGCCTGGGCACGGCGAGAACGCCGGGTGTTTTTTCCAGGGCGGTCTGGGCGCGGTCCAGCAGTTCGGGTTCGATGCCGTCCATGAGCCGGCGGCCGATGCTGCGGACGGTGCCCCAGAGCAGGATGATGATGGCGACGGAGATCAGCAGTCCAACGATCGGGTCGGCCAGGGGGAATCCCAGCATGACGCCGCCGGCTCCGACGACAACGGCGAGGGAGGTGAACCCGTCGGTGCGCGCATGCACGCCGTCCGCGACGAGTGCGGCGGAGCCGATCTTCTGGCCGACCCGGATGCGGTAAACCGCAACCGCCTCGTTGCCGATAAATCCGACGACGCCGGCGGCCAGCACCCACCCCAGATTGTGCAGGGGCTGCGGATTGAAAAGCCGGTCGATGGATTGCCATGCGGCAACGACCGCGGACAGGGCGACCACGGCGACGATGAAGAGCCCGGCCAGGTCTTCGGACTTGCCGTAGCCGTAGGTGTGGCGGCGGCTGGCGGCCCGTCGGCCGAGAATGAACGCAACCCACAGGGGCAGTGCTGTCAGGGCATCGGAGAAGTTGTGGATGGTGTCGGCGAGCAACGCGACCGAACCGCTCATAAGGACAACAATCAGCTGCAGAATCGTTGTGCCGAGCAGGATAAAGAGGCTGATTTTCAGGGCCCGGATGCCCTCCGTACTGGCCTCCAGGGCGTCGTCGATCGAATCCGAGGCGTCATGGCTGTGCGGGACGAAGAGTCCGTAGAAGAATCCCTTGATCCCGGTGGGGTGGGCATGGCCGTGGTCGCCGTCGGCGTGATCGTGCCCGTCATGGGGGTGGGCATTCTCAGCGTGGCGAGGATCATGGCCGTCGTGGGGCTCCCCGGGGCGGCGGTTTTCGTGCACCGGCTGGTCGCCGTGGTTGTGTGTAACTGGGTCTGGGTGCTCATGCGGGGCGTTCATGGTGTCGTCCTGCTTCCGGAGTGGTGGTGGCGCGGCGTCCCGTCGAGGGAATGCTCGGCCTGAAGAATCGCTTCGGTCACGAGGTGGCGGGCATGGTCATCCTCGAGCCGGTAGAACACACGGGTGCCGTCCTGGCGTGTGGCGACCAGCCGGGCCAGGCGCATCTTGGCCAGGTGCTGGGAGACCCCTGCGGGGGTCTTGTCGACGATGTCGGCGAGGTGGTTGATCGACAGTTCGCCGTCGCGCAGGGCCATGATGATGCGCACACGCGTTGCGTCGGCGAGCATGGCAAAGACTTCGGCGGCCAGTCCTACGAACCGGCTGTCAGGATCCCGACCGCATACTTTCATATCTGCATCCATGCGCACATTATGGCATATCCTGCACCGTGAGTCACCGCCCTCGCGGACTCTGCCTCGAAGCGGCGCGGCCCGGGTTGCCCTCTCCGCTGGGGGCCGGGCGTTTCTATAGGTCGGTCAGACCGATGCGCCGGTCATCCAGGCACGGTGACCGCTTTCCGGCCGGCGGGCCGACGGACCGCAGGCAGGTGCAGGAGGGCCCCTTGACCCCGGGCAGCGTGGTCCAGACGAAGCGTTGAACGCCGTTGTAGTTGCCGAAGTCCAGGACGGCACCGTCGAGCGCGGACGCGAGGTCGGCACTGACGCTGACCGCTATTTCCTGCCGCTCTCTGGCACCCGGGGCAGCCGAACCCTGATCGCTGTCCGGGTCTGCGGGCAGGAGCCGGCAGTCCAGCGCCTTTTTGGGACGTGTCCGGGAAAAGTACAGGCCCTGCTTGCGGCAGCCTCCGGCCCCTCGGTAGCAGTGGAGTGTCCCGCCGAAGACCTGGATCATTTCCAGGGCGTCGGCGGTGAGCAGGAATCGGGCACCGGAAGGTGTGACGGCACTGACCGGCGGTGTCTTCACGGCGTCGGCCCTCCTCTCCCGCCGCTCAGACGTCACTGCGGCCGGCATCGGGTATGCGGGCAAGGACGGCTTCCCCGTGCGCCGGCAGGTCTTCGGCCCCGGAGAAGGCAACGACGTCGCCGGCGACCTGCGCCAGCCCGGCCCTGTCATAGTGGATGGTCTGAACGCCCCGCAGAAACGTGTAGACGGAGAGCCCGGAGGCATGCCGGGCGTTCCCGGAGGTGGGAAGAACATGGTTTGATCCTGCGCAGTAATCGCCAAGGGACACCGGGGACCAGGGGCCGACGAAGATCGCGCCCGCGGCGGTGACCCGTCCGGCGAGCTCGAGGGCATTCCGTGTCAGGACCTCCAGATGCTCCGCGGCGTAGTCATTGACGACCTCAAGTCCCTGTTCAAGGTCACGGACCAGGACCAGTGCGGACTGCCTGCCTTCCAACGCAAGACCGGCGCGGGAGGAATGTCTGGTTGCATCCAGCCGCGCCCGCAGTTCCCGCTGGACATTTCGGATGAGCTCCTCGGAGGGGGTGACGAGCAAGGCCGCCGCGCCGGGTTCGTGTTCGGCCTGGCTCAGCAGATCCGCCGCCACATATGCCGGGTCCGCGCTCCCGTCCGCCAAAATCATGATTTCGGTCGGGCCCGCTTCCGAGTCGATCCCGACGTCGCCCTGGACGATGCGCTTGGCCGCGGCAACATAGATGTTGCCGGGCCCCGTCACCACATCGGCCGGCTGGCAGGCCATCGCTTCATCCGGGGCCCCGGCGCCGTAGGCGAGCATCGCGATCGCCTGGGCACCGCCCACAGCGTAAACCTCGCTCACGCCCAGGGCCGCGCAGGCGGCCATCACGGGCGCGGCCGGCAGTCCGGTATCGGGTTGGGGCGGGGAACAGACCGCGAGGGAGGCCACTCCGGCCGCCTGGGCGGGCACCACGTTCATCACCACGCTGGACGCGTACGCGGCCAGGCCTCCGGGAGCGTAAAGACCAACCCGGGCGACCGGCAGCCACGAGTAGGAAACCGTGGAGGACCCGGCCAGCTGCGTGGAGACCGGGGCCGGCATCTGATCACGATGGACCTTCCGCACCCTGTCAATTGATGTGTTCAGGGCGTGCCGGACGGCCGGGGGCAGGGCGTCCAAGGCCTGCTGAAGCTCCTCCGGGGGGACTCTGACAGTCTTCAGGTCGACCCCGTCAAACTTTCGGGTTGCATCCAGGACGGCGTCGAGTCCACGGATCCTGACATCCTCAACGACCGGGGCGGCCGCCGCGGTAGCTGCGCGCAGGTCAAATTCCGCCCGCGGGAGTCGCTCACGCACCCGTCCGACATCGTTTCTCAGGTCAATTACCCTCACCGGTGTTCTCCCTCCAGGCTCAGCCTTGCGCAACGCTCGGCGCATGTGGCCTCGATCCGCAATACTAAGCCATTTGCGCACATGTGTATGCATTTCGGGACTTCCGGTACGGGGCGACACCGCCCCGCAGGGCGCCCGGTCAGGAGGGTTCGCGGCCGAGTGTGAGGGATCGCTTGAGGTAGTCGTAGAGTCCGTCCAGAATGGGTCCGCACACCGCCAGTGTCTGTTCGTCACTCAGGGTCATGGACAGTCCGCGGGGCAGGAACAGCCAAGACCTCTTGCAAAACGACTCCTCGGAACCATCGCGTCTCCCCTGTTCGGAAACCGCGCCCTATCTGCACTCAGTGCGCTCGGGCCCCGGGGGGCCGTTGGCCATGGCAACGCTTGGGGCTCTGCTGACAATGGCGACTCGGGGGTGGTGGGGACAAAATTGCCTGGATACATCGGGGACTGTACTTTGGACTCATGGAAACCCTCACCCATGCCCCGGTGCTGGCACGCTTCGGCTACGCCGTCTCGGACCCGACCAGGGCCAGGATCCTGCTGGCACTGGCCGCCGCGCCGGCCTACCCGTCCGATCTGGCCGACACCCTTGGCGTCTCACGGCAGAGCATGTCCAACCATCTGACGTGCCTTCGCGGCTGCGGACTGGTGGTGGCCGTTCCCGACGGGCGCCGGACCCGGTACGAGCTCGCCGACGCGCGGCTGGGACACGCGATTGGTGACTTGCTCGGCGTTGTCCTGGCCGTGGATCCGGCCTGCTGCGCACCCGACGGGACGTGCCTGAAATGACCGCCCTCCAGCTCGGACCCAGTCCCGTCCGCCGCGCGGTACTGAGCCGGCGGATCAGGTTTTTTGCCGCGGCCACCATCAGCTACAACGTCATCGAGGCCGTCGTCGCCCTCTGGGCCGGGGGCGTCGCCGACTCCTCCGCGCTGATCGGCTTCGGTCTGGACTCGGTGATCGAGGTGGCGTCCGCCGTGGCCCTGTCCTGGCAGTTCTCCGCCAGGGATCCGGAACGGCGCGAGCACCTGACCCTGCGGCTCATCGCGGTCTCCTTTTTCGCCCTCGCCGCGTTCGTCACCGTCGATTCCGTCACGTCCCTTGCCGGCGGCGGTGAGGCGCAGCACTCCACGCCCGGCATCGTCATCGCGGCGCTGAGCCTGGCGATCATGCCGGTTTTGTCCTGGCTGCAGCGCCGTGCCGGTCGGGAGCTCGGCTCCCGGACGGCGGTGGCGGACTCTAAGCAGACTCTGCTGTGCACCTACCTCTCTGCCGTCCTGCTGGTCGGGCTGGTTCTGAACAGCACGCTGGGCTGGTGGTGGGCCGACGCCGGCGCCGCCCTGGTGATCGCCGTGATTGCCGTCCGCGAGGGCGTCAATGCCTGGAAAGGCGACGTCTGCTGCACCGTTCCCCACGCCACCGGGCTCACAGATTTTGCAACGGACGACTGCTGCGATGTCACCGGCCCGGGCCCGGCCGTGGAACACGACGGCGGCCCGGTTGACCCGGGCTCCTCGGCGGCCGCGGCGAAGACCTCCGAGGTGGACGACTCGTCCGGCTGCTGCGAGGGCTGTGGTTCCTCGCCCGGACCCACGGCCGTCACCCTTAGCCCGGGTTCGGGCCAAGGGGCCTCCTGAGCCATGGACTTCGAACTGCGCACCATCCCGGGCTGCCCGAACAGCGCCCCGGCGCTGAAGCTGTTCCGTGAGGTTCTGGACTCAGAAGGGAGGGGCGCGGAACCCCTGACTGTCCGTGAGGTAGCCTCCGAGAACGAGGCCCAGGAACTCCGGTTCCACGGCTCCCCCTCCTTCATCGCGGAAGGTCGAGACCTGTTTCCGGCGGAATCCGCCCCGGCCCTGAGCTGCCGCCTCTACAGTGCCGGGCACGGTGTGGCGGGACTTCCCGCCATCGAGTCCCTGCGCACTGCGATCCGCAGCCGCGATTCCCGGATATGACCTGTCAACGCCGTCATCCCACCGAACCACACACCTTGGAGACACACGCATGAGCGGTCACGACCACGACCACGGCGCGGCCGCAGCGGGGAACCGGAGCAAACTGATCCTCGTCTTCGCCATCACGTTCACCGTGATGATCGCGGAGATCATCGGCTCGTTCCTCACCGGCAGCCTGGCACTCCTGGCCGACGCAGGCCATATGTTCACCGATTCGACCGGGCTGCTGATCGCCCTGATCGCCGCCTCGCTGGCACTGAAACCGGCCACGGCCAAACGGACCTGGGGCTACAAGCGCGCCGAAATCATCGCCGCCGCGGGGCAGGCTGCCCTGCTGCTGGGCGTCGGCGGCTTCGTCATCGTCGAGGGCATCCGCCGCCTCATCGAGCCGCCCGAAATCGGTGGCTCAACGATGCTGTGGTTCGGCATCATCGGCCTGGCAGGGAACGCCGTCGGGCTGATCGTTCTGGCCTCGGGACGGAACCACAACTTCAACATGAAGGCCGCCTTCCTGGAAGTGCTCAACGACGCGCTGGGATCGGTGGCCGTGATCGTCGCCGCCATCATCATCGCCGTCACCGGCTGGGTCCAGGCGGACGCCGTCGTGTCCCTGCTCATCGGGGTGCTGATCATTCCCCGCACCCTGAAGCTGCTCCGGGACACCGTCAACGTGCTGATGGAAAACGCCCCGCAGGGCCTGGACATGGCCGAGGTCCGCGCGCACATCCTTGGAGTGCCGCACGTCATCGACGTCCATGACCTGCACGCGTCCCTGGTCGCCTCGGGCACAGCCGTCCTCTCCGCCCACGTCACCATCGAAGACACCTGCATGACCGACGGCCACGCCGCCGCGATCCTGGCGGACCTGCAGCACTGCGTGGCCAAACACTTCGACGTCAGCGTCGAACACTCCACCTTCCAGCTCGAACCCGCCGCCCACCGCGACCAGGAAAGCATCCACCACTGATGACACAAACCACGACAGCCCCCGCACCACCGGACCAGGCGAAAAAGGTCCGCCTGGTCCTCTGGATCCTCCTGGGCGTCATCGTCGCCGCCGGCGTGATCTGGTACGCAGTCTTCACCGCGGCCAAGCCGGCGCCGCCGGCACCCCAGCCGGCCGCCGACGCGCAACTGGTCCGCGACGACAGCCACCGCGTCACCACACCCGCGACAGAGAAAGCCCAGCTGGTCGAGTTCCTGGACTTCGAATGTGAATCCTGCCGGGCGGCGCAGCCGCTCGTGGAGGAACTGAAGAAGGAATTCGGCGACAGGATCACCTTCGTCAACCGCTACTTCCCCCTGCCCGGACACAGGAACTCCGGAACCGCGGCCCTGGCCGTGGAAGCCGCCGCGCAGCAGGGCAAGTACGAGCAGATGTACACCAAAATGTTCGACACCCAGCCGCAATGGGGCGAAAAGCAGGACTCCCAGGCACCCCTGTTCAGAACCTACGCCCAGGAACTCGGACTGGACCTGGCCACGTACGACGCCGCCGTAGCGGACGAAAAGACCATTGACAGGATCCGCAAAGACGTCGCCGACGGCAGGGCGCTGGGAGTCACCGGAACCCCGACCTTCTTCCTCAACGGCCAAAAGCTGACACTCAGTACCGAGGCGGACTTCCGGCAGAAACTCACCGACGCCGCCAAATAGGCGCCCCCGGGACTCCCCGCCAAGAGAGCCCGCGGCTGACCTGCGCGAGCAGGAGCCCTCGCCGAAGGAAAGGAACGGCGCACCATGACCCGACAACCCGCGCCGTTCCGGCTGCCGCGCAGCACCGCCATCGCGGCGGTCATCCTCGCCCTGGCCGCCGGGGCCCACACGCTGGCCGGCGGCCAGCTCCCGCCCGCGCCCGTGATGGCCGCCTGCACGGCCCTGGTTCTGCTCGGCGTCGTCCTGCTGACCCGGTGGAAACTGACGGCCACGGCACTGGCCGGGATTCTTTCAGCCGGACAGTGGATGCTGCACGCCGCATTCTCCGTGCTGTCCGAAACGGCCCCGGCCGGGCCGGCACCGGGACCTCATCTGCACACAGCCGCGGCAGCCGGGGCCCGCATGGCCGCGGCGCATGACCTGCCGCACAGCCACCTGCCGGCGGACCTCGATCCGCCCATGCTCGGCGCCCACATCCTGGCCACGCTGGTCACGGCGGTACTCCTGGCCAGGGGCGAGGCGGCGCTGTGGGCGCTGGCCGCCTGGCTGCAGCCGTTCGCCGGGATCGCGACTGTCCCGATCCTCGTCACGTCGCAGACTGTCCTGCCGGTTCCCCGCCACGCCCCGGCCCGCCGGTGGCGGTTTCTCCGCCGGCATCCCCTGCGGGGTCCGCCGGCAGCTGTCCTCCTCTGACGACACCGCCGTTTCCCGCGGCCCGCTCCGCCGCAGCCGTTCCCCGCCTCCGGGCCTCCCCGGGCCGCGGCATGCCAGCCGGAGCCGCTCCGCCGGTGCGCGTTATGCGGATCTGCGCCCAGACCCACCTCTCCTGCGAAAGAACCACACCTTATGCGCGCACGACTCTCCTTCAAGACCCGCCTCCGGCTGGCAGCCATTGCAGCGATCCTGATCCCCTCTGCCACGGCCACCTCACCGGCACTGGCCCATGACTCACTCTCATCAACCAGCCCGGCCCCGGACGCCGTCATCACCCACGCCCCGGAGACCGTGTCCCTGACACTGTCCGAGCCGCCGGCCGAGTCCAAGAACCTGAACCTCAGCACCATCACCGTCACGGACGGCACCGGCAACACGGTCAGCGACGGCACCGTGACCGTCTACGGTCCGACGCTGTCCACCAAGCTCTCCGCGGGAAACCCGGGAACCTACAAGGTGCTGTGGCGGGCCGTCTCCTCCGACGGACACCCGATCGAAGGAAGCTACACATTCACAGTCCAGGCGCAGGCCGGACAAACGGCCACCTCATCGCAGCCGGCATCCCCGGCTGCGTCACCAGCCGCGTCCGCGGCCGCGCCGCGCGCCGAGGGTCCCAATAACGACGGCGCCCCGCTGGTCCTGGGGATTGCGGCCGTGATTCTTGCCGCGGCGATCGGCACAGCATTGGTCCTGCGCAACAGGCGGAAGAACACCGGCGCCTGACTCCCGGCATCCGGCAACCTGGCCCGCCGGGCCAGGCTGCCGGACACCGGCTCCGCCACTCCCAGTCGAACACTTCACTCGAGGCCGGAGAAGCAGAGAACGGTTAGACCGCCGCGGCCCGCCGGCTGCGGGCCCGGACCGCGCGTAGCGTCATGGCAACAACGGTTGAGAGAGCCATGATCCCGAAGCACACCAGGCCCACCGTGAACAATGCCGGAGCGAACGCGGGAGCTTGGGTGGACGCGTCTGCGGCAAAGATTAGCGAACCCCAGTAGGCCGCCGTGGCAGCCAGCCAGAGCACGCCCGCAGCCGTGACAATCCAGGACCAGCGAGAGAACCAGGGTCCCTCAACACTGTAGGAGAGCGCCGCGGCAACCATGACGACACCTGCGATGGCCAGGAGCTGGCCGCCAAGAATATAAGGGCCGGCGACAAGACCGACGGGAATGCACAGGCCCCCAATCATGGCCAGACGCCGGGCACCAAGGGGCATCCTGCCCGACGGAACCCCTGCGGCGGGTGCTGCTCCGGTTGCTCTCGGGGTGTCCTGATCGGCTGTCATGGCGTTCCCTGTTCCTCGTGGGAGCCTGTTCGACCCCGGCCACGACGCATACTTTGAGGTTCCCGGTATCCCGGGAGATGTCTCGGGCCACCGCCGGCGGCCCCCAAAAACATTACAGGAACCGGGGAACCCGGCAGCCGTTCCGGTCCAAAGTCCGGTTCGGGAGAGCCATAGGCGAGGCGGTAGGAGTTGACCAGTTTCAATGGTGGCGCCGGTGAAGGTGGCCCGGTCCATGACGGCGGCGCAAACCTGGAGGCGGTGAAGGTCTTGGTCCAGCCGGTCAACGATTCGCTAGAGACGATGGCGCCGGCCGGCCGTCGCCAGCGCCATCCCGGAATATCGGGCATGGCGTAGGCCGTGCGTATGCACCCCACAGACCATGATCCCGCCGCCTGGCAAAAGGGTGCAGCGTCTGCGCAAGTAGCGGGCCGACGAGGCTGAGCCGTAGTCTTGGGCCCTTGCCCGCTCCCCGTTCAACGTCCGGCAGGATCCCATGGCTGCACTGGCTCCAACCGAGTTCTTCATTCCGTCCCCGACCGTCAGCGCGTTCCATCTGGGACCGCTGACAATCCACTTTTACGCCCTGTGCATTCTTGCCGGCATCGCCCTCGCCCTCTGGCTCGGGTCCAGGCGCTGGCAGCAGCGCGGCGGCCAGCGCGGCCAGGTGCTCGACATCTGCATCTGGGCCATCCCCGCCGGAATCATCGGCGGCCGGATCTATCACGTCAATACCGACCCGGAACTGTATTTTCTCCCCGGCCGGAACCCCTGGAACGCCTTCGCCATCTGGGACGGCGGGCTGAGCATCTGGGGCGCCGTGGCCCTTGGATGCGCCGGTGCCTGGATCGGCTGCCGCAGGTTGGGTGTGTCCTTTGTAGCATTCCTCGACGCAGTGGCCCCGGGAGTCCTGTTCGCCCAGGCTCTGGGCCGCTGGGGCAACTGGTTCAACAACGAGCTCTACGGGGACCCCACGTCCCTGCCGTGGAGGCTACAGATCCATCAGCCGGACCCCGTCTCCGGGACCGCCGTGACGGACCCGTCCGGGGCGCCAGTGGTGTTGGGCTTCTTCCAACCCACGTTCCTTTACGAATCCCTCTGGTGTGTCATCGCCGGTTTCGCCATCCTCTTCGTGGACTCCCGCATCAGACTCGGCGCGGGAAGCGTGTTTGCCCTCTACGTCGCCGGCTATTCGGCCGGACGTTTCGCCTTCGAATTGATGCGCTCCGACTACGCCAACCTGATCCTGGGCCTGCGCGTGAACACCTGGGTCGCGGCCCTGGTGTTCCTGGCCGGCGCGGCCGCCTTCGTCGCACTCTACCGCCGCCCCAGGTCCACGGCCCAGCCCAAGGAAGAACCCACAACCCGGGCGCCCGGCAAGGAATCCTCGCTGCCCCGCTGACATCCGGTGCCGACCCGGCGCTGGGTGGGCTACCGGACGAAGGGCCTTTCGCCGTCCGTGCGACGCTCGCCCTCCGGTGAGACGTGCCGATAGTGGGTATGGCCGGTGACACCGGTATCGGTGAAGAGGTCGCTGACTTAGGAATCCGGCTTGCCCCGACGGCGCGACCCGGGACGGACATATCCGTCAGTGCCGTCAAACCTCCGAGCCGGTCGTTTACGAAAATTTGACGCGCGGAGGGGTGCAACCCGGCAAGGACTCCGGCGTCGCCGCGTGTCGGTTCAGGTATCGGTGAGTGGGACAGGGATGATTCCTGTGGCGTGCAATGCCGGCAGCGCGCGGGCGATCCCGGCGGCTGTTCCTCCGGTCGGGTGGTTGGCGTGGGCGATCACGATCTCCCCGGACCGGGCTGCGGTGACTTCGCGGAATACCACCGCCGCGGGGTAGGTGGCACCGGCGTCGCCGTTGGTGCTGAAGGAGACCGGGACCATTCCCATTGCATGGAGAATCCGGACGGCGACGTCGTCAAGGTAGGCGGTCCCCGGCCGGAAATAGCGGGCTGTCCTGCCGGTGAGATGGTGAAGGGCGTCCTGGTTTATCATGACTTCGTCGTAGATTTCTGCCGCGCTGGCGGTCCCGGGAATGCCGTAGGCGCTGCGGCCGGAGACCGAGAGCGGCACGTGTTGGGTGCCGTGATTACCGATTTCGAACAGCGGGTTTTCGGCCAGCGACTTCGCTGGTCCGGGGTTGGCCCGGACCCACCGCAAGTTCAGGAAAAACGTGGCCGGGGTGCCCGTTTTTTGCAGGGCATCGATGAGGGCCTGGTCCACGGCGTTGCCTCCGGGGCCGCCGCAGCAGTCAAAGCTCAGAGCGATGCCGGCGTTGCCGGCAGGGAGCCGGGTGAGGACTCCGGGAAGCTGGAGTCCCCAGGCCCGTGGTGCTTGTCCTGTGAAGGCCGCCGCGATCTGTTCCTTGCCGGGTGGGACCGGTACACGCTCGGGAAGGGTTGATGGATGGCCCTCCGGGGTGCCGGTTACGGGGGCGGCGTTTACCGCTCTGCCGGTACGCTGCCCGGGGGGATTTTGGCACCCGGCGAGGGCCAGTGCGGCGGAGAGGATGAACGCCCGCCGGCTCGCCGCTGTACCCGGATGATTTGAATGAGCTGTCCCCATGGCCGTGTCTGTCCTTGCCTTTCGTCGTCTTCAGTCGCAGCCTCCGTGTCCAGGCAGGTTTCGATTTGTCATTTGCTTGTTCTTCACCGGCCCTCCCGGCCGGGATGACGGCTGAGGGTACCGGCCTTCGACTGGGGTGCCTTCTCAGCTCCCGGCTAAGACGCTCTCCGCGATGCCTGTGGCGCCGTGACAGGGCCGTTCAGTGGATCAGGCCGGAGACGAGGTTGATGGTGGTGGCGAGCACAATGGTGCCCAGGAGGTAGGACAGCAGTGCCTGACGCAGGACAGTGGATCGGATGGCGTCGGTTTTTAGGTTCGTGTCGGAGACCTGGAAGGTCATCCCGACGGTGAAGGCCAGGTACGCGAAGTCACGGTAGTGCGGGGCGTTTTCTTCGTTGAAGTCGACTCCGGACCGGTCCCGGTAATAGAGCATCGCGTAGCGGAGGGTGAACAGCGTATGGACCAGAAACCAGGACAGCGCGACGCTCGCCAGGGCCATCGTCAGCACCAGTGCCTTCGCGGGTCCCTGTGTGCCGGCGGCGTCCAGGAGAATAAGTGCGACGCCGCCGAAACTGGCGACAGTGGCGGTGAGAACCAGGATGTCGGCCGCCTTTCGGCCCGGGTCCTCGCTGCGTGCGTGGGCCGCCGTGGCGGCCCCGTCGAGGCGTCCGATGACTGCCCACACCCATATCAGGTATGTCAGGGAGGCAGCCGCCCATCCGACCGCCGGGGCGTAGTCCGGGCGTGCATAGACGGCGGTGGGCAGGCCCCCTGCCACGCCGGCGGCCAACATGAAGGCCAGCCGGGACCGGGTGTGGCGCGCCGGGGCCTGGCCGGGGCCCGGGAACCCTTCATGGGTGTTCCTCCCGCCGCTGCGAACCTCATGCCGGGACAAGGTACCCCCTCCGTACCTGCAGAAACAGTCCGGTGGCCTCAGGCGGACCGGCGGGTGCCGCTGGAGAGGGGTTGTGGTTGCCGGCGTGTGCGGAAAAATTAGATCTCATAAGTCCCTCTCGTACTCGAGGAGGTCGAGGCCGAGCCATTCGACGAAGCGTTGTTTCATTGGGGGCCGGCGATGACCGCGAGGTGTTCCTTGATCTTCCGAACAGCGTCGTCCCCGGCGCGGATCGGTTGCATTCCTGCGGCGTGGATCATGCGGGCCGTTCCCGGCTGGACCCGCAGCTACTGAGGGTCGGTCGTGAGGTTGGCGTCCCGAGGGCTGAGGCTGTTCGTGAGTGCCCGTTGAGCCGGGCATCAAGGTCTTCCAGGTGGGCCCGTTCCGGCGCACCGGAATGCGGGCGCCGTTGAAACTCCGGACAGTCCAGGTACCGGCCTGTCCGGAGTTGGTGCCGCTGAGCACTTCTTCGATGAGGTCCCGGGCCCGACGGTGCAGGCTGATCACTATCCGGTCCCGCGCGCCGGGTGGGTGGTCTCCGGCAGCGGGTGCATTCCAGGACCTCCCTGGCGCATTTTTGTGTTCGGTGCGGTCAGCTATGCGGGGGAATCCAGCGGTCGAGCTCATGGCTGTGATGCTACGCAGCGGCCGGTAAGAGAAGGCTGAGAGCGCCCGGCGGGATTAGGCACTGCCGGAGCCGAACCGGGCAAGGGTATGAGGTGCCGCCTGGGTGTGCTCGTGTTCGTCCTCCACGAGTCGTTCCTCCCGGTGGAGTTCCTGCGGGAATCCTTCCGGCACGGCTGGACCGGAGGGACTGGCGTGAACCCGGGGTCCGGGCCTCGCACCAGCCGGAACTTCAAGTGCGGCGGGGGCCATGGTCGTCTGCAGGGCTCCCGCCGCCACCGCATGGGAGGGGTGCTCGGCACCGGAGGCGGCCCCGATTCCGAGCACTGAAACGAGGCCCACGATCAGGGCCGCCATGAGGCTGTGCCGGATGCTGTTCATACCGCCAGCCTCTCCCGGCCCGGATGAGAAACCCCTGTGGAAGTCCGTCCGGTGGGGCTTGCTGGTGGTGGCCGGAGTCCCGGCGAAAGACGGGCCGGCCGGGACCCTGGGATCATGACCACCGCGGGGCGTGGCGGCGTGGGCGGCCCGTGCCCGGAGGGTTTACAGGAACGGTCCTGCCGTCGGGCCCAGTCCTCACTTCCGGCGCGGCTCCATTTGCGCCGGCTGTGTTCTGAAGCGGCCGGTGTTCAGGAGCTTTGAGGTCTCATCCTTGGTTCCTCATCGGTGTTACCGAGCGGGTGGATGATGGCCCGGGCGCTGAGGGTGGTGTGGCCGGGGGTTTTGGGGTGTTTGGGGCGGCGGAGGACGCGGCGGGCCAGTGTCAGGGTTTCGCCGAGGTTGATGGTGGGGACACGGTGACGGCGCTGCTGCAGGTTGGGGACGTGCCGGGACCGTATGCAGCTGCCGGGTCAGCGCAGGATGGCAATCAGCAGAATGAAACTGGTCAGTGTCCAGCGGCGGTTATCCCTGGGTCTGCCGGACCGGTGTGGGCGGGGGCTGCTACTCCTTCCGCGGCCCTCATGGCCTGGCCAGCAGCTCGCGGGCTCTGTCCAAAGCGTACTGACATGTGTGAACCATCTGCCCGGGCTTGCGCGAGGTCCGATATAAGTCACGCGCCCATTCGAATTCGGCCGCCGCCTCGCGGTAACGGGCTTCATCAAACAGGCGCGTGCCGATCTGGTAGCGGACCATCGCCTCGCGGGTGCGGGTACCGGCCAGTTGCAGTGCTTCTTCCTGCAGCCGGGCTGCCTCATGCCATGAATACCGGCGCTGGTGTGCCCGGGCTAGCACCAGCAAGGGCTGGAGACGGTCCCCGGGCCCTTCCACCAGGGCCTGTCCGGCGTGGATGGCTTCCTCTGACTGGCCGAGAAGCGACAGAATCCACACCCGCTCCAGGTCCGGGCAGTCAGCGAGGCGGGCCGCCAAGGCCTCCCGGTCCAGGACGACCTCCCGCAGCGTTACCGGGTCCGTTCGCCCGAGGGTCCCCGGATCCTGCATCTGGTCGGGCATCACTGCGGTGCCGGGGCTGCCTGATCTGAGCCCGGAACGTCCCGGCGGTGCCAGCGGTCCCTCTCGAGTGTGGTTCCGTAGGGTACGTCGGGGCTGGCCTCCACCGTAAACAGTGACCGGCCGCGGCGCGTCAGCAGGATCCCTCTCCTGTCTCCCGGCGTGACGGCACCCCGGACCTGCTCAACAGCCCGGGCCAAGTTATCCTGAATGCACTGCGGATCTTCCACGACTACATGCAGAACAAAGGGGGTTTGTGGTGCCGTGGACAGAAGTCCGCTGGGCACACTGACGATGGCGGGCATCTTTCCCTCACTCTTCTGGCTCAAGCCGTAGCCGTCCGACCATGATGACGGCCCGGGGACGGACGTTATTGGGTGATCGGCCGGACATGTATTGTGCGGCCTGCGACAGCATAACCCCGTTTCCTGTAAGGCGCGCCCAAAAACGATGGACCTTTGTAAAGTCCGCTTGGAAGCCGGTGTCCCGGCGGGCGGCCTGTTTCCGAGGGCGTCTGGGCCATCCCGAAGACCTGTGTTGCACCGTGCGGCCGTGGACGCCGCTGCAGGCCACGCAGCCGCCGGCGGTGACATCGTCGTCATGGCCACCACGCCGGAGAACGCGTCCAACCACGCGGTATTCGAGGCCAAACTTGCCGAACGGCTCACCGCCGAGGCCAAGGCGGTAATCCGCAGGTGCGGAGAGTTCGCCGCCACGGTCGGCCCGTGCGCGTCAGGAGAAACCCTGCAGGACGGGCAAACAAAAGAGCCTTTTAAAGCTTGAGCAGGACGCTCACCGACTGTCGCGCCTGGACGTGACCGGACTTGAGGGTGTCGCGTCCGCAGCGGCGTGCATGGCTCGGACCGGGAAGCTCCGAGGCTCTGCCGCCGCCGCGCGAGTGTGTGCTCATCCAAGAGCCGGGGCCTGGTCTTTCCCCGACCGGGGACGTTGGTTGTTCTCAGCAACCGCTCAGCATCGGTGTCCTACGATCGGGGCCATGGTTTCTTTGGCACTGCCCGCCAGCCTCATGTCCCGACCTGCTACGGGGCTGCTGCCTCCGTGGCTTGATCCGAATGAGTTTCTCCGGGACCCCGCCCTTGCTCCCTGGATCGTCGGGGTGGTGTGTGTGTTCTTGTTCGTCGAAACCGGGCTTCTGGTCGGGTTCTTCCTGCCGGGCGATTCTCTTTTGTTCACGGCAGGGCTGCTGGCAGCTACCGGCACCATCCAGGTGAATATTCTCTTCCTGGCTGCCGCCGCGTTCGTGGCAGCTTTTGCCGGCGACCAAACCGGCTACCTTATCGGACGCAAAGCGGGCCCGGCAGTTTTTCGGAAAGAGGATTCCCGGTTCTTTCAGCGCAGGTACGTGGACCAGGCACACCACTTTTTCGAGAAGTACGGGCGCCGGTCCGTTGTTCTGGCCCGCTTTGTTCCTGTGGTGCGTACGTTCCTTCCGGTCACAGCCGGCGTCGCCCGGATGGGTTACCGTTCTTTCCTCGCCTTCAATGCCATCGGAGCCTTCCTGTGGGGTGTCGGGGTGACGTTGCTCGGGTTCTGGCTGGGACGTTACGAATGGATCGGTTCCAACATTGATCTGATATTCGTTGTGATTGTCGTGGTCTCCTTCGTCCCCATCGGAGTGGAATTGCTCAAGAGCCGAAGGCAAAAGACCGCTGATCCCGAGCGGCAGCACGAAAGATCCTGACAGCGGGGCCCGGACCTTGAGAGCTGAGCCGTTTCAGGGATCCAGCGCCGAGCGGTAGTGCGCCTGAATTTACAGATTACCCGCAGGAAATTGGGGGCGTTTCGCAAGCTAAGTTCTGGCAGGCTCAGTCGCATCGGTCGTGACTTTTCTGCGATGTCGCTTCAGGGATGACCCGGCGAGGGAATTTTGAGGACAGGAGTGCAGCGTGGCAGCCCAAACTTGTTCGGCTTGGAAGCCTCGACTTTTGGGGCGGGTCCCAACCGCCTGCGTCATGGCAATGGTCTTCATTCTCGTATCTGTTACGGCCTGTCAGTCGCAGGGCGGCCCGGCGCTGGGGCCGCGGGCTGGAACTCCCGGGCATGTGTTCGTGATCAACCTGGAGAACAAGGGTTACGACCGGGTCTGGGGAAGCGGATCCCCGGCGCACTATCTCTCCGGAACACTGCGCTCCCAGGGGGTGCTGCTGACCAATTATTACGGCATCTCGCACAACTCGCTGCCCAATTATCTGGCCCAGATCTCCGGGCAGCCGCCGAACATGAGCACTAAACAGGATTGCCCCGTCTACACCCCGTTCACCGGCACGGGACTGGATTCGCAGGGACGGCTAATGGGAAACGGGTGCGTCTTTCCCGCCGAGGTCCCCACCATCGCCGGGCAACTGAGCGCCAAGTCCAAAACCTGGCGCGGCTACATGGAAGACATGTCCTCACCCTGCCAACACCCGGAGCTGGGCGCCGTCGACGGGCATGTGGCCGCCTCCCCCCGCGACCAGTACGGCACCCGCCACAATCCGTTCGTCTACTTCCGCTCCCTCACCTCCAGCCCGGATTGCGCGATGAACGTGGTCAACTATTCCAACCTCGGAAAGGACCTGCAGTCGGTCACCACCACGGCCAACCTCTCCTACATCATCCCCAACCTGTGCCACGACGGGCACGACAGTCCCTGCGTGGACGGCACCGCCGGCGGCCTCGGCACGGCGGATGAATGGCTCAAAAGCCAGGTGCCGGCAATCCTGGCCTCCCCCGCCTACCAACAGGACGGCATGCTCGTGATCACCTTTGACGAGGCCGACGGCGGTGCCGTCGGCCCCTCGACGGGCGTCACCGGAGGCACGGCCGGAGGAAAGGTCGGCGCCCTGGCGCTCTCCCCGTTCACCGCCCCGGGCAGCAGCTCGGACCGCCCCTACAACCACTACAGCCTGCTGGCGAGCATGGAAGATATCTTCGCGCTGCCCCGCCTCGCGGGCGCCGGCGAACCCGGGGTCAACACCTTCGGGACGGACGTCTACCGGTCCGGCGCCTAGAAAGGTGGGCCCACGGGGGCAGAACGGTCCCGCCGTCGGGCCCAGTCCTCTCTTCGGGGGGCGGCTCCATTTGCGCCGGCTGTGTTCTGAAGCGGCCGGTCGTCAGGGGCTTTGAGGTCTCCTCCTTTGTTCCTCACCGGTGTTTTGGGGCGGGTGGATGATGGCCCGGGCGCTGCGGGGTGCCCCCGGGGAAAGCCCGAGGGGGTTTGGAGCGGCGGAGGATACGGCGGGCCAGTGTCAGGCTTTCGCCGAGGTTGATGGTGGGGAGGTAGGCCCGGGTGATGGCGTTGCCGATGGCTGGCAGCGCCGCGGCGTCGGGGTAGAGCATGTACAGGGGTTCGTAGCGGGGCTGGAATTTTGCTTTGAATGCCAGCAGGGACCTGAACCCGTAGACAGGTTCCAGAGTCGCGCCGAGCCGGTCGAGGAGCCGGTCCAGGCTGCCGGTAACTTCCGGTCCGGCGACTGCCGGTGCCATGGTGCTCGTGAGTCGGGCGAGTGGTGCTCCGGAGAGGCTGATGAATCCGTATCCTTCGGCTTTGAGGCTGAGCGCGGCGGAGGCGATGAGGAATTCGATGCCGGCCCGGAATCCGGTGCTGCGGCGCCGCATGAAGTCCAGGGTCCAGCCTTCGATGGTGCCGTTGTTGTAGACGGGCAGCCAGGAGGCGACGGCGTGGACTCTGTGAGAGTCGTCGATAGCGAGCAGCAGACGGACGTCGGGGTCGTTGAGTTCGTCCAGGCCGCCGAGGGTGAATCCCATTTCGGGCATCTTTTTATCGGCTACCCATTCTTCAGAGATTTCCTGGATCTGAGCCAGCAGGGTAAATGGTGCGGTCCCGTAGGTGGTCCATTCGGCGCGAATCCCGGCTTTGGCCGCGTTGTTCATGGCGGTGCGGATGTCCTGGAATTTTTTTCCTTTGAAGGACACCGCATCCAGTTCCAGGATCGTTTCCTGGGCTACCTGCACGGACCCCCATCCGAGGGACGCGGCGTGGTCGCGCAGGTCAGCGGGGACGGAGTAGAAGCACGGGGTCCAGCCTTGCCCGGAGCAGAAAAGGGTGAACTCCGCGACGGCGGCCTTGGTCTGGGACCCGGGGCCGACCGGGACGCCGAGCGTCAGGGCCACCCCGGCGATGACACGGTAGGCGATGAAGCTCTCACCGGTGGAGGAGAACCAGTAGGTGTTCCCGGGCCAGGTCGTCATCCAGGACAGGGTGCTGCCCTGCCGGGTTTTCAGTATTTCCCGGGCGCGGCTGGTACCGGCAGTGTGTTGGATCGGGGCCGGGCGCAGGAACGTTTTGAGGACCAGCACGGCGGTGACGGTCCAGAAAGTCACACCGGTGCCCTCGTAGAGGAGTACCGCAGGGGTGCTTTGGGGGAAGAACGCCGGGGACAGATCCAGCATGTAACCCAGCGGCAGGAACCTGTCGGGAATATCTGCCAACAGCTCAAGCGGTGCCGGTACCGGTGTGAAGCCGGGGGCCAGAAGGATGCCGGCGAGCAGGTAGACCGAGGCGAGGACAGCTGCTGTTTTCCCGACACTGACCGCGAGCCGGCGGTAGGTCCCCGCCGGGGCCGTGACCGGGAACAGTCGGCGGCTCAGCAGTAACACGATGCTCAACGCGACCGGCAGCAGCAGCGGCAGAATCAGGGCCAGCGGATGCGTGTACCCGGGGACCTCGATGGCGCCGATCCCCTCTCCGACAGCCGTGTCCGGTGCCGCCGGGTACAGTACACCGGCGATGGTGATCCCCGCCAGAACGGATAAGGCCAGCTGAATCAGCACGGCGCCGGCCCAGGCGAAGCGGCGTCCCCGGCGCAGACCGTCGGAGAGCAGCAACAACAAAAACGACGGAAGAATAGCCATGAAAATCCCGCCGGCCCCGGCGCGAAGCTGCAGTTGCGCGCCGGCGCATTCCTTGGCCTGTCCCGGGTCCGCGCAGAGGCTCTGGAGTGTCTGCGGGTCCACGGGCTGGATATTGGTAAACAAAAACCGCAGGACCGATAAGGGCCCGGCGGCGTGCGGTGTCAGGCCCGCGATGACAGGTCCGATCGCCGATACGGCCACCAGGAGCGCGATGAGAACCCGTCCTTCATGCCGGGAGCTGACGGGGCGCCCGAAGCGGGGGGCCCTGCCGTGCAGGACCGGTCCCAGAAGGGCGCCGGCTACGGCGGCGCCGAGCCGGACCAGGTCCGCGAATCCGCCGCTGTAAAGGGCCAGGAGTATCAGCAGGGCGAAGACGACCAGGCGGATCCGGCGCCGCCACAGGGTCGGCATCATCGCCGTCCCCGCCACGAGGGCCCCGGTCATGAGTGCACTGGGGCCAAGGAAGAGGTGCCCGCTCATTTCCTGGGTCCAGGTCCCCATCGTCTGACGTGCGACGGTGAGGAACCCGAGAGCGGCACTAATTCCGAGGATCTGGGAGCCAAGAGCCGCCGCGGCGAACCTCATGCTCCCCATCCGGGGTTCCAGGGCAAGCCCGACGCCCAGAACGACGGCGCTTCCCAGCAGGTACCCGGTCAGGTTCTGCGCCCACAGCCCGGAACTCAGAAGCGCCCACCAGTGGCCGGGCAGGGAGTGCGCTGTCGCTGCCACGTTCGGCCGCAGCGACCCGGGCGGGCCGGTGACAAGGCTGGAGGACAGTGTGCCGGCGGACCAAAAAGCGAGGATGAAGCCGACCGTGACCGGGCCGCGGCGCAGTCTTCCGATCAGCGATACCAGGGCTCGTGGGGAGCCCGGCTGCCCGGGACCCAGCAGTGACACTGGCATGGGGATTCCTTTCAGCATGCGCGGAAGGCGGCGGGGTGTCCGGGGACGTTGCTGCGGGGTTGCCGGTCAGTTGCTCACCGCTGGTGCAATGGCCTGGCTTCGAACCTGCGGATCAGGGGCAGGGTGAAGATTCGGGGTGTAATGAGGTTATTCCATACCGGCAGCCAGGCGAGGATCGCTGCGCTGCTGATGAGCACGGACCCGATCACGTCGCTGAGGTAGTGCACGCCGAGATACATTCGGGAGAAAGCCACGACGGCCACGAACAGGGATCCTGCGGCCAGGACCGCCAGACGCTGCCCCGTGCCGTGGGCAAGGACCAGCGTAGCGGCCAGGGCCAGTGCGACAGCGAACGCGGTATGCCCGGAGGGGAAGCTGTTGTTGCCCGTCTCGGCGATGAGGGCTCCGGTCACATCGGCCGGCGGCCGGGAACGGCTGACCAGAATCTTGACGGCCGTTGATGCCAGCCATCCGACAGCCACGACGGAGCCGAACGCCAGCGCCTGCACAGGGCGTCGGCGGAACCAGAGCAGGTACCCGCAAATCATCAAAACCAACACCAGGGCACCGGCCGGTCCCAGACCGTAATGAATGGCCTCACTCACCGCAATCAACACCTTGTTCCTCCCATGACTTAGGAAGATGTCCAGGGCCAGCTCCGGGGCCAGGGGCCCGAAGGACTTCGCCGTCATCCCTGCCGCGGCCGTGGCCGCGAAGATGGAGAGTGCGACCGTGAGCCACCACCAGGACCGTAACCCGGGGAAAATCGTGTTTCGGTGTTCGGCGGGGGATTCCACAATGCAGTCCTGACGGTTGGCGGGCCCTCACAGGCGTTGTGCCATCAGCATGGGGCACCGGCTCTGAGAGAAAGCTGAGAGGCGCACCGCGGTTTCTCAGGCGCCCCTCAACCTGGGTCGGGGATACTGCGGGTATCAACGAAAGGGGACCATCATGCGGATTTTGCTGGTCGAGGACGAAACGACACTGGCCGAGACCGTCCGTCGTGGCCTGACCAACGAGGGCTTCGTGGTGGACGTCACCCACGACGGGGTCAGCGGCCTGTGGGCCGCGACCGAGAACCCGTACGACGTGATCCTGCTGGATCTGATGCTCCCGCTCAAAAACGGGTACGACGTCCTGAAGGAACTGCGTGAACGCCTGATCTGGACCCCGGTGCTGATGCTCACGGCCAAAGACGGGGAATACGATCAGACGGATGCGTTCGACCTCGGAGCCGATGACTACCTGACCAAACCTTTCAGCTTCATCGTCCTCGTCGCCAGGATCCGTGCCCTGGTCCGGCGCGGCGCCCCGGAACGGCCCGTCACGCTGGCTCTCGGGACCCTCACCCTGGATCCCGGCAGCCGCAGCGTCCGCCGCAGCGGCACCGTTATCGAGCTCACCGCCCGGGAGTACGGTCTGCTGCACTACCT
This sequence comes from Arthrobacter sp. PsM3, assembly GCF_030433895.1. Classification (GTDB taxonomy): domain Bacteria; phylum Actinomycetota; class Actinomycetes; order Actinomycetales; family Micrococcaceae; genus Arthrobacter. The sequence goes on along the minus strand of NZ_JARUXE010000011.1, from coordinate 12,158 downwards.
GATGCGCAGCCACGACCAGGTCGTGTCAAAGTCCCAGATCCTGGACAACGTCTGGGACCCCGCGTTCGAGGGCGGCGACAACGTCGTAGAGGTCTACATCGGCTACCTGCGCCGAAAAATCGACGCCCCCTTCGGGCTGCAGACCCTCACCACTGTCCGGGGAATGGGCTACATGCTGACCGGCGACCGGCCAACGGCATAACGGAAGGGTCGAACCGCGGAGGGGCCGGACCTGTTCGAGGCACCCGGTGACCTGATGACGGGCTCAGCGTCGGTGCTGCCCTGAGGTACACGCCCGGTCGCAGCTCAGATGGGTGAGTGCACCGGAGCGGAGCCCTGACCGGGGCCGTTGTTACCGGGCGAGGGCGGCGGAGGAGTAGCCCCGGTATCGCTGCCCGTAGCGGCGTCGCCGCCGGGATGTTCAGCGCCGGTGTTTGTAAAGCCCAACTCGAACCGGCATCCGCCGTCGGGGGTGCCACCTGTGCGGATCCAGCCGTGGTGTGCTGCCATGATTCCCGCGGCGATGGCCAGGCCCAGGCCGCTGCCGCCACTTTCACGGGACCGGCTTTGATCAAGCCGGACAAACCGTTCAAAAATCCGTTCCCGGTCCCCCACCGGCACCGGCGGGCCGTCGTTATCGATCGTGACGAGCGCGCCGTCGTTAGTGTTGTGCAGCCGGATGCTGATCCGGGACACGGCGTGCCTGTCGGCGTTGTCCAGGACATTGCGCACGACCTGACCCAGCCGCCGCGGGTCCCCGGTGACCCTGGCGGGTTCAAGACTGACCTCGATACGGCGGGTACTGGTGGAACGGAGCCGGCGGACTTCCTCGTTCAGGACATCGTCAAGGTCCACGTCTGTGGTCTCGAGCCGGAGGCCGCCGTCGTTGGTTTTGGCCAGGGTCAGCAGATCCTCCACCAGGTAACGCATCCGGGCTGTTTCCCCGGCCAGGATGTCCTTCATCTGTTCCCAGGTGGCCCCGGAAGGGTCAGCGGCCGCGATCTCCACCCCGGCGCTGAGCGTCGCCAGCGGGCTGCGCAGTTCGTGGCTGGCGTCCGAGACGAAGCGGCGTTGTTCCTGGTCCGAGGCCTGTAACCTCCCCAGCATCATGTTCATCGTCTCAGCCAGTGACTGGATTTCATCGGAGGTGGGAGGGACGTCCACGCGCCCGTCCAGGCTGCGGGCGCTGATACCGGCGACCTGTCCGCGGATCCGTTCAACCTGCCGCAGCGACCGCCCGACCAGCACCCAGACGGAAACGCCGACGACCGCCAGCAGCGCCGGGGTGGCCCCAAGAATGAACCAGGCCACCGTGGAAACGGTATCTGCCTGGACCTGGACCGTCGCGGCGACGACGACCGTGTAAAGCCGGCCGCCGACATCGATTCCGGTGGCCACGATCAGGAAGTCATCATCGTCATGCAGGCTGGGCAGCCCGGCAACGTCCTGGGTCAGGGTCTGCCCCGGACCCGGCCGCAGCGAGGTCAGCGGGGCCGCGGCCGCCGCGGGTATCGATGAGGCGAAAACGGAACCTCCCGGTGCCAGGATTTGGACGTACTGTCCGGTGTGGGCGGTGGAGGCGATGTACTGGCCGGCCTCTGAGACGTCCTGGCCGGAGATCTGTGCAATGACATCGAAGCTTTGTTGCCGCGCCGTCGTTTCCGTTGAGGCGACGAGGGAGGTCTGGAGCAGCACGAGCAGGACCAGTCCGCCCACGGCCAGTGCCGCCGCGACGACCAGCACCGCTGTCGCGGTGGCGCGTTTGCGCACACCCCAGCGAGCAGGGCGGGAGGGCGGCGGAACCCGGTCATCATCCATGTTCCAAGGATGGGCCCGGCACCGGGCCGAATACAAACACAGCCCCGGATCCTGTCTCAGCTGAACCTCAACCGGGCTAAGGCTCCTCTCAGCCGCCGCGGGCCACACTGGATCCATAGCCGCCCGCACCGGGAGGCGCCGGCGGACCCACAGTCCGCCAGGAAAGGATCCGGACATGAACGTCAAAGACCTGAAAACCAGGACAAAAATCGTCATCGTCAGTGCAGGAGTCCTCGGCATGGCAGGGCTGGGTCTCGGGGCCGCAAATGCGGCACCGCCGTCACCGACGACCACCCAGTCCGTCACCGCGGACACCCCCACCCCGGGCGATGTGGCAGACGCGCCGGGCGCCGCCGAAACCCCCACAGCCGGTGACACCGCGGATGCCCCGGGTGCCGTCGAGGGCACCGAAAAGGCAGACGCCCCGGAAGCCCCCGGTGACACCGGTCCGAACGTCGACCAGACCGGTGAGCACACCGATCCCGGCGACGCCCCCGGATCCCCGTAACACTGCCCGCGGCGCCCGCCCAGGGAAGAAGCCAGCCGGCGGCACGGACCCCAGCCCGCGCCGCCGGCATACCAGGACCCGCGAAGCACCCCCCGCTTCGCGGGTCCTCCGGCGTCCGGCAACAACACCGGCGCCATCATCGGCGTCCGGGGTGTCCCGGCAGAACGAAGGGCGACCACGATATGAGCACCCTGACCGGATTGGATCTGCTCACCGGGGGCGTTCCGGTCATCGTCGGCGCCGCGGCAGTGGCGGCGGCATCGTTCCTCCTGCTCCGCCGCGGGCGGAGTTGGTGGATGAAGATAGCCGCGGCGGTCGCCGCCGCGGCCCTGCTGGCATTGGGGACAGGCTGGTTTCTGGTCCACGTGGCCGCCGTATCAGCCCAGGAGCTGCCGTGGCCCGTTACCGCGTGGATCGGCATCGCGTGCCTGGCTGTGCTGTTGGCGGGTTTGAACCTGGCCGGAACCGGCTGGCGCCGCAGAGCCCTGGCACCGGTGGCCATGGCGGTGCTGATTCTGGGTGCCGCGTTGCAGGTGAATGCCTACTTCGGCGCCTACCGGACTCTCGGGGACCTGACCGGGGCCAGTACCGCAGCCATCCAGACGCTTCCGGAAGGCGCCCGAGTGGGGCCCCAGACCGCGCTCCAGCCAGCGCCCGGCCCGAAGGCGGGGCCGTTGGCGGGGACGTGGGTGAAACCCGCGGGACTCCCTTCGGCCGGGACGATCAACTCGGTGCAGATCCCGGGTGCGGTGTCCGGCTTCGCCGCCGGCAATGCCTATGTTTACCTCCCGCCGGCTTACCAGGACGCGTCCCGGCCGGCGCTGCCTGTCCTGGTCCTGGTCGCAGGCCAGCCCGGCTCCCCGGCCGACTGGATCACCGCCGGCGGGGTAGCAACGGCCATGGATGCTTTTGCCGCAACACACGACGGGCTCGCGCCCGTCGTGGTCATCCCCGATGTCAACGGCTCGGCGACGGGCAACACCATGTGCATGGATTCCCGGATCGCTAAGGCCGACACGTACCTCTCTACCGATGTCCCGGCTTGGATCAAGGCCACTCTGAGGGTGGATCCGGACCCCGCCCGGTGGGCGATCGGCGGCTTCTCGTTTGGCGGGACCTGCGCCCTGCAGATGGCGTCCCTGCACGCGGATGTCTACCCATCAGCGATCGACGTCAGCGGCGAAGCGGAACCGGCCCTGGGTCCCGACCGGACCGCGACCGTCGGCCAGGCGTTCGGCGGCAACACGGCCGCCTTTGACGCGGCGGTGCCCCTGAAGGTGCTGGCGGCCCGGCACTACACCCACAGCAGGATTTACCTTGCCGCCGGGGCGCAAGACGGGACGTTCTCTGGCTACCAGGCCCGGGTCGCTGACGCGGCGGCCAAGGCCGGTATGGACGTCAAGACCGCCCTGGTGACCGGTCAGGGACACTCCTGGGAGGTACCGCGGCAGACTCTGGCCCCGGCCATGGCCTGGCTGGCGCCCACGCTGGGACTGAGCCGCTGATGCCCGGCATCAGCAGCTCCGCGCATCCTCAGGTTTCTCTTACCGGCGGCAGAATAGGTTGCTAAGCATGACGGACATGGCAATCGAAACCAGCGCACTGGCTAAGACTTACGGATCAAAACAAGCCCTTGAGGCCCTGAGCCTCGAGGTTCCCCGCGGTGAGATCTTCGGCCTGCTCGGACACAACGGGGCGGGAAAAACCACCACCGTGAACATCCTGACCACGCTGCTTCCGGCCTCATCCGGCACGGCACGGATAGCGGGCCACGACGTCACCACCGGCGCTGACCGGGTGCGTCGGTCGATCGGATACCTGCCGGAAAATGTCCACTTCTACGACAACCTCACGCTGACGGAGAACTTGACGTTCTTCGCCCGGCTCTCAGGGGTTCCGGATCCCGCCGCCCGGATCGCGGCGGCACTGGAGGCCGTGGACTTCACCGGCCACGGCCAGGAGAAGATGTCCTCGTTCAGTAAAGGGATGCGTCAACGGGCCGGGATCGCCCAGGCCATCCTGCACGAACCGGCGGTGCTGTTCCTGGACGAACCGACCTCCGGGCTGGACCCGCAGGGGGTGGCCAAACTACGGGAGATCATCATCAGTCTCAACCAGTCGCTGGGGATGACGGTGTTCATGAATACCCACCTCCTGGCCGAGGTGACGAAGACGTGCACCAGCATCGGGATCCTTAGCTCAGGGCGGCTGATCTACCAGAACTCCGTCGCGGCCACGCTGGGGGCATTCCCGGACCAGGCGTCGCTGGAAGACATTTACCTCCACATCGAAGCAGGCACCCCGTCATGAGTCCCTGGGCTGCCGCCGTCGGGCATGAACTGCGCAGCGCCGGCCGTGAACGTCTGCCCCAGCTGCTCCTGATGATCTTTATCGGCATGAGCGCCGCCTCGGCGTTCATCGGCTCGGCCGCGAAGGCAACCGTCACCGAGGTCTACAACTCAGCGGCCGGCCAGGGGCTGACGAACGCTGCTAATCCGTTCGGGAACGTCCCGCCCCTCTACTACGCCCGCAATACCGTCATCTACATCCTCCTGATCGGGGCCCTGCTGGCCATTGTGATCGGTGTCCAGTCTGCAATGCGGGACCGGCGTGCCCGAACGATCGATCTGGTCCTTACCCGGCTCCTGTCCCCGGCCGGCTATCTGGGCGCAAAAATGACCGGCATCGGCCTGGGGCTCCTGGCCGTGCTGGGGGCCTCGGCCCTGATCAGTGTTGTCTGCATCAGTGCGGTCACCGGAAGCATCCCCGCACCCGATCAGTTGCTCCGGCTCCTCGCACTCTTTGGCGTGGCGTGGCTCTTCCTGCTCTTTTTCGTAGCACTGGGTACCCTGAGCGGGCTCCACGCATCCAGCTACACCACTGCCCTTCTGGTCCCCATCGTGATCTGGAGCGTCATCATCTTTGTGTTGCCGCTGCTCGGTACCGCCGCGCACCCCGTCTCGCTGCTGAACCCCGTGACACCGCCAGCGGCCCCGCTGACCGGGATCTTCGCACTCACCGGGTCCCTCACCGGCCCCTTGTCCCTCGGGGAGCAATTCAAACACGTCGCTGCAATCCTGCTGAAGGACCCCCAGGCCACCGGCACCATGACCGGCGGGATCACGGTGATCCTGGCCTTCCTCGCGGCCGGTATCAGCGCGGTCGTCCTGACCGGGCGGACCAGTATGCGAAAGGAACTTCATGACTAGCCTTATCACGCTCTGCGGGAAGGAACTCCGGGACCTCTCCCGCAACCGCTCCGTGCGGCTGCTCATCCTCTTCCTGGCCGTTGTCGTCGTGCTCTCCGTCCTGGTCGCGGCCGCAGACTTCCGGACCAAAACTGCCGACTACACCAGCTACCTTGCCGCCCTCAAAGCCAGCGGCGGTGCCGTCAATGCCCCCCCGCCGGATCTCTTCCCGCTGCAGATGCTCCGGGCGGGCATGGAGTACCTGGAAATCGTCGGGAGCCTCTTCGCCGTGATCCTCGGTTACGGGCTGATCGCCAAGGAAAAGAACAACGGGACCCTGGAACTGCTCTTCACCCGACCGCTGGCCCGGCACAGCTTCGCTGCCGGAAAAATCCTGGCCGCCCTCATCATCTGGACCGCCGTCACCGCAGCCCTGTTCGCCGTCATCACCGCGGCCCTGCTGATTGCCGGCAACGCACCCCTGACTGGAACAGACTTCATCCGGCTGATCATTGCCGCAGGGCACACCATTATCTATCTCACCCTGTGGTCGCTCGCGGCGCTGGCCCTGGCCGCCCTCACCCGGGCACCGGCCACCGGGCTGGTCCTGGCCCTGGTCCTCTGGCTCGTCGTGGTCCTGGTCATCCCGCAGATCGGCGACACCATGGACCCGGACAACCAGATCCCCGGGGGACTGTTCGCCAGCCTGCAAATCGACAAAGCCCACGAACACGCCGTCATGGCCAACTTCACCGGCTACGAAACATCCCGGGACCTCATCGAACAGGCCTCCCTGACCAAACAATACGAACGTCCCCTGTTCGCCTGGCTCGGCATCAAGGACCAATACAACCAACAGTCCCCGGCATTTGTGTGGGCAGGGACCTTCAACCACACCCTCTGGCTCCTCGCCGGATTCGCCGCAGCAGCGGCCGCCGCGCTCCTGGCCGGCACCAGGGACAAACTCCTCCGAAAGGCCTAAGAACATGAAGACGCTCACCCTTAAGAAGATTCTCCCCCTGGCGCTGGTCGTCATCGCCGCCCTGGCCGCGATCCTGATCTGGCAGGGGACCTCCGGCGCCGGCGCCCCCGGGACCTCCTCAACGGCCCCGGCGGCCACCGTACTTCCCGTCACGAAAAACCCCATCACCGCTACCGGGACCGCCCCCGGACTGACCATCAGCAAGGCCAAGGCCGAAGACAACACCGACCCGCAGACCAACGCAGCAGTTCCGGACCGGCTTCAATTCACCCTGAGCAACTCCACCGCCGCGCCGCTTGGCGGCCTGGAGGTGTACTACACCATGAAGGATGCCGGCACCGGACAGACGGAGTCCTACTACCAGAAACTCGACGGGCTGACCCTGGCACCGGATACCTCCGCCACAGTGTATTTCGACAACGGCACCGGACCCGGGCACTACCCGGAAAACAAATACAGCCTCTACCGCACCTCAACCAACGAAGTAAAAATCAGCGTCGAAGCCGCCGCACCCGGGCTCGCCCCGGCCACCGCGACCGCCACGAAAGCCAAAGGCACCGGCGAAAAAATCGACTAAACGGGCACCCTCCGGGGCCACGCACCGGTCCAGGAACGCGTCTCAGGATTCCCTCAGGCCCCACCACGCATGCTGGTAGTACCGATACGAACCCGCAGGAGGCACCATCATGCAGATCCCTACTAGCCCGGGCCCGACCGCCGGTACTGGATCGATGCGCCCGGCGGACCGGCAGCAGAAGGTCACGTCATGACCTGGATCATCGACGCTGTCCGCAACGCCGGGCCCCTTCCCGCCTACCTGATCATCGGCGCGCTGGTCTTCGCCGAAGACGCCCTGTTCATCGGTTTCATCCTGCCCGGCGAAACCGCAGCCGTCCTCGGCGGGGTCCTGGCCAGTCAGAACCATCTCCAGCTCTGGCTGGTCCTGGTCCTCGTCGTCGCCGCCGCTATCGCCGGGGACACCGTCGGATACCAGATCGGACGCCATTTCGGTTCCCGGATCCTGGAAATCTCCTTACTCCAAAAACGCCGGTCCCAGCTGGACCGCGCACGGGACCTGCTGGCCCGCAAGGGAGGATCCGCTGTGTTCCTGGGACGGTTCACCGCCTTCTTCCGCGCTGTCATGCCCGCCCTTGCCGGGCTCTCCCACATGCCCTACCGCCGGTTCCTGACCTTTAACATCGCCGGCGGCGCCATCTGGGGGGCTGCGGTGGTCCTGGCCGGATACTTCGCCGGAAACGCCTACCTCACGGCCGCCAAAACTTTCGGCCCCGCAGCAACCATCGCGCTGCTGGCCGCCCTCACCGCCGCCGCGGCCGCGTGGTACGTTCAAAAAAAGATCAAAGCCCGAATCGTGCACGTTCCCGCCGCCCCTGCGCCCCGGGGCCAAACATCCGGCGAAGCCGTGCCCCTGGGAATCTGCCACCCCGGGAACGCCAACGCGCCCGCCACCCGACGGTGATCCGTCGCCATGCAGGATCCCGCGACGGCCGGGGTGCCACGGACCAGAACGCTAAGTGCACGTTCCGAAAGTGAATTTGGCGAAGAAAAAGGACGAGCCAATGAGCTTTGAAAATCTCCGGATTACCCGGACCGGAACGGCACTTCGCGCCGGAGGACCCGGACGCGGGCCAGCGCTGTCATTGGAAAGCCAGGCCCGGGACATCATCCAAACGGTACTGGCCGAGACGGATCCGAAAACCGCATCCGTCAGGCGCCGCCTGCGCAGCCTCCTCGTTGCCCATTCGGATGACCACGTCGCCGTACTTCGGGAACACCTGATCCTGACCCGGGGCCCGGGCACGTGCACCGTGGCCCGCCCCGAGGGACGATACCGGGATCGCTGCCGAACCCAGGGCCAGGTCGCACTCCTAAAGTACTCATCGATGACAAAAAATCAAGGAGTAGTCATGACATTGCAGCCCGAAACGGCACTTCACCCCGGCGACACGGTCAGGGCAGCTAGCGGCCGTTACCGGTTGATGTACCAGGCGGACGGGAACCTCGTGCTCTACGGCCCGGACGGGCCCCTGTGGGATTCCGGGACCGATGGCAGCGTTGCCGGGGTTTGCATCATGCAGGCCGACGGGAACCTCGTGCTCTACGGCCCGGACGAGGACTGCGTGTGGGACAGCAAGACAGAGAACAACCCCGGAAGCCGTCTCATCGTTCAAGACGACGGCAACCTCGTGATCTACCGCCCGGACGGTACTCCGGTATGGGCGACGGGAACATCTGTGCCGGACGGCAGCGCAGTCCAGGCAGATGCGATGCATCCGGGAGCTTTGCTCAAGCCCAGACACGGACTCAAGTCCGCTAACGGCCTTTACGGGTTGATGTACCAGGCAGACGGGAACCTCGTCCTCTACGGCCCCGACGGGCCCCTGTGGGATTCGGGGACCGATGGCAGCGCTGCCGGAGTTTGCATCATGCAGGCCGACGGGAACCTCGTCCTCTACGGCCCCGACGACGAATATGTATGGGACAGCGAAACCGAAAACAACCCCGGAAGCCGGCTCATCATCCAAGACGACGGAAACCTCGTGATCTACCGCCCGGACGGTACTCCGGTGTGGGTCACGGGAACCCCCTAGATGGATCCACAGTAGGGTACACCGTCCACCCATCCGACCCAACGAAGTGGAAAATCTTGAACATGCAAGACGTCCAACCCATCGAAATCAGGGTCCGCAACAGGACCTCCATGGACTGCTGCATCACTGCGGCGGTCGACCGGATGATCGAGGGCGCCAAGCGGAAACGGACGCACGGCATCCTGGTAACAAGGCTCGAGGACGGGCACTTCGTAGTCGGCCTCAGCGATAAAGTCCCCTTTGGCTATACGGATCAACTCGATTTCCGACGCCAACCCGCCTGACGGTCTGCGGACACGGTTCCCGCACTTCCAGCCGTTCGGCCCAGAAAATATTCATTGGGAGACACGCCCCAGGCAAGGGCAGAGAATCAGCGGGTTACCCGCGTCTGACCCGCATCCGACCCTGGTTCCTACCGCGCCAGTAACTTCACGCCATCGGCCCGCAGGTCCCGGCCCGTGCAACGTGCCGGTACAGGGTCTGGCGTCTCGAAGTAGCCTGACTTACCCCCAAGGGGATGTCGTGCGGCCTCGTTGCCTCGTTGCCTCGTTGCCAGGAAGATGAGGGCAGTGATGGCGGCGGAGCGGCGAAGCCGGGCTCCTCCATACGCGGCGTCCGCATGGCCGTGGCACTTTTTGCCGTCCTGGGCGCCGCAGCCGCAGTGCGTTGCTTCTTGGCCGGCAGGTTCCTGCCAATAGGCTGCCAACCGGTGAGGGTCCCGGCCCCCGGGGATCTGTCCGGTCTGTCCCCGGGGCCGAAATCGGACACCCCCTCCCCGAAACCTTCGAGACAGGATTCCTCTCCGCTATGACTGCCAGTGATTCCTTCATTCCATCACCCACCGTCAGTGCCATCCACGTGGGCCCGCTGACCATTCACTTCTATGCCCTCTGCATCATGGCGGGCATCGCGGTGGCTCTCTGGCTGGGAAACCGCCGCTGGGCGGCGCGCGGCGGCCACGCCGGGCAGGTGCTGGACATCTGCCTGTGGGCGATCCCGGCGGGGATTGTCGGCGGCCGGATTTACCATGTCGTGACCGATCCCGAGTTGTACTTCGTTCCCGGCGCGAATCCCTGGAATGCGTTCGCCATCTGGGATGGCGGCCTGGGCATCTGGGGCGCCGTAGCATTCGGGGTTCTGGGTGCATGGATCGGCTGCCGCAGGGCGAACGTGTCTCTCGTTGCTTTCCTGGATGTGGTGGCACCGGGCGTGCTCTTTGCCCAGGCTCTGGGCCGGTGGGGAAACTGGTTTAACAACGAGCTCTATGGGGATCCGACCACGCTGCCGTGGAAACTTCAGATCCACCAGATGGACTACGCCACGGGGTCTGCTCTCACCGATTCCTCCGGGGCTCCGGTCGTGCTCGGCTATTTCCAGCCCACGTTCCTCTATGAGTCCCTCTGGTGCGTGGCGGTCGGCTTCCTGATCCTCTACCTCGACCGGCGTTTCGGCCTCGGAGCCGGCAGCGTTTTCGCTCTGTATGTCACCGGCTACACGGCCGGGCGGTTCGCCTTTGAATTGATGCGCTCGGACTACGCCAACCTGATCCTGGGGCTTCGGGTGAACACCTGGGTGGCGGCGCTGATCTTCCTGGCCGGCGCAGTCGGATTTGTCCTGTTGTTCCGCCGCGGACGCTCGGTCGCCATCCCGGATGCCGTCCGGCAAACCCCGACGTCCGGCCCGCGGCCGGAGTCCGGGCGCGCATCGAAGGAACACACGGATGCTATGTAAGGACTCACGATGGGGGAAGATACTTTCCTTCGTAATTGCCGGCGCGCTCTGCGGCGTGCTGGTGGCGGCACTGTTCCTCCCAGGGGCGGCGGTGGTGGGAACGGCTCTCAGTAATTCCATCGGCATGTTTGACCAGCTGCCTGACGATCTTGACGTGAATGCACCACCCCAATCCTCCACCGTGCTGGCCAGCGACGGGACGGTGATCGCTTCCTTTTACGCGGAAAACCGCGCACCCGTGGCACTGGACAAAATGTCCCCGTTCATCCGGGACGGAATCGTCTCCATCGAGGACGCACGCTTCTACCAGCACGGCGGAATCGACGCCACCGGGATCCTCAGGGCACTCGTGGCGACGGCCCAGGGCGGACGCCAGGGCGCCTCCACCATCACCCAGCAGTACGTGAACAACATGATCATCGAATCCCTTGTCGCCCAGGGCAAAGGCGACCAGGTCAAACTCGGCTACTCCAAAACCATCGGCGACAAGCTGCGGGAAATGAAGCTCGCGATTGCCCTGGAGACGAAGTACTCCAAGGACCAGATCCTCCAGGGCTACCTGAACATCGTCTATTTCGGCAACGGCGCCTACGGCATCGACGCGGCCGCCGAAGAATACTTCAACGTCCCTGCCGGCGCCCTGACTCTGCCTGAAGCCGCAGCCCTCGCCGGGGTCGTGAACAGCCCGGTCTACTACGATCCCCTCACCGAACCAGATCATGTAGTGGCCCGCAGGAACGAAGTCCTGGACAAGATGCTCCAGCAAGGACATATCACCGCTGCCGAGCATGACGCCGCCGTGAAAGCGCCCATCGGACTGAACGTCCACCCGAGCAGCCAGGGCTGTTTCGGCGCGGTCACGGCACCGTATTTCTGCGACTACGTCCAGCGGCTGATCCTCAACGACCCGGCCTTCGGGGCCGACGAAACAGCCCGCAAGAAACTCCTGTATCTGGGCGGGCTCACCATCCACACAACACTTGACCCGGCGCTCCAAAAGGTAGCCCAGGAGCAGGTCAACGCCTCCATGCCTGCCGCGGATCCCCTGCAGCGCGGCGCCTCGCTTGTCAGCGTCCAGCCCGGCACCGGCAAGGTTCTGACCATGGCGCAGAACACCGTCTACAACCCCGCCACGGCGCCGGGAAACTACACGGGCAACTTCGCCCTGCCGGAGAAGGACGCCAGCGGCCAGCCGCTCGACGGCGCCGGGGGATTCCAGATCGGCTCCACCATGAAGCCGTTCATCTTTGCGGAATGGCTCAATTCCGGAAAATCAATGGCCACCCAACTGGACGGATCGGTCCGCGTCTACAGGGCCG
>NZ_JARUXE010000119.1 GCF_030433895.1 Arthrobacter sp. PsM3 | reverse complement strand
TGGTGACTGCCAGGTAACCGTAGACGGCGTAGTCAAACCACTCGACGAAGTTGCCGATGAAGCTCGCCGCGATCACCCGGCGTCGTGTTTCCTTGCTGACTGCGTGCACAGGTCCGCTGGCCGTCGGGGGCTGTGAATCTGCGGAATCCGGTGCTCGACGTGAGCCGGGGTCCGCGCTGGTTGTCGCTTGATTTGGTTCGTTACTCATATGTCCGCCAATGAAAATTTGGGTTGCATTGAACGCAACGCTGTTGCATCAGATTATGCGTGAGCTGAAACACAGTCAAGGGTTTTATTTGCGCGTGAAAAGAAATCTGCTTACATGCAAACAGTGAATAAAAGTGATTGACGCAACACCACTGACGATCTAGAGTTGCATTCAACGCAACAGTGTTGCACCAGACTATCTGTTTCCTTGCACCGAAAGAGGCCGCCATGACGGGCACCCTGAATGAATCCCTGGCCAGCGTCGACGCTGACGTCGCACGCGCCATTGACCATGAGCTGGAGCGCCAGCAGTCCACCCTCGAGATGATCGCCTCAGAGAACTTCGCCCCTGCCTCGGTCATGGAGGCGCAGGGCTCGGTCCTGACGAACA
>NZ_JARUXE010000118.1 GCF_030433895.1 Arthrobacter sp. PsM3 | reverse complement strand
GGCCTGCACAAAAGCACCGTGTCCCGGATCCTGGCCACCTTCGAACAGGAACACCTCGTCGAACGGGACCCGGAAACCCGCCGCTTCCGTCTCGGACTGGGACTCATCGCCGTCGCCGGGCCGCTGCTGGCCGAACTGGAAGAACGGCGCGTGGCCTACCCGGTCCTGCGCGAACTCACCGAACAGACCGGCGAAACCAGCGCCCTGATGGTCTGGAACGGCGCCGAGTCAATGTGCGTGGAACAAATCGCCAGCCACCACCAGATCAAGCACACCACCCCCCTCGGAGCCCGGTACACCGACGCCATGAGCGCCTCCGTGCAGATCTTCCTCTCCACCGAACCCAACGAACGCGTCCGGGCCCTGCTCCGCAGCGGAGCCATCACCTATCCGGGGCTCGATGATGCCGGCCTGGACGCCTACCAGATCAAACTCAAGGATGCGACGGCCCGCGGCTGGGCCATCAACTACGGCGAATCCTCACTCGACGAAGTCGGCGTCGCCGCCCCCGTCTACGACCACCGCGGTGACATCGTGGCGGCCGTCCTGATTCCGGCTCCCCGGTTCCGGGTTTCACGGGAAAGATTGCAGAGCCTGGG
>NZ_JARUXE010000117.1 GCF_030433895.1 Arthrobacter sp. PsM3 | reverse complement strand
GCTGGCTGCACAGCACAGGCTGCCGGCAGTGGTTCAACATGCTCCGCGACACCGTTACGTACGACATCCAGGCCGTGTACCCGATGGGACAGCTTCGCCCCGCCACCGGCCCCACCGCCCCCACCGTCACCACCCCCGTCTCCCCCGAAGGAGCCATCAAATGACCGCTCAGCCGCAGCCCGCGCGCCTCAGCACCGGCGGACGCATTGACCGCAGCGTCTCCTGGCGCTTCACCCTGGACGGCCGTGAATACACCGGCCACCCGGGCGACACCCTCGCCTCCGCCCTGCTGGCGAACGGCCGGATCGCCGCCGGCAACTCCCTGTACGAGGACCGTCCCCGCGGCATCATGTCCGCCGGCGTCGAGGAATCTAACGCCCTCGTCAAGGTCGCCGCCCGGTTCCCCGGCCACGTGGCCGAATCCATGCTCCCCGCCACCACGGTGACCCTCGTGGACGGGCTCAGCGCCGAACTCCTCAACGGACTTGGAAAGCTGGACCCGGACGAGGACCGCGCCGAGTACGACAAGAAGTACGTCCACTCCGACGTCCTCGTGGTCGGCGGCGGCCCCGCAGGCCTGGCCGCGGCCCGCGAGGCCGTCCGCAGCGGCGC
>NZ_JARUXE010000116.1 GCF_030433895.1 Arthrobacter sp. PsM3 | reverse complement strand
GCCTCCGAGGTCATCCTGCTGCGCGGCTACGGCGAACTGGCGGAGGAAAGCGAGTCCCTCGTCGCGGCGCTGCTGCTGCCGGACGCGCCGATTGTGGCCTGGTGGCCGCACGGGGCCCCGAAGGCCGCCTGTGAGACGTCCATCGGCCGGATCGCGCACCGCCGGATCACCGACTCGGCCAACGAGTCCGATCCGCAGCGCGCGCTGGACAACATCCGCCGCACCTACAAGGCCGGCGACACGGACCTGGCCTGGACCCGCCTGACCAACTGGCGGATCCAGCTCGCCGCGGTCCTGGACCAGGTGGACGGCTCACCGGTGACGGCCGTCGCCGTCGAAGGCGCGTCGGACTCCCCCAGCACCATCCTGCTGGCGGCATGGCTGACCCTGGCCCTGGACGCCCCGGTGACGATTGTCGCGGACCCGGCCGGCACCGGGATCCGGCGCGTGCGCCTGACCCGCACCGCGGGCGACGTCCAGCTGTTCCGGCCGGGCCTGACCGTGGCGGAACTGACCCAGCCCGGACAGCCCGTGCAACGGATCTCCCTGCCGCGCCGGAGCCTGAAGGACTGCCTCGCCGAAGAACTCCGCCGCCTCGACCCGGATGAAGTGTTCGGTGAA
>NZ_JARUXE010000115.1 GCF_030433895.1 Arthrobacter sp. PsM3 | reverse complement strand
CACTATTTTCCCAGTTCAGAGCACCCTTTCCCTGATTAACACGCCATCCCGCCGGACCCGCCATGAAAACCTGGGGCTAGGCAGGAGAAGATTCCCCAAGGTCAGCAGGCAACGCAGCGACCTCCCATGCTTCATACCCTTGGGCTTTGTCGATCATTCTCCGCGGGTTGTTGCCTTCCTGGGCCAGCCAGAGGATGTTGGAGTCTTTCGTGGCGTGGTCAACACGGCCTGTGCGGACTATGTTTCCCTGGCGCCGGATTTCCACTGTTGCACCGATCAGGCGTGCCCAGTCGTCATGACGGATGATCAAGTTCGTTCCTCTCAGAGTGGTCTCGCTACCAGCCGCGCTCGGCGAGGCGGTGCGGGGCGGGGATTTCGTCGACGTTGATGCCGACCATGGCCTCGCCCAGGGCGCGGGAGGCCTTGGCGATCTCGTTCGGGTCGTCGAAGTACGCGGTTGCTCTGACGACGGCGGCGGCGCGCTGGGCGGGGTTGCCGGACTTGAAGATGCCGGAACCGACGAAGACGCCGTCGGCGCCGAGCTGCATCATCATGGCGGCGTCGGCGGGGGTGGCGATGCCGCCGGCGGTGAACAGCACGACCGGGAGCTTGCCGGTGGTGG
>NZ_JARUXE010000114.1 GCF_030433895.1 Arthrobacter sp. PsM3 | reverse complement strand
CGGCGTCGGCGAGGACGATGATCCGGCAGGGGTGCTCCCGGCTGGCCTCGTTGGCGGCCTCGATGGCCTCCTCTTCCAGCCCGGACTTGGTGACGACCACGAGGGTCAGCACCCGGCCCAGGGCAATCACGCCGCCCTGCTCGCGCAGGGCCATGATCTTCTTGGAAATCTTGGAGGTGGTGGTGTCGGGAAGATCTACGATCATGGCCTTCTCCAGGTTCGTCCGTCACGGGCAAGGAGCTCATCGGCCGAGGCAGGTCCCCAGCTTCCGGGGGCGTAGGGTTCGGGCTGTTCGTCCAGGGACGCCCAGTAATCCTCAAACGGGTCGAGGATCTTCCAGGACAGCTCCACTTCGGCGTGGCGCGGGAACAGCGGCGGCTCGCCGAGCAGCACATCGAGGATGAGCCGTTCGTAGGCCTCCGGGCTGGATTCCGTGAAGGAGTGGCCGTAGCCGAAGTCCATCGTGACGTCGCGGACCTCCATCTGCGTGCCGGGAACCTTGGAACCGAACCGGATGGTGGCGCCCTCGTCGGGCTGGACCCGGATCACCACGGCGTTCTGGCCGAAGTCGTCCTCGCCGTGGTCCGTGAAGAGCAGGTTGGGGGCGCGCTTGAGCACCACGGCGATCTC
>NZ_JARUXE010000113.1 GCF_030433895.1 Arthrobacter sp. PsM3 | reverse complement strand
AGGCAACGGCCCGCCGGTGAATCCCTGGCGCGGCAGCAGGGATTCGGCCAGGGACAACCGGCGCCGGGCCTCGGCGGCGCTGATCCGCAGCCGCGCCCTCAGGAATTCCGTGGTGTTCCGGTAACCGTCGTCCACGGCAACACTCGAGCCAGCATCACCGGTGGCCGCGGCGTCAGCGCCGGGGGCGGGGGTCTCGCGCCAGCCGGTGGTCCACGAGGTGCCGGCCTTCGCGGCGGTAGCCGCGGCCTGCTTCCGGGTCCGGTCCACGGCGGCGGCCGCCACGAGCTGCAGGTATTCCACTCTCCGTGAGAGTTCCTCCACCGTGCCGGCGAAATCCGAGGCGGCCTGGAACCCGCGGAACGCCGCGACCTGAACCGCTGTCGAACTGACATCCCGCAGCACGGCCAGGGCCCCATCCACCCCGTGCACCCCGGACGCCCCGGGCTGCGCGGTCCCGCGGTCCGTGTCCTGCAAATCCATGAAATCCCTGACGGCCTCCATGGAATCACTCTGCCAGAGGCCTCCGACATTATTAGCCAGGCCGGACAAAGGCCGCAGGGTCGCGGCCGGTGCTACGCCTGAGGCACACATCGCGTCGTCCACCGCTGTCGAACTGACATCCTGCAGCCCG
>NZ_JARUXE010000112.1 GCF_030433895.1 Arthrobacter sp. PsM3 | reverse complement strand
TGCTGACCGTGGATACCTTGAACAGCACCGCGAACAGCACCGCCGCCGACTACGTTCTGACCCTCGATTGCCCGGAAACCCGGGGAATCGTCCACGCAGTGTCCGGATTCCTGCTGGAGCAGGGCTGCGACATCCTGGAGAGCAAGCAATTCGATTCCCAGGACGACGGCCATTTCTTCATGCGGCTCCACTTTGCCTCGTCCGGGGACTCCCCCGGCGGACCGGCCACCCTCGATTCGCTCCGGCAGGCTTTCGGGCCCGTGGCCGAAAAGTTTGGCATGCAGTGGCACCTGCGGGCCCAGGGGACGAAATGCCGGGTCCTGATCATGGTGTCCAAATTCGAGCACTGCCTCAACGATCTGCTGTTCCGCGCCCGCATCGGCGAGCTGCCCATCGACATTGTCGGGGTCGTCTCGAACCATCCGGATCACCGGGGGATCGTGGAATGGCACGGCATCCCCTTCTTCCACGTGCCCGTCACGGCAGCCACCAAACCGGCGGCCGAGGAGAGCCTGATGGAACTTGTCGACCGGCTCGACGTGGAACTGGTGGTGTTGGCCCGTTACATGCAGGTCCTCAGCGACGATCTCACCCGCCGCCTCGATGGCCGCGCCATCAACATCCACCACTCCTTCCTGCCCAGCTTCAAGGGCGCCAAGCCCTACCACCAGGCGCACGCCCGCGGCGTGAAGACCGTCGGCGCCACCGCCCACTACGTCAACGCGGAGCTCGACGAGGGCCCGATCATC
>NZ_JARUXE010000111.1 GCF_030433895.1 Arthrobacter sp. PsM3 | reverse complement strand
CAGCTATAGATTGCATAGAAGAGCTAGCTACTCAATGCTTTTTGTCAAAGCTTACTGATGATGATGTGTCTACTTTCAGGCGGGTCTGTAGTAAGGAGAATGACATTATAAAGCTGGCACTTAGAATTCCACGGACTATAGACTATACTAGTATACTCCGTCTACTGTACGATACACTTCCGCTCAGGTCCTTGTCCTTTAACGAGGCCTTACCACTCTTTTGTTACTCTATTGATCCAGCTCAGCAAAGGCAGTGTGATCTAAGATTCTATCTTCGCGATGTAGTAAAACTAGCTAGACCGAGAAAGAGACTAGAAATGCAAAAGGCACTTCTACAATGGCTGCCATCATTATTATCCGATGTGACGCTGCAGCTTCTCAATGATATTCGAATACGCTTTGAGGAGATACAGCCTAATATCCGACAAACTGTTTTACAGATTTACGATCGTACTTGTTACCCATCATTGAATTTTGAACATCCGAACCTGGGAGTTTTCCCTGAAACAGATAGTATATTTGAACCTGTATAATAATATATAGTCTAGCGCTTTACGGAAGACAATGTATGTATTTCGGTTCCTGGAGAAACTATTGCATCTATTGCATAGGTAATCTTGCACGTCGCATCCCCGGTTCATTTTCTGCGTTTCCATCTTGCACTTCAATAGCGTTTTTTGCAAAAAGACATCTGTACTCACTTTTTGTGGTGCGAAAATACAACGCAAGAGCGCTGTATTTGTAAAAAAGCATC
>NZ_JARUXE010000110.1 GCF_030433895.1 Arthrobacter sp. PsM3 | reverse complement strand
CGGCGGAATTGGGAGAACGAGGACTTCGCCGCCGAGGTGAAGGCCGCGGTCAAGGCCTACGCCCGCACCCCGTTCGATGAGACGGTGTGGGAGCAGCTCGCCCAGGGCGTCCGCTTCGTGCAGGGCGAGTTCGACGACGACGACGCCTTCAAGCGGCTGTCCGAAACCATCGACGAACTCGATGAGCAGCGGGGAACGCGCGGGAACCACGCGTTCTATCTCTCCATCCCGCCGAAGGCCTTCGAGCTGGTCTGCCGGCAGCTCTCCAAGCACGGACTGGCCCAGGCCGAGGGTGACAAGTGGCGCCGGGTCGTGATCGAGAAGCCGTTCGGCCACGACCTCGAGTCGGCCCGGCAGCTCAACGACATTGTGGAGTCGGTGTTCCCGCCGGACGCGGTCTTCCGGATCGACCACTACCTGGGCAAGGAGACGGTGCAGAACATCCTGGCGCTGCGCTTCGCCAACCAGCTCTTCGAGCCGCTCTGGAACGCGAACTACGTGGACCACGTCCAGATCACCATGGCCGAGGACATCGGCACCGGCGGCCGCGCGGGCTATTACGACGGGGTCGGCGCGGCCCGCGACGTCATCCAGAACCACCTGCTCCAGCTCCTGGCGCTCACCGCGATGGAGGAGCCGATTTCCTTCAACGCCGATGACCTCCGCGCCGAGAAGGAAAAGGTCCTGGCCGCCGTCCGGCTCCCCGAGGACCTGTCCACCCACTCGGCCCGCGGGCAGTTCACCGGCGGCTGGCAGGG
>NZ_JARUXE010000010.1 GCF_030433895.1 Arthrobacter sp. PsM3 | reverse complement strand
TCCTGATTCCGGCTCCCCGGTTCCGGGTTTCACGGGAAAGATTGCAGAGCCTGGGCGAAGCATGCGCAGCCTCGGCCCGCAAGGTCACCACACGTCTGGGCGGACGTCCGCCCGCGGGCACCGGGGAAGCCGTCCCCGGCTGAGGCCCGGCCGGGTCCGGCGCCTCGGATGAGTCCGGCGGCTCAGATGAGTCCGGCAAGCCGGGTGGCCAGGTGCAATGCCGCCAGCCGGCCCGTGTCCCGCGGGTCACCGCCGCACAGCTCGAAGATGCGACGCAGCCGCTGGTGCATCGACTGCCGTTCCAGATGGAGCTCCCTGGCTGCGTGCGCAGTGTTGCATCCGCAATCCATCCACGTTGCCAGCGTGTCCAGCAGCCGCGAATTGCGCTGGGAATCATGGTCCAGGAGCGCGCCCAATTGCTGGCGCACGAAGTTCCGCCGCTGATAGGGGTCCAGGGACTGAACGGCGAGCCGTTCCACGGCGAAGGCCTCCGCGTCGACGACTGGCTGGCGCGCCCCGCCGGCTTCGGACCGGGACGGCTCCGGGGAGTCTGCCAGTTCCAGGGTGAGCTTGGCTTCGGAGAGCGACCATGGAGCGTCCGAAATTCCTGCCACCAGGGGACCCACCGCGGCCAGCGTCCTGGCTATGGCGGGCAGTTCCAGCAGGGCCGCCAGGAGCCTCCGGCGGCCTTCCTCCGGTGCATCGACGTCCAGGCCGGCCACTGCGAGAAGCTCGGCATTATCGACGTAGGTGGCGTGCGCCTGCGCTGTCCGGGCCAGTACTTGTTCCACCGATGTCCGCAGCTGCTGCGAGGTGTCGGACCGGACCGCGATGGCCACGAGCGGGGAGGAGGCCGGAATTCCGGCGGCCGACGCCAGCTGTTGAAGCCGCCACGGCTGGCTGCCGGAATCGACGGCACGGATCAACGCAGCTCCCGCAACCTCCCGCAGGCCGGGCGACATCCGCTGCAGCATGGCCAGCGCCAGGATGTCCACCGAGCGTTTTCCGGCCGTCCGCGCAAGGTTCTCATCCTCGTCCGCCGGGACCCGGAGCACGAGCTGGGCCGCAAGGATTCCGCGCACCGGAACGTCGATCCGGATCAGCCGCGCATGTTCCTGCGGGGCGGGGGCAGAGCTGCCGGCAGCATCGCCGGTACCGGTGTTCACTGGCGCGGCACTGGCCAGCGTCACGCCCGTGAGAGAGGCCAAGGCCACCTCGGCGTGAGTAATCCGCGCGAGTACGGCCAGAATCCGATCCAGGCCGCCGCCGTGTGCCAGCTCAACGGCCATCGCGTGGCTGGCTTCATCTGCCTGCCGTAACTGCGACACCGACTCGCTGACCAACGACGAGTTAATGGCCTGCATGACACTGACAAACGGCACCACCTTGCGGAGCTCGATCAGCGGAAGCCCGGCTGCCTCGGCGGCCGAGATCATCAAGGACGGCAGCGAAGGAAGGGCGACGCCGGTTTCGATGGCCAAGGCGGCCACTCCCCGCTCGGCCAGTTGTTGGATGTACGTGATCCGCCGGTCCTCGGACGCGAGTGCTAGGGCTTCCCCTCCCGTCAGCAGAAGCTCCCCACCGTCCAGCAGCGGAGCGATGTCCAGGATCTCACTCGAGTGCACCCACCGAAGCTGGGTCCGGGCAGCCCTGCCGCTGGCCGCCCGGACCACCGGATCAGCGGCCGCCAAGGTCGGATGGTTGAGCACATCGATGAGACGTATAGGCATGACACTCCGTCGCGTAAAGCAGGCATTAACTATACACATCATATATAGGCGATGTGGCATGGGCCACATAATCTTGAAGTACCCCAATCGCTCACGGAGGCTCCAATGCGTGAAACATCCCCAACGGTTTCGGCCAGCACCGCTCCAGCGGCCAGCGAAGACCACGAAGCGTGGCTTCACCCCATCCCTGAATCAGAACGGACCCGCAAAGTGTCCGGCCAGTTCTGGATCTGGGCCGGCGCCAATCTCGCCCCGATCAACTGGGTGCTCGGCGCGCTCGGCATCCAGCTCGGTCTGGGATTCGCGGACACGGTCACCGTACTCGTCCTCGGAAACCTGATCGGGATGCTGCTCTTCGGCTGCTTCGTCCTGCTGGGCCAAAAGACCGGAGCGACCGGCATGGTGCTCGCCCGCGCCGCCTTTGGCCGGCGCGGAAATTACCTGCCGGCGGCCATTCAGGCCCTTCTGGTGATCGGCTGGTGCGCGGTCAACACCTGGATCATCCTGGACCTGGTCATGGCGCTGTTCGGAACCCTGGGCTGGGTTGACCCGGAGGCCCACAACTACGCGTGGAAGATCGGCATCGCCACCTTCATCATGGCGACCCAGGTGGCCATTGCGTGGTTCGGCTACAAGGCGATCGCCGCGTTCGAGAAATGGACCGTCCCGCCGACCATCATCATCCTGACCGTCATGTCGGCAGTGGCCTGGTTCGGCATGCAGATCAACTGGACCTACGCCGGCCCGGCAGGCCACATCCTCGAAGGCTCCGAACGCATCGCCGCGATGAGTGCCGTCATGACGGCCATCGGCATCGGCTGGGGCATCACCTGGTTCACCTACGCCGCAGACTACTCCCGCTTCGTCAGCACCTCGGTGCCCAAGCACAAGGTCTACCTCGCCTCGGTGCTGGGCCAGTTCATCCCCGTCGTCTGGCTGGGCATCTTGGGGGCCAGTCTCGCCACCAACACCGGCGAAATCGATCCCGGAAAACTCATCGTCCTGAACTTCGGCGCGCTGGCCCTGCCCGTGCTGCTTATGGTCCTGCACGGCCCGATCGCGACCAACATCCTGAACATCTACACCTTCTCCGTAGCCACCCAGGCGCTGGACATCTCCATCAGCCGCCGCAAGCTCAACCTCTTCGTCGGCGTCTTCTCCCTGGCGGCAGTGATCTTCTTCATCTACCAGGAGGATTTCGCCTCCGTCCTGGACGCGTGGCTGATCGGACTCGTGGCCTGGGTCGCCGCCTGGGGCGGTGTCATGCTGGTGCACTACTTCTGGCTTGAAAAGCGCTGGCCCGGCGACCCGTCCCGGCTGTTCGACGCGGTAGGCACCAAGCGCCTGCCCGGCGTGAACCCGGCCGGCGTCGTCTCCCTCCTGGTCGGAATCTTTGCCACCTGGCTGTTCATGTATGGGCTGGTGCCCGCGATGCAGGGCCCGGTCGCCGTCGCCCTGGGCGGATGGGACCTGTCCTGGCTAGCCGGCGGCCTGTCCAGCGCCGGAGCCTACGCCCTCATGGGGCCGCGGTACCACCGGAAGTTCCTGCACCTGACCAGCGCCGATGCGACCACGGCCCCTGCTGCCGCGCCGGAGATAGCCGCCATCGGGACGGCCGACGTCCCCGCCGTGTCCGCTTCCTCCGCGGGCCTCTGACGAGGGGATCGCCCGACGGCGGGGAAACCATCACCGGATTCCCCGCCGGAACGGTCCGCACCATCCTCAGCATTCATTACTCGGCGGCGACGGCCGGCGCCATTTGCACACTTGGAACTTAACGAGGAGCACCACAAGCATGGACATGTCAGTCTTTCTGGAAGACCTGGATGCTTTCGCCTACCGCGAAGTCTTGGCACCCGGGGACGCGATCGTCCTCATTCCCGTCGGGTCCTTGGAGCAGCACGGTCCACACCTTCCGCTGGGAACGGACACCATCCTGTCCTCCCACTTCGCGGAGGGTGTTGCCCGGCGGCTGGGGGGGCTTGTTGCCCAGCCGATCGCCTACGGGTACAAATCGCAGCAGAAGTCCGGCGGAGGAAACCACCTCTCCGGTACAACCAGCCTGGATGGCGCCACCCTCATTGGCGTGGCCCGCAACCTGGTCAAGTCCTTCCTCAACCAAGGCGTCCGGCACGTGGTATTCATCAACGGCCATTTCGAGAACTACCAGTTCCTGTACGAGGGCATCGATCTTGCCCTTGACGAGTTGGGCATCAAGCCCGGGGCAGAGCAGGGCGTGCTGCTGCTGTCCTACTGGGACTTCGTCAGCGAGGACACGCTCAGGCAGGTCTATCCCGGTGGCTTCCCGGGCTGGGACATCGAGCACGGCGGGGTCCTGGAAACCTCGCTCATGCTCCACCTCGAACCCGCCCGGGTAGCCATCGACCGCCTGGTCGACGGTCCTGCCGCGGTCCTCCCGCGCTTCGACAGGCTCCCGGTGGTTCCGGAGCGGACACCCGCCACCGGCTGCCTGTCATCGCCCGCTGGCTCCAGCGCAGCCAAGGGCGAGCTGCTATACGGACAGGTCGTCAGAGATCTGGCTTTCGATCTCGGGAGTGAACTGGTCCGTGAACCCGCGCCTGCGGGTGTTCCGGTGTAGAGGATCCCACAGGGAGCACGCTTCACCCAATGAAACTCTGGCGCCGCGGGGAGACATACCCGCGGCGCCTTCGCGTCCCGGCACTGCCCAGCGGAGATACGAGGGTGCCGACCGGACCGGAGCCCCAACGCGGGGTCACTTAGCGCCCATCCGCGGCCCCGGAATGGGCGCTAATTGACCCCGCGTTGCTGGGTTTGCGGACCGGCCGTCCGGGCGCGGGCACTTGCGGGCTACACTCGATTTCGGGCCCGTCGGCCGCCCGTCGGCCGGCTGATGGCAGACCGGGCACCAAGCCCGCGACAAGGAGGTCACGATGGCCGGCGGAAGCCGCGAACCCGGCAGGACCGTGACCTCGAAGGTCCTCGCCATCCTCGAGGCCTTCGAAAAGTCCCGGGGCGCGCTCAGCCTGACCGATATCGCCGAAAAATCCGGGCTGCCGCTGAGCACCGCCCACCGCCTGGTCAACGAGCTCACCGACTGGGGATTCCTCTCGCGCGAGCCCAATGGCCGCTATCAGCTCGGCATCCGGCTCTGGGAACTCGCCCAGAACACCGGGCGGCAGCTGCGCGACGCGGCGCGGCCCTACATCCAGGACCTGTTCTCACTCACCGGCGAAACCGCACATCTGGCGGTCCGGGCCGGCCACGAAGTGCTCTACATCGACCGGGTCTACGGCTCCAAGCGGGTGCCCCGCGCCAGCCGGGTCGGCGGCCGGCTGCCCATGCACGCGACCGCCGTCGGGAAGGTCCTCCTCGCCTTCGAGGAGGACTGGGTCCGGGACGCCTACCTGAACCGGCAGCTGGAGCGGCACACCGCGCACACCCACGTGGACCCCAAAAAACTGGCCGCGGAGCTGACCCGGATCCGCGAGCAGGGCTACGCCACCACCCTGGAGGAAGTCCGGCTGGGCTCCTGCTCCATCGCCGTCCCAGTCTTCCACACCGGCAGGATCGGCGCGTCGATCGGACTCGTGCTGCCCACGAGCCAGGCCGCCACGATGACCCGGCACCTGCCCGTCCTGCGCGGCATCGCGGCCCAGATTGAGCGTGCCACGGCCCGGATCCCGCTGGAAACGCTGCTGGGCAGCCACGTTGCCGGCACGGACTGACCCGGCACGCTCCTCACCATGGTCTTGCACCCCGCCGCACGGCTTTCGGCTGCCTCGGGGTGGCTGGCAGCCTTCGTTTTCGGCCGGCCGGCCAGGTAGCGTCCGCCCGGGGGCATTTTGGTGCCAATATTCGACGGCGGCCGCTTAGTTGGCGGCGTGTCCGTGTCGAAGTGCCCCCGAACCGCGGCCAGCCCGCACTGCCGCAGGTGAGGAAAACAACTCGCTTCCGCTCAGTGGAAGTCAGCCCTGCCGCTAGAGGGTGATCGGGGCCACACTGGTGAATAAGAACCCCGGCATGCACTGGCGCAGCCGGCGGGACCAAACCAAGGAGCTTAGATGTCATCGTCGACGGATACGGCCGGCCGCTGTCCCTTTGGACGCGGCGCCGAGGCACCCGCAGGGCACCACGGCTACGAGCCGTTCCAGATGAAGGATCCCTTCCCGGCCTACGCTGAACTCCGGGCCGAACAACCGGTGATGTTCGACGAGCGGGTCGGTCTCTACGTCGTCTCCCGCTACGACGACATCAAGGCCGTCTTCGAGGACTGGGAGACCTTCTCCAGCGAAAACGCACAGGCGCCCGTCCGGGAACGCGGCGCCGCCGCCAAGAAGATCATGGAAGACGGCGGCTTCACCGCCTACTCGGGCCTCTCCGCCCGCCGCCCCCCGGAGCACACCCGCATCCGCGCCGTGGTCCAGAAGGCCTTCACACCCCGCCGCTACAAGGCGCTCGAACCCTTCATCCGGCAGAACGTCGTCGAGCTGCTCGAAAAGATGCTGGCCCGGCCGGACCGCCACGGCGACATGGTCAAGGACCTCGCCTACGACGTCCCCACCATCACCATCCTCACCCTGATCGGCGCGGACGTCGCCCAGGTGGACACCTTCAAACGCTGGAGCGATTCCCGCGCGGCCATGACCTGGGGCGACCTCAGCGACGAGGAACAGATCCCGCACGCCCACAACCTCGTGGAGTACTGGCAGGAGTGTCTGCGCCTGGTCAAGGTGGCCCACGAGGAAGGCGGCGACAACCTCACCGCGGACCTCGTGAAGTCGCAGCAGGAAGGTGCGGAGATCTCCGACCACGAGATTGCCTCCGTCCTCTACAGCCTGCTCTTCGCCGGCCACGAAACCACCACCACGCTGATCTCCAACGCCCTCCGCGAACTGCTGGCCCGGCCCGAGCAGTGGAAGCAGCTCGTCGAGGACCCCAAGAAGATCCCCGCCGCCATCGACGAGGTCCTGCGCTACGCCGGATCGATCGTCGGCTGGCGCCGCAAGGCCCTCAAGGACACCGAAGTTGGCGGCGTCGCCATCGAAGCGGGCGCGCAGCTGCTGCTCCTCATGGGCTCCGCCAACCGCGACGAGAACAAATTCACCGCCGGCGAGGACTTCGACATCACCCGCCCCAACGCCCGCGAGCACCTTTCCTTCGGGTTCGGCATCCACTACTGCCTGGGCAACATGCTCGCCAAGCTCCAGGCCAAAATCGCGCTCGAGGAAGTGGCCCGGCTCGCCCCCGAGCTGGAGCTGGAGAACCCGGAAGCCATCGCCTTCCGGGAAAACCTCTCCTTCCGCGTCCCCGAGACCGTCCCCGTCAGCTGGAAGGCCTGAGAAATATGCAAAGCAACGAATACATCCAATTCTTCGACGGCGGCATCGAACCGAAACTCGAAAACCTGGGCGGCAAGGGTGCTTCGCTGGTCACCATGACCTCCGCCGGCATGCCCGTCCCGCCCGGCTTTGTGGTCACCACGGCCCAGTTCGACGCGTTTATGGAGGAGGCGGGCATCACCCGGCATATCCACCAACTCCTCGCCGACCTGGACCCGGAGGACATGGGCCAGGTGGACAAGGTCTCCGCCGCCATCCGCGAAGACATCTGCTCCCGTCCGGTGCCCCAGGTCCTCCGCGAGCTCACCATCACCGCCTACGAGTCCCTGATGTCCCGCTTCGAGGCACCGGTTCCGGTGGCCGTCCGCTCCAGCGCCACCGCCGAGGACCTCCCGGACGCCTCCTTCGCCGGCCAGCAGGACACTTACCTCTGGCTCGACGGCGTCAAGGCCGTCACCGAGCACATCCGGCAGTGCTGGGCCTCGCTCTTCACTTCCCGCGCGATCATCTACCGGCTCAAGAACCTCATTCCCAACGAGGGCCTCTCCATGGCTGTTGTGGTGCAGAAGATGGTCAACGCCCGCGTCTCCGGCGTCGCCATCACGATGGATCCCACCAACGGCGACCGGTCCAAGATCACCATCGACTCCTCCTACGGGGTCGGAGAGATGGTGGTCTCCGGCCAGGTCACCCCGGACAACATCATGCTGGACAAGGTCACCCTGGCCGTCATTTCCGAACACCTCGGCGACAAGCACGCCGAACTCGTCCCGGACGCCGCAGCCGGCCGCCTGGTGGAGCGGGAGGTCGACGCCGAACGCCGCGGCCGCCGCAGCCTCAGTGACGCCGAACTCACCGCCGTCGCCCAGATGGCCAAGCGCGCGGAGAAGCACTACAAGTGCCCGCAGGACATCGAATGGGCCCTCGACACGGACCTGCCCGACGGCGACAATCTGCTCCTGCTGCAGTCCCGCCCCGAAACCGTGCACTCCTCCAAGCCGGTAGTCCCCTCCTCGGCGGACACCGGCGGCTACTTCAGCGGATTCAGCCCCGCGCCGGCTGCGCCCGCGGCTGGTACCACGACGACGGCGGCCGGCCCGGCGCCGTCGCCCACTGCTCCTGCCGCACCTGCCGGGTTCAGCCTCGGCAGCATCACCGCATCCCTGCTGAAGCCCTCCGTCTAACAAATTTGACCCGCTTGTCCGCTCCGTCACCCAGGCTCAATGCCGAGCCCGAATTGAAAGGACCGCCATGTCCCTGAAGTCCTTCCCCAAACCCTCCGAGCTTGCGGTCCCCGCCGGCGCCGAGGGCTGGGAAAAGATCTACCCGTACTACCTGGTCTTCCAGGACAAGCTCAAGGACCAGGAAGACGCCAAGTTCTGGTTCTGCGACAGCCAGCACTGGCCCACCGTGTTCAAGCCCTTCGAGACGATCGGCGGCGAATTCGCGGTCAAGTGCCTGGGCCAGTACAACGCCCGGCACCTGATGATCCCCAATGCCAACGGTATCGAGTTCCGCGTTCACCTGGGCTACCTCTACATGTCGCCCATCCCGGTGCCGGAGGACCAGATCGCCGCGCGTGTGCCCCTGTTCGAACAGCGGGTGGGCCACTACTTCCAGAACTGGGACCAGCTCCTCAAGCAGTGGCACGTCAAGGTCAAGGGCACCATCGACGAGATGGAAACTATCTCCTTCCCCAAGCTCCCGGACATGGTTCCAATGGAGGACATCCTCTCCGGCAAGGGCAAGGACGGATCCGAGAAGCTGCTGGAGAGCTACGACCGGCTGATCCAGCTGGCCTACCAGAACTGGCAGTACCACTTCGAGTTCCTCAACCTGGGGTACATCGCCTACCTGGACTTCTTCAACTTCTGCAAGCAGGTCTTCCCCAACATCCCGGACCAGTCCATCGCCACCATGGTCCAGGGCGTGGACATGGAACTCTTCCGCCCGGATGACGAGCTCAAGCAGCTCGCCAAACTGGCTGTCGAACTGCAGCTGCAGCCGCATTTTGGCAACACCGACGACGTCGCCGCCACCCTGGCTTCCATCGCGGCGGCCCCCGGCGGGGACCGCTGGACGGCCCAGTACGAGGCCGCCAAGGACCCGTGGTTCAACTTCACCGTGGGCAACGGCTTCTACGGCCACGACAAGTACTGGAACGAACACCAGGAAATTCCGCTCGGCTACATCGCCGACTACATCCGCCGGGTGGACGAGGGCCAGGAAATCATGCGCCCGGTCGAGGCCCTGATCATCGAGCGTGACCGCATCATCGAGGAATACCGGG
This sequence comes from Arthrobacter sp. PsM3, assembly GCF_030433895.1. Lineage (GTDB taxonomy): Bacteria > Actinomycetota > Actinomycetes > Actinomycetales > Micrococcaceae > Arthrobacter. The sequence goes on along the minus strand of NZ_JARUXE010000010.1, from coordinate 127,662 downwards.
AACTGCTCGAAGGCGAAAACCAGGGCCTCTTCGACGCCAAGCGCGGACTCGCCGCGACCGCGTACCCGTACGTGGAGAACCACAACTTCTACATCGAGCACTGGACCATGGGCGTCTTCTGGCGCAAAATCCGCGAACTCAGCCGCATGATGCAGGCCGAGGGCTTCTGGACCGAACCGGACGACCTGCTCTACCTGGGCCGCAACGAGGTCCGCGACGCGCTCTTCGACCTGGTCACCGGCTGGGGCGTCGGCGCCAAGCCGATCGGCCCTGACTACTGGCCGGAGGAGATCGAGCGCCGCCGCGGGATCGTGGACGCGCTCAAGACCGCCCGCCCGGCCCCGGCCCTGAACACCCCGCCGGAAATCATCACCGAACCCTTCACCCGGATGCTCTGGGGCATCACCACGGAACAGGTCCAGCAGTGGCTGGGCGCCGGCGAGGCGGTCGAAGGCGGCGGCCTGCGCGGCATGGCAGCCTCGCCCGGCGTCGTCGAAGGCCTGGCCCGCGTCATCACCGACGCGGACCAGCTCTCCGAGGTGCAGCAGGGCGAGATCCTGGTCGCCACGGTCACGGCACCGTCCTGGGGACCGATTTTCGGCAAGATCAAGGCCACCGTCACGGACATCGGCGGCATGATGAGCCACGCCGCGATCGTGTGCCGCGAGTACGGCCTCCCGGCGGTGACCGGAACCGGCTCGGCGTCCACCACGATCAAGACCGGACAGCGGCTGCGTGTGGACGGCACAAAGGGAACGGTCCGGATCCTCGACGCTGAGGAACCGGAGCTGCAGGTCGCAGGACCCGGGGCGCACAGCCACAGCCATGTCTGACTCGAATATGCCTGCTGCAGAATATGACGGTGCCGGCCAGCCGGCCCGCACCGTCCTGATCACCGGTGCCGCCGGCGGCCTCGGCCGGGCGTTCGCGCTCGGCTTCGGCCGCCGCGGCTACCGCGTGGCGGTGGCCGACGTGAACCTCGACGGCGCGGAGGAAACCGCCAGGCTGGTCCGGGACACCGGGGCCGACGCGGCCGCTTTCCACGCCGACGTCACGAGCGTGGACTCCACCGAAGCCCTCGCGAAAAGCTGCGCGGACTTCGGAAACGGGAGCATCGACGTCGTGATTAACAACGCTGCGGTGTACGCGGGGGTGACCCGGAGCCCGTTCGAGGACATCGACCCGGCCGAATGGGACCTGGTCATGAACGTGAACCTTAAGGGCCCCTGGCTCGTCACCCGCGCGGCGAGCCCGTACCTGCCGGACGGCGGCCGCGTCATCAACCTCTCCAGCGCCACGATCTTCAGCGGCTCGGAGCAGTGGCTGCACTACGTCGCCTCCAAGGGCGGCGTGGTGGCCCTGACCCGGGTGTTGGCCAAGGAACTGGGCCGGCGGGGAATCACGGTCAACGCGATCGCCCCCGGCTTCACGCTGACCGAGGCCAGCTACGGGCTGATGGAGAACGCCGAGAACTACGGTGTGGACCGCGGAGCGATCAAGCGGGCCAGCCAGCCGGAGGACATTGTGGGCGCGGCGCTCTTCCTGGCCGGGCCGGACAGTTCCTACTACACCGGCCAGACCATGGTGGTCGACGGCGGCCGCCAGTTCATCTGACCCTGCCCTTTTTGCCAACTTCCCGACTTCAACCCCAAGGAGGACCAATGCCAACGGTTCATTTCACCGACGCCGAAGGCGCCGTCCGCGACGTCCAGGGCAACCCCGGCGACTCCGTCATGGAAACCGCGGTGCGCAACGGCGTCCCCGGCATCGTGGCCGAATGCGGCGGCTCACTGTCCTGCGCCACCTGCCACGTCTTTGTCCGCGAGGACTGCCTCGCGCAGCTCCCGCCGATGGAGGACATGGAGGACGAGATGCTCTACGGCACCGCCGTGGACCGCGAGGACAACTCGCGGCTGTCCTGCCAGCTCCGGCTGACGGACGAGGTCGAACTGTTCGTCACCACACCGGAAACCCAGGTGTAGTGATGGGCACCCGCACCGCCGCCACTGAGCATGCCCCCGCAGCGCAGACCGCCGCCGGCGCCGCAGCGCAGCCGGACAGCACCACCCGCACCGGCCTGCTGATCATCGGCGCGAGCCAGTCCGGCGTCCAGCTCGCCGTATCCCTCCGTGCGCTCGGTTTCGACGAGCACATCACCCTGCTCGGTGACGAGGACCACCGGCCCTACCAGCGCCCTGCCCTGTCCAAGGAGTTCCTGCAGGGCACAGTTGAGAGCGAATCCCTGATTTTCCGCTCCAACGACTACTGGGCCGAGCACAACGTGGACCTGGTTAAGGGCGAGTACATCGTCAAGATCGACAAGGAGGCCGACGGTTCCGGGGTGGCGCACTCCTCCTCCGGCAGGCAGTTCCCCTTCAAGCGCCTGGCCCTCACCGTCGGCGCCCGTGCCCGGAAACTGGAGATCGAGGGCGGGGACCTCGACGGCGTGCTCTATCTGCGCAACGCCGACGACGCCCTGGCACTCAAGGCCAGGGTGGGCGACGCGCAGGACGTCGTGGTGATCGGCGGCGGCTTCATCGGCCTCGAGGCCGCGTCCAGCCTGCAGAAGATGGGCAAGAACGTCACCGTGCTGGAGTTCGGTCCGCGCCTGGTGGGCCGCGCCGTCGGCGAGGAAACAGCCGAGTACTTCCTGCAGGCGCACCGGGCCCGCGGCCTGGACATCCGGCTGAACACGAGCGCCAAACGCTTCACGGCGAGGGGCGCCGCAGGTGAAAAACAGACGGCCGTCGCCGGCGTCGAACTCCAGGACGGCACAGTGCTGCCGGCGCAAATCGTACTGGTGGGCATCGGGGTCATCCCCAACACCCAACTGGCCGAACAGCTCGGCCTGACCGTGGACAACGGGATCGTCGTGGACCGCTTCGCGCTGGCCTCGGACGGCACCACGGTGGCAATCGGCGACTGCGCCAACATGCCCAACCCCGTGCCCGGCTCGGCGCCGGGGGAGCGGATCCGGCTCGAAAGCGTAAACAACGCGATTGAACACGCCAAAGTGGCCGCCTACTCGCTCACCGGCCGGCGCGAGGAATACGCCGGCATCCCGTGGTTCTGGTCCAACCAGGCCGACCTCAAACTGCAGATCGCCGGGTTGTGCAACGGCTACGACCAGACCGTGCTGCGGCGCGATGAGGAACGCGGAAAATTCAGCGTCCTCTACTACCGCCAGGGCCAGGTCATCGCCGCGGACTGCGTCAACGCCCCGCTGGACTTCATGGCCGTGAAAAACGCCCTCGCCAAAGGCAAGAACATCCCCGCCGATGCCGCCGCGGACCCGGCCACACCCCTCAAGACGATCACCACGGACAGCTAACTCCACCCAGACAGTGAGTCGGCCCCACCCGAAGGAGCATTATGACCACCCCCAAGACCCCGGTCGCCGACGCCGACGCCGGCACCGGCACCGGCGCCGCGACCGGCACCGACAATCCTGCGGCTGCGGCTGCGGCTGCGGCCTTCGCCGCCGCGTACCCGGTCCGGCCGGTCCCCGCGCCGGGGCCGGTAGACACCGCCCCGATCGCAGCCACCCCAGCCGAGCTCGAGGAACTCGACAGTCTCTGGCAGGCCGTGGTGCACGAGACCCGCACCCGCGGCAACGACATCCACCTGCCCATCTCCCTCGCCTTCGCCGAACGGCTCTGCCGGGCCTACCCCGAGGCCGACGCCGAACTGGTCCGGGTGGCCACCCTGCTGCACGACACCGGCTGGGCCCACGTGGACGAATCCCGCATCATCTCCGAGGGCTTCACCGGCGACTGGCGCAAGGCCACCATCCGCTACGAACACGAAAAACAGGGCTGCGGCGTCGCCCGCCGGGTGCTGCCGGGCCTGGGCTACTCCGCGGAGTTCATTGAGCGTGTCTGCGCGATCATCGACGGCCACGACACCCGCCCGGTGGCGCAGTCGCTGGAGGACGCGTTGATGCGCGACGCCGACCGGCTGTGGCGCTTCGACCAGGCGGGGATTGCCCTGGCCTCCTCCTGGTTCAAGATGGATCCAGCCACCTACACGGACCGGCTGGCCACCGAAATCATCCCCGAGCTCATCACCCAGGCCGCCCACGACATGGCGACGGCGGACCTGAACCGCTCCACCGCGCTGCTCAAGACGGCGGTGATCCGGTGACTGCCGCCACGCACGACGCCCCCGCCTTGGCCGCCCGCGCCGCACTCACGCTGCCCTACACGCACGTGGACGACATCTTCATCGACGGCGCCTGGACCCCCGCACGCGGCACGGGACGCAACCCGGTCACCGACCCCGCCACGGGCGAAGTCTGGGGATCCGTCCCGGACGGCACCCCCGAAGACGTGGACGCCGCCGTCGCCTCCGCCCGCCGGGCTTTCGACGGCGGCGCGTGGCCGCGGCTGGCGCCGTCCGAACGTGCCGGGTACCTGCTGCGCATCGCCGAGGAAGTGGAGAAGCGCGCCGGGGAACTCTCGCTGACGAACACCCGCGAGAACGGCTCGCCCGTCTCCGAATCCGACGGGGCGGCCGCCAACGCCGCGGGAATCTTCCGCTACTTCGCCACCCTCGCCGGCTACCTGGAGCGCGAGGACGTGCGGCCGTTCCCCAAAGGCGGCGGCGAATCCGTGGTTCGGCGCGAACCCATCGGCGTGTGCGCGCTGATCGCCCCCTGGAATTTCCCGATCAACCTCGTGGTCATCAAGCTCGCCCCGGCGCTCCTTGCCGGCTGCACCGTGGTGATCAAACCGGCGTCGCCCACCCCGCTGTCGCTCCGGGTGATCATCGACGCCGTCGCCGCCGCCGGTGTCCCGGCCGGCGTCGTCAACCTCGTCACAGGTTCCGGCCGGCTGGGCGATGCGCTGGTGAAGCACCCGGGCGTGGACAAGGTCGCCTTCACCGGCTCCACCCCGGTGGGCCGGAAAATCGCGGCGGCCTGCGGCGAACTGCTGCGCCCCGTCACCCTGGAGCTGGGCGGAAAATCCAGCGCGATCGTGATGCCGGACGCGGACCTGGACGCGATGTCCAAGGTGCTGATCCGCTCCTCGATGCGCAACACCGGTCAGACCTGCTACATCTCGACCCGCATCCTGGCCCCCGCCAGCCGCTACGAGGAAGTAGTGGACATGGTCACCCGGACCATCGCCGCCGGCAAACAGGGCGACCCGCTGGACCCGGACACGGTCTTCGGGCCCTGCGCCACCGAGTCGCAGTACCGGACCGTGCTGGAGTACGTGGACGCCGGCCTGGCCGAAGGCGCCCGCGCCACTACCGGCGGGCGCGCGGCGGTACTCGGCGGCGGGCTCGAGGGCGGGTACTTCGTGGAACCCACCGTGTTCGCCGACGTCACCCCGGACATGCGGATCTCCCGTGAGGAGATCTTCGGCCCGGTCATCTGCATCCTGAAGTACAACGACGCCGGCGGCAGCGCCGATGAGGCCGTGGAGCTGGCGAACAACACCGAGTTCGGCCTCGGCGGGCTGGTGTTCGGCGGCGATCCGGAGGCGGCGCTGGCCGTGGCGGACCGGATGGACACCGGCTCGGTGGGCATCAACTTCTTCGCCTCCAACCACGCGGCACCCTTCGGCGGCCGGCACGACTCAGGCCTCGGCACCGAGTACGGCGTCGAGGGCCTCAACGCCTACCTGAGCTACAAGTCGATCCACCGGAAGGTCTAGCCACCGCCGTCGTCCTGCCCCCGTCCCGCCCCGCCGTCGTCCTGCCCCACCAACAGCAACGCGGGGTCACATCGCGCCCATCCGGAGGTCCCGGATGGGCGCGATGTGACCCCGCGTTGCCTCTGCGCACGGGCTTTCTGGCGCCGGAGGCCATCCCTGCATCGGGTAGATCGGCCCTACCGGCGGCTGCGGCCCCGGCCCATAATCGGGGGTATCCACCCCGTGCAGACTATGGAGGCGATCGACGTGTCGGTTTATACGCTGGGAATCTGGCTGGTACACCCGGGCCGGGAAAATGATTTCGTGCAGGCCTGGCGGGATCTGGCCCGGAAGACCCAGGAAGACTTCCCGCACGCGAAGGCCGTGCTGATGCATGACCGTAACGTCCGGAACCGGTTCGTCAGCACCGGCCCGTGGGAGTCCCTGGAACAGGCTGAAGCGTGGCGGGCGACCGAGATGTTCAAGCAGAGCATGGACGGCATGCGCGAGATGCTGGAGCATTTCGAGGCACGCACCCTGGACGAGGCCGCCAGCATCGGCTGGGATACCCCCTAGCCTCCCGGTTCCCCGGCTCCTCCCAACGCGGGGTCACTCCGCGCCCATCCGGGGCGCTCCGACGGGCGCTATGTGACCCCGCGTTGGTTTGGATCGGGGGAGCGGGGCTTCGCCGGCGCAGCCGCCGCCGGGGCAGGCCAACGGTCCTTGCGGCCGGCGACCCTTCGATATACCCGCTGGGGTATTATTGGGGGTACTAGGTGCGGCATTCGCGGCACCCCGATTTTGGAGATCCTATGTGCGCTGCAGTTCGTTGTAACCGATGCGGAAAAATCACCTGGGCCGGCTGCGGCGAGCATGTCGACTCGGTCATGGCCGATGTACCCCAGGACCAGCGCTGCACCTGCGACAACTGACGGAGACGGTGGCGGCCCGGGTTCTATGACCCGACGCCGGCCAGCGCCCTGAGTGCCTCGGGCAGGAGCGCGCTGTTGCGTCCCCAGACCGGGTCGAAGACCTCCACGTACCAGGAATCGGCCAGCAGCAGGGCGAGGGTTTCGTTGGCTTCCTCGGACCAGTCGCGGAGCTGGTCGTCGCCGACCGGGCCTTCGCTGCTGCCCAGCACCGTCACCACTTCACCGTCCCGCACGGTCACGGGGATGGCGGCCTGGCTGGCTTCGCCGGGGGCGTGCGCCACCGTCACGAGGTCGGTCCGGCCGGAGAGCTCCAGGAGTGCCGCCGCTGACTCGGCACTGCAGAACCCCGTCACGTAGGCGCGCTGCGCGTGCCCCCCGGCGAGCACGCCGGGTTGTGACTCCTTGGTGAACAGCCCGTTCCGGTTCAGTTCCGCGAGCCCGCCGGCGATGGCTTTCGTCTCGTCGTCGAAACCGGGGGTGAGGGTTCCCGGCTGGTATTCACTCCGGCCCTCCAGCCAGCGCGCGGTGAGCTCGCCGGCCGCCGGGATGGTGCCCGCCTGCCGCCAGACCTCACGGTCCGCCAGGAGCCGCCCGAACGCGTCACGTTCGGTGGTGTATCTGTCGTCTGCCATATGTGAACGCTACGCCTCCCTGGCCTTGGTATCCGCGGGGCTGGTCCCGGAATGCTGCCGCAGCAGCACGGCGAGGCGCTCGCAGCTCAGGCGCAGGGCCTCCAGCTCCCGCCGGCTGTACTCATCGATGGTGCGATGGATGAGTTCCGGGAACTCCCCGGCTTCCTCATCCACCTCGAACTCGTGATTGAGCGTGACTTCGGAGAGCCCCTCCGCCCGGCAGATCGCCCAGCCGCCGCCGAGGCTCAGCAGTGGATGTTCCAGCCCGAGCTGCCGGAACTCGGCGCGGTGGCCCTCGCTGTCAAAGACGCGGTGGCAGTGGCTGGAGTTCAGGGAGCCGTTGGCCGCGACGGACGTGCGGAGTTCGTGGCTGGCGTCGTCGCCGCTGACCCGCTCGGAGTAGACGGTAAGGCCGTCCAGGTACGGCCAGTGCGAGGAGTCGCGCAGCACGCTGAAGATGAGGTGGGCCGGTGCATCAATGGTGAGCCGGTGGGTTGTCCGGCGCGTGGTCAGCGACAAGTCCGACACCTCCTGTGATCTGCGGGCTTCTCATGCAATCTAGGCCAGTTGCGCCCGGCCGCGCAGAATTCTGTCCCACTGCGTCACGGCAGGCAATCTGGGGTAACACTGGGTCCCCGCGTGGGACCTCAGCAGTCGCCGGATGAACCCCGGTGACCCCCTGTATCCCTTGGTTTCACGGCGCTTTGACCGGTATTCCGCCGGCCCGGATAGTTGCTGGCACCAGCACTTCATCCGAGCCTTCCAAGGGGAGAACAATGACCAGAAACCCGCTCAAATCCGGCGTCACCGTGGCGCTCGCGGCCACCACCCTGCTGGGCCTCGCGGCCTGCTCCGATCCCGGCGCGGCGGCTGCCGGGAGCGCCAGCCCGACGGCGTCGTCGGCCACCGGCATCAAGCAGTTCAACCTCTCGCCGCAGCAGGACCGGATCAAAGTCACGGTCAACAAGGACGCCGCCGCGCTGGTCCCGGACGCGATCAAGCAGGACGGGAAGTTGACCGTCGCCGTCAGCCCGTTCGCGGCCCCGCTGGCTGTCTACGCCACCGACAACAAGACGCCGGTGGGCAATGAAGTGGACCTCGCCGTCGCGCTGGCGCAGACCCTGGGGCTGGAAGCCGACATCGTGCCGACCGCATGGGCAGACTGGCCTCTCGGCGTCGACTCCGGCAAGTACGAGGCCGTGCTGTCCAACGTCACGGTGACCGAGGAGCGCAAGTTCAAGTTCGACTTCGCCAGCTACCGCGACGACAAGCTGGGCTTCTACGCCAAGGCCGACAGCGCGATCAGCAAGGTCGAGACGGCCGCGGACGTCGCCGGCAAGCGTGTGATCGTTGGCTCCGGCACCAACCAGGAGTCCATCCTGCTGCGCTGGGATGAGGAGAACAAGGCCAAGGGCCTGAAGCCGGTCGAGTTCCAGTATTACGACGACGACTCCGCCTCCCAGCTGGCCCTGCAGTCCGGCCGCGCGGACCTTACCTTCGGCCCGAACGCCACGGCGGCCTTCAAGGCCGCCTCGGACGCCAAGACCAAGCTCGTGGGACTTGTCGACGGCGGCTGGCCGCTGAAGGCGAACATCGCCGCCACCACCAAGCAGGGCAACGGCTTTGCGGTGGCCGCCGCGGCCGGCCTGAACCACCTGATCGAGGACGGCAGCTACGCCAAGATCCTGGACCGCTGGGGCCTGAGCTCCGAAGCCGTGGCGAAGTCCGAGGTCAACCCGGCGGGCCTGCCCAAGAAGTAGCCCCCAGGGCAAACGCCCACCCAACCGCAACCACCAACGCGGGGTCACATCCCGCCCATCCCGAAGGGGATTATGGGCGCGATGTGACCCCGCGTTGTGTTAGAGGTGCTGTTCCCAGAGGGTCAGTTGCAGCCGGACGAGGCTGTTGCCGCTGCTGTCCGTAGCGGCGTCGACGGCGGTGCCGGAGTCCTGCTCGCTCATCGTCTAGGCCCTCGCCGTTGCTGCCCTGGACGCAGGATCGACCGGTCCGGCCGGGTCAGCGGTGGCATCCGGGCGGGCCGGGGTGGCCAGCCCGAGATTTTCCCGGAGCGTGGTGCCGGCATACTCCGCCGGGTACACCCCGCGTTCCTGCAGGGCGGGAACCAGGTGGTTGACGATGTCGTCCAGCCCGCTGGGGATGAGCCAGGGCGAGATGTTGAACCCGTCCACAGCCCCGGTGCGGGCGTACTCCCCGAGGCGGTCCGACACCTCCGCGTACGAACCGGTGAAGGTGGAGTCGCCGCGGGAGGTCCTCGCGGAGACGAACTGGCGGATGGAGAGGCCCTTGTCCTTGGCTTCCGCGCGCCACTGGTCCGCCAGCTGACGGGCCTTCGCGCCGTGGAAGCCGCTGCCGCGGGTTTCGGAGGTCTCCTCCACCACGGGATCGATTTCCGGCAGCGGGCCGTCCGGGTCGAAACCCTGCAGCTCGCGGCCCCAGAACTGCTCAAGGTAGGCGATGGCCTGCTGCGGGCCGATCTGCAGCTCCCTTACCCAGGCCTTCTTCTCGAGTGCCTCCCGCGGTGTGGCGCCCAGGATGAACTCACTGGCCGGCATGATCTTGACGTCGTTGGCGCCCCGGCCGGCCTTGAGCGTTCGGTCGACGATGTCGCTGCGGAACTGCAGGGCGTCTTCAAGCTGAGGGTGCGCGGAGAAGATGACATCCGCCTGGCGGGCCGCGAAGTCGCGGCCGTCGGGTGAATCTCCGGCCTGGAACAGGACCGGGCGGTACTGGGCGCTGCGCGGCAGCCGCGGGGTCACGTCGACGGCGTAGTGCTGGCCGGTGTGCCGGACCCGGCGGACGGCGCCGGGTGCGGCCCAGCGGTCCGCGGAGGCCGAGGGTGCGATGGCGCCGTCGTCCCAGGCGTCCCAGATCCGCTTGGCCGTTTCCACGAACGCTTCGGCGTGCACGTACCGGTCTGCATGGTCGAGGTAGCCGCCGCGGCGGAAGTTCGCCCCGGTCCAGGCGTTGTCCGTGGTGACGATGTTCCAGGCCGCGCGGCCGCCGGAGATCAGGTCCAGGGAGGAGAGCCGGTGGGCCAGGTCCGCCGGGTCGTTATAGGTGGTGTTCTGGGTGGCGACCAGGCCGATGTGTGTGGTCACGGCGGCGAGGGCGGCCAGTGCGGTCTGCGCGTCGGGCCGGCCGGCGACGTCGAGGGCATGCGGGCGGCCGAGGTGCTCGCGCAGCCGCAGCCCCTCACCGAGGAAGAACGCGGAGAACAGCCCGCGCTCGGCGGTCTGGGCGATCCGCAGGAAGGATTCGAAGTCCGTCTGGGAGCCGGAGTCCGCCGATTTCCAGATGGTTCCCGAGTTGACGCTCTGGAAGAAGACGCCCAGGCGGAGCTGCCCGGACGGCGTGAATGCCCGGTCCGGATTCGTAGTGTGGGTCACGGTTCTCTCCCTAGTTTCCTGCGTTGACAGTTGCGGCGGATGCGGCGGATGCGGCGGCTGCCCGTGCGGCGGCCGGGGCGTAGCAGCTGGCGGGCCGAGCCAGGCCCAGCTGCTCGCGGAACGTGCCGTCCCGGCCCGCCGGGGCCAGGACGCCGCGGCGGCGCAGTTCCGGCAGAACCAACCGGCTGAGTTCCTCGAGGTCAGTGTCCAGGACGGCCGGGTGCAGGCGGATGCCCTCGGCAGCGGCACGTTCGCCGGCGGCGGGGGATGAAAGCAGGCCGGTGAGCAGTTCGATGAGCTCAGCCGCGGAGCCGAGGAAGCGCGCCCGCGGGCTTTCCCACGGGGTGTGCGCGTCCAGGGCGGCGAGCCTCGCGGCTGCGCCTTGCCCGCGGGAGTCGAGGACGACGTCGAGTTCGGCGATGAGCGCCGGGCCCCCCGCAGCGCCGAACGCGGCGAGGGCCTTCCGTGTTTCCTTGAGTTCGGCGGCGAGCAGTTCCGGGGTCGGGGCGGAGACCAGAAGCGCGTCGACGGCGCCTGCGGCGAGCACCTCCGGCGCGAGCAGGCCGGCCGGTGCCAGCACGGGAAGCTGGCCCTGGAGCGGGCGCGGAATAATCGAGGGACCCTTGACGGAGTAGTTCCCACCGTCAAAATCGATGTAGTGGAGCTTCTGCACGTCCAGGTAGCGCCCGGTGGGGACGTCGCGGATCACTGCGTCGTCCTCCCAGCTGTCCCAGAGCCGGCGGCCGACCTCGATGGCGTCGGTGGCCTCCTGCGCCAGGCGGCCGCCGCTGACCGGTTCGCGGCCGACGGCGGCGGCATCGGCGGAGCTGGTCGAGGCAGCCACGAGCCAGCCGGCCCGGCCGCCGGAGACATAATCCAGGCTGGCGAGCTGCGTGGAGATATGGAATGGCTCCGTGTAGACCGTGTCGACCTCCGGGATCAGCGCGATGGAACGCGTGACCGGACCGGCGAAGGCGGCGCGCTGCAGGGCGTTGAGCCGGGCAGCGGCGTCGGCTGGCCGTTCGCCGTCATCATCTGCCAGCGGGGAATCACTGAAGGTGGCGGCGTGGAACCCGGCGCTTTCAACGGCCAGGACCACCTCGCGGAGCCGGCCCGGGGTCAGCACCGCGGCGGGAGCCGTGCGGGCGGCGCGCCAGGCGGCCGGGTGGCCGCCCGCACCGTCGAGTTCAAGGATCAGCAGGCCGCGGCCCCGGGCGGAAGGCCGGGGGGAACTCGAATCGGGGGTGGAGCTCATGATGCGTCCTGACGTTCGTAGGGAATCTGTTCCCCGGCTTCGACGGCAACCGGCAGGCGGTTCTCCGACGGCGGGAGCGGGCAGGTGGCGAAGTCGGTGTAGGCGCAGGGCAGGTTCACGGCCCGGTTGAAGTCGAGTGTGACGGTGCCGTCCGGGCCGGGTGCCGCCACGGTGAGGGAGCGGTTGGCCGCGTAGGTGGTCGCGCCCGACGTCGCGTCGGTGAACAGCACGGACAGGGTGCCCGGGGTGTGCCCGTTGAAGGCGGTGAGGACCAGGTCCTGACCGCCCAGCCGGAAACGGAGCTCGCCGGGCGCCTCGTAGACGTGCCGGATCCCCTCGACGGCGGCTCCGACCGTGGTACTGCACGGCTCCGGGAAGGGCGCGAATATGCCCGTTACGGAATATTCAGGATCCGGTGCGTAGGCGGGTGTTCCCCGGTAGCTCGTCAGCAGCGGATGCAGCGGATGCCGCGGCCGCACGACATAGTGGCCGCCGCGTTTGGCGAGTTCGATCACGGTGTGCCCGGCGCCGGCATCGTCCACGCGCAGGTTGAGCCCTTCACGCTCGGAAACCGGACCGAGGAAGACGGTGGCGCCGGTGCCGTCGGGGTTGAGTTCCTGCCCGTCGCGGAGGACGCGTTCGCCCGCCCGCAGAACCAGGCGGACGACGTCGTTCTCCACACTCCAGGTGCCGGGCGCGCCGTCGAGCCGGGTGGGGGAGGCGTCGAGCCAGTGCAGGTGGGTGACGGCCAGGAAGCCGTGCGGGTCCGCCCGGTGGCGCTCATGGGCGGCGTGCCAGGCGGCCCAGTCGGCGGTGAATGCCTCAGCCGCGAATGCCTCCGCGGCGGATTCGGCGGCAACGGCGGTGGCGGTTTCAGTGGGCGTAGGCATGGGCGCTCCTGTGGCTGGTGTGGTCGGCGGTGATGCCGGCGGCGGCGCCGGGTTCGGTGGCGGCTGTTTTGCCAGCGAACCCGACTGCCGGACGGCCGGCGAAGGGATCACCCTCGCCCCAGAGAGTGGTCGGCGCCGCGGCACGGACCGCCGGGATGACTTCCAGCGCAAACCGCTCCAGGATTTCCAGCTGCTGCTCGAAGGGCTGCGTCGTGGGCAGGGCAATGGACTGCAGGTCGTGCCGGTAGAGCTCGTGGTAGCTGAGGATCTTGTCGATCACCTGTTCCGGGCTGCCCACCAGCGCGGGGCCTTCGGCGACGGCGTGGTCGATGTCCCGGTACGGCGAGTTGTTCCCGGGGACATTGCGGCCGGCGGTGAGCGCCTCATAGACCGGGCCGAACTGCCGCTTCGCCTCCTGCGTGGTGTCCGCGATGAACACCCCGCCGGCACCCGCGCCCGAGCCCAGATACTGGTGCTTCGGGTCGTGGCCGTGGCGTTCATACTCCGCGCGGTAGTGCTCGATCAGCACGGCGTAGTTCTCGCGCGGCTGGATCGCGTTGGCGGTGAACAGCGGGTCGCCCCAGCTGGCGGCCAGCGCGGCTGAGGTCAGGCTGGTCGCCGAGCCGTGCCAGACGCGCGGCGCCCCGGCGAACGGACGCGGCGTCGTGGTGGTCGGCTCGGTCAGCGCCGGGCGGAACTTCCCGGACCAGGTGACGTTCTCCTCGGTCCAGAGCCGCCGCAGCAGCCCGTACTTTTCCGCCAGCAGCTCCCACTGGTCGTCGATGTCCAGGCCGAAGAGCGGATACTGCAGCACCTCGTTGCCCTTGCCGATCACGAGTTCCAGCCGGCCGCGGCTGAGCTGGTCGATCGTGGCGTAGTCCTCGGCCACCCGCACCGGATCCAATACGGAGAGCACGGTGACGCCGCTCTGCAGCCGGATGGTGCTGGTCACCGTGGCGATGGCCGCCAGCACCGAAGTGGGGGAGGAGGAGATGAACTCGCCGGCGTGCCGTTCCCCGACGGAAAAGCTGTCATAGCCGAGTTCCTCGGCGCGCTGCGCCGTCCGGACCACCTGGTTGAGCCGGTCGGCGGTGGAAACGATCTCCCCAGTGACCGGGTTCTTCAGGTGGGGAATGATGTCCAGGACCTGGAATTTCACGGTGTTTTCCCTGCCTGGGGGGTCCCGAAGTTCGACTCCGTCACGGTCTTGGACTCCGGGAGGGCCTCTTCGGACAGGCCCCAGCGCTCAAGGACCTTGCCGTAGGAGCCGTCCTTGATGGCGGAGTTCAGCGCGTCGGTGATGGCAGGGGCCAGGCCGTTGCCCTTGAGGGTGGTCGCGGCCACGAGGGTCTCGGACGGCCAGCCGGCGTTGACCTGGCCCACCACCTTCAGATCATCGCGGGTGTTCTCGCGGTAGGTCACGGAGGGGAAGGGGGCAATGTTCAGGTCGGTGCGGCCCGAGGACAGCGCGAGGATGGTGTCGGCGTCGGAGGAGTAGTACTGCAGGACTGCGGGAGCCTTCCCCTTGGCTTCGAGTTCCTGGTTCCACGCGATCAGGATTTTCTCCTGGTTGGTGCCGGAGCCCACCGAGATCTTCAGCCCGGAGATGTCGTCGGAGCCCCTGATGTTGTAGCTGGAGTCTTTCTTCGCCTCGAAGCCCATGTACGCGGCGCGGTAGCTGGAGAAATCGAACAGCTTCACCCGGGCGGCATTGATGCCCACGTTGGAGAACACGGCTTCGAAGTCGCCGGACTGGGTCTTCAGCGGCCAGTTTTCCCACGAGGTCACCTGGACGTCCAGTTCCAGGCCCAGCTTGTCCGCGACGAGCTGGGCGATATCGAGTTCGACGCCGATCGGGGCCTTGTCGTCGCTGGCGTGGAAGGACAGCGGGATGGAGCCGGCGGTGGTGGCCACCGTCAGCTTGCCGTCTTTGTTGATCAGCTCGGGGACCTCTGCGGCCAGGGCCGGGTCCTTCTCCGCACGGATGCGCTGCTGGTCCGGGGAGGTGTTGTAGACGACGCCGTTCCTGGCCGCCGTCGTGGCCGGCTGCGCACCTGCCGCCGCGGCGCCCGGATCGGAGCAGGCGCTCAGCGCCAGCGTCCCGGAGAGAGCGCCGAGGACGGCGACGGCGGGAAGCGCCGTGAGTTTGCGGAAACGGGACGGTCGGGTGCTGGGGTTTGCCATGACGGGTGTTCCTTAGATGTTGAAAGCGGGTTCGATGACCTTGGAGAAGAAGCTCCGGGTGCGTTCTTCGCGCGGGTTGGAAAAGATGTCCTGCGGGCTGCCTTGTTCCACGATCTGGCCCTGGTCCATGAAGACCACGGTGTCTGCGACGTCGCGGGCGAAGCCCATCTCGTGGGTGACGATGATGAGCGTCGTGCCGGACTTGGCGAGTCCGCGGATGACGTCGAGGACCTCGTTGACCAGCTCCGGGTCCAGGGCCGAGGTGGGTTCATCGAAGAGCAGGATCTTGGGTTCCAGGGCCAGTGCGCGGGCGATCGCCACCCGCTGCTGCTGGCCGCCGGAGAGCTGGCGGGGGTAGGCGCCGGCGCGGTCCTTCAGGCCCACTCGGTCCAGGAGTTCCAGGCCGCGTTCCCGGGCCTGTGCCTTGGAGAGGCGCGGCTTTCCGGAGCGCGGGGCGACGACGGGTGCTTCCGTCACGTTTTCCAGCGCTGTGAGGTGCGGGAACAGGTTGAAGTTCTGGAACACCATGCCGATTTCGGTGCGCTGCTTCAGGACGTCCTTTTCCCTCAGCTCGTGGAGGGTGCTGCCGCGGACCTCGTAGCCCACCAGCGTCCCGTCGATGGCGATGAAGCCGCCGTCGACCTTTTCCAGGTGGTTGATGGTGCGCAGCAGGGTGGACTTGCCGGAACCGGAAGGGCCCACGATCACGGCCACGCCGCCCGGCTCGACGGTCAGGGTGATGCCCTTGAGGACCTCTACGGCGCCGAAGGACTTGCGGACTTTGGTGATTTCCACCAGGCCGCGGGTAGGTCCGGCAGCGGGGACGCCGGCGCCGCCGGTGGCTGCGGGGATGTCGGTGGCGATGATGCTCATCGGGTGACCTTTGCTGAGTTGTCGGCAGAGAGGGCGTGGATGGACAGGAACCTGCAGGCCTTCTGCAGCGGGGTCAGCGGCAGGGTGCGGACCGCGCCCTTGGAGTAGTACCGCTCGATGTAGTACTGGAAGACGCTCAGCACCGAGGTGATGACGACATACCAGAGGGTTGCCACGAGCAGCAGCGGCAGGACCTGCTGGGTCCGGTTGTAGATGACCTGGATGGTGTAGAAGAGCTCGGAGTAGGCCAGGACGTAGACGATGGAGGTGCCCTTGACCAGGCCGATGATCTCGTTGAAGGCCGTGGGCAGGATGGCGCGCATGGCCTGCGGCAGGACGATCCGGGTGGAGCGCCGCCAGGCCGGGATGCCAAGCGCCGAGGCGGCTTCCAGCTGGCCCTGGTCCACAGAGAGGATGCCGCCGCGGATGATCTCGGCCGAGTACGCCGCCTGGTTCAGGGTCAGGCCAAGCACCGCCGCCGCGAACTGGCTGATCAGCGTGGTGGTCTGGATCTCGAAGAACCGGACATCGGTGAAGGGGATGCCGAGGCTGATCTTCTCGTACAGGTAGCCGAGGTTGTACCAGAGCAGCATCTGCACCAGCAGGGGAGTGGACCGGAAGATCCAGGAGAAGGTCCAGGACACGGACACCAGCAGCGGGGACGCGGACAGCCGCATGAGGGCCAGGATGAAGCCCAGAATGAAGCCCAGGATGCCGGAGATGGCGGTCAGTTTGAGGGTTTCCAGCAGTCCGTCCACGATCGACTTCGCCGTGAACCACTGCGCCACGACCCCCCACTCCCAGCGCGGATTGGTGGCGAGTGACCAGGCAATGCCCGCGACGCCGAGGGCCACCACTGCGGTGCCCACCCAGCGCCAGGGGTGCCGTGCCGGAACCACCCGGTACTCGGCGTAGTCGGTGGCCGGGCCGCGGTTTGCTGCCCCGGATCCGCCCCCGGACGCGCCGGCGGATCCGCCCAGGGATCCCTCGGTGACCGCCGCCGCCGAACCGGCAGCAACCGCCGCGGCCGCCTCGGTCACGGCATCAGTGTCGCCGGTTGTGGGTGTGGTTGATGTGCCGGCGGACGCCGGCCCGGCTGCGGACTGGGCCACCTTGGTTGTCGGACTCATGCGCCACCTCGCTTCTTCCAGTTGCTTCGTAGGGGTCGGGATTCCTGCAAATCTAGGGGCGCCCCCGGGGCCCGGCAAGGCGGGTTGTTGCATTCGTTCACGGGGCTTCTTGCGGCGTCATGAGTCGGTTTTTTGCGCTTTTTGACGCGCCGTGACGCGGGGTGACCAGCCGTGACCGGCGCCTCGACCGGTGCCGCCGGACCTGCCTAGCATGGGGGCCCTGAAGCACCCGAAGTGTGCCTTCCCGAGGAGGAGCCCCATGCCAGCGAATGCCCCTACTGTGGTCTTTGTCGGCGGCGGCCCCCGCGCGGCCGGCATCCTGGAGCGCCTGGCGGCCAACCGGCCGGAGCTCTTCGATGCCCCCGTGAACGTCCACGTGATCGAGCCGCACACCGCGGGCTCCGGGCGGATCTGGCGCTACGAACAGCATCCTGGCCTCATGCTCAACTCGGCCGCGGCGGACGTCACCATGTTCACCGACTCGTCGGTGTCCTGCGGGGGTCCCGTGGCGGACGGTCCGGCTCTGGCCGACTGGGCCGCCGGCGTCCTGGACGGCTCCATCGCGGACGTCCCGGAACTGCCGGCGGAGCTGCGGCGCCAGCTTAAGGAGCTCTCCGGCGCCACCTTCCCCACCCGGCAGCTCCAAAGCGCCTACCTCGAATGGTTCTTCCGGCACGCGGTGGCCCGGCTCGGCCCGGACGCCACCGTCACCGTCCACAAGGACACCGCGGTCAGCATCGACTCCGTCCCCACCACCGCAGGGGAGCACGACGGCGGCGGGTACCTCGTGCGGTTGGCCGGCGGCGCGGCGCTCGCGGCCGACGTCGTGGTCACCGCCCTGGGACACACGGACTCGCTCCCCGGCGCGGAGTCCGCGGCGTGGGCGGACTTCGCCGCCCGGCACGGCGGGTTCCATGCGGCGCCCAGCTACACCACCGACGTCGACTATTCACCGGTCGCCCCGGGCCAGGACGTGATCGTCTCCGGCATGGGCCTGGCGTTCGTGGACCTGCTGGTCCTGCTGATGGAGGGCCGGGGCGGACGGTTCGAGGAGCGGCCCGATGGCGGCTTGGCGTACCTGCCGTCCGGCGCCGAACCACGGATCTGGGCAGGATCCCGACGGGGAGTGCCCTACCATTCCAAGATTTCCTCGCAGCTGCGCGGCGAACCCGCCGGGGCCCCGCGCTACTTCACCGCGGAGGCGGTGGCTGCCCTCCTGGCCGAACACGGCGAGCTGGATTTCCGCAGCCAGCTCTGGCCGCTGATCGCCAAGGACACCGGCTACGGCTACTACCGGGAGCTGTTCACCGGCTACCCGGAGCGCACCAGCCTGGGCTGGACCGAGTTCGCCAAGCGTTTCGACGCCGTGGACTGGTACAGCCCGGAGCGCACCCGGCTGGTGGCCGCGGCGGTCCCGGACGAGGGCCTGCACCTGGACCTCGAGCAGCTGGACCACCCGTTCGCCGGCCGGGAATTCACCGGCCCGGCGGACATCGAAGCCGCCGTCACGGCCCACATCGAGCACGACCTCCGGCTGCGCACCGGGCCGGACCACTCCGAAACCCTGGCTCTCTTCACCGCGCTGCTCAAGGTCTACATGGAGCTGGGCCGCCTCGTGCCGCCCGAGCGCCTGAACTCCCGCTCGCAGCGGGCGGTCCACGGCTGGTGGCACGGGTTCTTCAGCTTTGTCGACTCCGGACCGCCGCCGCGCCGGCTCCGCGAGATGCTGGCCCTGCACAAAGCCGGAGTCCTGCGGTTTATCGGCCCCGGGCTGGAGATCAGTGCCGAGGAGGAATCCGGCCGGTTCGTCGCCACCTCGGCCCGGGGCGGGGTCATCGTCCGCGCCGCCGCGCTGATCGAGGCCCGGCTTCCGGCACCGTCCGTGGCCCGGTCGGCCAACCCGCTGCTGCGCCAGCTGCACCGCTCCGGCTTCGGCGCCGAGCAGCAGCTCCTGAGCGCCGACGGCCTGCACTCCACCGGGCGGCTGCTGGTCTCGGACCACCACGAGCTGCTCAGCCCGGTCGGGGAACGACGCCCCCGGCTGTTCGGTGTGGGACCCGGAACCTCCGGCTGGGGCGCAGGGGCCTTTGCCAGGCCCGGCACGAACGCGGCGCCGTTCCGCGAAAACGACGCCATCGCCCGGCGCATCCTGACCGTCCTGGCCGGGGCTCCCCGCCGTCCGGAGCGGCCCGAAACCGGGGCAGTCCATCCGGCGCCAGTGCGGTCTGCGCCGGCCACCAGCCAGGGAAAGGCCTGACATGAACCAGCAAACCATCCCGGCTCCGGCGCCCCTGCGCCCTTGGGCGCTCACGGTGCTGGAGCTGCCCATGGACGATCCCCGCGTCCGGCCGCTCCTGGACGAGTTGGCCGTGGAATACGACACCCGATATGGGGACCTCTTCGGCCGCGGCGCCGCCGCCGAGGAGCTCAACCGCTACCCGGCCGGGGAATTCGCGGGTCCGGACGGTGCGCTGCTGATCGTGCAGGAGCACGGCGCATCTGTCGCCGGCGGGGCCTTCCGCCGGCACGGGCCGGACACCGCCGAGTTCAAGCGGATCTGGACCCACTCCGCGCACCGCCGCCGCGGCCTGGCCCGGTTCGTCCTCGCGGAACTCGAGGCCCTGGCGGCCCGCCGGGGCTACCGGAAGGTCTACCTGACCACCGGGCCGCGGCAGCCCGAGGCGAAGCATCTCTACCTCAACACGGGCTATGAGGCCCAGTTCGACCTCGGCGCCGATCCGGAAACCATCGGCCCGCTGGCGTTCACCAAGGACCTCCCCCGGTAAACCCTTAAAACCCACCAACGCGGGGTCACTTAGCGCCCGTCCGGAGGCCCGGGATGGGCGATAAGTGACCCCGCGTTGGTGTGAGGGCTAGAGTTCAGACCGGGGGTTCACCCAAACGAACCTTTCAGCCATCGCCACGAATCCGCGGCGCAGACGTACCCGGGAGTCATCAGTGCGGCACGGATCCAAGCCCACCATCCGCGACGTCGCGGAGGCCGCAGGAGTGTCCCTGACCACCGTCTCCTACGTGCTGTCCGGCCGCGCCGGCGGCAACACCCGGATCAGCCAGCCCACCCAGGACCGCGTTCATGCGGCGGCCGATGAACTAGGCTATGTGCCGAACCGGGCGGCCCGCGGAATGCGGCGGGGACGCACCGACGTCGTGGCCGTGGCCATCAGCGACCTCGACGATGCCTGGGACCGCGCGCTCGCTGCGGCAGGCGCCATGATCCTGCCCCGGCACGGCTACCAGCCCGTCATCCTGCTGGGCGGTAGCTGGCGGCAGTTCATGCTCTCCGGCGGGGCCGACGGCGTCATCCTCGGCTCCCAACCGGCGCAACGCACCGCCGGCGACCTTGAGACGATGAAGGAACTCGTCGAGCGCGGCGTGGCCCTGCTGGTTTTCTCGGACTCGGCGCTGCCGGACGGTGTCGACATCCTGGCTCCGGGAACTGCGGGGGCGGCCGGGGCGGAGACATTTTTCGAGCAGGCGGTCGCGAGGCTACTCGCGCGGCTGTCCGCCTAAGCGCCAGGGAGGCGCCCGCCCCTACTCGTCCCGCAGCGGACGCCGCGCCAGCCAGGCCGCGACGATCGCGCCGGAAATGTTGTGCCAGAGCGAGAACACGGCCGAGGGCAGCGCGGTCAGCGGGCTGAAGTGCGCCGTGGCCAGGGTGGCGGCCAGGCCGGAGTTCTGCATGCCGACCTCGAACGCCAGCGCCCGGCGGGCCTTGTCGTCCAGGCGCCCGAGCCTGCCGGCCAGATACCCCAGGCCCAGGCCGAAGCCGTTGTGCAGCACCACGGCGAGGAACACGATCCCGCCGGCGGCGACGATCTTGCTGGCGCTTCCGGCCACCACAATCGCCACGATCAGGGAAATGACGACGGCGGAGGCCCAGGGCAGTGCCGGCAGCACCCTGGCGACGAGCTTCTTGAGGAACAGCCGGGCCAGCAGGCCGGCGATCACCGGCAGCAGAACGGTCTTGACGATGTCCAGCACCATGCCGCCCGCGTCGATCTGCAGGTAGGAACCGGCCAGGAACAGCACCAGCAGCGGCGTCACGAGCGGGGCGATCAGGGTTGACACGGAGGCGACGGCGACCGAGAGGGCGACGTCGCCCTTGGCCAGGAACGCCATCACGTTGGACGCAGTGCCCGAGGGCGCGCAGCCGACGAGGATCAGGCCCACCGCCAGTTCCGGCGACAGGTTCAGGCCGACGGCGATCAGCCAGCCGGCGCCGGGCATGATGAGATAGTGCGCCACGATGCCCAGGACCACGGCCCAGGGGCGCTTGGCCACCGAGGCGAAGTCGGGCGGCGTCAGCGTCAGGCCCATGCAGAACATGATGATGCCCAGCAGGTACGGCACGCTCGGCCCCATCGGTTTGAAGGCGCCCGGCAGCAGGTACCCGGCGACGCCTGCGATGACGACCAGCAGCGGGAATACTGTCACCGCAATGCGGGCGATCTTGGCCTCGGCGGCGAGGGCGGGATTTGCCGGGACGGCGACGGTGCTGGTCTCGGGATCGGACTTCGGGGATTTGGTTGCCTCAAGCATCCAAGCATGGTGCCACTGCGGCCGCTCCGAAGCCAGTTCGTGACCGCTCAGCCCGCAAATACGTCAGATTTCTTTGCGGTGTCCGGTGCGCGGAACGCCCCCCGTTCCCTGCCGGTAAAGTTGCCGGAATGGCCACCCAACCCGCCGGAACCACCCCGGCCCTTACCCCGGAACAGCTCCAGTCCGTCCGCGACACCCTGCGTTCCCCGCGCCGGCTGAAGACCGAGGTCCTTGGCGGGCTCGTCGTCGCGCTGGCACTCATCCCCGAGGCAATCGCCTTCTCGATCATTGCCGGCGTCGACCCCCGGATCGGGCTCTTCGCCTCCTTCACCATGGCGGTCACGATCGCCTTCGTCGGCGGCCGCCCGGCCATGATTTCGGCGGCCACCGGCGCCGTCGCCCTGGTGATCGCCCCGCTGGTGAAGTCCCACGGCCTGGACTATCTCGTCGCCGCGGTGATCCTGGCCGGCATCTTCCAGATCATCCTGGGCCTCTCGGGTGTCGCGAAGCTGATGCGGTTCATCCCGCGCTCGGTCATGGTGGGATTCGTCAACGCCCTGGCCATCCTGATCTTCATGTCCCAGGTCCCCGAGCTGATCGGCGTCCCCTGGCTGGTCTATCCGTTCACCGCGGCGGGCCTGGTCATTGTCTTCGGCCTGCCCCGGCTTACCAAAGCTGTGCCGGCCCCACTCGTCGCGATCGTGGTCCTGACGCTCGTCACCGTGCTGGCCTCCGCCGCCGTCCCCACGGTGGGGGACAAGGGTGCACTGCCGGACTCGCTGCCGTCCCTGTTCGTGCCCAACGTCCCCTTCACGCTCGAGACGCTGCAGGTGATCTTCCCCTTCGCCCTGGCGATGGCCTTCGTGGGGCTGCTCGAATCCCTGATGACCGCGAAACTCGTGGACGACATCACGGACACCCGCTCCCACAAGACCCGCGAGGCCTGGGCCCAGGGTGTCGCCAACATCGTCACCGGATTCTTCGGCGGCATGGGAGGCTGCGCGATGATCGGCCAGACCATGATCAACGTCAAAGCCTCCGGCGCCCGCACCCGGATCTCCACGTTCCTGGCCGGCGTCTTCCTGCTCATCCTCGTGGTGGCCCTCGGCGACATCGTGTCCCTCATCCCCATGGCCGCCCTCGTGGCCGTGATGATCTTCGTGTCCGTGGCCACGTTCGACTGGCACAGCATCCGGCCGTCCACACTGAAGGCAATGCCCAAGAGCGAAACGCTCGTGATGGCGGCCACCGTGAGCGTCACCGTGGCGACGCACAACCTCGCGATCGGTGTCGGCGTCGGCGTGCTGGTGGCGACGGTGATGTTCGCCCGCCGCGTCGCGCACTTCGTCACGGTGGACCGCACCGTGGCAGAGGTCGACGGCGGCCCGGTCGCCACCTACACAGTCGACGGCGAACTCTTCTTCGCCTCATCGAACGACCTCTACACCCAGTTCGAATACGCCCTGGATCCGGACCGGGTGGTCATCGACATGCACGCCAGCCACCTGTGGGATGCATCCACGATCGCCTCGCTCGATGCCATCACCGAGAAGTACCGGCACCACGGCAAGACCGTCGACGTCGTGGGCCTCAATGACGCCAGCCTCCTGATGCGCGAACGCCTCGCCGGAAAGCTCGGCTCCGGCGACTAGGCCGCGCTTGTGCCCGGGTGCTTTTACCGGGCACCCAAAAGCCCGGTATGTCCTTGGGAACATGCCGGGCTTTTTTCGTTGCGGCGGAGGTGCAACCGGGCGGGAGCTCACGACGCCCGGCCGGCGGCGCCGCCGGAACCATTAGGCCGGGCGGCCGAACCCGTGGGCGGCGTTGCCGGGGCCGCTGCGGCGATGGCGCAGAACGATGAAGGCCTGGGAGAAGCCGTTGCCCAAGGTCCACCAAGTACGAGTGGCCCGGAGTTATCCTGGCCGCCCTGGGGCTGGGGTCACTTGTCTATGGTTTCACCAATGCGGAGCGCGGCTGGGATTAGCCCGATGCCTTGGGCTTCATTGCTGCCGGCGTCGCGCTGCTGGCGCGGTTCGTCGCCGAGCGGAAAGTCAAGCACCCCCTGCTGCCGCTAGTCGTGGCCACCGAGCGCAACCCCGCCGCGGCCTTCCTGGCCTCGTTCCTGTCCGGCGCGGTCCTCATCGGCGGCATCCTCCTCATCAACTTCTACATCCAGATCGTGCTTGGCTTCGCACCGTTCCTCGCCGGGCTTGCTTCCTTGCCGATGACGGTGGCGGTGCTCATCACGGCAGCGCTCGTCGCGAAGAACCTGCCGAAACTGGGTGCGAAAATGCCGACGGCCGTGGGCCCGGTCTTCCTGGCGGCCGCGATGCTGTGGCTCATGCAGATCAGCGCCGAGGGCAGCTGCCTCGCCAACATGCTGCCCGCACTGCTGCTCATGGGTGTCGGGCTGGGCATGGTCTTCGTTCCGATGCAGAACCTCGCCCTGTTCGGTGTGGATGAGGATGATTCCGGTGTGGCCAGCGCCTTGGTCAACGCCTCGCAGCAGATCGGCGGCTCCCTCGGCGCTGCCCTGTTCAGCACCATCGCTGCCGCCGCCACGGGCCAGCGTCTCGATGGCCGCACTCTCCACCGGCTACTCCATGGTCTTCCTGCGGGCTTCGCGGTCCTGATTGCCTCGATTGATTTGTTGCTGATCAACATCGACCGCGAGATCTTCACCGGAACACAGGGTGACGCACTCGTGGTTCATCTGGGCTAGGTCGGAATTGGACCGGTGCGTGTTGCCGGCGGAAGGTCTACGCTCGGGAACATGAGGCAGACCTGGGACCCGGGCCGGGCGGGAATCCTTGAACTTCCGTCCGGCCTGCTTATCCGCGGTCGCGCGTTGCTCAGGCCGATTCCCGCAGGGCCGCAGCCCGAGTTTGGCCTGTACCTGCTGGGGAAGCGCCCGGCCGCGGTGGGCTGGGATTCCCGCTGGGTCCGCTGGCGGGACCTGCGCGTGCCGGCCGACGACGCCGATACCCTGGATGCGCTGACGGAGGCCCTGCGCCGTGCGGAGACCGAGCGGGTCGAAGTTGCCTGCTGGGGCGGCCGTGGCCGGACCGGCACCGCCCTGGCCTGCCTTGCCATTCTGGACGGTGTCCCGCCGGCGGAGGCCGTCGCCTTCGTGCGCGCACGGTACCGCCGGGGCGCCGTCGAGACTCCGTGGCAGCGGACATACGTCGCCCGGTTCCGAGTCCCGGAGGCGTGACCCGCCCGCCCCGCCGCGACGCGCCCGCCCCACCGCGACGCGCCAAATTCCGAGCGCGCCCGAATTCCGCTAGCGTACGGAAATTCCCGCCTCGAAGACGCGATAGCGCCGCGCAGCTGCTGACTTGCCGGAGACTCGGAAATTCCGCGGAGCTGCACCGACCACGGCGTGGGCCTGCTCTACCGCGGGACGGAACTGGTCGGGGCGGTCACGGAATCACCAGGTAAAGCCGCCTACCGGGTCACGCTGGTCCCGGCCGACGGCCCGGCCGCTGAAGTGGTCGAGGTGCGGCTGGAGCCAGCCGGGCTCTAGGCTCACCCATCCCCGGTCCTACCCCTGGGTCAGGCGGTAGCGCTCGATCTGTTTGAGCCGCCGCTGGAGGCTGTCGCGCCGCGGGTGCGGGACGGCGTCGGCCGGTTCGGCGGTGAGGTCGATGTGTTTGGTGCCGTACTGCCAGAGCAGCAGGTCATCCAGGAGCCGGTCAGGGCCGGGGGAGTAGCGGTGGTCCAGGGCCTTGCGGACCTCGGTGATCCGGTTGGCGCTGAGCAGCCCGGCCAGCTGCATGGTCTGGTTGAGGCCGTGGGCGGCCATCAGCTCGGCGGCCCAGCCCCAGTCGTCGTCGACCTTCCGGTCCACGTGCGGCAGGAGCGTGCGCCAGACGTCGCGGATCCGGTTCGGGGTCAGCTGAGCGGCGCCTTCGCCGTCCATGTCCCAATAGCTGCGGACCTCCTCGTAGCGTTCGTGCAGGTCAGCGAACGCCCCTTCCACGGTTTCCAGCATGGCGGCGGTGGCGGTGAACTGCCGGTCGAAGTGCGGGGTCCAGGCGCGCGGGTCCTCGGCCTTGAAGCGGATGTCGTGCTCGATCTCGCTCCAGGCGTGCGCGAACACGGTGCGGATCTGGCATTCGAAGAAGTAGCTGCCGTTCGGCGGGACCTCCGGGTTGAAGGCCTGCTGGTACTCCTTGACGGCGTCGTTCTGGATCGTCCGGAGGATCAGGTGGCGGCTGGAATAGCCGTAGGTTCCCGACTCAATGGACCCGATGTCCTTCTCGCGGTCGCCACGGCAGTCAAAGAGCTGGCGCTGGCGTTTGATCAGGTTGGCCACCACCGCGTTTTCCGCCGGCAGCTTCGTGATCACCCGGATGCCCACCATGTCATTCAGGGTCCGGAACGGGTCCGGGAACTTCAGCACCGGCGGACCGCCCGGTTCCAGCGGCTCCTCAATGCGGGAGATCTTCTCGCGGAAGGATTCGACTGTCTTGGTCCGGCCCGTGACGAACAACGGAGTCACCTCGGTGCCCTTGAGCATGGTCCGCAGCGTCAGCAGGACCTCGCGGGTGACCAGCTTCAGGGCAGGGCGCACCCGCTCGTAGAGTTCCACGTTGTCCTGCACCGATTCGCGCAGGTTCGGGTCCAGTCGATCCCAGTTGCTCGCCATGCTTCCAGCTTACGGCCGGGGTACGACGGCGGCGGGCTGACACCCCAGCGGCGGCCGCCTTACGCCGTGCCGCGCGGCGCTCAAGGTAGGCTCGGCACATGGCTGATGTGCGGCGTCGGGCTTTGATCGCGGCCGCAGCGACGGTGACTCTGGGGGCAGTCTCCGCCGCCTGTTCACCGGGCCCCAAGGAGGACACTGTGAAGCGGCATAGGTACAGCTACGGCGATGACCCCAGCCAGTGGGGCGAGCTCTTCCTGCCGGATGCCGCCGCAACCCAGGGTGTGGTGGTGGTGATCCACGGCGGCTACTGGCGCTCGCAGTACGGTGCGGAACTCGGCGAACCCCTGGCCAAGGACCTCGCGGCGCACGGCATGGCCGCCTGGAACCTGGAATACCGCCGCGCCGGCAACGGCGGCGGCTGGCCCCACACATTCGCCGACGTGCTCGCCGGCATCGACAAGCTCGGCGACATCGCCGATGAACACGGCGTCGGGCTGGAGCGGGTCGTGGCGCTGGGACACTCGGCCGGCGGCCACCTTGCGGTCTGGGCTGCGGGACGACGCCGCCTCGCCCAGCTCGGCGCCCCTGACGCGGACCGCCAGCTGCTCCGCCGGGCCGACGACGGCGCGCTGCACCTCACCGGCGTCGTCAGCCAGTCGGGGGTGCTCAACCTCGCGGAAGCCGAACGGCTGAACCTCAGCAACGGCGCGGTCAGCAACCTGCTGGGCGGCTCCTCCGAGAAATACCCGAAACGGCATAAATATGCGGACCCGATGAGCGCGGTGCCGCTGACCGTCCCGGTCTATGCCGTCCACGGCACGGACGATGACACGGTCCCCGTGAGCCAGTCCGACTCCTACGCCGCGGCGGCCAAGGCTGCCGGCGCCCCCGTCCAGCTCCTGAAGGTCCCGGGCGACCATTTCGCGCTGATCGACCCGAAGGCCGCCGCCTACCGGAAGTGCCGCGAACTCGTGCAACTCCTGCTCGGCTGAGTCCCATCCGCTCGAGCCGCCGGCCGGTGGTAGCGTGACCCCTATGCAAGCCGAAGCTCCTGCGATCCTGCGCGCCCTGGCAGCGGGCTTCACCAAGTTCCTCCGGGTCTTCGCGCCGCGCCACCCGGCCCAGGTCATCGTGCTCGGTTTCGCCAGTGCAGTCGCCGCCGGCACGGGTCTCTTGTTGCTCCCCGCGGCCACGGCCGATGGCGGCGGGGCGAGCCCGCTGGATGCGCTGTTCACCGCTACCTCTGCCGTCTGCGTTACCGGACTGATCACCGTGGACACCCCGGTCTTCTGGAGCGGATTCGGCCAGGTGGTCATCCTGGTGCTGGTCCAGATCGGCGGCTTCGGCGTGATGTCCTTCGGCACGCTGCTCGGGGTCCTGACCGCCCGCCGGCTCGGCTTAAGGTCCCGGATTTCTGCCGCCGCCGAGACCAAAAGCAACGGTTTCGGGGACGTTCGCCAGGTGCTGGTCGGAGTCCTGCTCATCAGCCTCGTCGTGGAAGCTGCGCTGGCGCTGATTCTCACGATCCACTTCATGGCCGGGTACGGCTATACGCTGGGCGAGGCGGTGTGGCACGGGGTGTTCCACTCCATCTCGGCCTTTAACAACGCCGGCTTTGCCCTGTACTCGGACAACCTGATGGGGTTCGTCGGGGACCCCTGGATCTGCCTGCCGATCGCCGCCGCCGTCATCATCGGCGGCCTCGGATTCCCGGTCCTCTTCGAATTGGGCCGGCAGTACCGGCGTCCGATCCACTGGAGCATGAACACGAAACTCGTCCTTGTTGGCTCAGCCATCCTCCTGGTCGGCGGAACCGTGTTCCTCACCG
Source organism: Arthrobacter sp. PsM3 (assembly GCF_030433895.1). GTDB lineage: Bacteria > Actinomycetota > Actinomycetes > Actinomycetales > Micrococcaceae > Arthrobacter. Next base: position 99,681 of record NZ_JARUXE010000010.1, on the reverse strand, counting down.
CCGTCGAGTGGGCCAACCCGGCCACCCTGGGCGGACTCAACCCTGCCGAGAGGGTGCTGGCCGGCTTCTTCCAGTCCGCCATCACCCGCACCGCCGGCTTCAACAGCATCGACATCGCCCAGATGAACCCCGTGTCCTGGCTGGGCATGGACATCCTGATGTTCATCGGGGGCGGCCCGGCAGGTACCGCCGGCGGACTGAAAATTACCACCTTCGCCGTCCTGTTCTTCATTCTCAGCACCGAACTCCAGGGCGGAACGGCCGTAAACATCTTCGGCAAGCGCCTGTCCCGCGCGGTGCACCGCCAGGCGATCACCGTGGTGCTGCTGGCGATCGCCCTCGTCACCGGTTCGACTATGTTCCTGATGCTGATCACCGACTTCGGGCAGGAACGGATCCTGCTCGAGGTCATATCGGCCTTCGCTACGGTCGGGCTGTCCACCGGCATCACCGCCGCGATCCCTCCGGCGGGTCAGCTCGTGCTGATCCTGTTGATGTTCGTCGGGAGGCTTGGCCCGGTGACGCTCGGCGCGGCCCTGGCCCTGCGCGAACGACCCATGCTTTACGAGTACCCCAAGGAAAGGCCCCTCATTGGCTAGGAACATCTTCTCGTCCCACTCCGCCACGGCCAGTGACAAGGCGTCCTCGGTGGTGGTCATCGGCCTGGGCCGCTTTGGCGGCTCGCTGGCCCTGGAGCTGGAGGCGCAGGGCACCGAGGTGCTCGGTATCGACGCCAGCGAAGAGATCGTCCAGTCCTTCAACGGGCGCCTCACGCATGTGGTCAGGGCCGACTCCACCAAGGAGGAGGTGCTGCGCCAGCTCTCGGTCCATGAATTCGACCGGGCCGTGGTGGGGATCGGCTCGGATATCGAAGCCAGCATCCTGACGACCTCCCGGATCCTCAAATTCCAGCGTCCGCAGATCTGGGCGAAGGCCATCAGCGAACCGCACGCCGAGATCCTTGCCCAGCTCGGCGTCGAGCACGTCATCCGGCCGGAACACGACATGGGCAAGCGCGTCGCGCACCTGGTCCTCGGCTCGATTCTGGACTATGTCGAATTCGAGGATGACTTCGTGATGATCCGGACCAGCCCGCCCTCCGGCATCCGGGACCGGCCCCTGGGCGTGCTCGGCCTCCGGGACAAGTACGGCGTCACCATCGTCGCGCTCAAACGGCCCGGTGGGAAATGGGGCCACACGACGGCGCAAACGGTGCTCTACGACGACGACCAGATCATCGTCCAGGGCAGCAAAGCAAAGGCTGAACGGTTCAGCACGTTGCCCTGACCCACTAGACTGGGTCACAGGTGCGCCGGGAAGTCTGGTCGGCATGGTTTTGTCGACCCAACTTTTAGGACTCCCGCATGAGCCCCACACCCGCTCCCTCCCGACCGCGCTTCACCGTCTTCGGCCGCGGCAGCTACGCCGAATCCCTTCGGATCGGCGAGATCCTCCGCAAAGAGACAGTCGGCGGCGCCCTCCTGGTTGCCGCCGCCGTCATCGCCCTGATCTGGGCCAACTCGCCAATCTCCGAGAGTTACTTCGCCCTGCGGGACTTCAAGTTCGGCTACGAACCCTGGCACCTGCAACTGAGTCTCGGGGCCTGGGCGGCCGACGGGCTGCTGGCAATCTTCTTCTTCCTGGTCGGGCTCGAACTCAAACGAGAATTCATCGCCGGGGACCTTCGGCAGCTGGACAAATCGATTGTGCCGGTCGCTGCCGCCGTGGGAGGCGTCGCCATCCCGGCCGTAATCTACGCCGTCGTCAACCTCACCAGCCCGGAAACCCTCCGCGGCTGGGCAATCCCCACCGCCACCGACATCGCCTTCGCCGTCGCCGTACTCGCCATCATCGGCTCGCATCTGCCCAGCGCCCTGCGGATCTTCCTGCTGACCCTGGCCGTGGTGGATGACCTGATCGCCATCACCATCATCGCCGTCTTCTACACCAGTGACCTCCAGCCGCTGCCGCTGCTGCTGGCCCTGGTTCCCCTGGCCCTGTACACCTTTCTGGCGCACAAATACCGGCGCTTCTTCGGGATGAAAACCGCCGCTGCGTGGGTCATCCTCCTGCCTCTGGGTGCGGCCACCTGGGCCCTGGTCCATGCCTCCGGCATCCACGCAACCGTGGCAGGGGTGCTGCTCGGGATCGCCATTCCGGTCCTGCGCTCCCAGGCCAGCGGCGGCCCGGAGGCCGGTCCGGGCCTCGCGGGGATCTTCGAGCATCGGTTCCGCCCGATCTCGGCCGGTGTCGCCGTCCCGATCTTCGCGTTCTTCTCCGCCGGTGTGGCCGTGGGCGGCTGGGACGGACTCGTCTCGGCGCTCACCGACCCGGTGGCTGTCGGCATTGTCATGGCGCTGGTCCTCGGCAAGCCGATCGGCATTATGGGCACCACCTGGCTGCTCACCAAGGTCACCAAGGCGCGGCTGGACACCAGCTTCAAGTGGATCGACGTCTTCGGAGTGTCCCTGCTGGCCGGCATCGGCTTCACCGTCTCGCTCCTGGTGGCCGAGCTGAGCTTCGGCCAGGGCAGCATCCATGACGACCACGCCAAAGTCGGCATCCTCGCGGCCTCCATGCTGGCGGCGCTGCTCGCCACGCTGGTGCTGAGGACCCGGAACCGGCAGTACCGGCAGGCCGAAGAGGCGGAGAAAGTCGACTCGGACCATGACGGGATTCCGGACGTCTACCAGCAGGAAGGCACCGGCCGGTAGCCGCTTGGCCCCTCAGCGGCGGAGGGCGGCGCCGGTTGTCCGCCAACAAACCAGGCTTGCGTTCATACCCCAGGGGGTTTGATGATGGAGGTGCGCAGCTGACAGCCTTGCGGCCGATTGTGGCACGCCCGGCAGGCCAGGAGGAAGACATGGACGTCATCGTTATCGAGACCACACAGCTCGGGGACCGCAGCTACCTCGTCCATGACGGGTCCGTGGCGCTGGTCATCGACCCGCAGCGGGACACGGACCGCGTCGAGGCGGCCGCCCGCGACGCCGGGGTGAGAATCACGCACGTCGCCGAGACCCACATCCACAACGACTACCTCACCGGCGGGCTCGAGCTGGCCAGGGCCCACGGCGCGAGCTACCTCGTGAACGCCGCCGATCCGGTCAAGTTCGAGCGGCAGCCGGTCACGGACGGGCAGACCGTCCGGGTCGGCGCGCTGACGGTCAAGGCCGTTGCCACGCCGGGCCACACCCACACCCACCTGTCCTTCATCGTCGACGACGGCGGCCAGCAGGCGGTCTTCTCCGGCGGAAGCCTGCTGTACGGCTCGGTCGGACGCACGGACCTCGTCGGCGCCGGCGACACCCTCGGCCTCACCCATGACCAGTACGCCTCCGTCCGCCGCCTCGTCGGGGAGGCCGTGCCCGAAGCCGCGCTGTTTCCGACCCACGGCTTCGGATCCTTCTGCTCCTCCGGTCCGGCCAGCGGCGCCGGCTCCTCCACCATCGCGGAGCAGCTCGCCAGCAACCACGCCCTGACGGACCCGGACGAGGACCACTTCGTCCAGGAACTCATCGCCAACCTCACTGCCTACCCCTCCTACTACGCCCACATGGGCGTCACCAACGCCGCCGGCCCCGCGCCGGCTGACCTGGCGGTGCCGGAATCGCTGGACGCCGCGGAGCTCACGCGCCGGCTTGCGGACGGAGAATGGGTGGTCGACCTGCGCCGCCGCGTGGCCTTCGCCAGCAACCACTTGCTGGGCAGCGTGAGCTTCGAATACGGCACCAGCTTCAGCACCTACCTGGGCTGGATCCTGCCCTGGGGCGAGCAGCTGACCCTGGTGGGATCCCGCACCGATGTGGAAGACGCCATCCGCGACCTTTGCCGGATCGGCATCGAGTCCCCGGATGCCGCCCTCGGCACCGACCCGCACGCCCTCGCGCCCCGCGCCGCCCTCGCCTCCTATCCCCGCGTGGGCTGGGACGGGGTGCTCGCCGGCCTTGCTCCCGGCGACACCGTCGTCGATGTGCGCCGGGCTGACGAATACGCCGCCTCGCGTGTGGCCGGAGCGGTCAACGTCCCGCTGCACGAACTGCTGCGCCAGCTGGAGTCCGTCCCCGCAGGGAAGCTCTGGGTGCACTGCACCTCCGGGTACCGGGCAGGCATCGCCGCGAGCCTGCTCCAGCGCGCCGGCAGGGACGTGGTCCACATCGACGCCAATTTCGCCGACGCCGGGCCGGCCGGTATCCCGGTGGACAGCGCCCGGGCTTCCTCGGCCTGAACCAAACACACCCACTCCGAAACACTGGGGCGCCGGGTCGCGTTCTCTGGCAGAGTATGAGCATGCTCACAGTTATTGGCGAGGGCCTGGTCGATGTCGTCCAGCGTTCCTCTGGTATCCAGGCCCATGTCGGCGGAAGCCCCCTCAACGTCGCCGTGGGCCTGGCCCGGCTGGACCACCCGGTGCAGTTCATCGGCCGCTACGGCCGAGACGCCTACGGTGAATCGGTGGCGGCACACCTGAAGTCCAGCTCGGTGCTGCTCCCACTGGGCCCGGACGAGCTTCCCACTTCCGTCGCCACCGCCCTGATCGACGACGACGGCGCCGCCAGCTACACCTTCGACCTCGCCTGGCAGCTGCCCGGGCTCGCGGACCGGCTGCCGTTCATGCTGCAGGCAACAACCCTGCTGCATACCGGCTCGATTGCCACGATGCTGGCTCCCGGGGCCGCCGAGGTGCTCAGCGCCGTCGAGCATGCCCATCCTTTGGCGACCATCAGCTTCGATCCCAACTGCCGGCCCAGCATCATCACCGACGTGGACTACGCGCGCGGGCAGGCGGAAAAGTTCGTCACCCTGGCGGACGTGGTCAAGGCCTCGGATGAGGATCTCCAGTGGCTGTACCCCGGCGAGGATCCGCTGGATTCGGCCCGGCGGTGGCTTTCACTCGGCGGCTCGGAAGGCCCCGCGATGGTGGTGGTCACCCGCGGCGCCCGGGGTCCCTGGGGGGTGAATGCCGCCGGCGAAGCGCATTTCCCTGCGCCGTCCGTGAAAGTGGCGGACACCGTCGGCGCGGGGGATTCCTTTATGGCGGCGCTGCTCTCCGCAATCGTGGACCTGGGCCTGGACGGGGCGCAGAACCGCAAGGATCTGCGTGAGCTCTCGGCCGAAAGCCTCCGCGGACTCCTGGCCCATGCCGCCTGGGCCGCCGCTGTCACCGTTTCCCGGGCCGGCGCCAACCCGCCCACCCGGGCCGAACTGAACCGGACGGAGCTGGGCGCGCAGGCCCCGCACCCGGCGGAAACCGTGGGCCGCGATTCCGAAAGTGCAGAACTCCCCAGCAACTGAAAGGCAGCCATGACACACCACGATGGCCCCTCGTTCCGCGTCAGCAGTGAGTCATTCCAGGACGGGCAGACCCTTCCGCCGGCCCAGCGCGGCGCGTCGACCGGGGCGGGGGCCAAGGACGAGTCCCCGCAGCTGAGCTGGACCGGGGCCCCGGCCGGAACGCGGGGTTACGCCGTCACCATGTTCGACCCCGATGCCCCGGGCCGCGGCGGCTTCTGGCACTGGGCTGTGCTCGACCTTCCCGCCGACGTCACGTCCCTGCCCGCCGGGGCGGGATCGCGCCAGACCGGCTACCTGCCGCCCGGGGCCTTCCAGCTGAAGAACGACGGCGGTGCCACCGGCTACCTGGGGGCGGCTCCGCCCAGGGGCCACGGCCCGCACCGGTACATCGTCACGGTCCACGCCCTCGACGTCGCGCACTCCGGGCTGGACGCCGGTGCGCACCCGGCGAAACTGGAGGCCAAACTCGCCCCGCACACCCTGGCCAGCGCGAGCCTGACCGGCATCTACGAACGCCACTAACCGCGGGCCGCCGCCGTCGGCGTGGGCGGCCGCACCGGAACCCGCCACGCCGCCGCCCACGTAGACTGGCAGTATGCGGCTGGTAGCAAGTGACATTGACGGAACGATCCTCGGCCACGACGGCAAAATCAGTGACCGGACCGTCCGTGCGTTCCACGCCTGCCGGGACGCGGGGATCGAATTGGTCTTCGTCACGGGTCGGCCGCCGCGCTGGCTGCACCCCCTCCAGGAGCAGCTGGGCCACACCGGCACCGTCATCTGCTCGAACGGCGCCGTCGTCTGGGACCTGGAGGCGGTCCGCATGGTCTCGGCCCGGGCCCTGCAGCTCGACGCCGTCTTCGAGGCCCGCCGCATCATCCAGCGGCTGCGCCCGTCCGCACTCTTCGCCGCCGAGACCCTGACCGGCTTTCACCTGGAACCCGGGTTCATCGAGAACGGCTCGAGCAGGTTGCTCGCCGAGTTCACCCCCGCGCCGCTGCACACCACCCTCACCGCGGCCGATTCCGTGGTGAAATTCCTGGCTGTGGTCCGGGAGGGTTCGGCTGACGAGTTCCTGGCCGAAGTCACGCCGGCCGTCGCCCACCTCGCCGCGGCAACCCACTCGGCGCCGAATATCGCGCTTCTGGAACTGTCCCTCCCAGGCGTCAACAAGGCTGTCACGCTCGCCGAATACGCGGCGGGCCTGGGCGTCGACTCCGCCGATGTGGTGGCCTTCGGGGACATGCCCAACGACATCGAGATGCTGCGCTGGGCCGGCGACGGCTACGCGATGGCCAGCGGGCACCCCGAGGCCATCCTCGCCGCCGGGCAGCAGGCGCCGCACTTCGACGACGACGGCGTCGCCCAGATCCTCGAGGCCAAGCTCGCAGCCCTGGGACTCCGGCTGCCCTGAACCGGATCTGGCTGACCCGCCCGCCCCTGATTGACCCGGCGCGCCCACGCCAGGTACCCGCAACACGGCCTGCGGCGGTTCCCGGCGCAAACACCGGACTACCAGCTCACGGTCAACTGGCGTTCATCTTGGCGCCCTACGCTGGAATTTCACGACGGATCAGCTGACTGACGGTGGGAAATCATGGCTAAGTACCGCACGCAAAACACCGACGACACCCCCCTGCGCCGGGTGGCGCCGGACGCGCACTGGAAGACCCTGCAGCAGGGCGACCGCGTCAGCGTCCGGCTGGCGCCCGGCTACGAGACCGAGGGCCAGGTGGACGCCGTCACGGCAGACCACACCGCCGTCTGGGTGCATCTCGACGGCGGCCGCGGCCGCACGCTTCTGCACTGCAGTGACGGCGTGGAGATCCTCCCGCCCGCGAACTGATCCGGAGCCTCCGGCCGGGCTGGGCCGCGTTAAACAGAGCCTCTGGCCGGGCTTGGCTCCACCGAAAAGTGCCCCCGAATGGCGCCGCAAAGCTCCGCAGTCGGGGGCTCGGCTAGGCTTCAAGAGTGAGCACCCCGCACCCCTTCTTCGCCGCCGGTGACGGCCCGGAACGTCCCGTGGCCATGGCCCACCGCGGCTTCTCCCTGGACGGCCTGGAGAACTCCATGGCGGCGTTCCGCGCCGCCGTCGAACTGGGGTTCCGGCACCTGGAGACCGATGTGCACACCACTGCCGACGGCGTCCTGCTGCTCTTCCACGACGAAACCCTGGACCGCGTCACGGACGGCCGCGGCAGGATCTCCGAACTTCCGGCGGAGACCGTGGCACTGGCGCGGATCGGCGGCGCGGAGCCCATCCCGCTGTTCGAGGAACTCGCCACCACCTTCCCGGATGTCCGGATCAACCTCGACGTCAAGGACTGGAACTCAGTGGCGCCCCTGGTCGCCGCGATCGAACGCTACGGCCTGCACGACCGCGTGCTGATTGCCAGCTTCTCGGACCGCCGGCGCCGGGCCGTGCTGGACCAGCTGAGCCGCCCCGCCGCTGGATCCGCCGGCATCGTGTCCAATGCCCTCTTTGTCCTGCTGGGCCCGGTGCTCCCGGGGGCACTGCTGCGCCTCACCGCGGGACGTGCGCTGCGCGGCGTCCACGCCCTGCAGGTTCCCGTCAGCTACGGTGCCGTGACCGTGGTGACCCCAGGTTTCGTCCGGCGCGCCCACCGGCACGGCCTGCAGGTGCACGTCTGGACCATCAACGATCCCGCGGAAATGCACCGGCTGCTGGACCTCGGGGTCGACGGGATCGTCACCGACCGCGCGGACCTGCTCAAGGAAGTCCTGCAGGAACGCGGCGGCTGGGGCGGATGACCCCCAGCCAGGGCCGGGTCAGGAACTGAGCTCCATCATCAGGGGCGGCAGCTCCTCCGTAAGTTCGCGGGCGAGGTAGCCGAGACCGCCCAGCCGGCTCGCGAGCCGATCCCCGGCGGCCGCATGCAGATGGGTGCCCCAGCAGGCCGCCTGCGCGTCCGTGGTTCCCCGGGCCCGCAGCCCGGCAATCGTCCCGGACAGCACATCGCCGGAACCCGAAGTGCCCAGGCCGCTGTGTCCGGTGGTGATTTCCCACAGCGAAGCCCGTGTCCCGGCGCCGGCCCCGCCGGCCCCGCCGGCTGCCCGGCCGTCAGCCCCGCTGGGCCGCGCGATTACACCCTGGCAGCTCACCACCGCGCTGTACTTCTCCGCGAGCTCCGGTACATCGCGGGCCAGCTCCCCGGTGTCGTGCCCCAGCAGGATGCCCGCCTCGGTGACATTCGGGGTCAGGATCAGCCGGCCCGCCCAGGGGCCCAGGTCCCGGGCCAGCTCGGGCAGGCTGCCCAGGGCGAAGGCATCGAGGATGATGGCGGGCGGTTGATTCCCCGCCGGCACCTTGAGGAGTCCGCGGAGCAACGCAGTGGCCTCGTCCTTGTCGTCGAGGCCCGGTCCGATCAGGACCGCGTCGGCGGCTTCGACCGCTGAGGCGAGGACGGCGGCTGCCGAAGAGCCCTTGACGGTGCCCGAGGCGGTTTCCGGCAGCCTGAGCACGCCCGCCTCGGGCACCGCGACCGCCAGTTGCACGGCGACGGATTCCGCCACGGCCAGGGTGAGACGGCCGGCGCCGGAGCGCAGCGCGGCCACCCCGGCGAGCAGAACGGCGCCCGGCGTCATCCGCGCCCCGCCGATCACCAGCACCGATCCGCGGTCGCCCTTGCCGGAGCCGCCGCCGGGCAACGGCCAGTCCCGCAACAAGGTCGGTGTGACGGGCTCCGGGCGGACAGACTCCCGTCCGGGACCGGGTGCGGCGGCTTCACCGCGGGTGGACATTGGTATCCCCGGCATGTTCGGTCACTTGGACCCCTTCGCTCATCAGGTGGTCTGCCATGTTGAAGCTCTCCAAATGCCACGGCCCGGTGCCGCCGGGCCGGACGAACCGGGTCACGGAGGCATTGAGAATCGCGGAGGCAGCGGCTAGGTCCAGCAGCTCGCCCTCCGTCAGCCCTTCCAGGATGTAGCGGAACAGCAGGATGACGGCGTCGTGGCAGACCAGCAGTACGCGCTGTCCGGAACACAGCCGGTCCAGGTCGGCGACCAGGGAGCGCAGCCGCAGCACAACATCGGCCCACGATTCGCCGCCGGGCGGACGGTAGTAGAACTTGCCCAGCCACCGCCGGCGCTCCGCCTCCTGGGGGAGCCGGGCCTCCACACCGGCGGAGGTAAGCATGTCCAGGATGCCGAGCTCGCGGTCACGCAAACGTTCGTCCAGCAGGGGCGAGGTCTGCCAGCCCCCGGTGCGGACGGCCAGCTCCGCCGTCTGCACGGCCCGGAGATAGGGCGAGGACCACACCGCCGCCCGCCGATCCGCGGGGAATTCGGCAAGCAGGCGGCCCAGGGCCAGGGCCTGCCCGCGCCCGGTGTCGGACAGCTCGACGTCGGCGTCACGGGCCGGAACGTTGATGTCGTAGGCCCCGGACCGGTGCGCCTGTGTGGCGGCCACGTTTCCCTGGCTCTCACCATGCCGGACGAGCAGCAACTCGGTCATCCCGGGCAGGCCAGTCATGCTCCGGCCGGTCTTTGCGTTTTCATACCCCGTTGCCCCCTGTGTCCAGGCCGATTCTGTGTGGCTGCCACGTTACTACCGGCGCCGGGCAATGTCGCCGCCGTCCGGTGCCTGGCCAGGTCCCGGGGCTGGCAGGATGGACCCATGCGCATTCTGATCGCCCCGGACAAGTTCAAAGGCTCCCTGACCGCCGCCGAAGCCGCTTCCGCCATCGCCGAAGGCGCCTTGCGCGTCTATCCCGACGCCGAAGCCATCCAGTTTCCGGTGGCCGACGGCGGCGAGGGCACCCTCGAGGCGGCCGTGGCTGCCGGGTACGAGGAGCGGCTGAACGCCGTCGTCGGCCCCATCCTGGCACCCGTCGGCGCAGCCTGGGCGATCCGGAAGGACGCCTTCGGCGGGGCCACCGCCGTCATCGAAACCGCGCAGGCCTCCGGGCTGGCGCACATGGACCCCACCCCCGCCAACGCCCTGCGGGCACACAGCTACGGCTGCGGCCAGCTGATTGCGGCCGCCCTGGACGCCGGCGCGACGGAGATCGTGCTGGGCCTGGGCGGTTCGGCGATGAGCGACGGCGGCAGCGGCGCCCTGCGCGCGCTCGGCCTCAAGCCGCTCGACGCCGCGGGCAACGTGGTGCCGCTCGGCGGCGGCTCGCTCGCCCAGGTGGTGCAGCTCGATATCAGCGGCCTCGACCCCCGGCTGGGCGCCGTGACCTTCCGGATCGCCGTCGACGTGCAGAACCCGCTCGTTGGCAGCGACGGGGCAGCCCCCGTGTTCGGTCCGCAGAAAGGTGCCGATGAGGACGCCGTGGAGCTGCTCGACGCCGGGCTCCGCAACTGGGCCTCGGTGCTGCGCCAAGCCACCGGGCGGGACGTCAACGTTGCAGGGGCCGGGGCCGCCGGCGGCTTCCCGGCAGCGTTCCTGGCCTTCAGCAACGCCGCACTGGAAGGCGGCTTCGAGCTGGTCGCCGGACTCACCGGCCTGGCCGCCAAGCTCGCGCAGGCAGACCTCGTGATCACCGGCGAGGGCTCGCTGGATTCCCAGTCGCTCACCGGCAAGGCGCCGATTGCGCTCGCCGATGCGGCCCAGAGCCTTGGAATCCCGGTGATTGTGGTCGCTGGACGGATTCTGGTCACCCCGGAAGACCTCGCCAAGCACGGGGTGGTGGCCGCCGCGCAGCTGCTGGACGTGGCCGGAAGCCCGGAGGACGCCGTCGCAAACGCCGCGAAGTACCTCGCCTGGGCCACCAGCCAGGTGCTCGAGGGGGCCTGAGGGGGCCGGAGCGCTCACGCGCCCGTCTCGTAGTGCGGCTCGGCGACCGGCTTGGATTCGGGCGAGCCCCGCTCGCGCAGGTACACCGAAGCGCCAACGAGGACGGCGACGGCCAGGAATTCGCTTTGCCAGTTCTGGAAGGACTCAAACCAGAAGCGGCTCGTGGCGAGGTACCCGAGGACTGTGACTGGCGGCTGCCCGTGGCTCTGCTGTTCGGAACTGTATTCCTCGCTGCCGCCGACGGCGTGGAGCGCAAACGACGCCACGAACAGCAGCAGGAACATGATCGACAGGGAGTGTTCATAGAGCTTAAGGACCCAGCCCCCACGCCGCACGGGCCACGGGGTGGACTTCTTCAGCGGCGCGTCCCGGGGATCCTCATCCTGCGCGGAAGCCCGGTCCATCGGCTTGGACTCCGAGGATCCTTTCTGGAAAAGGAACACCGTCAGGATCACGTACATGCCCATCTGCAGGAACTCGGATTCCCAGTTCTCAAAGGTCGCCTCAAGGAAGGCCCCCGTGCCGAGGTACCCCAGTACCGACACGGCCGGCTCGCCATGGGCCAGCTGGTCCTCGCTGTAGTCCGCGGCCCCGCTGAAGACCATGCCGCCGAAGAACATCAGGAAAAGGCCGATATTGGCCAGCAGCAGCCCGTGTTCCTTGACCCACTTACCCATGGTTCCTCCTGGCAGCTCGCTGCGTCTTCGGCTCGCGGTGTTCGTCATGTCATTTCCTTTCGGCGGCCTGTCGGCGGAGCCTGCTCGGCACGTAGACGAGCAGGATGAGCAGCACCGTCAGCAGCACCGCCCCGGCCGTCAGGCCCGCTCTCCGGCCCGCCGTGACGTCGAAAACCAGCGCGGAGGTGCCGACGCTGAGCAGCCCGATGCCCGCCAGGGCAACCTTCGCGATCCTGTCCGCGCTCGCCACAAGGGCAGCCCTGAGATGCAGGCGAAAGAGGCGGCGGTGCACGCTCACGGGCAGGAGAATCAGCGATGTGGTGAGGGCTGCCAGCGCCACGTTGGCAAGATAAAGGGTCGTCTGGAAATCATCCAGCGTCGCGAACCTCGACTGGAACGGCAGGGTCAGCAGGAACCCCGCCAGGATCTGGACCCCGGTCTGCAGCACCCGAAGTTCCTGCAGCAGTTCCATCCAGTTACGGTCCAGCTTTTCAATGCCGGACTCGTTGCGGCGGTCCGTCGCGGACCGCGATGCCTCTGGATCGGTCACGGGTGTGCCTCCGGGTGAATGCTTATCGGGCTGCGGTGGCAGCTAACACTCAACCTAGGCGTGGCCCATACGAAATTCAAGCCGGTACTAAGGTTGCTGATGAATTTCCGGGTAGGGTGGAACTGTTTACTTCACGGGACAGCTTCAAGGCCGGGGTCGATGCCCGCGGCGAGGGAAGATGCCCCGGAAAAACCGACACGTTGGGTAGGTGGACTTGTGAGTGATTCGACCAAACAGCAGGACCAGCCGCGCGATCCCCGCCGCGGCTACTACTCCGGGTCCTTCCCGGAGCAGGTGCAGGAACAGCCAGGCCTGACCGCGCCCATGGAGCCTCAGCCGGACCACGGCGAGGAGAGCTACGAAGGCAGCGGCGCCCTCGACGCCAAGGCCGCGCTGATTACCGGCGGGGACTCAGGGATTGGCAAGGCCGTGGCCATCGCCTTCGCCCGTGAGGGGGCCGACGTCGCCATCTCCTACCTGCCGGAGGAGGAAGCCGACGCGCAGGACACCGCCGCGTGGATCCGTAAAACCGGCCGCAGGGCGCTGCTGATCGCCGGCGACGGGCGCAGTGAGGAGTTCGCCATCAGAATCGTCGAGCACGCCCTCGCCGAATTCGGCCGCCTGGACGTCGTGGTGCTGAACGCCGCCTACCAGAAGAACCGGGACAGCTTCGAGTCCCTCCCCACCGAGGAGTTCGACCGCGTCTTCAAGACCAACCTCTACTCGCTGATCTGGACGGCGCGGGCCGCGGTGCCGCATCTGACGGCGGGCGCTTCCATCATCACGACGGCGTCGATCCAGGCGTTCAACCCCTCGCCGGAGCTCATCGACTACGCCATGACCAAAGCCGCGCAGATCGCCTTCACCAAAGCCCTGGCGCAGGAGCTCGGTCCGAAAGGCATCCGCGTCAACGCTGTGGCTCCCGGCCCCATCTGGACGCCGCTGATCCCGGCGACCGAGTGGCCGGACAAGCTGCCGTCCTTCGGCCAGGACACCCCGCTGCAGCGCGCGGGACAGCCGGCGGAACTCGCACCGGCCTACGTGCTCCTGGCCTCCGACCGCGGCTCCTACATTTCCGGCGCCGTAGTGCCCGTCACGGGCGGCAAGGGCCTCTGAGCCGAACCCGCGCCGACAAGCTATTTCCGGCATCCACGCAGTCCAACCTTTTTTCGATCGTCCATTAACAGCAAGGGAGGAACGGTATGACCCAGGAGAAACAGCAGGAACCCATCGAGGAGGCCGGCGGCTACGGAACGCCGACGGCGGAGCAGGAATTGCCCCCCGGTGACACAAAGAAGTTCGCGCAGCCCCGCGAGGAAGAAGCGTTCGACGCAGCAGGACTCAGCCAGGACAGCCCGGACGGGGAGACTTACCCGGCCGGGACGCCGGACCTGAGCCAGTTCGGCGCCGAAGACCAGGACAGTGCAGGAGAACCCGGAGCAGGACGCTTCGGAGGAACGGAGGAACAAATGAGTTCAGAAAACGCCAGTACCACCCCCGGCTACGACGCCGACGCCTCGGAGAATTCAGAGGCGGCCATGCCGTCCTCGGAGGCGGAGATGGACGAGAGCAACACCGAAAAGCCTGACGCCGGGCGGCCGTTCTCCTCAGAGGCCAGCCAGGACGCGGCCGGCCTGCCCGACGGATCGGGAACCGACCTGCCCGACGACAAGGCCCCCAGGGACAGGGACAGCGACGACGAGGAAGCATTCGACGCCGGCTAGACCCCGGCCAGCGAAACCCTCGTAACGGCGAAGGCCGGGAACCGCGCACCAATTCGGTGCGCGGTTCCCGGCCTTCCGGCTGCGGCGGGGTTCTAGCGGCGCTTCTTCGGCGCGCGCCTCACTGCCGTGGCGGCGGCCGCGGCGGCTGCAAGGGGGCCTTCCGTCTCCGGCTCGGCGACGGTGCCGCGGGCCTTCGCGATAGCCTTCATGCCGTGGTAAATCACCAGGGCCGCCGCGGAGCCGAGGGCGATGCCGGTGAACTTCAGGTCGCCGATGGTCCAGGTGTAGTCGGCGATGCCGACGATCAACGCCACGGCGGCCGTCGTCAGGTTGATCGGGTTGGCGAAGTTCACCTTGTTCTGCACCCAGATCTTGACGCCGAGGACGCCGATCATGCCGTACAGCATCGTCGCGGCGCCGCCCAGCACGCCGGCCGGGACAGTGGCGATCAGTTCGCCGAACTTCGGCGAGAAGCTCAGCACCACGGCGAAGATACCGGCCACCCAGTAGGCCGCCGTCGAATAAACCTTCGTGGCGGCCATAACACCGATGTTTTCGGCGTAGGTCGTGGTGCCGGAGCCGCCGCCCATGCCGGCAAGCACGGTAGCGGCGCCGTCGGCCATCAGCGCGCGGCCGGAGACGCCGTCAAGGTTCTGGCCGGTCATGGCGGACACAGACTTTACGTGGCCGATGTTCTCCGCCACCAGCACCAGCACCACCGGCACGAACAGGCCAACGACGCCGAGGTGGAACTCGGGGGTTTGGAAGAACGGCAGGCCCACCCAGGCGGCGGAGTCCACCTTGGTGAAGTCCACTTCGCCGCGGATCATCGCCACGGCATAGCCCAGCACGACGCCGGCCAGGATGCTCAGCCGGCCCAGGATGCCGCGGAAGAAGACGCTGGTGACGATGATCGTTGCCAGGGTGATGAGGGCCGTGACCGGGGCGGCGTCGAAGTTGTTCTTCGCTGCGGGCGCGAGGTTGAGGCCGATCAGTCCGACGATGGCGCCGGTCACGATGGGCGGCATCAGGCGGTTGATCCAGCCGGCACCGAACTTCTGCACCACCGCGCCGATGATCGCCAGCCCCACGCCGGCCAGCACCACGCCGCCGAGCGCGCCGGGGACGCCGTACTGCTGCTGCGAGGCCATGATCGGCGCGATGAACGCGAAGCTGGAGCCCAGATAACTCGGCACTTGGCCCTTGGTGATGACGAGGAAGAGCAGGGTGCCGATGCCGGAGAAGAACAGCGTCGTGGCCGGCGGCATGCCCGTGATGATCGGGACCAGGAAGGTGGCGCCGAACATGGCGACGACGTGCTGCATCCCGACGCCAATGGTCAGCGGCCAGGCAAGGCGCTCATCCGGCTTCACGACCTCGCCCGGGCGGATGGACTTGCCGTTGCCGTGGAGCTTCCATTTGGTACCGAGCATGCTCATTGCCGGGGCCTTTCAGAGAATGTGTGGCGGGGCGGGAAGGAATCTTCCGGAGCAACTTTACCGCGCCGGTGTTTCCGGCATGCTTCGCCGGGGGCGCCCCTGTGCCGCACGTCACGCGGCGTCCCGGGAAGCAGGAGGCGCAGGTTGAAGTTGCAACTATGGACAGGACCCAGTGGCCGCCGCCCGGCGGGCACACCCAGCGAAAGGGATGCCCATGACCATCGCCCATGACGAAGCAGTAATCGACGCCGCCGCAGTGGACGCCATCTTTGCCGAGGCGCGCACCCCCAACACCTTCACCGGCGAAGTCACCGACGAGCAGGCCCGGGCCATCTACGAACTCACCAAGTTCGGCCCCACCGCATTCAACTCGCAGCCGCTGCGCGTGACCTACGTCCGGTCCGAGGAAGCCCGCACCACCCTGGTTGGAACCCTCGCCAACGGCAACCGCGCCAAGACCGCCACTGCACCGCTCGTCGCCGTCCTCAGCTACGACACGTCCTGGCAGGAGCAGTGGGACAACTTCCTGCCCGGCTACAACGCGCCCAAGGCAATGTACGACGCAGCCCCGGAGCTCGCCGCGGCCACCGGCAACAACAACGCCCATCTGCAGGCTGGCTACTTCATCCTCGCTGTCCGGTCCCTTGGCCTGTCCGCCGGACCGATGACGGGCGCGGACTTCAGCGCGATCGACGAGGCCTTCTTCCCCGACGGCGGCCAGAAGAGCTTCCTCGTGGTCAACATCGGCCAGCCCGCCGCTGACGCCTGGGGTGCCGCGAAGCCGAAGTTCGCCTACGAGGACGTCGTCCGCACGGTCTAGGCGAAATCTGCCCAACGGAAACAGGCGCTGACGCCGTTCCCTCGCGGCGGGGTGGCGCGGTGACTGTTCTGGCGTGGACGGTGCTTGCAGCACTGTTCTGGCGCGGAGGTGCCTCCGGCACCATGGGGGACAGGCCGGAGGCACTCGGGACGCTATTCTGCGGGTGAGCGCAAGGCCGCATCCGGGGCCGCTTCCCAGTTTAGTCCGCCCCGGGGCCTTAACCCCAGAGCCAAACCCAGAGCCCCTGGGCGCCCAGAACGGGGCACCGGGTGTGATCCCCCGGGGACCCCGGGTCCCGGGCGGGGCACATCGGGGACGGTGGTCACATTTTGCCGCGGGGTGCAATACTAAGGGCACCTGCGGCGCGGAGTCGGCGCAAATCGGGCTATGGCGAGCGGACCGGGGGGCCACTATGATGCTTGACACCGCAACCTTGCGGGTCGCCTTGGCGGTCGTCGATCTGACCCTGCTGCTGCTCTTCTACTTCATCACGTTCCGCCGGACGCGTTCGGCGTACAGCGGCTGGTGGTGCCTGGCCCTGCTGCTGTTCCTGTCCGGCGACGCGGCATACCTGCTGGACGGGACACCACACCAGGTCTGGTCCAACCCGCTCGGGAACCTGCTCCTCGTGGCGGGTGCGGCCAGCATCTGGGCGGGGGCGCGGTCTCTGCGCACCGCCAGTCCAAGAATCTGGTATCTCGCGGCGGCCCCGGCCATTACGGCCGTGGCCTCGGTCCTCGACCACCCGGCCACCAACGTGTGGTCCGGCGCGCCCGCCTATCTGGGCTTCATGAGCCTGCTGATCGGCCTTGGCTGCCGGGAGCTGTTCCTGCTGGACCGGCACTTTTCCCGCGTTCACCTCACGCTGGGTGTGGGCTCCGGCATCCTGGCCGGGTACTATCTGGGCCGCCTCGTCGCCTTTCTCGCGGAAGGCCGCGACGGGCCGGTATTCCAGTCCGTCTTCGGCTCCGCAGCGACAACGGTCTTTTCGGCCGTGATTATGGTGGTCGCATCCTTCACAATGGCGGAGCTGAGTTACGAACAGCAGACCCGGGACCTCCGCGCCCGCGCAACGGTGGACGGGCTCACCGGACTGCTGAACCGCACGGCTTTCCTGGACCTTGCCGAGGACGAACTGCGCCGCCTCAGCCGGGGCCGGACCATGGCGTCGCTGATCCTGGCGGACCTGGACCATTTCAAGGCCATCAACGACGAGTTTGGCCACTTGGCCGGCGACACCGCTCTGCAGGCGTTCGCGGAGGCCTGCGCCGCCACGGTCCGTTCCACCGACCTGGTGGGCCGCTACGGCGGTGAGGAATTCATCATGCTCCTTCCGGGCGTGACCCCGGAACGGGCGGGGGAAATCGCCGCGGACATCAGCGCCCGGCTGCACGCCTCGTCGTCGCCGGTGATCCCGCGGCTGCCCACCTCCAGCTACGGGATCGCCTCGACCGCGCCCGGCCGTGTGGATCTTGACGCCCTGATCGCCTCCGCGGACGCGGCGCTCTACCGCGCTAAGACCCTGGGCAGGAACCGCTCGGTGCTCGCCGGGGGACTCGAGGAAGAGCCGGCCTGAGCGGGCGCCCGAGCGGTCCCGGCCCAGGGCCGGGCGGCTAGGAAATGACCCCGTCCACCAGCGCCTTGGCCTCGGCCTGGACCTGCTTGAGGTGCTCGGCTCCCTTGAACGACTCGGCATAGATCTTGTAGACGTCCTCGGTGCCGGAGGGGCGGGCCGCAAACCACGCGTTCTCGGTGACCACCTTGAGGCCGCCGATCGCTGCCCCGTTGCCCGGCGCCTCGGTCAGCTTGGCTGTGATGGTCTCGCCCGCAAGCTCGGTGGCGGTGACGTCCGACGGCGAGAGCTTGCCGAGGGCCGCTTTCTGCTCCCGGGTGGCAGCTGCATCGATCCGGGCGTAGACCGGGTCGCCGAACTTGTCCGTGAGGCCCTTGTAGAGCTGCGAGGGTGACTTGCCGGTGACCGCCGTGATCTCCGACGCCAGCAGGGCCAGCAGGATGCCGTCCTTGTCGGTGGTCCAGACGCTGCCGTCCATCTTGTTAAAGGAAGCGCCGGCGGATTCCTCGCCGCCGAAGGCGCCCTCGCCGGAGAGCAGCCCCGGGACGAACCATTTGAAGCCCACGGGCACTTCCACGAGCTTGCGGCCCAGGCTCTCGGCCACGCGGTCGATAATCGACGAGGACACAAGGGTCTTGCCGATCACTGACTTCGGGTTCCAGCCGGTCCGGTGCCGGTAGAGGTAGTCGATTGCGACGGCGAGGTAGTGGTTCGGGTTCATCAGTCCGCCCTGCCCATCGACAAACGGCGTCACGATCCCGTGCCGGTCGGCGTCGGCGTCGTTGCCGGTGGCGATGTCGAAGGCTGCGGACCCGTCCGCACCAACAGCCATCCGGTTGATCAGGGAGGCCATCGCCGAGGGCGAGGAGCAGTCCATCCGGATCTTCTCGTCCCAGTCGAGGGTCATGAAAGCCCACTGGGGGTCGACGGTGGGGTTGACCACCGTGAGGTTGAGGTGGTGGCGTTCGCCGATCTCGCCCCAGTAGTCCACCGACGCGCCGCCCATCGGGTCAGCGCCGATCCGGACGCCGGCCTCGCGGATTGCGTTGAGGTCCAGCACGGAGGGGAGGTCATCCACGTAGCTGCTGAGGAAGTCGAACTTGCCCGTGGTGCCGGCGCTGAGGGCCTCGGCAATGGGGATCCGCTTGACCCCGCGCAGGCCGTTCTCCAGCAGTTCATTGGCGCGGTTGGCGATCCACCCGGTGGCGTCCGTGTCAGCGGGTCCGCCGTGCGGGGGGTTGTACTTGAAACCGCCGTCGCCGGGCGGGTTGTGACTCGGGGTCACCACGATGCCGTCCGCCTGCGGAGCCCCGGCGGGGGAGTTGTTGTTGTGCGTCAGGATGGCGTGACTGAGCGACGGCGTGGGGGTGTAGCCGTGGCGGGCGTCGATCAGCACGTTGACGCCGTTGGCCGCGAGGACCTCGAGGGCGGAATTCTGGGCCGGTTCGCTCAGGGCATGGGTGTCCTTGGCGAGGTACAGCGGCCCGGTGATGCCTTGGCCGGCCCGGTACTCGACAATCGCCTGGGTGATGGCGAGGATGTGGGGTTCGTTGAAGGAGGCCTTCAGGCTCGAGCCCCGGTGCCCGGAGGTGCCGAAGGCCACCCGCTGGCCGGGGTCGCCCAGATCGGGGGAAACATCGTAGTACGCATCCAGGAGCGCAGTGAGATCAACAAGGTCTTGGGGTTGGGCAACAGTGCCCGCGCGGCTAGCCATGGCACCAGCATGCCAGACCTGCGGGGAAGGCAACATGATTACGGCGCCTATGACGCGGAAATATCCTGCCCAGCGCCCCGGGACGGCGGTAGGCTGAAGCCAGAGACGTCCATAGGGGGACAACCATGACTGACCAGCCGAAACCGGAGCATGACGGGACGCCGGAGGGCTACCAGCCGCCGTCGTACATTCCTGCGCAGGAATCCGACGTTCCCGCGCCGCCAAAGGCTCCTTCGTGGCCGGCGACGGCGAAGATCGAGCAGCCAGGCTATGGTCAGCAGCCCTACGGCACGCCGGGACAGTCCGGGGAGCAGTCCGGCCAGCCGGCGGCCGGCTACGGCCAGCCGGCGTCCGAGTACAGCCAGCCTGCGGCCGGCTACGGCCAGCCCGCCGATGCGGGCGGCACGCCCTACGGCGCGGCCCCACAGCAGCCCTATGGTGCGCCTCCCCAGTATGGCCAGCCGGGCAGCCCGTTCAATGCCTACGGGCAGCCGAGCTATTACGGTGTGCCGCCGGAACCCAGGGGCCTGAGCATCGCCAGCCTGTGCTGCGGCATCGCCGCTTTCGTGGGGCTGGGCATCTTCCTCCTGCCGCAGCTCGCGGCGGTCATTCTCGGGCACTTGGCCCTCAAACGCGAGCCGTCGGGGAGGGGCATGGCCATTGCCGGCCTGGTGCTGGGCTATGTGGGGATCGCGTTGACCATACTGGTGGTCGTGATCATTGCGCTGGGGCTGGCCATCAGCAGCTCAAGCTACCGGGGGTACGGGGCCTAGGCTCCTCCGTCAGGGGGTCAGGGCCTCAACCAGCCGGCCGGCGTTGGCCTCGAGCCACTGGCCGCGGCGGCGGATCATGCCGCCCACGCCGTCGTCCCACATCCGGGCCCAGCCGCCGCCAAGCGCGCGGGCGTTGTGTTCCATCCGCTCGTAGCTCAGCGCCGTGGCCTCGGTCCCGAAGGCGGGCAGCCGGCGTCGTTCCCCTTCATCCCAGCCGTACGCGTCGGCGAAGATCCGGAGCCGCCGGAACGGGTCGGCCGCCTCCCAGCCAGGCCACGCATCAGCCGGATCCCGGAGCGGAACCCAGTGCATTGCAGTGTTGAAGGAATCCTTGAAGGCCGTTGTGGGACCGGCCAGGTCGAAGTCCAACACTCCGGCAGCGAGGCCGTCCCGGACCACCACGTTCTGCGGGGTCACATCCAGATGGCAGACGAGCTCTGCCGGATCCTGGCGGACCGGGCGAGGCGGGAACGGGTGGTCGTCCGGCACGAACCCGGCCGACGCCGCATGCAGCCGGCGCAGCAGCTCCGCCACGGAGGCCAGGAGCTCCTCGGACTGGACCCAAGCCTCCGGGACCGGGCCGGCGCACCCTCCGGGCACGAAAGTCAGCACGTCCCTGCCCTTCGAGTCCCGGCCCAGGAACCGCGGGGACCCGTCGAATCCGGCGCCTTCCAGCCAGTCGAGGTACGCGGCGACGGCCAGGGACTGCGGCTGGTGCGGGCGGCGGATGGTGCCGCCGACCCGCACCACGCCGTCGGTGACATCGCCCGCCGGCATGAGCTCGACGTCGGACGCCTCGCCTGCGGCGGGGACGTAGACGCGGGACTCAACCGGTGCGTGGCGTCTCGGGCTCATCGGCTCAGCGTACGCCGCCCATGAGCTTCTTGATCGCCGGCGAGGCCGCGGCCAGGCCGACGGCCAGCAGCATGGCGGTGCCGCCGATGCCGACGAAGTACGGCAGCTCATCCGCCGGGTTGTACAGGCCGGACAAAATGCCGGCCAGCGTGGTGCCCAGGGACACCGAGAGGAAGAACAGCGCCACCATCTGGGTGTGGAAGGCCTTCGGAGCCAGCTTGGTGGTCACGGACAGACCGATGGGGGACAGGAACAGTTCCGCGAGGGTGAACAGGAACAGGATCCCCACCAGGGCCAGCAGCGGGGTCTTGCCGTCCCCGGCCAGCGGGATGAAGGCCAGGAATGCCAGTCCCATCACAAAGAGGCCGATGGAGAACTTCAGCGCCGAGCCCGGCTGCTTGCGGCCAAGGCGGGTCCAGAGGGCAGCCATGACGCCGGCGAAGATGATGATGAACACCGGGTTGATGGACTGGACCCAGGCGGCCGGCATTTCCCAGCCGAACAGGTTCCGGTCCAGCTTCTCCTCCGAGTACACGGCGATGAAGGTGAACTGCTGCTGGAACAGTGCCCAGAATGCGGCGGAGGCGATGTACAGGGGGATGAATGCGGCCACGCGGCGGCGTTCTGTGCCGTCGACCTTTTTGCTGCTGAAGATCAGGGCGAAGTAGAGCACGGATACGCCGATGGCCGCGTAGGCCATGGACATGGCCAGGTTCCCGGCATTGACGATGCCGGTGGCCAGCAGCACCGCGATCACGGCGGCGATCGCCCCGAAGCGCAGGCCGTACCTGGTGCGCTCGTCGGCGGGCAGGGGGTTGTGGACCCGGTGCGCGTCCTCGGGCAGGTTCTTGCGGCCGAGCGCGTAGACGACCAGGCCCACGGCCATGCCGACCGCGGCGGCGCCGAAGCCCCAGTGGAACCCGTGGCTTTCCTGCAGCCAGCCGGTGACCAGCGGGCCGATCAGCGCGCCTGCATTGATGCCCATGTAGAAGATGGAGAAACCGGCGTCGCGGCGTTCATCCTTCTCCCGGTAGAGGCTTCCCACCAGGGCCGTGGCGTTCGCCTTCAGGCCGCCGGAGCCGATGCCGACCAGCACCAGGCCGGCGATCAGGCCGGGGATGCCCGGCAGGGAGGCGAGGGCGATGTGGCCGGCCATGATCAGGATCGCGGAGCCGAACAGCACCTTTTCGGAGCCGAAGAGCCGGTCCGCGAGCCAGGCGCCGAGGATGGTGGAAAGGTAGACGCCGCCGCCGTAGGCGCCGACGAGCCCGGCGGCCAGGCCCTGCTCAATTCCCAGTCCGCCTTCGGCGGCTGTGAAGTACATGTAGTAGAGCAGGATCCCCTGCATGCCGTAGAAGGAGAAGCGCTCCCACATCTCTACGGAGAAGAGGCTGGCCAGCATCTTTGGGTGGCCAAAAAAGGAAGTGTCGCCCGGCGTTGTAGCGGGGGGCGTGGATAAATGAGTAGTGCTCATTTACTTAATGCTGACAGTGTGACGCGGGATTGTCACATTCGCGGCGCCCCGGGCCAAGCCATTCGCAGGGTGTTTGCCCGCCGCTTCCACCCCCGTTGCCCTGTCAGTTGATGCTGCCACCGACGCCGAATGGCAGCCACAAGTGATAGCGCAAGCGGGAGTGGCGGTGCCGCGGGGCTGCCGCCGGGGCTAGCCGGCGTCGAACATGATGACCTGGCGGACCGCTTTCCCGTCGGCGAGCTGGTCCATGGCCTCGTTGATGTCCGCCAGGGCGATGCGCGCCGTGATCAACTCCTCGACCGGCAGTTTTCCCTCGCGCCAGAGCCGGGCGTACTTGGGGATATCCCGGGACGGCACCGCGGAGCCAAGGTAGCTGCCGACGATGGTCCGGGCCTCGGCGGTGATGGTCAGCGGCGAGATCTGGGCGCGTGCGTCCGGGTGCGGCAGGCCCGCCGTGATCGTGGTGCCGCCCGCCTCGGTTGCGGCGAAGGCGGTTTCGAAGGCGCGGGGGTTCCCGGCGCATTCGATCACGTACCTGGCCTTGATGCCCTGTTCGAGGACCTGCTGCGGGGTGTAGGTTTCGTGGGCGCCCAGCCGGGCGGCGTGCTCCAGCTTTTCCTCCAGCGTGTCCACCGCCACGATCCGCGAGACACCCTGGGAGATCGCCGTGATCAGCGCGGCCATGCCGACCCCGCCGAGCCCCACGATCATGATGCTGTCGTGCGGCCGCGGCCGGGCGGCGTTCAGGACGGCGCCGCCTCCGGTCAGCACGGCGCAGCCGAGGACGGCGGCGACGTCCGCCGGGATGTCGTCGCCGACCAGGACCGCCGAGGCGCGGTCCACGACGGCGTGGGTGGCGAAGCCGGAGACGCCCAGGTGGTGGAAGACCTTTTCGCCGTTGCGGTCAAGGTGCATGGATCCGTGCAGGAGCGTGCCTTCGCCGTTGCTCTTCGAACCCGCTGTGCAGGGGAGCCGTCCGTCAGCGGCGCAGTTCGTACACTGTTCGCAGCGCGGCAGGAAGGACATGACGACGCGCTGGCCCGGCGCAAGGTCCGTGACGGACGAGCCCACCTCGACGACGCGTCCGGCAGCCTCATGCCCCAGCAGCATCGGCACCGGGCGCACCCGGTTGCCGTCCACGACGCTGAGGTCCGAGTGGCAGATGCCGGCGGCCTCGATCCGCACGAGGATCTCGGTCGGCCCCGGGCCTTCCAGGTCCAGTTCGGAGATGCTGATGGGCCTGGAGTCCGCGTACGGCCGGGGGCGGCCGATTTCCTCAAGTACTGCGCCGGTGATCTTCATTGATCCCTCTCGTGGGAAGTTTCCAGACTGGACATGTCCTGACCTTGCTCAGCTAAACCGTATCCGCACCGGCCCCCGAAATCATCCACATCCCGTGGGTCGCAGGGTCAGCACCCCAGCTGGGTGGCCAGCTGCAGCAGCAGTGCCTCGGAGCCCATCGGCCCGATCAGCTGTACGCCCATCGGCAGCCCGGCACCCCCGGGCCCGCCGGTCCAGTGCACCGGGATGGTGATTGCGGGCAGCCCGCACACGTTGACCATGGACGACCAGGGTGCGTACTCGCATTGCTTGCGGTAATCGCCGTCGGCATCTCCCGTCCATTCGGCCGCAGGCCAGTAGCCGTCGCCGTGGGACGCGCCGGTGAACCAGCCCACCGGGCGGGGCGTCTGGGCCAGCGCGGGCATCAGGATCAGGTCGAAGGCGGCGTACTGGGCGATGGTGTCGCGCCGGAACAGGCGCAGGAACCCGAGCGACTCGGCGAGTTGCGCCGGTCCGCGCTGCTGCGCGCGGCGCCGGAACGTGCGTGTCAGCGGGGTCAGGAGCGCCTCGCGCTGGGGAACGATCCGGGCGTCCCCGACGGCGGCGGTCCAGGCTGTCGTGAACGCTGCCGGGTATCGGTTGTCGTAGCGGATGGACGCTTCCGAAATTTCGTGGCCGGCTGCCTCCAGCCGCCTGATGCCTTCGGCGAGGGCATCGAGGGCCTCGCGGGCCGGGGTGAAGGGGAAAATCGTCTGCCACGGGCTGTCCAGGCTGACTCCGATCCGCAGCCTGGGCGGGTCCTGCCGGGCGAGCTCCAGGTAGCTGGCAGCCGGGACCCCGGGGCTGCCAGTCCCGGCCGGGCCGGGGACCAGCGCCGCCGGCACCAGCGCATCGAGCAGCAGCGCAGCGTCCGCGGCGGAACGGGCCATCGGCCCGGACACGACCAGGCCCGCGGGGTCGCCGGTGCTTTCGCCCGCGGGGGCCAGACCCCGGCCGGGCTTCAGGCCCACGAGTCCGCAGGCGGCGGCCGGAATGCGGACAGATCCGCCGCCGTCGGAGCCGGGGGCAAAGGGAACCAGCCCGGCGGCCACCGCTGCGGCGCTGCCGCCGGAGGAGCCTCCCGAGCTCCGGCTCAGGGCGTGCGGGTTCCGTGAGGGCGGCGCGATCCGGTTCTCGCTGTACGCCGTGAGGCCGAACTCTGGAACCTGGGTCTTGCCCAGCGAGACCACGCCCGCACTCTTCAACGTCGCGACGATGGCGCTGTCGGCCAGGGCTGGCTTGTGGTCCAGGGCGGCGCTGCCGTGGGTGGTCACGACACCGGCGACGTCCGTCAGGTCTTTGAAGGCCACCGGCACGCCATGCAGCAGCGCCAGCCCGGTCCCGTCCCGTGCGGCCCGGGCGCGGGACTTGTCCGCCGCGGCCGCGTCCAGCTGGGCCTGCTCCGCAGTGATGGTGATAAAGGCGCCCAGTTGCCGGTTCTCGGCGGCGATGCGGTCCAGGAAATGCTCGGTGGCCTGCCTTGCGGACAGCTCGCCGGAGCGCAGGGCGTCGCGCAGCCCCACAGCGGAGAGTTCATGGATCTCAGCCAAGGGAACGCGGCCCCGTTTCCCCGGCCGTCCGCTTCGCGGGACATGCCCAGCGGCGGTGCCGGCGGGTGGACATAGTGGCCTTGTGCCCATTCCTGGGCGCAAGGGGAGGGCATGTCCGGCGGGGGGAGGCAGTGCCGTCGGCGGGACATGTCCAGTGGCGGCGCCGGCGGGTGGACATGGTGGGATTGTGCCCATTCCTGGCGGCAAGGGGAGGGCATGTCCGGTGGGGGGAAGAGCGGGGACTTGCCGGAATCGTGGGCCGGTCAGTTGCCGTGGATCTCCTTTGCGCCATGCCAGAAGCGTAACCTGCTGCCGGGTAAGGGTGCGGTGCCGGTGGCTGGCGATACGCTGGAGGCAGACCATGCATTCTGCGGAAGGGACGACTATGAGCGACTTTGACACCGTGACCGTGTCCGACATCCCTGAAGGGGCCACGATCCTCGACGTCCGCGAAGACTACGAGTGGGCCGCGGGCCACGCGGCCGGAGCGCTGCACGTCCCCCTGGACCAGCTCCCGGCCCGGCTCGGGGAACTCGACCCGGACGAGGACCTCTACGTCATTTGCCGGACCGGCGGCCGCTCCTTCCGCGCCACCCAGTGGCTCTCCGGCCAGGGGTATTCCGCCCTGAACGTCGCCGGCGGCATGGACCAGTGGCTGGAAACCGGAATGCCGCTGGTGTCCGACAACGGACTCAAGCCCGTCATCCTGTAGTTGAAGAAAGAAGCGCCGATGCCCGCCTCACCCGTCACGTACACCTTCCTCGGACCCGCGGGAACCTTCACCGAGGCGGCCCTGATGCAGGTGCCCGACGCGGCGCAGGCCATCCGCGTTCCAGCCTCCAACGTCAACACGGCGCTGGACAAGGTCCGCGACGGCTCGGCTGACGCGGCCATGGTGCCGATCGAAAACTCCGTGGAGGGCGGCGTGACGGCCACCCTGGATGCGATCGCTACCGGACAGGAACTGCGGATCCTGCGCGAGGCCCTCGTGCCGATCAGCTTCGTGCTGGTGGCCCGGCCCGGGACCCGGATCGAGGACATCCGCCGGATCTCCACCCACAGCCACGCGTGGGCGCAGTGCCGGCTCTGGGCCGACAACACCATTCCGGATGCGGAATATATCCCCGGATCCTCGACGGCCGCGGCGGCGATGGGCCTGCTGGAAGGCGACATCCACTACGACGCGGCAATCTGCGCCCCGATTGTGGCCGCCAAACAGCCCGGGCTCGTGGTGCTGGCGGAGAACATCGGCGACAACCCCGGTGCGGTCACGCGTTTTGTGCTCGTCGGCCGGCCCGGGGAGCTGCCGGAGCCCACGGGCGCGGACAAGACCACCGTGGTGGTTCCGCTGCCGGAAGACCGCCCCGGCGCGCTGATGGAGATCCTGGACCAGTTCGCCACCCGCGGCGTGAACCTCAGCCGGATTGAGTCGCGGCCGACCGGCCAGTACCTCGGCCACTACTTCTTTAGCATCGACGCCGACGGCCACGTGGCCGACGCACGCATGGCGGACGCCCTGGCCGGCCTGCACCGGATCAGCCCGGCCACCCGCTTCCTGGGGTCCTACGGCCGGGCCGACGGGCACCGCACGGTCGTGGAGCCGCACACCTCGGACCAGGCATTCCGGGCGGCGCATGCCTGGGTAAAAGACATACTGTCGGGGGCATCCGTGGTGCCGGAATATATGTCCAAGGCTTCGCCCACAGCGTAGACAAATGCCACATCCGGCACTTCCGCCCCATGGAAACTGTGCGTATGCTTGCCTGATCCATATTGGGGAAGTCCTCTACCGAGGGAGCAGGTCATGGCAGATACCAGCCTAGAAAACGACGGCCAGGGAATGATCGTGAATCCCAAGCCGACCGCAGACAATCAGGACTGGGACGGCGACGACGCCGACCGTGCAGACCGGCTGCGCTTCGAGGAGGAGCAGGCCATGATCCGCGAGCAGTCCGAAGCGCGCGCCGCCAAGGCCGCCGCGGAAGCGAAAAAGTCTGCGGATGCGGCGAAGGCAGCCTCCAAGAAGGAAGCCAGCGCCTAATCTCCCTCGGTGCCGTCCTTGACCCGGACGAGCAGCGAGCCGGGGGCAATCTGCACGGTGACCTTCGTGGCGGGGCCGGTCGGATCGCCGTCGACCTGTGTGGGCATAGGCTCCGCGCAGCGGATGGTGATCTTGCCGGAACGGTAATACGTCATCACCGGCAGGTTCCTCTTGTGCTTCAGCACGATCTTCCAGTACATCGCCAGCCAGCCGATCGCGCTGCGCGGACTCATCACCACGACGTCCAGCATGCCGTCATCGATCATCGCCTGGGGGATGAAGTCGATCCCGCCGGGGATCAGTCCGCAGTTCGCGAACAGCACGCTACGGATCTTCCGGCTCTGTTCCGGCTGGTCGTCCAGCGAGATGGACACCTTCTTGCGGCGCCCCGGGAGGTGCCGCACGCCGGCCTCGGTGTAGGCCAGCCAGCCCACAGCCTTTTTGAGGCCGTCATTGGTGTCACCCACAACCTCGGCGTCCATGCCTATGCCGGCGATGACCAGGAAGGTGTGCTCCGCGGACTTGTTCGTGCGGGAGTTCTCCACCCGCATCCGCGCCGTGTCGATGAAGCGCTGGTGGCCGAACAGCGCGGTCTGGACACTCCCGTGCAGGTCACCCAGATCCAGGTGGATGTTGCGGGCCAGCAGGTTGCCGGTGCCGAGCGGGATCAGGCCCATGGCGATGTCCGTGCCGGCGAGGATGTCAGCCACCACCCGGACAGTGCCGTCGCCGCCGCCCACAAGCACGACGTCGGCGCCATACTCCACAGCTGCCCGCGCCTGTGAGAACCCGGGGTCCTCGGCGGTGGTGTCGAAGAACCGCGGGGGCACCCAGCCTGCCGCGGAACAGGCACCTTCAATCATGGTGCGGGCCTCATCGGACCGGGACTTGATCGGGTTCATCACCACGGCCACCTTCTGCTGGCCCAGCCCCGGACTGTGGGTTTCCTCCCACACGGCGCTGCGCGTGTGCCTGGCCTTGAGCTTGCGCACTCCCCACCAACTGGAGACGGCAAACGCCAGGACTCCAGCGATGACGAGGTAAAGCATCCAGTCGCGCATTGTGCTCCCACACTATCCCGCCGGCGGCCGGAGCCCGGATTGCCCGGGAACGGCGGCCGGATTGGATAGTCTTGTCAGGTGATCGACGTAAAAGACCTCAGCGAAAATCCGGACAAGTTCCGGTCCAGCCAGCGCGCCCGCGGCGCCGATGAATCCGTGGTGGACGCGATCATCGTCGCGGACTCGGCCCGGCGCGCCGCCCTGATCCGCTTCGAAAACCTGAGAGCCGAGCAGAATGCCTTCGGCAAGAAGGTGGCGCAGGCCAAGGGCGAGGAGAAGCAGGCCCTGCTGGCCGAGGTTAAGGTCCTCGCGGGCCAGGTCAAGGCCGCCTCCGCCGAGGCCGACGTCGCGCAGGCCGCCCATGAGGAATTGCTGCGCGGCATCCCCAACCTCATCGAGGACGGCGTCCCCGAGGGCGGCGAAGACGACTACATCGTGGTCAAGACCGTCGGCACCCCCCGCGAGTTCACCGGCTTCGAACCCAAGGACCACCTGGAGATCGGTGAGCTGATCGGCGCCATCGACATGGAACGCGGCGCCAAGGTGTCCGGTTCGCGCTTCTACTTCCTGCGCGGCGCCGGCGCCAGGCTGGAAATGGCGCTCCTGCAAATGGCCATGGAGCAGGCCATCGACGCCGGCTTCGTGCCCATGATCACCCCGACACTGGTGCGCCCGGAAACCATGCAGGGCACCGGTTTCGACGTTAAACACGACGCCGAGATCTACCGCCTCGCCGAGGACGACCTCTACCTCGTGGGCACCTCGGAAGTGGCCCTTGCCGGCTACCACGCGGACGAGATCCTCGACTTCTCCGCCGGCCCGATCCGCTACGCCGGCCAGAGCTCCTGCTACCGCCGCGAGGCAGGCTCGCACGGCAAGGACACCCGGGGCATCATCCGGGTCCACCAGTTCAACAAGGTGGAAATGTTCGTTTACACCAACGTTGAGAACGCTGCGGCCGAGCACGCCCGGCTGCTGGCCTGGGAAGAGGAGATGCTGGCCAAGTGTGAACTGCCCTACCGGGTGATTGACACCGCCGCCGGAGACCTCGGCAACTCCGCCGCCCGCAAGTTCGACTGCGAGGCCTGGGTTCCGACGCAGGGCGCCTACCGCGAGCTCACCTCGACCTCCAACTGCACCACGTTCCAGGCCCGCCGGCTCAACATCCGCGAACGCGTGCTGAACGAGGACGGGGCCCCCAAGGGCACCCGCGCCGTCGCCACGCTCAACGGCACCCTCGCCACTACGCGCTGGATCGTGGCCATCCTGGAGCACCACCAGAACCCGGACGGCTCCGTCAACATCCCGAAGGCCCTGCAGAAGTACCTCGGCGGTATGACGGTCTTCCCCGTCATCTGAGTCTTCGTCCGTCAACAGCTGTTCACCCCGGGTTCACCGCGCGCTGTGGCCTGCGTCCTAGCGGCGGTCGGGGGTGTCTGCTCTACTTGTGAGATGACAACATTGACTGAAACCTCAGTCGCTGGCAACGATGACCGGCGAGACAACAACCAGAACTACCCCACCACCACGGCCCACAAGCTGATGGTCGCGCTCGACGTAGACGGCACCCTCGTCGATCACGACGGACACATGTCCGTTCCCGTCCGCGAAGCCGCCCGCGACGTCGTGGCTGCGGGCCACCACGTCACCATCGCAACCGGCCGCTCCCTGAACGCGACGCTGCCGATCATCGAGCACATCGGGATCGAAAACGGCTACGCCGTGTGCTCCAACGGCGGTGTCACCCTGCGCCTCGACTCCAGCCTGTCCGACGGCTACGAGATCGTGCACAAGGCCACCTTCGACCCGGGCCCCGCGCTCCGCGCCCTGCGCAAGCGGCTGCCCTCGGCCAAGTACGCCCTGGAGGACGAGGACGGCAACTTCCTCTCCACCGAGCGCTTCCAGGACGCGAGCTTTGGCGTGGAGGCAATCGGCGTCGACTTCCAGACCATGCTGGACGCCACCGCCGTGCGCGTGGTGGTCTTCAGCGCCGAGAACACCCCCGAGGAGTTCAACGCGGCGATCCGGCACATCGGCCTCGCCGGGGTGACCTACTCGGTGGGCTGGACGGCGTGGCTGGACATTGCAGCGGCCGGCGTCACCAAGGCCAGCGCCCTCGAGCACCTCCGCGGCCGGCTGGAGGTCGAGGCGCACCGCACGGTCGCCGTCGGCGACGGCCGCAATGACATCGAGATGCTCGGCTGGGCGGCCCGCGGCGTGGCCATGGGCCAGGCGCCCGAGGAAGTCATCGCCGCCGCAAACGAGGTCACCCACTCCGTTTTCGACGACGGCGCCGCCCACGTGCTGCGCAGCCTGCTGCTCTAGGACCGCAGGAAGACCGCGGGTCAGCGCACTTCGAGGATCAGGCCCAGCAGCCTGGCCGCGGCGGGCCGCGCGGCGTGTTCCTCGTTCCATTGCGCCCGCGCCACGGCCTTGCTGACCGCTTGGGTGGTGATGCCGAGTTCCTCGGCCACCGCCTTTTGCTGCCCGCGGACCCCGGGGGTCAGCAGGTCAAGTACCCGCCATTCCGCGGGGCTGCGGTCGTGCACGATGTGGCCCAGCAGCCGCAGCACCGCCTCGGACTCGGCGGCGAGATCGGCCTGCGGGCCCTCCACGGCCACCGGGATCCGGTCTTTGCCGTTGCGGAGCCGGTCGACGGCCCGGCGGGCGTAAATCAGCCCGTGGCCGGTGGCGTCCTTGATCTGGTTCGGCAGGGGTTCATTGACCGGCCCGACGCCGATGCCGACGTACCAGCTGCCGGTCCGCAGCGCGATCATTGCCGCATCGACGGCCTGCCGGGGGCTGTCCACAATGCCCTGGACCTCGTCCTCCACGGAGCGGTCGAAGTCGAGGCGCGCCGGGATGTGCCGCAGGTCCTTGAGGAGCTGCGGCACGCAGTCGCCGTCGCGCCTGCTGTCTGTTTGGTTGATAGTAAGCGTGAACATTCTGGATCCACACTACCCGGTGGTCAGATGCTGGCAAATGCGCTTGTCCAGCCCCGTCAGCTGACTAATGACGGGCGGCGGAAGCGCTGATTAGGGCGGCCCGGGCAACCTGCGGCGGGCGCGTTTTCCATGCCCGGCCTGGATGCTTCGCCAGTCTTGCACGATGCGGGCACGTACCCATGCCCGGGGGAAATGGCAGCGGGGTGTCTACCGCCAGGTGGCGTTGAGCCCGTCCAGGCCGCCGGCGGGCAGATGGATCCAGCCTTCGGTCCGGGCTGCTTTGGCGTGGCCGTCATCGGGGCGGAGGGTCTTCCCGAGGGCGACGGCCCGTGCGGTGAGGGAGGCGATGAGCGCGTCGAACATGTCATCGGAGCCGGCGAGCTGGTCATCGAATCCGGCCAGGTCCAGCCAGGGTGCAGCCTTCGTGAGCGCGTCAAGGACCAGGGCCAGCCGCTCCTTTTCCGTGCCGCCGCGGCCCTTGTAGCCGCGGGCCAGCAGGCCCCAGGATTTCAGCGAGGCCGCCGGGTAGACCTCGGCCAGCCTACTGCTGCCGTCCCTTGCCTGCGGGCCGTGGTCCCGCGAGATCTTTGCCTGGATCACGGCGCACCGCATGGCCGGGTGGGCCAGCCGGTCGGCGGAGACGCTGAGCGGGATCAGCCCGGTCGCGGCGGTGACGAAGCGGTCGGTGTCCCGGTAGGCCAGGAGCCGGCGGCCTTCGATTCCGTCGAAGTCCAGCACGGGGTGCGTGTCAAAGGCCAGGTGCCCGGCAAGAAACGGCAGGAAAGCGTCCGGCCAGCCGACGGGGCAGTCGATGCCGGTCATGTCACTGGAGCCGAAGAGCCGCACAATCTCCTCGTCGCCGACGCCGAGGACAAGGTGCGCCAGGCGGGCGGTGCCGTCGCCCCATTCGATGACGGCGGCCGCGGTCTTCTTGGCGGCGGCGGCGAGGTCGACGCCGAGGGTCCTCACCGGGGTCCGCCGGGGACGGTGGTCGGGGACAACGGGCAGGCCATCAGCCGGTCACTCAGCTCCGACCGAATGGTACCGAAGGGCACCAGGAATCCCTCCCCGGCTGTCCAGGCCTGCCCCGGAGGCGAAGCGCGCCCAGACGGCGCGGAGGGCCCGGCCCTGCGCATCGATTTCCTCCCAGCTTGCGCCCGCGAGCAGCCCCGCTCCCGCCCAGGTCTTTTTGTCCCCGAACAGCAGCGGCAGGTCCACGGTGTGCGCGGCCCCGTAAAAGTTTCCCGGCGCTGCCCAGGACAGCACGTAGCTGTAGGCCGTGCCGCCTGCCCGGGTGTGCCGCCGGGCGAACTTCCTCGCGGACCGGCCATACACCGCCTCCGTCACGCCCCAGTTGATGGCCCTGACGGCGGCGCCCCCGAGCACCGGAACCCTGCCAAGGCGGCTGACGGCCTGGTTGCGCGGCAGGAACATCCGCGCCTCCTCGGAGGTGTGCCCGATCAGGACCTCGATCTCCGGGGCCGTGGCGTTCCAGGCGTCCTCTATGCCCGATTCCGGCGGCAGGGGGGAGTGCCCGTACTGGGTGCCGAAGGGCATGGCGGCGATCAGCCCGAACTTCCGGGCAACTTGCGACACGTGCTCCTCGGCGGCAACGACGTCCATGGCCGGGGTGTCTTCGGTGACAGTTTCCGCAGCGATTCCCATGGCTCTGCTCATCTTTTCCCGGCCCCGGGTGATGCCCAGGGGTGCGCTTTGAATGATGGCGCGCTGGAAGAGGGCGGGGGCTTCGGGCGTCGCCATCAGGTGGGCGACGGCGTCGCCTCCGGCGGACTGCCCGAAAGCGGTGACGTTTCCGGGATCCCCGCCGAAGGCGCCGATATTGCGCTGAACCCAGCGGAACGCCTCGAGCTGGTCAAGCAGTCCGAGGTTCGCGGGCCGGCCGGTGCCGGTGGCGAGGTAGCCGAACAGGCCCAGGCGGTAGGTCACGGACACGACGATGACCCGGTTTTCGGCGACGAGGGCTTTGGGATCGAAGATCGCCAGGTCGCCGGAACCGGACGTGTAGGACCCGCCGTGCAGCCACACCATCACCGGGACCCGCTCGCCGTCCTCGAGGCCGGCCGGCATGGTGATGGAGATCCGCTGGCAGTCCTCGCTGCCGGGAAGTTCCCCGTAGCGCGTGCCCAGGATGTCGTCCAGGAACGGCACCGGACCCTGCGGGCAGGCCGGGGACAGGGACGTCGCCGCGAGGACGCCGGTCCGGTCGGGGGCGCTCACTGGAGGCTGGAAACGGCCCGCGCTGGCGTAGGGGATCCCGGTGGCGCGGACAACGTCACCATCCCGCCATCCAGTGATCGGACCGCAGGGAGGATTGAAGGCAGGCGCAACGTTCATGGGCTAACGATTTCACACATTCCTGACCCGCCACTGACGACCCCCGCCCCGTTAAACAGCAACGCGGGGTCACATACGGCCCATATCCGGGGTCCGGATGGGCGGTAAGTGACCCCGCGTTGGAGGGGCTGGGTGGGCGGGGAGGTTAATGCGTGTGGGGAACGTAACGCTTTATGGATGCCTCGAGCTCGGCCTCGGCGGCGGCGCGGTCGCCCCAGCCCTCGGCCTTGACCCACTTGCCCGGCTCCAGGTCCTTGTAACGGGTGAAGAAGTGCTCGATTTCCTTGATCAGGAATTCGCTGACGTCGCTGATCTCGTTGATGTGATCGAAGCGGGCGTCGACCGGAACGCAAAGCACCTTGGCGTCGCCGCCGCCGTCGTCGGTCATGTTGAACACGCCGATGGGGCGGGACTCAACGATCACGCCGGGGTGCAGGTCGAAGTCCTGCAGCAGCACCAGGGCGTCCAGCGGGTCGCCGTCCTCACCCAGGGTGTTCTCGAAGTAGCCGTAGTGCGTCGGGTACTGCATGGAGGTGAACAGGACGCGGTCCAGGCGGACGCGGCCCGTTTCGTGGTCGACTTCATACTTGACTCGTGATCCCTTGGGGATCTCGATGGTCACGTCATGCTTCATGGACTGCTCCTCGACGGTTTTCAGGGATGCGCGGCACACACAAAAGGCTGCCGGTGCCGCCGACTACTATTGAGGATATAGCGAGAGGCCCTGGTTTCAGGAACTAGTGGGGACATTTCAGGACTAAAGGACCAGCAGCAGCATGAAACGCAGAACGAGCCGCCCGGGCGCGGACCCGGCGGCCGGGCCGTTGCGGCGGAGCCTCCCGCTGCTGCTCCAGGCCCTGCTGGTTGTGGCGCTCACCCTTCCCGCCGGCTTCGCGGTCGCGCCGGCCTTCCTGGGCCCCGGCCCATCCAACGCCCCCGCCCCCGGGGCCCCGCCCTGGCAGCAGGTCCCCGGCACGCTGGCCCCCCGCGACGGCGCGGCGGCCGGCAGCGCCCCGGACGGCATCGAACCGCTCACCGGCTCGGCCCCGGTCCCGGCGCCCGGGTCCCTGGCGGCCCAGCTCAACGAAACCCTGAAGGTCGACGGCGCCGGAAGCTTCACCGGCGTGGTGCAGGACGCCCTCACCGGAGAGGTCCTCTTCGACCGTTCCGGCGACACTGCCCGCGTTCCCGCCTCCAACATGAAGCTCCTCACGGCCGCCGCGGCCCTGCGCACCCTCGGGCCGGAGCGCCGCTTCAGCACCAAGGCCGTGGCAGGGGCCGTCCCCGGCTCGGTCATCCTCACCGGCGGCGGAGACGTGCTCCTCGGCGCCGGCGAATCGGCCCCCGGTGCTGTGCTGGGCCATGCCGGGCTCGCCAGCCTCGCGCAGTCGACCATCCACGCACTGCAGGCCGACGGCGTCTCCGTCCCCTTGACGGTGCTGCTGGACGACTCCCTGTTCACCGGCTCTGCGCTGAACCCGGCCTGGAATCCGGAGGATGTTGCCGCCGGCGAGGCGGCACCGCTGTTCCCGCTGGCACTGAACTCGGCCCGCTTCGACCCGGGCACGACCACCGGTCCCCGCCCCCAGGACGCCGCGATGAGCGCGGCCGAGGCGTTCTCGGCCGCGCTTTCGACCGCGGCCGCCGCGGCCGGCATGACGGTGGCACCCGGGATCGCGCGCGTTCCGGCCGGAACCGGCACACCCGACGGCGGTACCCGGGTCCTGGCCGAGGTCCAGTCCGCCACGGTAGGCCAGCAGGTGGACCTGCTCCTGCGCACCTCGGACAACTACCTCGCCGAAACGATGGGACGGATGGCGGCGCTCGCGGCCGGGAAACCCGGCAGCAACGACGGCGCCGTTGCGGCCGTGCTGCAGCAGCTCGAGGAACTGAAGATCCCCACCGCCACCCTGCGCGCCGCCGACGTCTCCGGGCTGGCGCTCGCCAACCAGGTCTCGGCCCGGCAGCTCGCCGAAGTCGTCCGGGCCATCACGTCGGGCGCGGACACCCGGCTGCGCGCAGGCCTTGCCGGATTCCCGGTCGCAGGGCTCACCGGAACGCTGGGGGACCGGTACGCCGACGCGGCCACCTCCCGCGGCGCGGGGCTGGTCCGGGCCAAAACCGGCACCCTGAACACCGTGATCGCCCTCAGCGGCTATGTGGTGGACGCCGATGGCCGGCTCCTGGTGTTTTCCTTCATCGGCAACGGGCTGACCCCGGGGGCCGCGAACAAGGCCGCCCTGGACCGCACCGCCTCCGTTCTGGCCGGCTGCGGGTGCCGCTGACGGCCGCAGCCCGGTTTCCCCGTTCGCCGCCCGACGAATTTAAGGCGGATTGCCGGGCCCCTGTGGTCTGATGGAGCCTATGGAGTCCTCTGCCGGCGAGACATCAGCCCAAGCCCAAGCCCTTATCAACTGGGAGCTTGCGGCATCCACCGCAGCCCGCCTGACACCTGCCGGGCCCACCCTGGGGACGGCGGAGATCGGCGCCGCCGTGGACAACCTGCGGCTGATGGCGGACATTTCCGTGCCGCACGTCCACGACATCACCGGCCTGGAGGCCGCCCGCGACCTCCGCGATTCCTCCGTCCTCGTCGTGGACCGCGCCTCCTGGTCCAAGGCCAACACCCAGAGCTTCGCCGTGATGCTCAAACCCGCGATGGAAAAGATGCTCGAGAGCCGCCGCGGCACGCTGAACCCCGGTGCGGCCAGCATCAGCGGTGCCATCACCGGCAGCCAGCTCGGCGCCATCCTTGCCTTCCTGTCCAGCAAGGTCCTGGGCCAGTACGACCCCTTCTCCGCGCTCGCGGAGAACTCCACCGCCCCCGCTGGCGGACGCCTGCTCCTCGTGGCCCCGAACATCATCTCCGTCGAACGGGAAATCAACGTCGAACCGGAAGATTTCCGGCTCTGGGTCTGTCTCCACGAACAGACCCACCGGGTGCAGTTCGCCGCCGCGCCCTGGCTGCGGCACCACATGCTGGACGAGATCGACAACCTCAGCGGCCAGCTGCTCGGCAATGTGGACTCCCTGATGGAGCGGGCCTCGGCTGCGGCGAAATCGCTCAAGGACCGCACGTCGTCGGGGACTGCCCCGAGCCGGGGAGCTGTCCTTGACCTGCTGCAGAACCCTGAGGAAAAAGCCGCGATCTCACGGCTGACCGCACTCATGAGCCTGCTCGAAGGGCACGCCAACGTGGTGATGGACGCCGTCGACGCCAGCATCGTGCCGTCCGTAAAGACCATCCGGCAGCGCTTCAACTCACGGGGCCAGGACCGCGGTGTGATCGAAAAGTTCATCCGCAGCCTGCTCGGACTGGACGCCAAGATGCGCCAGTACAGCGACGGCTCCAAGTTCGTCCGCGAAGTCGTGGCCGTGGCCGGCATGGAGGGTCTCAACAAGGTCTGGGAGTCTGTGGACCACCTGCCGAGCGAGCCCGAAATCCACGATTCAAAGCTTTGGCTCGAACGGATGGGGCACTAGTTTCCGTGACTGCCCGCCCCCTCTCCAGCGGACGACGCCGGCCCGGCCGGCTGGCGCCCGTCGTCGGCACAGCGCGGAAAATGCTGCAGGACGCCCTGGCGGCTGCAGGCTACCCGGAACGGGTGCTGGTCGCCTGCAGCGGCGGACCTGACTCGCTGGCCCTCGCTGCCGTCGCCGCCTACTTCGCCCGCCGCGGGCACGTCGACGGACACCCCGTCTCCATAGGTGCCGTCGTCGTGGACCACCAGCTGCAGCCCGGCTCCGCCGGGGTAGCTGCGGCCACGGCGGCGGCCCTGCAGGAACTGGGGCTCTCGCCCGTGCAGATCAGGACCGTCGACGTCGCCTCGACCGGCATGGGGCCGGAAGCAGCTGCCCGGGATGCCCGCCACGCCGCCCTGGACGCGGCGGCGGATGACACCGGCGCCGGGGCAATCCTGCTCGGCCACACCCTGGATGACCAGGCCGAACAGGTGCTGCTGGGACTCGCGCGCGGCTCCGGAACCCGGTCCCTGGCGGGGATGCGGCCCGCCCGCGGCCGCCTGCTGCGGCCCTTCCTGGGGCTGCGGCGCGCGGACACCCTCGCGATCTGCGAGGTCGAGGGCCTCGAACCCTGGCACGACCCAAGCAACGCGGACCCTTCCTTTGCGAGGTCCAGGACCCGCGTGGAAGTGCTGCCGCTGCTGGAGGCGAACCTTGGTCCCGGGGTGGCCGAATCGCTTGCCCGGACGGCCGCCATCCTGCAGCTG
This sequence comes from Arthrobacter sp. PsM3, assembly GCF_030433895.1. GTDB lineage: Bacteria > Actinomycetota > Actinomycetes > Actinomycetales > Micrococcaceae > Arthrobacter. The sequence goes on along the minus strand of NZ_JARUXE010000010.1, from coordinate 61,522 downwards.
GACGCCGACTACCTCGAGGACGTGGCGAATGACACCTTCCTCCGGCTGAGGGAGCTCTCCGGCGCCGCGATCAGCCTCCCGGAGGAAGCCCTGCGCGAACTGGCACCGGCCGTGCGGTTCCGGATCATCGCGAAAGCCGCGGCCGCCGTCGGAGGCCAGCAGCCCAGCTACCAGCGCCTGCTGGCCGCCGAGGCGCTGCTTCGCCGGCACGGCTCGGCGGGCCCCGTGGAGCTTCCCGGCGGAGTCAGCGTCTACCGGCTCTCGCTCGCGCAGCTCCTCGCCGAAGGTCAGCCCGGCCCCGGCAGTGTTCCCCGTGAAGCGGCCCGCTGTGGGAAGCTTGTATTCCGGCCTCAAAAACCGCCCAAAATATAGTCGCCCCCGCATCTACACAGGAGTTATTGGTGGATTCAAACGACGTCCAGTCAGATCTCAAGCACGTTCTGTACTCCAAGGAGCAGATCCAGTCTCGGATCACCGAACTCGCTGCCCAGATCGACAAGGACTACGAAGGCCGTGATCTGCTGATCGTCGGCGTGCTCAAAGGCGCTGTGATGGTCATGGCCGACCTCGCCCGCGCCCTGCACAGCCACGTCTCGATGGACTGGATGGCGGTCTCGTCCTACGGTTCCGGCACCCAGTCCTCCGGCGTGGTCCGCATCCTCAAGGACCTCGACACGGACCTCATGGGCAAGGACGTGCTGATTGTCGAGGACATCATCGACTCCGGCCTGACCCTGTCCTGGCTCAAGACCAACCTGGAATCGCGCGGCACGGCCTCGGTGGAGATCTGCACCGCGTTCCGCAAGCCCACGGCCGCCAAGGTCAAGATCGACGTCAAGTATGTCGGCTATGACATCCCCAACGAGTTCGTCGTTGGCTATGGCCTGGACTACGCCGAGAAGTACCGCAACCTGGACTTCGTCGGCACCCTGGCACCGCACGTCTACGAATAGCGGACAGCCGCAGGGCCCGGCAGGACAGACCCGGCCCAGGTCCGGGGCAGGGCCGGTCCTGCCCTGCCCCGCTACGCCCTCAGGGAACTTTTGGTCCGCACCGTGCGTGAGTTACTGCGACGGTGTATAGCTAGAAGCTGATGCAGCACCACACGCGCGCAGATCGGTCGCCGTGCAGCACTACCAGGAGGGACGGGGCCTGCCCCGAACAGATGAAAGCTAAGAGTTTCTTCAAAGGCCCGGGCATCTGGATTGTCGTAGTTATCGGCATGCTCCTGCTGGCCTTTGCCACCCTGTCGCCGGGCGGTTCCACCCGGATCGACACCGACAAGGGTCTCGCGCTGCTGACCGATGGCGGCAAGGTTGAACAGGCAAAGATCTTCGACGCGGAGAACCGCGTGGATCTGGTCCTGAAGGACAACCTGCAGATTGACGGCCAGGACAAGGGCAAGAACATCCAGTTCTACTACGTCAATGCCCGCGCCGCTGATGTGGTCCAGGCCGTCACGGACGCCAAGCCCCCGAGCGGCTACACGGACCAGCCGATCGAGAACAACTGGCTCTCCGGACTGTTCTCCCTCCTGATCCCGGTCCTGCTCCTCGGTGTCCTCTTCTGGTTCCTGCTCTCACGCATGCAGGGCGGGGGCTCCAAGGTCATGCAGTTCGGCAAGTCCAAGGCCAAGCTGGTTAATAAGGACATGCCCCAGGTCACGTTCGGCGACGTCGCCGGCGCGGACGAGGCCGTCGAGGAACTCGAAGAAATCAAGGAATTCCTCCAGGAACCGGCGAAGTTCCAGGCCGTTGGCGCCAAGATCCCCAAGGGTGTGCTGCTCTACGGCCCTCCCGGCACCGGCAAGACCCTGCTGGCCCGCGCCGTCGCCGGCGAAGCCGGTGTCCCGTTCTTCTCCATCTCCGGTTCCGACTTCGTGGAAATGTTCGTCGGCGTGGGTGCCTCCCGTGTCCGCGACCTGTTCGAACAGGCCAAGGCCAACGCCCCGGCCATCATCTTCGTGGACGAGATCGACGCCGTCGGCCGCCACCGCGGTGCCGGCATCGGCGGCGGCAACGACGAACGCGAGCAGACGCTCAACCAGCTGCTGGTTGAAATGGACGGCTTCGACGTCAAGACCAACGTCATCCTGATCGCCGCCACCAACCGCCCTGACGTGCTGGACCCGGCGTTGCTGCGCCCGGGCCGCTTCGACCGGCAGATCTCCGTCGAGGCCCCCGACCTGATCGGCCGCGACCAGATCCTAAAGGTCCACGCCAAGGGCAAGCCGATGGCTCCCGGCGTCGACCTGAAGGCCGTGGCCAAAAAGACCCCCGGGTACACCGGTGCGGACCTGGCCAACGTCCTCAACGAGGCCGCACTGCTGACCGCCCGCTCCAACGCCAACCTGATCGACGACCGCGCCCTCGACGAGGCCATTGACCGTGTGATGGCCGGCCCGCAGAAGCGCAGCCGCGTCATGAAGGAACACGAACGCAAGGTCACCGCGTACCACGAAGGCGGCCACGCGCTCGTCGCCGCGGCGTTGCGGAACTCGGCCCCGGTCACCAAAATCACCATCCTGCCCCGCGGCCGCGCCCTGGGTTACACCATGGTGGTCCCGGAGAACGACAAGTACTCCGTGACCCGCAACGAGCTGCTGGACCAGATGGCCTACGCCATGGGCGGCCGCGTCGCGGAAGAACTCGTCTTCCACGACCCGTCCACCGGAGCCTCCAACGACATCGAAAAGGCCACCGGGATCGCCCGGAAGATGGTCACCGAGTTCGGCATGAGCGAACGGGTCGGCGCGGTGCGCCTCGGCCAGGGCGGCGGCGAGCCTTTCCTGGGCCGCGACGCCGGCCACGAGCGCAACTACTCCGACCAGATCGCCTACATCGTCGACGAGGAAGTGCGCCGCCTCATCGAGGGCGCCCACGACGAGGCCTACGCCATCCTGGTGGAGAACCGCGACGTCCTCGACGAACTGGCGCTCGAACTGCTGGAACGCGAAACGCTGAACCAGGCCGAGATCGCCCAGGTCTTCACCAACATCCGGAAGCGCGATTTCCGCGAGATCTGGCTCTCCAAGGAGACCCGCCCGATCCAGGAGATCGGCCCGGTGGAGTCCCGCCGCGAGAAGGCGGAACGCGAAGCGCAGGAAGAGGCCAAGGAAGCCCGCCTCGAGGAACCGCTGGACACGTTCCCGCCGCACGCCCAGGGCGTCTCCGGACAGGAGCCGTTCCAAGGCGGTGTAACGGATCTCGGGCCTGACGGCCATCCCGGCTAGGCTTCTTCCGTGACTTCTTTCTTCAATGACGACGACGACGCTCCCGCCACCGATGCCTCGGCGGTGGGAGGGTCCGTCCCCGGCCCCGCAGCCGTGGACCAGCCCCGGATCCAGGCAGCCGTCCGTGAAATCCTGCTGGCCATCGGTGAGGACCCGGACCGCAGCGGCCTCCTGGACACCCCGAAGCGGGTCGGCAAGGCCTATGCCGAGATGTTCGCCGGACTGCACCACGATCCGGCGGAAATCCTGGCCACCCAGTTCGACCTGGACCACGAAGAACTCGTCCTGGTCAAGGACATCCCGTTCTACTCCACCTGCGAGCACCACCTTGTTCCATTCCACGGCGTCGCCCATGTGGGCTACATTCCCTCGCATGACGGAAAAGTCACTGGGCTCAGCAAACTGGCGCGGCTGGTGGACATGTTTGCCCGCCGCCCCCAAGTCCAGGAACGCCTGACCACCCAGATCGTCGAAGCCCTCGTCACCCATCTCAAGCCCCGTGGCGCCATCGTCGTCGTCGAATGCGAACATCTCTGCATGTCCATGCGCGGCATCCGCAAGCCCGGCGCCAAGACCGTCACCAGCGCGGTACGCGGGCAACTCCATGACCCGGCCACCCGTGCCGAGGCCATGAGCCTCATCATCGGAAGGTAAGAACACAGACTATGGACTCCCTCGCTGCAGCCCCCGGAACCGGACCGGCAACCTCACCCCTTCCCGTACTGCGCAAGCCCCGCCCGGCAGCACAGTTCAAGGCCCTCCCCACGGACCGGACCCTTGTGATGGGGATCCTGAACGTCACCCCGGACTCCTTCAGCGACGGCGGCAAGCACTCCACCGCGGACACCGCCATCGCCGCGGGCCTGCGGATGTTCTACGGCGGAGCAGACATCATCGACGTCGGCGGCGAATCCACCCGTCCGGGAGCAACCGAAGTGGACCCTGACGAGGAACAGCGGCGCGTACTTCCGGTGATCGCCGCGCTGGTCAAGGCCGGCGCCCTGGTCAGCATCGACACCACCCACGCCTCCACCGCCGCGGCGGCGCTGGAGGCCGGGGCGGCGATCATCAACGACGTCTCCGGGCTGACCATGGAACCGGAAATGGCCGAACTGGCGGCCCGCAGCAAGGCGCCTTACATCCTCACCCACCGCCGCGGCAACGCCAGCACCATGGACTCGCTGACCGAGTACGGGAACGTCGCGGAGGACGTGGCCGCGGAACTCACCGGGGTCCGCGACAAGCTCTACGCCGCGGGCGTCGCCCCGGAACAGATCATCGTTGACCCGGGCCTGGGCTTCTCCAAGACCGACGTGCAGAACTGGGAGCTGCTGACGCACCTGGACGTGCTGCAGGCCATGGGCCACAGGGTCCTCGTCGCCGCCTCCCGCAAACGCTTCCTCGGCAGCCTCCTGACCACGGCCGGCAAGGCCGCCCCGCCGGCCGAACGCGATGCCGCCACCGCCGCCGTGACCGCCATCAGCGCCTACCGGGGCGCCTGGGCGGTCCGCGTGCACGACGTCGGCCCCAGCCTCGACGCCGTCAAGGTCGCCGCACGCCTGGCCCCGCCGCAGGCACCGGCCGCCCGCGGCCACAACTGAACCGACAGGCAACCATGGACCAGATCACGCTGAGCGGCGTCACCGCTGTCGGCCATCACGGAGTGTTCGATTTCGAGCGGCGCAACGGCCAGCCGTTCGTCGTCGATGCCGTGCTGCACCTGGATTTCCGCCCCGCCGCCGCCTCCGACGACGTGCTGGACACCGCGCACTACGGTGAAGTGGCCGAATGCATCAGGGGCTGGATCACGGGGGAGCCGCTGAACCTGATCGAGGCGCTGGCCGTGCGGATCGCCGAGGACGTGCTGCGGAAGTTCCCCATCGACGCTGTGGACATCACCGTGCATAAACCCAAGGCTCCCATCGAAGTCGAGTTCGGTGACGTCTCCGTCAGCGTTCGGCGGACCCGGCAGGAACAGCCATGACCTACACCCGGGCTGTGCTCGCCCTCGGCAGCAACCTGGGGGCGCGCAGCGACACTCTCTCGGCGGCCGTTGCCGACATCGTCGACCCGCCGGAGGTCCGCCTCCTGGCCATCTCGCCGATCGTCCAGACGAAGGCCGTCGGCGGTCCGGCCGGGCAGCCGGACTTCCTCAATATGGTGATTGCCGTGGACACCACCCTGTCGCCGCTTGAACTGCTCAAGCACTGCCACGACGTTGAGCAAAAGCACCTCCGGGTCCGCGACGTGCACTGGGGCCCGCGCACCCTCGACGTCGACATCATCACTTACGGGGAGCTGGTCAGCTCCGACCCCGAGCTGACCCTTCCGCACCCCCGCGCGGCCGAGCGGGCGTTTGTGCTCTACCCGTGGTCACTTATCGACCCCGCGGCCGAGTTGGACGGCAAACGCGTCGGCGAACTCGCCGCCCAGGCCGCCGACTTCGCCGACCTGGTGCCCTTTGACGGCTTCGAAAACCTCCATGGCGTGGCCGGAGCGGTCGAATGATGAAGTTGACCAGCCCCGTGGTGCTGCTGCTGATCGGCGTGTCCGTCGGGATCCTGGGCTGGCTCGCGGCCCTCCTGACCACCCGCTACAGCTTGAACACCCCCGTGCTGCCGCTCAACGGGCTCATCACGATGGGCGTGATCGTGGTGCTCACCCTCGTGCTGGGTATCCGGGTGCTCCGCTGGCGCAACGGCAACAAAAAGAAGATGCTCAACCCCATCCTGGCTGCCTGGACCCTCGTCCTCGCCCAGGCCTGCGCCTACACCGGCAGCGTGCTGCTGGGCTGGCATGCCGGGATCTTCGCTGACCAGCTGCGCCTCTGGAACCTGCGCAGCGACCAGACCCTCGCCTGGCAGGCACTGATCATGGCCGGCGGCGGCCTGGCCATGATCGTGGTTGGCCTGCTGGTGGAGCGGTTCTGCCGGATCCCGCCCGAAGAAGGAGACGGCGAACCGGCCCCGGGGCTGCAGGAAAAGCGCAAGCCCAAGTCGGAGGGCGAATATGCCTACCGAGGCGATTGACCCTCCGGGCATCAGCTGGCGGCGCGTCTCGCCAAAATACGTCACGGTGCGACTTGCCGGCTGGGCGCTGGCCAATCTCGTCGTCGTATCGCTGCTGTGCCTTCCCCTGATTCTGGTCGTCAACGGCTGGTGGCAGTCCTTCCCGCTGTGGCTGGCCGTCGGCATCCCCGCAGTGACGCTGGTCCTGGCCCTGTGGCGGCTCCTGCTCATTCCCCGCCAGGTGCGTGCCATCGGCTACGCCGAGCGCGAAGACGACCTGCTCATCCGCCGCGGCATCTTCTTCCAGCGCACACTCGTGGTCCCCTACGGCCGGATGCAGTACGTGGACATCGGCGCCGGGCCGGTGGAACGTGGCCTGGGCCTGTGCACGCTGAAACTGCACACCGCCTCCGCCGGCACCAACGCGGAAATCCCGGGGTTGCCCGCTGCCGAGGGAGCCCGGTTGCGTGAGCAGCTCTCCGCCCGCGGTGAAGCCCGGCTGGCCGGACTGTGACGGGTTCGCCGTGAAGGTCCTGCCGTGAAGCCGGACGCTGCCCCCGGGGCGTCCGCCGGCGCCGGGGCGGGGACCAACGACGGCGACGGGGCCCCCGACGGCGCGTGGCTGCGCGTGCACCCGGCCTCACCGTTTGTGCGCGGCTGGGTGCTGCTGGCCGCCATGGGATTCTTCTTCTTCCGGGACAGTTTCGAACGGGTGCTCCAGGGCGGCCCCCTCGTCGATGAGCGGATCGCCGGCCGGGCACCGTGGCTGCTGCTCGGCGGCGGCATCGTCCTGCTGCTCACCGTGCTCGGCTACATCCTGGGCTGGTACTTCACCCGCTACCAGGTGGCCGAAGGCTATGTCCGGCTGAACACCGGGTTCCTCTTCAAACAGCAGCGGCAGGCCCGGCTGGACCGGGTCCAGGCGGTCGACGTCGTGCAGCCATTGCTCGCGCGGATCTTCGGGCTGGCCGAGCTCAAATTCGAAGTGGCCGACGCCGGTGAGTCCGCGGTGCGGCTCGCTTACCTCCGGATGGACGAAGCGCGACAGCTCCGCGCCACGATCCTGGCCCGCGCCGCCGGCGTGCCGCAGAACCCCGCGCGCCCGGGGGCAGCCGCCGCCGAAGCGCCCGAGGACGCCGTGCTGACCGTCCCGCCGGGGCGCCTGGTCGGATCCCTGATCCTGAGCGAGCAGAGCGTATTCGTGGTCCTCGGCGGGGCGGCGTCCGTGGTGCTCTCGGCCCTTACGGAGAACCGCAGCTTTTACCTTTTCCTGATCCCCGCCGTGCTGGGCATGGTGGCCGCGTACTGGAACTCGGTCAATAGGGGCTACAACTTCACCGCCGCCGTGTCTCCGGACGGCATCCGGCTGCGCTACGGACTGCTGGACACCCAGGCGCAGACCCTGCCGCCGGGCCGGATCCAGGCACTGCGGGTCAGCCAGCCCCCGCTCTGGCGGATCTTCGGCTGGTACCGGATCCAGGTCAACGTCGCCGGTTACGGCGCCGCCGGAGGCAACGGCGAGGGCTCGTCCCGGACCACGCTCCTTCCGGTGGGGTCCTTCCCCGATGTGCTCACCATGCTCGCCCTCGTCCTGCCCGACCCCGGCACCCCGGACCCGGCGCGGGTCTTCACCGCCGGCGTCAACGGCCTCGCCAACCCGGCGGCGTACTCGGCGGACACTGCTGTCCCGGAGGCACCGGCGGGTTCAGGGACCGACGACGGCGGCTTCGTCACCACCCCGCGGCGTGCCAGGCTGCTGGCACCCCTGGGGTGGCGGCGCAACGGCTTCACCGCCACCGACACGGCCCTGCTGATCCGCTCGGGCCGCTGGTGGCGCAATCTCGTGGTGGTCCCGCACCAGCGCACCCAGTCGATGGCGCTCGAGCAGGGGCCGCTGGCCCGGCGCTTCCGGGTCGCGGACCTGGTGCTGCACACCACCGCCGGTCCGGTGTCCCCGCGGCTGATCCAGGCGGGCCTGGACGAGGGGCGCGCCCTTCTGGATGCACAGGCGGCCCGCGCCCGGGCCGCGCGCCAACGCCAGACCAGCGAGCACTGGCTGGACCAGGTCCGGGCCCTCGGGGCCGGACTCGCCCACACCGACGAACCCAACAGGCAGGACGAGCAGCAGCATGGCTAAACCAGGACGACTCGGCATCGGAATCATCGGAGCCGGAAAGGTCGGCGCCGTCCTGGGGGCGGCGCTGCGCGGCGCGGAGCACGCCATCATCGGTGTTTCCGCAGTCTCGGACGCTAGCCGGGAACGGGCGGAAGCCCTGCTGCCCGGTGTCCCGGTGCTGGACGTGCCGGACATCGTCGAGCGCGCCGAACTGGTGCTCCTCGCCGTCCCCGACGACGCGCTAGGCCCGCTCGTCGAAGGCCTGGCGAAGCTCGGCGCCTGGCAGCCGGGCCAGCTCGTGGCACACACCTCCGGACGGTTCGGCGTCGGGATCCTGCATCCCGTCCGGGCCGCCGGTGCCATCCCGCTGGCCCTGCACCCTGCAATGACCTTCACCGGGATGAGCCTTGACCTGACCCGGCTGCTGGACTGCACCTTTGGCGTCACAGCGGACGCCGCGATGCTGCCCATTGCCCAGGCCCTCGTCGTGGAAATGGGGGCAGAGCCGGTCGCGATCGCCGAGGCTGACCGCACGCTGTACCACGCGGCCCTCGCGCACGCCTCCAACCACCTAGTGACGCTGGTGGCGCAGTCCTCGCAGCTGCTCCGCGAGGTCGGCGTCGAAGCCCCGGAACGCATGCTGGGGCCGCTGCTGCGGGCAACCCTGGAGAACGCACTCGCCTCCGGCGAATCGGCCCTGACCGGGCCGGTGGCCCGCGGCGACGTGGGCACCGTGGCCGCGCACGCCGAGTCCTTGCGGGAACACGACGGCGGCTCCGACGGCGATATTCTGGAGGCGTACCTGGCCATGGCCCGGGCGACGGCCCGCCGGGCCGGACGCCGGGGACTGCTGAGGCCGGAAGAACAGGACAGCATCACGCGGGCGCTCGAGGGCCCGGACCGTGATGGCAACGAACCCTAAGGAAGGTCCCAAACTTGGCGATCCAACTCGTGACCACGGCCGCCCAGCTCCGGGCCGAAAGCACCCGGCTGCTCAAGGAGAAGGGCGGCACCTCGCAGGGCCTGGTCCCCACCATGGGCGCCCTGCATGAGGGCCACGCCGAGCTGGCGCGCACCGCCGTCGCGCAGAACGACGTGGTGGTGGTGAGCATCTTCGTCAACCCGCTGCAGTTCGGCGAGGCGGTGGACCTGGAACGCTACCCGCGGACCCTGGACGCGGACCTGGCGCTGCTGGACGCCGTGGGGGTGGACCTGGTGTTCGCGCCCGACGTGGACGAGGTCTACCCCGGCGGCGACCCCCGGGTGCGGATCAGTGCCGGTCCGATGGCCCGGAAATGGGAGGGAGCCTCCCGGCCCGGGCACTTCGACGGTGCCCTGACCGTTGTGGCCAAGCTGCTGCACTACGGAATGCCCGGAGCGGCGCCGGGCAGCCAGCTGCCCGCGTACCGGGCGTATTTCGGCCAGAAGGACGCCCAGCAGCTGGCCCTGGTCCGGCGCATGGTGGCGGACCTGAACTTCCCGGTGGAGATCGTGCCGGTGCCGATCGTGCGGTCACCGGATGGGCTGGCGCTGTCCAGCCGCAACCGCTTCCTCTCCGCCGGGGAACGCGAGGCGGCGCTCGTGCTCTCGAGGGCGCTGCGGCTCATTGAGGAACGGGCCAACGCCCGCCAGCCGCTGGACCTCGACTCGGCGCAGGCCCTCGTGGAGTCCCAGCCGCTCGTGGAACTGGACTACTTCGACGTCGTGGATCCCCACACCCTCGAACCGCTGGCCGAGAACTGCAGGGACACCCCGTTCCGCGGCGAGGCCCTGGTGCTCATCGCGGCCAGGGTGGGCCCGGTCAGGCTGATCGATAACGTCCCGCTGGACTCCTGAACCAGGCAACGCGGGGTCACTTAGCGCCCATGTTGAGTCCAAACTTGGGCCGGATCTGACCCCTCGTTGTTTCCTGTCGGAGGGAATTACTCCTCTGCCTGGATTGTTGGACCATGAGTCAGCGCCGCCGCTGCCGACCCCACTCCTCCAAAAACTGCCTGAGGGAACCCCCATGCCTACAGACGTCTCTTCAAAGCCCCCCGGCGATCCCGCGCAGGCCCAGGTTGCCGGCGGGGTGGCAACGCCGCCGGCGAAGATGTCCCGGGAATCCGTCACCATTATCGGCACCCTGCTGGTGGCCACCTTCGTGGTCATCCTGAACGAAACCATCATGAACGTCGCTCTGCAAAGGCTGATGGTGGACCTCGGCGTCACCGCACCCACCGTGCAGTGGCTGTCGACCGGTTTTATGCTCACGATGGCCGTCGTGATCCCCACGACCGGCTTCATCCTGCAGCGGCTGTCCACCCGCGCCGTCTTTATGCTGGCCATGGGCCTGTTCTCCGGCGGCACGCTGCTCGCGGCGCTGGCCCCGGGCTTCGAGATCCTCCTGCTCGCCCGGATCGTCCAGGCCGGCGGCACCGCCATCATGCTGCCCCTGCTGATGACCACCATCCTCACTCTGGTCCCCGTCTCACGCCGCGGCTTCGTGATGGGCAACGTCAGCATCGCCATCTCGGTGGCGCCGGCCATGGGCCCGACGGTTTCCGGGCTGATTCTTGAACACTTCTCCTGGCGCTTCATGTTCGTTTTTGTCCTGCCGATCGCCCTGGCCGCTTTCGCCATCGGCGCCCGGTTCCTGACCAACATCGGCGAAAAGGAAAAGACCCGGCTCGACGCCCTGTCCGTTGTGCTGACCGTTCCTGCCTTCGGCGGCCTCGTCTACGGACTGAGCCAGATCGGCGGCCAGGGCGGTCCCGGCGCGCCCGCCGTCACGGCGTTGGCCGTGGGCGTCATTGCCATGGTCGCGTTTGTGCTCCGGCAGCTGCGGCTGCAGAAGTCCGAGGCGCCCCTGCTGGACCTGCGCGCGTTCACCTTCCGGATGTTCACGGTGTCCGTGCTGCTGCTCGTGGTGGCCATGATCGCCCTGTTCGGCGCGGTGATCCTGCTGCCGTTGTACCTGCAGGAAATCCGCGGGCTGACGTCGCTGGAGACCGGGCTGACCCTGCTGCCCGGCGGCCTCGCGATGGGCCTGCTGGGCCCGTTCATCGGGCGGCTCTTTGACAAGGTCGGTCCGCTGCCGCTGACCGTCACCGGTGCGTCCCTACTTGTCGTGGCCCTGTTCCAGTTCTCCCTGCTTGACGCGGGCACACCCGTCGGGTGGATCGTCGCGCTGCACGTGGGCCTCAGCCTGGGCCTGGCGCTGATCTTCACCCCGGCGTTCACCACCGGGCTGAACCCGCTGCCACCGCACCTGTATTCACACGGCTCGGCCATAATGAACACCCTGCAGCAAGTGGCGGGGGCCGCCGGAACGGCGCTGCTCGTCTCGATCTACGCGGTCGTGTCCGCCGGCGCGGGAAACGTTGCGGGAATGCACGCGGCGTTCCTCACGGCATCGGCCATTGCCGTGGCCGCCGTCGTCCTGGCCGCTATGATGCGCAAGACCGCCGCAACGGAACACCCCGCCTAACCCCACTTAACCCCAACGCGGGGTCACATAACGCCCGTCCGGAGCCGCGGGATGGGCTTTAAGTGACCCCGCGTTGCTGTGGTGGCGTGGGGCGGGGCGGGCTTGGCGGGTTAGCTGGCGAAGAACTCGCTGAGCGCGGAGATGAGCTTGTCCGGTGCCTTGTTGACGCCGTCGTGCCCCATGCCCGGCAGGATCGTGTAGCTGGAGCCGGAGAGCACCTCGTGGATCTGGGCGCAGGCCACACCGAAGTACGCCGGGCTCTTCTCGCCCACGATGATCAGCGTTTCCAGCGGCAGTTCCAGGAACGGCTCCGCCGGCATGTCCGCGGCGATGATGGCCTTGATCTCCCGGACCCCGGTCTTCATCAGCTCGCGCATCTGTTTGCCGATCGGTGTGCCGGCGGCCAGTTTGTTCGCCAGGGTCAGCATGGACAGCGGCATCCGGGACAGGGCGCTGCCGGTCTCCAGGCCCCTGAGCAGCACGGCGAGGGCGCGGTCGTCGTCGCCGGCCGCCGTCGCCTTCTCATACTCGGTGGTCCAGTCAGCGGTGACGCTGTGGTTTACCGAGACGGCGGGGTCGTACACGGCGAGGCGTTCCACCGGCAGGGTGCGGGCGGCGTGCAGTGCCACCGCGCCGCCGAAGCTGTGCCCGAAAACGTCTGTGCTGGAGGTGTGCTTCATCACCGCGTCGAGGTCTTTGATGTCCACATCGAGGGTGTAGTCCTCCGGCTGCGGGGAGGAGGAGCCGCGGCCGCGCCGGTTGAAGGTGTGCACCGGCCGGCCCAGGGACGCACTGAGCTTCTGGGCGAAACGCGTGTAGTCGGAGGCGGTCACCATTGAGGCCGCAACGACGACGACGCCGGAGCCCGCCGAGGCAAGCTCGGCACCCGTGCTGAAAAGCTCGATGGTGCCACCGTCGGGGGTCCTGATGTTCTCGCGGGTCATGCTCCGAGCCTAGCCGAGGCTGCAGCTACGGCGTAGTAGGGTTCCCCGGCGGTGGACGGCTAGTTCCCCAGCCGCCCGCCGGAGACCTCGAGGTAGCAGGAGCCGCAGAGCGATTCGTACCAGACGTCCTGGCCGTCGATCGCGACCTGGTCGCCATCGAAGACCACCTGGTCACCGGCCCGGCGGGTGTTGAAGATGGCCTTGCGGCCGCAGCGGCAAATGGTCTTGAGTTCCTCAAGGGTGTGCGCGATTTCCAGGAGCCGCAGCGAGCCCGGGAATGCCCGGGTACGGAAGTCCGTGCGGATGCCGTAGGCCAGCACCGGAACGTTGTCCAGGACAGCGATCCGGAACAGGTCGTCCACCTGGCCCGGTTCCAGGAACTGGGCCTCATCCACCAGCAGGCAGGCAACCGGTTGAGTGTCCACATGCTCCAGCAGGGCGTCGGGATCGTCTCCGTGGGCATGGGCGGTGAACAGCCCCCGGGCGGATGCCCCGGCCGGGACCAGGAAGTCCACCGAACGGGTCATGCCCAGGCGGGACACGACGTCGGAGTCGCCCTTGGTGTCCACATCCGGTTTGGCCAGCAGGACCCGCTGGCCGCGTTCCTCGTAGTTGAAGGCGGCCTGCAGCAGGCCCGTTGACTTGCCGGAGTTCATCGCGCCGTAGCGGAAGTAGAGCTTGGCCAAAGGGGTCCTTTCGAAAGGGTCGCCCACCGATTGTAAGGGCGCGCCCCTCAGCGGCCCAGCTTGAGCCGCGGCCTGCGCGCCGGCGAGGGGCCGCAGGGTCCCCTCGCCGGCCAGCAGGAAACGTGCGGCCGCCCGGGGCAGCCGGATTCCGGGCCGCAGCGGGCTTTCGTGGAGCTGGCCCGGCAGCACGGCAGATTCAATCGAAGGGACGGCGGCGGCGAGCTGGCGGCCGGTCTCGGCGAAGTAGTCCGGGCTCCAGCCGCCGCTCAGCATCAGCGTGGGTGTGGTCACTGACGCGAAGTCCGCCAGCTCGGCATCGGCGTCCAGCACCGCCCGCATCTCCACGACGGCGGTGGGCGGCAGCTCGCGCATCTCGGCGCCCGTGCTGGTCCGGGCGGAGAGGATGCTGAGCATCCGCTGCGCGCCCAGCGGAAGCTTGGAGACCGGCCCGGCCGTCTCAAGGCCCTGGATCAGGTGCGCCCACGCCTCGTCGAGCTGCCCGGCAGCCACCGACCGCTCCAGCTCGGGCCGCCAGCGCCGGGTGAGGTTGCCCGAGAGCGACACCGCCGCGTCGTAGGTCACCATCCGGCGGATCGGCACCGTCCTTGCCGCCTGCAGGGCCACGAAACCGCCGTAGCTGTGCGCCACGACGTCGTTCGAGCCGGTCTCCCGCAGCACCGCCGCCAGATCGCTGACCTCGGTGGCCGCCGAGTAGCCGGGCGGCTGGGGGGAGGAACCGGCGCGTCCGCGCCGGTTGTAGCAATGCACCGGACGGCCCAGCAGGCGGCTGATCTTCCGTGCGACGGGGCGGTACAGGGTAGCGGTGACAAGGGTGCCGTGGACGACGACGATTCCCGGCCCCGGCGCGGGCCTCTCCGCCGGGCGGAATGAATGCAACTCGAGGTGTCCTTCGCCGTCGTCGGTGCTGATGTTCCGCGTCTCCACGCCCTGAGTCTATTCCGCAAAACGGGCCATACCTGTGCGGGACCTGAAGGGCAGAAACCCCGGTAAACTTGGGGATTGTGACTTCCCAAAACACCTCCGCCCCGAACACCGCCGCCGACTCCCACGACGCCAGCGAGCAGACGCGCATCCGCATGGAGAAGCGCGCCAAGCTGATCGAGCGCGGCATCGAGGCGTATCCGGTGGGTGTTGAACGCACACATTCACTGGGTGAAATCCGTGAGAAGTATGCGCATCTCGAGGCCGACGAAACCACCGGCGACGTCGCCGGTGTGACCGGCCGCATCGTCTTCATCCGCAACACCGGCAAGCTCTGCTTCGCCACGCTCCAGGAGGGCGGCGTTGACGGCAAGGCCGTCCGGCTGCAGGTCATGCTGAGCCTGGCCAACATCGGCGAGGAAGCGCTCGCCGATTGGAAGGGCCTCGTGGACCTCGGCGACCACGTTTTCGTCAAGGGCGAGGTCATCTCCTCGCGGCGCGGCGAGCTCTCCGTGATGGCCGAGTCCTGGTCCATGGCCTCCAAAGCCCTGCGCCCGCTGCCGGTACTCCACGCCGAGCTCAACGAGGAAACCCGCGTCCGCCAGCGCTACGTGGACCTCATCGTCCGGGACGAAGCCCGCGAAATGGTCTACACCCGCGCCGCGATCACACGGTCCATCCGCGAGACCCTGCACCGCCAGGGCTACGTCGAGGTGGAAACGCCGATGCTGCAGCTGGTCCACGGCGGCGCCACGGCCCGCCCCTTCGAAACGCACATGAACGCGTTCGACCAGAAAATGACCCTGCGCATCGCCACCGAGCTCTACCTTAAGCGAACCGTCGTCGGCGGAATCGACCGTGTCTACGACATGGGCCGCGTCTTCCGCAATGAAGGGGTGGACTCCACCCACAGCCCGGAATTCACCACCCTGGAAAGCTACGAGGCCTGGGCCGACCAGTTCGTCATGGCGGACCGCATCAAGGAGCTCATCCTCGACGCCGCCGATGCCGCCGGTGTGGGCCGGGTCCTGCAGTCCGAGGCCGGGGAGATCAACCTCGACGGCGACTGGGCCTGGATGGCGGTCTACCCGGGGCTCTCCGAAACCGTGGGCCAGGAAATCACCCCGGAGACCCCGGCATTGGAACTGCTGGCGCTCGCCGCCAAGCATGAGGTCAAAGTCGACGCCAACTGGGATGCCGAGAAGCTGGTGGTGGAACTCTTCGGCGAACTGGTCGAACCGACGCTGTTGAACCCGACCTTCGTGTACGACTACCCGCCGTCGGCCCAGCCGCTGGCCCGCCAGCACCGCGAGGACGACCGACTCATCGAGGCGTGGGACCTCATCATCGGCGGCATGGAGCGGGGCACGGCCTTCTCCGAGCTGATTGATCCGGTGATCCAGCGCGAGCGCCTCACCGAGCAGTCGCGCCGCTCCGCCGCCGGCGATGTGGAGGCCATGCAGCTGGACGAGGATTTCCTCCGCGCTTTGGAGTACGGCGCCCCGCCGATGGGCGGGATCGGCCTGGGCATCGACCGGCTGGTCATGCTCTTTACCGGCGCCGGTATCCGCGAGACCATTCTGTTCCCGCTGCTCAAGCCCGAAGGACACTGACCATGGAGTACATCGCCGTATTGCTTCCCTCCGTGGTGGTCGGCCTGATTTTCTGGTTCGCCATGAAATCCATTTTCAATGCCGACAAATCCGAGCGCCAGGCCGAAGCGCGTGCCCAGGCGGAAGCCGAGGGAAATGCCCAGGCGCCCGATACCCGCCGCAACGACGGCCATTCCAACGGCCTGAACTAATAGCGGGCTATTCAACCTTGGGTTTTCCTTGGAAAATCTATTTGGCTTTGACTCGTTGCCATTAAGCAGAGGATACTTTTAAGCAGATAGATCCCGCTTTTCCTAAATACTCATCCTTTTGGAAAGAGAGTCTTAATGGCACAGAAAGTAAAAATCATCCTTGTTGATGATCTGGATGGGGGATCCGCGGACGAAACCGTCCGGTTTGGCCTTGACGGCGTCAGTTACGAAATCGACCTGTCGGCGGACAACGCCGCGCAGCTGCGCTCTGCAGTTGAGCGGTTTGTGGCCCATGCGCGCAAGACCTCAAGCGGCCGCGCAACCCGCACCAAAATTTCATCTGGCCGGAACCAGGACTCAGCACAGATCCGGCAGTGGGCACGCGATAACGGCTATGCAGTAAACAGCCGCGGCCGCATCCAGGCTGAAATTCAGGAAGCCTACCAAAAGGCGAATTCCTAGCCTTCAAGCCAGGTATCCTGCGGCGCCTTATGCGCCAGGGCGCGTTACCTATCACAAAGCCCCTGCTTTTTCGGTGGGGGCTTTGTCGTGCGCGGCGCCGGCCGTGCTGCAGGGCCCCGCGCAGTCCCGGGCCGCCGGCTGTACCGTCCCTGCCGGCCGTGCCGCCCCGACCCGTCGGCCGGGTTGTGCCGTGTCCGTCGGCCGCCGCTGCAGGGCCCCGGCCGGGCCGCGGGTGCGCCCTGATGTGACGCGGCTGCGTCGTCCCGGTTTCCCCTGTGGCGAACAAGCCCCAATTCTTGAACCCGGCCACGTAGCATCAAAGTACGTCGTAGCTAGGAGTGTGGCGAAATGTTTGAGCGATTTACGGACCGTGCCCGTCGCGTAGTTGTGCTTGCCCAAGAAGAGGCACGCATGCTGAACCACAATTACATTGGTACCGAACACATCCTCTTGGGTCTGATCCATGAAGGTGAAGGTGTTGCTGCCAAAGCCCTTGAGTCCTTGAGCATTTCGCTCGACGGCGTCCGCGAGCAGGTACAGGAGATCATCGGCCAGGGCCAGCAGGCCCCGTCCGGTCACATCCCCTTCACCCCCCGCGCCAAGAAGGTCTTGGAACTCTCGCTCCGCGAGGCCCTGCAGCTGGGACACAATTACATCGGCACCGAGCACATTCTGCTCGGTCTCATCCGCGAGGGTGAAGGTGTTGCCGCCCAGGTGCTGGTCAAGCTCGGTGCGGACCTCAACCGCGTCCGCCAGCAGGTCATCCAGCTGCTCTCGGGCTACCAGGGCAAGGAAACCACCGGTGCCGGTGTTGGCCCGGGCCAGGCCGAAGGCACTCCTGCCGGTTCCGTGGTCCTGGACCAGTTCGGCCGCAACCTGACCCAGGCTGCGCGCGAGAACAAACTGGACCCCGTCATCGGGCGCGAATCCGAAATGGAACGCGTGATGCAGGTCCTGTCGCGCCGCACCAAGAACAACCCCGTGCTGATCGGTGAGCCCGGCGTCGGCAAGACCGCCGTCGTCGAAGGCCTCGCCCAGGCGATTGTTCGCGGCGACGTTCCGGAGACCATCAAGGACAAGCAGCTGTACACGCTGGACCTCGGGTCCCTCGTGGCCGGCTCCCGCTACCGCGGTGACTTCGAAGAGCGCCTCAAGAAGGTCCTCAAGGAAATCCGCACCCGCGGCGATATCATCCTCTTCATCGACGAGATCCACACCCTGGTGGGTGCCGGCGCCGCCGAGGGAGCGATCGATGCGGCCTCGATCCTGAAGCCCATGCTGGCCCGCGGTGAGCTCCAGACCATCGGTGCCACCACGCTGGACGAGTACCGCAAGCACATCGAGAAGGATGCCGCGCTGGAACGCCGTTTCCAGCCGATTCAGGTCAAAGAGCCCTCTGTCGCGCACGCGATCGAGATCCTCAAGGGCCTCCGCGACCGGTACGAGGCGCACCACCGCGTCACCATCACCGACGGCGCCCTCGCCTCGGCAGCGAGCCTGTCCGAGCGCTACATCTCGGACCGTTTCCTGCCGGACAAGGCGATCGACCTGATCGATGAGGCCGGTGCACGGCTGCGCATCCGCCGGATGACCGCCCCGCCGGAGCTCAAGATCATGGACGAGAAGATCGCCGCCATGAAGCTGGAGAAGGAATCCGCGATAGACGCGCAGGACTTCGAAGGTGCCGCCTCGCTGCGCGACAAGGAGCAGAAGCTCATTGCCGAGCGTGCCGAGAAGGAACGCCAGTGGAAGACCGGCGGCATGGACGACATCTCCGAAGTTGATGAGGACCTGATTGCCGAAGTTCTGGCGAACTCCACCGGCATCCCGGTCTTCAAGCTGACCGAGGAAGAGTCCTCGCGGCTGCTGAAGATGGAAGACGAGCTGCACAAGCGCGTTGTCGGCCAGGACGAGGCCATCAAGTCCCTGTCCCAGGCGATCCGCCGCACCCGTGCAGGCCTGAAGGACCCGAAGCGTCCGGGCGGTTCGTTCATCTTCGCCGGCCCCACCGGCGTCGGCAAGACCGAGCTCGCCAAGGCCCTGGCCGAATTCCTCTTCGGCGAGGAAGACGCCCTGATCACCCTGGACATGTCCGAGTACTCGGAGAAGCACACGGTGTCGCGTCTCTTCGGTGCCCCTCCGGGCTACGTGGGTTACGAAGAGGGTGGGCAGCTGACCGAAAAGGTCCGCCGTCGTCCGTTCTCCGTGGTCCTGTTCGACGAAGTGGAGAAGGCGCACGCCGACCTCTTCAACTCGCTGCTGCAGATCCTGGAAGACGGCCGTCTGACCGACTCCCAGGGCCGCGTGGTGGACTTCAAGAACACCGTGATCATCATGACCACCAACCTCGGCACCCGGGACATCTCCAAGAGCGTTGCCACCGGCTTCCAGTCCGGCACGGACACGCAGACCGGTTACAACCGGATGCGGGCCCGCGTCACGGAGGAGCTCAAGCAGCACTTCCGTCCCGAGTTCCTGAACCGTGTTGACGACGTTGTGGTCTTCCCGCAGCTGACCCAGGACGAGATCATCGAGATCGTGGACATGTTCGTCGGCCGGCTGGAGAAGCGCCTCAAGGACAAGGACATGGGCATCGAGCTCACGCCCGCGGCCAAGATCCTGCTGGCAACCCGCGGCTATGACCCCGCGATGGGTGCCCGGCCGCTGCGCCGGACCATCCAGCGCGAGATCGAGGACCAGCTCTCCGAGAAGATCCTCTTCGGCGAAATCCACGCCGGCGACATTGTTGTAGTGGATGTGGACGGCGAAGGCGACGACGCCAAGTTCACTTTCGCAGGCAACACCAAGCCGCGCATCCCGGAGATCGCTCCAAGCGTCTAGGCAGCCAAGCCAAAGGCGCGGTGCCAAAAGGCTCCGGCCGCTTCCTTCAAGGAGGCGGCCGGAGCCTTTTGTCGCTGGCACGCAGGGCGGTGTCAGGCGCTGACGGTGATCCATTCGCCGTCGATGGCGGCCTTCAGCTTGGCCAGCGGCGCCTGGGCCGGCCCGTTGACCACGCTGCCGTCGGATCCCTTGAATGAGGAACCGTGGCAGGGGCATTCGAAGTCTTCCCCGGCAGGGGCCACAGGGCAGCCGGCGTGCGTGCAGGCCGCGTCGTAGGCCAGGACGGTCGTCTCATCCTTCCGGAAGATCACCACCGTCTTGCCGTCTATTTTTCCGGTGGCCGTGCCGCCCACCTGCACATCGCCGAGCTTGCCGACCCTGACCGCGGTGCCGGCCGGAACGGAGGGGCCGGCCGGGGCCGTGGCAGCCGGGGTGCCGGTCGTGGAAGCGGCGCAGGCGGAGAGGGCCAGGGCGCTGCCGCCCACGGCACCGGCGCCGAGCAACAGGGAGCGTCGAGGCAGGGACTTTTCAGGGTTCATGGACTCATCATGCCAACAGTCCCTGAGAGCCCCCTGCAATTTCGGGACATTTCGATGTGAAAGCAGTGTTTCACTCTGAGTGAACGGGGTGTGATGCGGGCCATGGTGGGTGTTGAATCGGTGCATGGCTTCCACGGATTCAGAGACCCTGAGTGAAAAACCCGAGACACCCTTCCACCACCTGGACCATTACCTCGCCATCCCGAGGGTCAGCGGACTGGCGCTGAGCCCCGACGGACGGCGGCTGGTCACCACCGTGGCCACGCTCAATGCCAAGGGCACCGAATACGGCACCGCCCTGTGGGAGCTGGACCCGGAAGGGCGGAAGCAGGCCCGCCGGATCACCCGCAGCGCCAAGGGCGAGGCCGGGGCCGTGTTTGCCGCCGGCGGTGACCTGTACTTCAGTTCCGCGCGCCCCGACCCGGAAACCCCCGAGGCGGAACCGGTCAACGCCCTGTGGACGCTGCCCGCGGACGGCGGCGAGGCCCGTGTTGTGCTCACCCGAGCCGGCGGTATCAGCGCAGTCCTGGCCGCGAAGGGGGCCGGCGCCCTTTTCGTCAACGCCTCCGTGCTGGCGGGGGCCACGGACGAGGACGACGACGAGGAACGCCGCAAGTCGCGCAAGGACAACAAAGTTGCGGCCATCCTGCACAGCGGCTATCCGGTCCGCTACTGGGACGCCGATCTGGGCCCCGCACAGCCGAGGCTCTTCGCCGTCGAGCCCGGCGAGGAGAAGGAGCCGGGCAAACCCACAACAGTTGACGCCCCGGCGCCGCTGAAGCTCCGCAACCTTACGCCCGACGCCGGTGCCGGCCTTCGCGAGGCCGAGTCGGTCGTCAGCCCGGACGGCAAGACCATCTACAGCAGTTTCGCAAAACCGCTCGCGCACGCGAATTCCCGGTCTGTTCTCGTCGCGATCGACGTGACCAGCGGCACGCGCACCGTGCTGCTGGACACCGAGGGCATGAGCTACTTTCCCGGACCGGTCAGCCCCGACAACAGGACCTTGGTGGTGCTCAGCGAAAGCGACACCACTCCTGAGCAAGCCCCGCAGCTCAGGCTGCACCTGCTCGACGTTTCCGGCGCTTCGTCCGGACCCGGGACGGCAGGCGAAGCGGCGCTGGTGCCGCTCGTGCAGGACTGGGACCGCTGGCCGCGCCCCGCCGCCTGGCTGCCGGACGGATCGGCCCTGCTCGTCACCGCCGACGAGGACGGCGGCTCACCCGTCTTCCGGATCAGCCTGTCCGGCGATGGCGGCGGCGACGACACAGCCGGCCAGGTCACACGCCTGACCGCCGATACCGCCGCGTACACCGACGTTGTGGTCGGCCCGGACAGCCGCACCGCATATGCGCTGCGCAGCTCCTACGAGTTCCCGGCCGAGGCCGTCCGGATCGACCTTGCCAGCGGCGACGTCGTCCGGCTCCCGGCCCCCGCCGAACGCCCGCACTACCAAGGCTTGCTGGAACGCGTGGAGACGGCGGCGGCAGACGGCACCCGCGTGCCGGCGTACCTCGCCCTCCCCGAGAGTGCCTCGGCCGGCAGCCCGGCGCCACTGCTGCTCTGGATCCACGGTGGCCCGCTCGGGTCCTGGAACGCCTGGACCTGGCGCTGGAACCCCTGGCTGCTCGTCGCCCGGGGGTACGCGGTGCTGTTGCCGGACCCGGCTCTGTCCACCGGCTACGGCCAGCACCACATCCAGCGCGGCTGGGGTGCATGGGGCCAGGTGCCGTTCACCGATCTGATGGCCATCACCGACGCCGTTGTGCAGCGTACTGACATCGATGAGACCCGCACGGCTGCCATGGGCGGGTCCTTCGGAGGCTACATGGCCAACTGGGTGGCCGGGCATACGGACCGTTTCAAAGCGATCGTCACCCATGCCAGCCTCTGGGCGCTGGACCAGTTCGGCCCCACCACCGACGACGCGCAGTACTGGCTCAGGGAGATGACGGCCGAGATGGCGCTGGAGAACTCCCCGCACCTGCACGTCGGGAACATCAGCACCCCGATGCTCGTCATCCATGGCGACAAAGACTACCGCGTCCCGATCGGCGAGGGCCTGCGCCTTTGGTACGAACTCCTCGCCAAGTCCCGGCTTGCGGCAGACGAGAACGGCGAAACCGACCACCGCTTCCTATATTTCCCGGACGAAAACCACTGGATCCTGCAGCCGCAGCACGCCAAGGTCTGGTACGGCGTCGTCGAGCACTTCCTCGCCAAGAACCTGCTGGACAAGGACCTGCCGGTCCCAGCCGAGCTGGGACTCTAGGCGCCTGCCGGCCGGCCCGGAGGCTGCGTTCGCCAAGCCCGCCTAGCGGGTCAGGGATCCCAGTCCCCGTAGGATTGGGCTGTGACTGAGACAATCCGCATCCGCCCTGCCCGCACGAGCGATGTAGGGGCGATCAAGACGCTCGTGGCGCCGTTGGCCGAGCAGCGGATCCTCATGGCCAAGGAAACCGTGGCGTACTACGAAAGCCTGCAGGAGTTCCGGATCGCCGAATCAGCCGACGGTGAGGTGATCGGCTGCGGAGCGCTCCACGTCATGTGGGAAGACCTCGCCGAGGTAAGGACGCTCGCGACATCGGATGCCTGGCGGGGAAAGGGCGTGGGCCACCTGCTGGTGGAGCGCCTGCTGGAAGAGGCCAGGGCGCTCGGGGTCTCCCGCGTGTTCTGCCTGACCTTCGAGGTGGACTTCTTTGAGAAGCACGGCTTCGAAGTCATGGCCGACCAGACGGCCGTCGACCCCGTGGTTTACTCGGAACTGCTGCGCTCCCATGACGAGGGCGTTGCCGAGTTCCTGGACCTCGCCCGGGTGAAGCCCAACACCCTCGGCAACACCCGGATGATCAAGGCGCTGTAGTTCAGGCCCGAAAAAGCGGCGCCGGGAAATTGGGCGGCACGGGGCCTTCCCAGCAGTAAATTTGATGGATAAACTCATCCCGGTTCAAGGAGGCGGACCCCCCGACTACCAAAGGCAAAGACTTTGCATGAGCGCGCCATTTTTCCAGATTTCTCCGCATTCCAAATGACCATCAGCGGCGCCGGCGGACCGCACCGCGGCCCGGAGCCATCGGCCGGGAACATTGCAGCCGAGGACCCGGGCCCGCATGCTGGCCCGGTTACCGGCCCGGCGCCCGGGGCCGATCGGGGGCGGCAGGCCGCGCCGCCATTCTCCTGGCTTGGCAGCGACGCCTGGCCGAGCTTTCCGTTGGGGGCGGACAAACGAACCTGAGGTCCCGGGTCCCCGGATCCGGGGCCGGGGGCTGTCCGGCCGCATCCCGATTCCGCTTCAGAGCTCGTAAAACCGGAGCCTACCGCTGGCAGGGGCCCCGGTAGTAGGGTCTAAGCAAGCAGCCAGGACACCATCCAGGGAGCACCGCCATGAAGAAGCTCATCAATGATCCCCGCGCCGTGGTTGACGAGTCAGTGGAGGGTTTCGGGCTTGCCCACGCCGACCTCGTGACCGTCTTTGCGGACCCCAAGTACATCGTGCGCAAAGATGCGCCGGTGGCAGGGAAAGTCGGGCTGGTCTCCGGCGGCGGCAGCGGGCATGAGCCCCTCCACGGCGGCTACGTTGGCATGGGAATGCTCGACGCCGCCGTGCCGGGCGCCGTTTTCACCTCGCCAACACCGGACCAGATCCTTCCCGCCACCCTCGCCGTCAATTCAGGTGCCGGCGTCGTGCACATCGTGAAGAACTACACGGGCGACGTCCTGAACTTTGAGACGGCCTCCGAACTGGCCGAGGCGGAGGGCGTCGAGGTCCGCACGGTGCTGGTCAACGACGACGTCGCGGTGGAGGACTCGCTGTACACCGCCGGCCGGCGCGGCGTGGGCGGAACCGTCCTGGTGGAAAAGATCGCCGGTGCCGCCGCCGAACGGGGTGACAACCTGGACGCCGTTGCGGCGATCGGTGACCGCGTCAACCAGAACGTGCGCAGCATGGGCGTCGCGCTGACTGCCTGCACCGTCCCGCACGCGGGGGCGCCCAGCTTTGTGCTGGAGGAAAACGAGATCGAAATCGGCATCGGCATCCACGGGGAGCCTGGCCGGCACCGGATTCCCATGGAGAACGCCGACGGCATCACCGACCGGCTGCTTGAGCCGGTGGTCAGTGACCTGGGCCTGGCTTCCGGGGACAAGGTCCTCCTGTTCGTCAACGGCATGGGCGGCACTCCGCAGAGCGAGCTCTACATTGTCTACCGCCGCGCCGCGCAGCAGCTGGCTGAGAAGGGCATCACCGTCGCCCGCTCGCTGGTCGGGAACTACATCACCTCGCTTGAAATGCAGGGCTGTTCCATTACCGTTCTGCGCCTCGATGATGAGATGACGGCGCTCTGGGATGCGCCCGTCCACACCCCGGCCCTCCGCTGGGGCGTCTGACCGTGGGGCTGGACGTCAACTGGGCGCTGCGGTGGCTGACCCTCTCAGCGCAGGCCATGGCGGAGCACCGGGAGGAACTCATCGAACTGGACCGGCCCATCGGCGATTCGGACCACGGCGAGAACATGGACCGCGGCTTCAAAGCGGTCATGGTCAAGCTCGCCGAGGTCCCACCGGAAACTGCAGGGGCGGCGCTGAAACTGACCGCCATGACCCTCATGTCCAAGGTCGGCGGAGCCGCCGGGCCGCTCTACGGCACCGCCTTCCTCCGGGCGGCCACGGCGCTGGGCGAGACGGCCGACATCGACGCAGCCACCCTCGCCTCGGCCTTCCAGGCCGCCAGGGACGGGATCGTGGCACGCGGAAAGGCCGAATCCGGCGACAAGACGATGGTGGACGCCTGGACCCCGGCGGTTGACGCGGCCGCTGCCGCCGCCGGAGACAGCGATGTGCACAAGGTCCTGGCGGCCGCCGCCGAGGCCGCCGAAGCCGGAGCCGTGTCTACCGACCCGATGCTCGCCCGCAAGGGGCGCGCGAGCTACCTCGGGGAACGCAGCA
Organism: Arthrobacter sp. PsM3; assembly: GCF_030433895.1. Classification (GTDB taxonomy): domain Bacteria; phylum Actinomycetota; class Actinomycetes; order Actinomycetales; family Micrococcaceae; genus Arthrobacter. The sequence goes on along the minus strand of NZ_JARUXE010000010.1, from coordinate 36,535 downwards.
TTGGCCACCGGGACCCCGGCGCGGTCTCCAGCGCCCTGATCCTGCGCGCCGCCGCCGGGGCAGCCGAATGACGGTCAATCTGGTCGTCGTCTCCCACAGTGACAAGATCGCCGACGGCGCCGCCGAGCTTGCCGCCCAGATGGCGCCCGACGTCCTGATCCTTCCTGCCGGCGGCACCGACGACGGCCGGATCGGCACGAGCCTGGAGCGGGTCATGGCAGCGCTGGAACAGGCAGGTGACGCCAACGGCGACGGCATCGTCGTCCTGACAGATCTCGGCTCGGCAGTGATGACAGCCGAGTCCGCGGTGGAATTCATGGCGGACCCATCCTCCGTCCTGCTGGCAGATGCGCCCCTCGTCGAAGGCCTGGTGGCTGCTGCCGTGGCGGCACAGGCCGGAGCGGCTGCCGAGGGCGTGAAGGAAGCCGCGGAAGCCGTGTACCGGCCGCCGGCAGCGCCGCAACACGCGCACGAGCACCGGCCCCCCGAGGCGACAGGGGACTTTGAACTCGTTAACCAGGCCGGCATGCATGCCCGTCCAGCCGCGAAGATTGCCGGCGGCCTGTCCGGCCTGGACGCCGAGGTGACCCTCAACGGCGTCGACGGAGCGTCGATGACCGAACTCATGATGCTCGGAGCGGCCAAGGGAACGGTCCTGCACGTTGAAGCCAGCGGCCCGGATGCCGCGAAAGCCGTGGACTATCTGCGCGGACTGATCACGGCCGGCTTCGGCGAGCCCTAGGCCACGTTCACACCGTGCCGGCCCCGGCCAGGTCCGATGCCGCCGGTGCCCGCCGGGATCCGCTCCGGGCGATCCACCCGCCGGCAACAGCCATGAGCAGGGCACCGGCAGTCTGGGTCGGCAGGCTGACTCCCGTCGTCGCCAGCCCCAGGACAACACCCAGGACATAGAACAGCACTGCGCCGGCCGCCCAGAGCGCCCCGGCCCAGCGCGGCAGCACGCGGGAACGCCACACCGCTATCCCCAGCAGCACATGGCCGAGAAATGCGAGCAGCAGGCCCAGCAGGAACGCACCCGTCATGGACCCGGGGAATTCCAGTTGCATCACGTCCTGGTAGCCGCCCAGATAGGCTTTTCCGATTGCAGGCGTGGCAAAGGTGGATATCACGGCCGGCACCAGCAGCAGGGCCGTCCCGGCGGCAGCGGTGACCATCGCCGCCAGCGCCAGGCTGCCAACCCGGCTGTTGGCCAGGCAGCAGCCCAGTGCGAAGATGCCGAAGATCGCGAGGATCGTGCCGCCGGTGCTGCCGATCAAATGGCTGAAATGGTAGGAATCGGAGCTGACAAACCGGGCCCAGGCATCCGGGTCCTTCTCCTGGTCCGGCTGCGGTTCCAGCGTGGACCAGGCAGTGACGAGTGCTGAGACCGGCAGGGCCCACAGCCCGGCCCGGATCCAGCGGCCGATGTTTTCCGCGTTCACGGCGTTCACCTTTCTCCACGCGGGCTAGGCTGCCTGCCGGAGCCCGTCCGCGTCCAGCAGCACTCCGGCTGAGATGAACCTGCCGCACTGCGCGCCGTACGGGTACGCAACCCGCGGCGTGAACGTCAGGGTCCGGACCGGCAGGGGGAGGCCGCTGGCGCCGGTGCCGCCCACGCTGGCCTCGATGGGGGATTCAGTGAGCCGATCCAGCATGAGCATCCCCGTCAAGGCGCCGTCAGGTGAAGCGGTTGCGGAACAAGGACGGTCGTTGCCGTCCGCGCCCTGTCCACATTCCTGATCCACAGTGGTAGTCCCCGGGAGCAGCACAAGCTCAGCCTCTTTGCAGCGCCCGTCCTGGCAGGCTTTGAGCCGGAGTGTTTTAACTGAACCGGCGTACTCCCGGGCCACGGTCAGCGCAATTACCGGTGCCTGGGCGATTGCCGGGCACACCGTCTGGGGCTGGCACCCGGTGGCCAGCAGTGCGGTGCAAGCCATGCCCACGAGCGCCGCGAACGTGCGCATTCTTCAGGGTAGTTCCGGGCGGCCTTTCCGGCTAGGGCGCGGCGCCGGATTCAGGCGGGCAGCTGCAGGCCCGCGGGCTGCAGTTCGGCCAGCCCGTCACCCAGCAGTCCGGCCAGCGCGCGCTCCAGCTGCTCGGGAGGGGCGTTGAGCCGGTGCAGGGCGGCAAGCGGGATTCCGATCCCGGCCGGTTCGAAGCCAAGGTCCGCCGGGGCCCGCTGGAACAGTTCCGGGGCCACCGGCGACTCGGCCACGCGCAGCACCGCCATTACCGCTCCCCGGACCTGACGGTCCGTTCCGTGCCAGGACTGCCCCTTGGGCGTGTACGTTGGCGGCGGCTCGCCCGCTGCAAGCCAGGCGCAGGAGCCACTGACCGGGCATTGCCTGCACTTGGGCGAGCGCGCCGTGCACACCAGGGCGCCCAGTTCCATGACGGAGGCGTTCCAGCGGACCGAGGAGCCCGCACCATCCGGCAGCGCCTGCGCGGCAAGCCGCATTTCCGCGGCGGTCAGCGACTGCGAAGGCAGGGCTGAACCGGAAAACAGGCGGGCGTGCACGCGGCGGATATTGGTGTCCACCACGGTCTCGCGGCGCCCGAAGGCGAAGGCGGCGACGGCAGCCGCCGTGTAGCTGCCCACTCCGGGCAACTCCAGCAGTTCTGGGTGCGTTCCGGGAACCTCTCCGCCATGGTCGGAACAGATTGCGACGGCGGCCGCGTGCAGCCGCAGCGCGCGCCTCGGGTAGCCCAGCCGCCCCCAGGCCCGGACCGCTTCCCCGGCGGGCTCCCGGGCGAGGTCAGCAGGCTCCGGCCAGCGCCGCAGCCATTCCGTCCAGACTGGCAGCACACGAACCACCGGCGTCTGCTGCAGCATGATTTCGCTGACCAGCACACCCCACGGCGTGCATTCAGTGGCCCGCCAGGGCAGTTCCCGGGCGTTGGACTCGAACCAGTTGGTGAGGGCCTCGTGGAGGGCGGGCAGCGGAAGGGCAGCCGAAGCCGCTTCCGGGCGGGCGGCTGCAGGGACGGTGGGGGAATCGGCGAGAGCTTTGATGGATTCAGCGTAATAGATGAGGGCCACACTCCGCCTGCGGCGTGGGAGGGCCGCATACGCGGCGCTGTTCTCTAGCCTAGAAGGATGGGCAGGCAAGACAATTCCGGAACCCAGGGTTCCCGGCCGAGGGCTTCCGGCAGCGGAGCACCCGCGGGACGCAATTCCGTAAGCCACTCGGAGCGCAAACCCGCGCGCAAGCCTGCCCGAAAAAAGGTCAGCCCCGTTTACCGCCGCCGGCGGCTTTTCGTGGGCGCCGCCTTGCTGCTCGTCATCGCCGTCGCCCTCGGGGGATTCGCCGCTGCCTCGGGCGTCCTCAACGCCGGTCAGTCCGGCTCCGGCGGGGGAACGGCCCCCTCGGGCCAGGAAACGGGACCGGCCACAAGCCCGGAACCCACGGCTTCCCCTTCGGCTGCTCCGACCGGCAACGGCTGCGAGCAGAACCTCGTGACCGTCACGGCCGCCACGGACAAGCCCGCCTACGCCGCCGGTGAGAACCCGCTGTTCACGCTCAAAGTGACGAACGGCAACAAGGTGCCGTGCGAGGTCAATATCGGGACTTCGCAGATGGAATTCCTGGTCACGAGCGGCTCGGACCGGATTTTCTCCTCCACTGACTGCCAGACGGACCCGACCGACCTGGTGAAGACCATCGCGCCCGGGCAAAGCGAGACGGCAAACTTCCCCTGGCAGCGCAACCGCACGGTCCAGGGCTGCGCGGCGATCGAAGCCAAACCCGGGGCCGGCGGCGCGTATTACGTCTTCACTGCACGTCTGGCAAACAAAACCAGTGCCAAAGCCGTCTTCCAGCTCAACTGATCCGACCCCTCTCGGTTGCTCCGCAAGTGCCGTTTCGAGGGCTCAAAAGGGCACTTGCGGAGCACTTGAGAGGCCAGCCGAGGGGAGTCAGAGGAACCGGTCCAACAGACTCGCCTCGGCCATCCGGCTGAGGCCCTCGCGGACCGTCCGGGCGCGCTGGTCGCCAATCCCGTCCACCGTCATCAAATCATCAATCGTGGCCGCCATCAGGAACTGCAGGCCGCCGAAGTGGTCCACCAGGCGGTCAGCGACGGCCTTGGGTACGGCCTTCAGCCCGGACAGCAGCCGGTATCCGCGCGGCTGCACTACGGCGTCAAGGTTGGCCTCACCGCCTGCGAAACCGACAATCCCGGCAATCTTTCCCAGGTCGATCAGCTCCGTGGGGCCAAGGCTCACGAGCGCCTTCACGGCCTTATCGACATCCTCGGCGGACGTATCGGGGCCGGAGTAGTCGCGGATGATCACATCGCTGCCGGGGCCGCGGCCCACGGTCAATTCGTCCAGCTGGAGTGAGAGCAGCCGGCCGTCCTCGCCGAGTTCCAGCACATACTGTGAGATCTCTTCCGAGATCCGGCGGACCATTTCCTGGCGCTGCAGGGTGACCGCAACATCGCGGACTGTCACCATGGCCTCGATTTCCAGGGCCGAGAGGGAACTGGTCACCTGGTCCAGCCGGGACCGGTAGCGCTCCAGCGTTGCCAGGGCCTGGTTGGCCCGGGCCAGGACCTTTTCCGAGCCCTCCAGGACGTGCCGCAGCCCGTTCACGTAGAGGGCGATGATCTGCATGGACTGGCTGACCGAGATGACCGGGACGCCGGTCTGGATGGCGACGCGCTCGGCAGTCCGGTGCCGGGTGCCGGATTCCTGGGTCTCGATGCTGGAGTCGGGGACCAGCTGCACGGCCGCGCGGAGAATGTTGCTGGCATCCTTGTCGCAGATGATGGCGCCGTCCATTTTGGCCAGTTCCCGCAGCCGGGTGGGCGAGAAATCGATTCCGATGTCGAAGCCTCCGGAGCAGATGGACTCGATGGTCCTGTCGATCCCCAGCACGATCAGGGCGCCGGTCCGTCCACGGAGGATGCGTTCCAGGCCGTCCCGGAGGGGGGTGCCCGGTGCCACTCGGCCCAGGGTCGCCTTGAGTGAATCTTCAGGGCTCCGAGCCATAGATCTTCCCTTCAAAGGTGCAGGCCTCAGCCTGCAAGTGCGCCGGTTTCCAGTGTTTCCCGGCAGGATCAAAAGTACTCGGTTCCCCGTTCTCACCATAGTAAAGGTAAAGCGGGCCAACTTCCGCACAGACAAGCCCCAAAGTGGCCCATTAGTACCTTCGCGCGGACGCCCTGGGAATGCCCCCGCAGGTCCCGCCCCGGGACGGCATTTTTGAGTGGCAGCGGCCCGGCTTTGCCCTGGCTTTGCACCCGCATCACGGCGGCAGCGCGGGCTGCGATAAACTTGAATCCTGGGGTGTACCGTCGGCTCCCGCCGCCGTGCACCAACACTCGCACCCAGCAGTCACGCAGAACTCCCAGCAGAACAACCAGCAGAACAACCAGCGACCCCGCCGGGCCAGCCTGATTCCCGCAGGCCCGGGACCGCAACCACTCAACGCCGCAGCGAAAGTAGCACCGTGTCCCAAGAAGTCCTTAGCCCCGCCCGAGTCCAGGAGATTCACAAGCAGGCGGCCCGGCGTCGGACATTCGCGGTCATTTCACACCCCGACGCCGGCAAGTCCACGCTGACCGAGGCGCTGGCACTGCACGCGAAGGTGATCGGCACCGCCGGCGCCTCCAGCGGCAAGTCCAACCGCAAGGACACGGTTTCGGACTGGATGCAGATGGAAAAGGACCGCGGCATCTCGATCAGCTCCGCGGCCCTGCAGTTCTCCTACCGGGACACCGTGATCAACCTGCTGGACACCCCCGGCCACGCGGACTTCTCCGAGGACACCTACCGGGTGCTGGCCGCCGTCGACTGCGCCGTGATGCTCGTGGACGCCGCCAAGGGCCTGGAAACCCAGACCATGAAGCTGTTCGAGGTCTGCAAGCAGCGCAACCTGCCCATCATCACCGTGATCAACAAGTGGGACCGGCCCGGCCTCGACGCACTGGCCCTCATGGACGAGCTCACCGAGCGCACCGGCCTCCAGCCGATGCCGCTGACCTGGGCCGTTGGTATCTCGGGTGACTTCCGCGGGGTCTGGGACCTGCGCAATGACCGCTTCGCCCAGTTCAAACGCAACAACGCCGGCGCCAACATCGCCCTCACCGAGTACTTCACCCCGGAGCAGGCCGCGGCCAGCCAGGGGGAGGACTGGTCCAACGCCGTCGATGAGGCCGGGCTGGTCATCGAGTCCAACCTTGAGTTCGACGTCGACGCCTTCCACGCCGGCAAGGCAACGCCGATCCTCTTCAGCTCCGCCGCGCTGAACTTCGGCGTGAAGGAGATCCTCGACGCCCTCGTGGACTTCGCCCCGCCGGCCGCCCCGCGGCCCGACGTCGACGGCGCCTCACGGCCCGTCGATGCGCCCTTCTCCGGCTTCGTCTTCAAAGTCCAGGCCGGCATGAACAAGGCCCACCGCGACCACGTCGCCTTCATCCGGGTCTGTTCCGGCATCTTTGAACGCGGCATGGTGGTGACGCAGGGCCGGACCGGCAAGTCGTTCGCCACCAAGTACGCCCAGCAGGTCTTCGGCCGCGAACGGGAGGTCATCGACGAAGCGTTCCCCGGAGATGTTGTGGGCCTCGTGAACGCGTCTTCGCTGCGGGTCGGCGACAGCCTCTTCCTTGAGCAGCCGGTGGAGTTCCCTGCCATACCGCTGTTCGCCCCGGAGCACTTCCAGGTGGCGCGCTCCAAGGACCCCAGCCGGTTCAAGCAGTTCCGCCGCGGCATCGAACAGTTGGAACATGAGGGAGTCATCCAGGTGCTCCGCTCGGACGTCCGCGGCGATCAGGCCCCGGTGCTGGCCGCCGTCGGCCCCATGCAGTTCGAAGTCGTGGAGGACCGCATGGCCCACGATTTCAGCGCGCCGATGCGGCTGGAGCGCCTGCCTTATTCCATCGCCAGGATTTCGACGGCGGATGCCATGCCGGCACTGGCCAACGTTCCCGGCGCCGAGGTCCTGCTGCGCTCCGACGGCGAATACCTCGCACTGTTCAACGATGTGTGGGCCCTGCGCCGGATTGAGAAGAACCACCCGGACCTGACGCTCCTGCCGATAGGCACGCATAACCCCGCAAAGTAGCCGCCGGAACCGGCTTGCGGGCGGGGTAAAAGGATTGCCCTCAGGTCTTCCTGAATCAGGGAATCGCGGTATCATAAGTAACCTTGCTAATTATGCGGGCGCCGGACCTTCTTCTGATTCCGGTATTGGACTGATCCGCCCCGCGGACCCCGCTATAAGGGACAACGAACACCAGTTGACAGAGCTCATTTCACCTCCGGCCAGCTCCACACCGGCCCCATCAAAGCACCGCATGGAACCCGGCTACCTGCTCAGCGGGCGGTACCGGATCGCGGACCTTATTGGCAGGGGAAGCCAATCCACGGTGTTCCGGGCCTACGATGAGCTCCTGCAGCGAGAGGTGGCGGTCAAGCTTTTCCGCAACGTCTCGGATGATCTGGAACAAACCCGCCGGCAGGGCGAGGAAATCCGGATCCTGGCCGGAATGAGCCATCACGCCCTCGTGACGCTCTTCGACGCCGGCGCCGACCTGAGCGACCCGGCCGACCGGCTCACCTACCTTGTAACGGAACTGGTGCACGGACGTGACCTGCGCCACCGGGGGGCCCAGGGTCCGCTCTCGGCCGCGCACATGGCCCACATCGGCTACGACCTGGCGGACGGGCTTTCCTACATCCACCACCACGGCATCGTGCACCGGGACGTCAAGCCCGCGAACATCCTGCTCGTGGACTACAGCAACGACGACCGGCGTCCGCGGGCCAAGCTGACTGATTTTGGCGTCGCCGTCGTGATGGGCAATGGGCCGGTGTCGGACGACGGCGGAACCTCCGGAACGCCTGCCTACCTCAGCCCCGAGCAGGCGGCCGGCGAACCGGTCGGACCGCTCAGCGACGTGTACTCGCTTGGCCTGGTGCTGCTGGAAGGGCTGACCGGAAAGATGGCGTACCCCGGCGCGCCGATCCAGTCCGCCGTCGCGCGGCTGCTCAAAGACCCGCAGATTCCCGAGGAGCTCGCGCCCATGTGGGTTGCGCTGTTGTCCTCCATGCTGGCCCGGGACCCGGCGCAGCGCCCGCCGGCCCGGGAAGTGTCACTGGCCCTGCGCCAGGAAGTGATCAACACCGCGGCGCGCCACCGCATGGACCCGGCACCGGCACCCTCGGACGAGGAAGGCCGGATGCGCGCCGTCGAACGGTACCGGATCCTTGACACCCCGGGGGACGGGGCCTTCGACCGGATAGTGGGCCTCGCGGCGCGGATGTTCTCGGTGCCGGTGGCGATCGTCAGCGTGGTGGACCATGACCGGATCTGGTTCAAGGCACACCACGGCACCGAGGTCAGCCAGATCGGCCGCGACCCGGGGCTGTGCGCCTCCGCGATCCTGCAGGACGACGCCTGGGTGATTGAGGATGCGGCCAGGGATCCCCGTACCCTCGCCAACCCGCTGGTGGCAGGTGAGTTCGGCCTGCAGTTTTACGCCGGTGTCCCGCTGCGCACACCGGACGGTTACAACCTGGGCACGTTCTGCATCCTGGACCGGGAACCGCGGGAGTTCAGCGCCGAGGACGCCCGGACGCTGCAGGACCTGGCCGCGATCGTGATGAACGACCTGGAGATGCGGCTGCAGAGCCGGGAAGCTATCGCCAGTTAGCCGGCTGTGTTTAACGCCGGCTTTGTTTAACGCCGGCCGGCGTGGAGCGCCAGTTCCAGTTCGAACCGGGCCTTCGGGTCCTCCAGGGTGTCGCCGAACAACTCGCGCAGCTGCGCCGCCCGGTAACCCACGGTCTGCGGGTGGATCCCGAGCTCAGCCGCCACCGGGGCCCGCTGGCCCCAGTGCCGCAGCCAGGACAGCAGCGTCTCTGCGAGCCGCTCGCGCTGGGCCGGGCGAAGCCCCTCCAGTGGCGCCAGGCGGCGGTTGGCCAGTTCCGCGATCGCGGACGGCTCCGCACCGAGGATCACCTCGGCCAAGTGCTCGTCGGCCCAGATCGGCGGGTCCTCCGGGCCTTCGCGGGGCGGCAGCGCCGAGGCTGCGAGGACTGCCAGGCGCAGCGAATCGGGGACTTTTTCCCAGCCTCCGGCCGGCCCCACGGCCGCTCCCCGGCCGCGCAGCGCCTTTTCCAGGTCCGCCCGTGCGGACTTTGACGTCCGGGCCGGAACCAGGGCGACTGCGTCGGTCTCGCGTTCGATGACCAGCGTCCCCGGTCCCAGCCGGAGCCGCAGCCCCGCGGAACGGTCCACCGGCAGGGTGACCACCACCATCCGCTGCGGCAGGGACCAGTCCGCCATTGCTGCCGTCTGGCGCAGGGCGGCCTCATCTGCCTGTCCCAGGAGCAGCAGATCCAGCAGTTCGGTGCGCCGCCGGTCCACCGCGCCGGCCCGTTCCGACTGTTCAAAGGCATACGCCTCGGCGCTGACAGCGGAAAGTTCGTCGATGTAGGCCAGGATCGACTCGCCAAGGTCCACCACCACACTTTGGCCGAGGTGGTGCTCCACGGACACCCGTGACATCTCCCGGAAGGTCACGCGGGCGCCCATCCGGTACGCGCTCAGTAGCGCATCCATGCTCCGGCCCTGCCGGAATTCCCCGCTCCCCAGCCCCGCCACCAGTTGCCGGCTCTCCTCCGACAGGGCGGGCAGCCGCGTTCCGGGCAGCTGCAGGAAGCGGTCCAGTGCGGCAGCCACGCCCCGGCGCAGGCCCCGCCCGAACCGGCCCTCGATCGGCCTGGCGTAGGCCGGCACGAGCTGCGGCACGGCGTCGATGATTGCCTCGACAATGCCGGGCATCATCGGCCGGAGCATGTCGCTGACCTCGCGTGGCAGTGCCAGCCACGGAGGGTCGTAGGCGGGGGAGGCGGAGGTGCCGGCCGGGGAGGCGTTCATTGGGCGGTCCCATAAAGTTGTTTCGGGGAGATAGTTTCTTTGAGTCGATCGTATGCCTTGGATGAAGAACTGTGGCCCCCTTTGACATAAGATTGATAAATGATCCGGCTCCGTAAGCTGGCGCGCGCCGCATCTGTACTGACCACCCCTCTGGCTCCAGAAGACATTCTGTCGCTGTTCAATCCTGTGTTTTCCGCCCGCCAGTTGCGCGGTGTGGTTACCCGGGTGGTTCCAGAAACGGCCGATTCCGCCACAATTTTCTTCCGTCCCGGCCGCGGCTGGCAAGCGCACCTTGCCGGCCAGTGGGCCCGTATTGGCGTCGAGCTCGACGGCGTCCGCCACTGGCGGTCCTACTCGCTCAGCGCCCCCGCCGGCATGGACCCTGCCATCACTGTCACTGACATGGGTGCTGTCTCCGGCACCCTCGTGCGCAGCACCAAACCCGGTGACGTGCTCTTCCTGGCCCGGCCGCAGGGCGACTTCGTCCTGCCGGAGCATCCGCGGCCCCTGCTGATGCTCACGGCCGGCAGTGGAATCACCCCGGTCATGTCCATGATCCGCACGCTGGTTCCGCACCGCCCGGACTCCGACGTCGTCCTCATCCACACCGCACGGACTCCGGCAGATGCCATCTTCCGTGAGGAACTGGCCGAACTGGCGGACCAGTTTCCCAACTTCCGCGTGATCCACTGGTTCACCGGCGAACGCGGTCGGCTGGACTTCAGCTCCACAGCCGCGCTGGAACAGCTCTGCCCGGACTGGCGCCAGCGTGCCGCGTACGCCTGCGGCCCCGAAGGCTTCCTGGACGACGCCGAGGCGCTCTGGGCTGCGGAAACCGCAACCGCTGGTCCCTCCTCGGACTCCACCCTCACCATTGAACGCTTCAGCACCAAGCTGGCAGGCGGCGAAGGGCACGACGGCGGACTGGTCACCTTCGAGGCGTCCGACCGCGAAGTCGAAGCCGACGGCGACACCCCGCTGCTCGACGTCGGCGAGGACGCCGGCGTCCTGATGCCCAGCGGTTGCCGGATGGGCATCTGCCACAGCTGTCTCACCCCCCTCCGGGCCGGACAGGTTCGTGACCTTCGCACGGACGAAGTCCACGGCGAGCCCGGCCAACTAATCCAGACGTGTGTCTCGGCAGCCGCCGGACCCGTTAACCTCGACATCTGAGGAGTACCACCGCATGACGATTGTTTCCGACAAGCCTGACGTTTCCGACGACGGCGCTGCATCCGACAAAGCCGGCACCGGCTCTGCCAAGGCTCCGGCTGCCGTGAAGACGCGGCCCGGCGCCCTCGCCGAGACCGGCAGCCCGACTGTCCGCCCGCCGGCTGCCGCGCACCTCTCCGACGAGCAGGTCGCCGAGCTGGGCCGCGAACTCGACGCCATCAAGGACGACATCCTCGCCAAGCGCGGAGCGTCCGATGCCGCCTACATCCGCCGGATGATCAAGATCCAGCGCGGGCTGGAGATCTCCGGCCGTGCCACGCTCCTGGTCAGCAAGAACAAGGCCGCCTGGGTCGCCGGCACCACGCTGCTCAGCTTCGCCAAGATCCTGGAAAACATGGAGCTCGGGCACAACATCCTGCACGGCCAGTGGGACTGGATGCGGGACCCGGACATCCACTCCACCACCTGGGAGTGGGACTTCGTCACCCCGGCGCGCTCCTGGCAGCACACCCACAACGACCTGCACCACCGCTGGACCAACGTCGTCGGCAAGGACAACGACGTCGGGTACAACCTGCTGCGGATGGACGCCCAGCAGGAGTGGAAGCCGTTCAACCTCGGCAACCCGCTCTACAACGCGATTCTGGCGCCGGTCTTCGAGTGGGGCATCGCGATCTACGATCTCGAGCTGAACGACTACAAAGAGGGCAAGAAGTCCAAGGAGGCCCTCACCAAGGACCTCAAGGCCCTTGGACGCAAGGCCCTCACGCAGTTCACCAAGGACTACGCCGCCACTCCCGCCGTGGCCATGCTCACCGGCTCCGGCAAGCAGGCGCTGTACGGCACCCTGACGGCCAACGCGGTCCGGAACGTCTGGGCGCACGCGGTGATCTTCTGCGGCCACTTCCCTGAGGGGACCGACACCTTCACCGAGGAAATGGTGGAAGGCGAGACCCGCGGTGACTGGTACGTCCGGCAGATGATCGGTTCGGCCAATATTTCCGGGTCCAAGTTCATGCACCTGATGACGGGCAACCTCTCGCACCAGATCGAGCACCACCTCTTCCCGGACATCCCGTCCAACCGCTACGCCGAGGTGGCTCCCAAGGTGCAGGAAATCTGCAAGCGCTACGGCCTGCCGTACACCACGGGTCCGATCTGGAAGCAGGTCGGCTCCACCTGGGCGAAGGTCTTCAAGCTGGCGCTGCCGCCCAAAAAGGCCTAGCGCCGGCTTAAACCGGTTTGACTGATTAGCGGAAGGGGCGTCTGCCGTTGCGGCAGGCGTCCCTTTCGCGTGTCGCGGCCTCGCGGCCGGCGGACGGCCAATGAATCCCGGTGGGCGTCCCCCAAGGTTGCGGCGCTATCATGGGCCGGTGCCACCCCTTGACGAAATTGTGAGCGCCTGGCGGATTGACTGGGCCGCCTTGGTGATGATCGGCGGCTCCGGGGTGCTCTACGCGCTGGGTCTTAAGGCCGCAGCCGCCCGCGGGCGCCGCTGGCCGCTGTGGCGGACCCTGGCGTTCTATCTCCTGGGCCTGGGGTCACTCGCGTTGATCACGTGCGGGTTCCCCGGCGTATACAGCGCCCAGTTGCGCTGGGCGTTCACGCTCAAGATTTCCCTGCTCCTCTTCGTCGTGCCCCTGCTGATCGGCCTCGGCAAGCCGATCTCCCTGGCCCGCGCGGCCCTGCCACCGCGGGGCATCACACGGCTGAACGGTGCCCTCGCCAACCCATTGGTGCGGTTTGTGAGCAACTCAATGGTCGCGCCGCTGCTGGGGCTGGCGCTCTTCTCCACATTCCTGACCCCGGCGTTCTACACGTTGCGCGCCGATCCATTTGCCGGGGCCCTTCTGACCATCGGGGTACCGTTGCTGGGCCTGCTCATGGCACTTCCAATCATCGAGGAAGCGGACTTCCAGCGCTCGAGCGCCTACATCACGCTGGAGATCGTCTTCGTCTTCATTGAACTGCTGATCGATGCGGTCCCCGGGATCCTGCTGCGCCTGAACGGGCAGGTGCTCGATCACGTCATGACGACGCAGTCCAGCTTGACCTGGTTCCCGGGTGCCCTGCGCGACCAGCAGCTGGCGGGAGACTTCCTCTGGTTCATCTGCGAAATAGTGGACCTGCCCCTCATCATCCTGATGTTCATGCGTTTCTCCCGGAGCGACAAACGCGAGGCCCGCAGTTTCGATGACCTGACGGACCAGCAGCTCGATGAACTGAACTTCCAGCACTTGCGCGGGGGCGGCTGACCTTCGTCGATTCAATGAGGACCCGGCTGAAACGTCCGGGTCCCGGAGGCGCGTGCCGGGATTGAGCTCAGGGTTTGCTGGCCACCCCTAGCACGTGGGCCAGCCGCGGGTTGCCGGGCAGGACCGAAAAGCCGAAGCGCTCCAGTCCCTGTACCGTGAGGCCCGCCGCTGCGATCGTGGCGGGGGTGTCCCGGTTCGGGTGGCAGCCGCCTGCCATCCGGCTCCACAGCGGCGTGAGCAGGTCTTCGGCCGCCGCCAGCACCCGGTGCTCCGAGCGGACGTGTTCATAGAACAGCAAAAGGCCGCCAGGCCGCAGGACCCGGACCACCTCCGCCAGCGCCGCGGGCTGGTCCGCGACGCTGCACAGTACCAGGCTGGACACGACGACGTCGACCGAGGCGTCCGCCGTCGGTAGCGCTTCCGCCACGCCGTCCTCCACGGTGACCGGCACCGGCGCCCTGGCCGCGGCGGCCAGCGCGAGCGCCCGGAGGGTCGGGTCCGGTTCGAGGGCAAGCACGCCGGTCACCGCGCAAGGGTAGAGCGGGAAGGTCGCCCCGTAGCCCGCCCCGATTTCGACGACGGCGCCGTGCGCCGCGGCCAGGAGACGGCGGCGGTGCTCCGTTGCCCCGCGGGCGTCCATCCGCGGACCCGCCCGGGCGAAGGATCTTCCGAACGAGGGACTGCGGGGGGTGCTCTCCGGCATGGGACTCCCCGGCTCAGTTCGCTTCGGCGGGGTTGAGTTTCAGGCGGCGCAGCAGCTGGGCATTGAGCGCCACCACGATCGTCGAGGCGGACATCAGGACGGCGCCCGCGGCGGGGGAGAGGACGACCCCGGCAAAGGCCAGGACACCGGCGGCCAGCGGCACCGCGATGATGTTGTAGCCCGTGGCCCAGACGAGGTTCTGCCACATCTTCCGGTAGCTGGCCAGGGACAGGTCCACCATGGAAAGCACCGCCCGGGGGTCGTTCCCGGCGAGGACCACCCCGGCGGACTCCACCGCCACGTCGGTACCGCCACCGATGGCGATTCCCACCTCGGCGCGGGCCAGGGCGGGGGAGTCGTTGACGCCGTCGCCCACCATTGCCACCCGGAGCCCGCGGGACTGGAGTTCGGCCACCTTCTTGTCCTTGTCCGCCGGGAGGACCTCGGCGAAGACCTCATCGATGTTCAGCTCGGCGGCCACGGCCTGGGCCACCTGACGTGCGTCACCGGTGATCATGGCCACCTTGACGCCCCGGCGCTGCAGCGCCGCGACGGCCTGGCGGGACTCCGGGCGGACAGCGTCATCAAGGCTCACGGCACCCAGCACGGTGTTGCCGTCCACCACATGGAGCACCGCCGCGCCCCGGTCCCGCCAGGCAGCAGTGGCGGCGGCGAGTTCCGGGGGTTCGTCTGCCCGCAGTTCCCTCAGCAGCGCAGGGCCGCCCACCCCGACCGTCCGGCCGCCGATCGTGGCGCGGACACCGCGGCCGGTCAGGGAGGTGAAGTCGGTCGCGCGCGGCACGGAAAGCCCGCGGCCGCGCGCGGCCGCCACGATCGCCCGGGCCAGCGGGTGCTCGCTGTCCGACTCCGCCGCGGCGGCCAGGGCGAGCAGCTCGTCCGTGCCCGTTCCTGCGGCGGCGGCAACGTCCTTCAGTTCCGGCTCGCCCCTGGTCAGGGTCCCTGTCTTGTCGAACAGCACGACGTCGACTGTCCGCATCCGCTCGAGTGCCATCCGGTTCTTGATCAGCACTCCGGCCCGGGCTGCCCGTTCCGTGGAGATCGCGATGACCAGCGGGATGGCGAGGCCCAGGGCGTGCGGGCAGGCGATCACCAGCACCGTCACGGTGCGTTCCACGGCGTCGGGCATGCTGCCCAGCAGGGTCCAGACGACAAAGGTGATAACGCCCGCCCCGGCGGCGAAGTAGAACAGGAAGGCGGCGGCACGGTCCGCGAGGGCCTGGGCGCGCGAGGAGGAGGCCTGGGCCTCGGCCACGAGCCGCTTGATTCCGGCGAGTGCGGTGTCCTCGCCGATGGCGGTTACCCGGACGCGGATGCTGTTGTCCGTGGCGATGGTTCCTGCGACCACCGGGTCGCCGGGGGAGCGAAGGACGGTCTTTGACTCGCCCGTGATCATCGATTCGTCGAATTCGGCCTGCCCCTCGATCACAGTTCCGTCCGCCGGCATCCGCGCGCCGGAGCGGACCAGGATGGTGTCGCCGCTGCTGAGTTCGGACACGCTGACGGTCTCGGTGCCGGACCCGGTAATGCGTTCGGCCTCGTCCGGCAGGAGCGCCGCGAGGGCGTCCAGGGCGCCCTGGGCCGAGCCGAGCGCGCGCATCTCGATCCAGTGCCCCAGCAGCATGATGTCCACCAGCAGGGCCAGTTCCCACCAGAAGTCGAGGTCGAAGCCGCCGATCTCCAGCGTTGTCACCCACGAGGCGGTGAAGGCGACGGTGATGGCCATGGCGATCAGCAGCATCATCCCCGGCTTGCGGGTTTTCAGCTCATTCAGGCCCCCTCTGAGGAACGGCTTCCCGCCGTAGAAGAAGATGACTGTCCCCAGAACGGGCGGAATCCAGGCGGAGCCGGGGAAAATCGGTG
Organism: Arthrobacter sp. PsM3; assembly: GCF_030433895.1. Classification (GTDB taxonomy): domain Bacteria; phylum Actinomycetota; class Actinomycetes; order Actinomycetales; family Micrococcaceae; genus Arthrobacter. Next base: position 20,636 of record NZ_JARUXE010000010.1, on the reverse strand, counting down.
GCTGGTAGCCGAGGAGGTCCCCGAACATCGGGCTGAAGAAGACCACCGGGACGGCCAGGATGAGGGTCAGCCAGAACCTGTTCTTGAACATCGCGACGCTGTGGCCGGCGTGCTGGCCATGGCTGTGCACAAGGTGCTCGTCGTCTGGCCGGTGGTCCGGGCCGGTTCCATGCGCGCCGCTTCCGTGCGGGCCGGCGCCGGTGCTGTGCCCGCTGCTGATTTCGTGCTGGCGGTTCGGCTGCCGGCCGCCGACGGCCTGGCTGCTGTGCCGATGTTCCATGATGCGCTCCCGGGGAGATTCATCGATACCTGGACTCAGCTTCAACATACCCCCAGGGGGTATCTTTGGCAAGATGTCCGTCGGTTCAGCGGACCTCGATCACGCCCATCATGCCCAGGTCCTCGTGGTCCAGGATGTGGCAGTGGTAGACCGAGCGGCCACTGAAGTCGCGGAACGCGATCCTGACCGTGGCGTGTCCGTTCGCCCGCACGTTCACGACGTCCCGCATGACCACGGAACCCAGTGACCGGCCGTTGTCCTCGAGCAGCTGCATCGGCCAGACATGCAGGTGGAAGGGGTGGTCCATGGGGCTGGTGTTAACAAGCGTCCATTCCTCGACGGTTCCGGCCGCGACGATTGTGTCCGTGCGCGCGTCGCTGAATTCACGGCCGTTGATGGTGAACCGCATCATGGCGCCCATTCCACCGCCCGGGCCTCCGGGCCCCGCACCCATGGCCAGGGTCAGCTGCCGGCGGGCGGCCACGGCCGCGTTGCGGAGGTCCTCCGGGGCCGGCCGCGCCGGGACAGCACCAGCCGGCGTCGTGGATTCGCCGGTGACCCGGAATCCCGCCAGCGCGGCCACCCTGCGGGCGGGGCCCGGACCCTGCCCCATCATTCCCGGCATGGCGCCGCGGTCGTAGGGGAGGGCCTGCAGTACGGAGTCGCCGGCGGCGGCGGTGACCAGCAGGTCCGCCCGGTTGCCCGGCGCCAGCAGGAGCTCCTGCACGGGTTCGGGTTCCGCGGACCGGCCCGAATCCATGCCGATCAGCTGCAGCTGCTGCCCGTCAAGCCGGAGCCGAAGGAAGCGGGCCACGCAGGCGTTGATGATCCGCCACCGCTCCCGTTCCCCCGGGCGGGCTGTGAGGAGCGGGCTGCTCTGACCGTTGAGCAGGAGCAGCTCTCCTTCCCGGCCCGCCACGCGTCCCATGGGTGACACCGCGGCGATGTTCCCGGCGTTGTCCAGGGTGGTGTCCGAGACGAGCAGGACCCGTTCCCTGCTTGCGGGGATGGCTTCCGGGTCCTGGACAATGATCGCACCGAACACTCCGGCGAAGATCTGGTCCGCGACCATGCCGTGGTGATGCGGGTGGTACCAGTACACGCCCGGGGGATGGTCCGCCGGCAGCCGGTAGCTGTAGTCGTGCCCTTCTCCGGGCGCGATCGCGATGAAGACGTTGTCGCCGTTGCCCTGCGGGGACACATGGAGGCCGTGGACGTGCAGGTTCGTGGGTTCGTCGAGGTGGTTCACCAGCCTGACGGCGAGCTCATCGCCCGGCCTCAGGCGGAGGGTGGGGCCCGGGAAGATGCCGTTGTAGGTGAGGGGCCTGGCCGTGCGGCCGCCGAGTTCAGCCTGTCCGCGTGCGGCGTCGAGGGTGAGCTGGAGCCTGCCGTCGGTGCTGCGAAGTTCGGCGGGACTGCGCAGCTCGGGACCTTGTGCGGGCCCTGCACCGCCGAGCGGCTGCGGCGTGGAGGCCAGAGACCACCACAGCCCGGCGCCCCCGGCCACTGTGGCTGCCGTGCCCAGGCCGCCCAGCAGCAGGGCCTCGCGTCGGCTGACCGGGCGCATTACTGCTGCTCGCCGAGTACCTTCAGGTTCTCGCGGTATTGTTCGGCGGTCAGCTCGCCCCTCGCGAAGCGTTCATCCAGGATCAGCCGTGCCTGGCTTTTTCCGCCCGGGCGGAACCCCGGCTGGCCAGAGGGCGGCGCGCCGTAGGGTCCGGGCTGGGCGGCACCGCTGCGGTGGCCCCCGCCGGAGAAGAGCTGGACCGCGAGCAGTACCAGCACGGCGATGCCGATCAGCAGGAGCAGCCCCCAGAGCCACATCCAGCCGAAGCCGTTTCCGTAGTAACCCATCATGGCAGATCCCTCCGTCGGTGACCGTTCCTGGTCCACATTCTCCGCCGGATACCCGGGGCGGGGCTAGGGTCCTAAGGCGCCCTTGGGGACACCGGTCTGAGGCCTCGGGTCTCAGCCGATCAGCAGGTCCAGGGCCTCGGTGAGGTGCCCGACTTCCCGGACGGAGAAGCCCGCCGGCACCGGCCCCGGGCCGTTCGGGCTGGCGGGCACCAGGGCGTGGGTGAACCCGAGCCGGTGGGCCTCCTGGATCCGCTGGTTGATGCCGGGCACCGGACGGACCTCACCGGCCAGGCCCACTTCGCCAAACGCGATGAGCCGCTGGGGCAGGGGTTTCCTGGCCTTGGCCGATGCCACGGCGAGCGCGACGGCGAGGTCAGTGGCGGGCTCGCTGAGTTTCACGCCGCCGACGGTTGCGACGTAGGAGTCGTCCTTGTTCAGCAGGCAGCCGGCCCGCTGCTGGAGGACAGCCAGCAGCATTGCCACCCGCGAACTGTCCAGCCCGCTGGTGGCCCGCCGGGGCTGCGCGTTGGCACTTTCGGCCAGCAGGGACTGCACCTCTGCCAGCAGCGGCCGGCGACCCTCGAGGGTGACCGTGATGCAGGTCCCGGACACGGGTTCCTTGGTCCGGGACACGAACAATCCGCTCGGATCGGCCAGACCCACGATCCCGTCCTCGTTCAGGTCGAAGCAGCCGACGTCGTCGGTGGGGCCGTACCGGTTTTTGACGGCCCGCAGCAGCCGCAGCCGGGAGTGGCGCTCGCCCTCGAACTGGCACACCACGTCAACCAGGTGCTCCAGCAGCCGGGGCCCGGCGATGGAACCGTCCTTGGTCACATGGCCCACCAGCAGGGTGGTCATATTTCGGCGCTTGGCCGCGGCGATCAGGGAGGCGGCGACCTCGCGGACCTGCGAGACGCCGCCGGCGCTGCCCTCGACATCGGCGCTGCTCAGCGTTTGCACGGAGTCCACGATCAGCAGTCGCGGCTCCAGCTTCTCCACCTGGCCCAGGGCCTGGCCGAGGTCCGTTTCAGCGGAGAGGTACAGGGATTCGGCGACGGCGTCGATCCGGTCCGCGCGGAGCTTGACCTGCGCGGCGGATTCTTCGCCGGTGATGTAGAGGACGTCCTGGGCGGTGCGGGCAAACTTGGCCGCGACGTCCAGCAGGAGGGTGGACTTGCCGACGCCGGGTTCGCCCGCCAGCAGGATCACGGCGCCGGGGACGAGCCCGCCGCCGAGCACCCGGTCGAGTTCGTCCACGCCGGTGGGGAGGAACGCCGCGGAACTGGCGTCCACCTCCGAGATCCGGCGGGCCGGCTCCAGCACGGCGGCGGCCGCCGTCGTGCGCGCCACGGCGCCCCCGGTTTCCTCAACGCTGCCCCAGGCCTGGCACTCGCCGCAGCGGCCCACCCATTTGGCCGTGGTCCAGCCGCACTCGGCGCATTTGTAGCCCGGCGCCTTGGAGGCCCGGGAAGAAGTTTTGGTAGCCATCGCTCCACACTATCCGCGCCCAGCGACAACCGCCCTTCCGCACCACGGCGGCAGTTAGAGCGGTGGCAGGATGTCCCGGGCTTCCCGGGAGTCGACCCCGGCCGCCTCGAGCAGGTCCACCATCAGCGGCCGGAACAGCATGACGACCGTTTCACCCTCCAGCCGCTGCACGTCCAGCAGCCGCGGGTGCAGCCGGCCGGCGATCTCCCGCAGGTCCGCCCGCGCCGTTCGCAGGTGCGCGCGGCGGACTCCGTCGTGCACCTCCGCCAGGCCCAGGGACAGTTCCTCGACGGCGTCGGCAGTGTCCTGCAGGACGTCGGCGATGTTCTGGGTGGCCTCGTCGGACAGCGCAGCATGGTTGATGGCGCTGGTCAGCCGGCGGGCAAAGACTCGGCTGTTGCGCAGTGCGAGGTCAATAAAGTCCAGCGACTGCTCCATCTGGTCCAGCTCCTCCCGGTGCCGCCTCTGGGCGGGCGCCAGCGTGGCCACCTCCCCGGAGGCCCGGAGCGACTGCCGCATGGCGTCAACGAGCGGCTGGCAGTTCCGCCCCCGGATGAGCGCGTGCCAGGCCTGCGTGGAGTCGCTGTCGCTCAGCGCGGAGGCGCACTCGCGCAGCACTTCGGCGAGTTCGTGCAGGAGCTTCCTGACATCATTGCGGGGTTCCCGGCGCGGGTCCTTGGGGATCAGGAACGTCACCAGCAGGGCAAACACCCCGCCCACAATCGCGTCGATGCTGCGGGTGAACGGCCCCCCGGCCGGCGCCGGGAGCAGGACAACCAGCAGGGACTGCAGCCCCAGTTGGGTGGTGAAGATGGTGCCGCTATCCAGGAAGCGTGCCAGCAGGATCGAGAAGAGCAGCACCACGGCGGCCTGCCAGATCCCGGCGCCCAGCCAGTGCAGCAGCAGGTCCCCGACCACGATGCCGATGGTGCAGCCCAGCCCGACCTCGATCACCCGGCGCAGCCTGGGGTCCCGGGAGAAGCCCAGGGCGATGAGCGATGACGTGGCGGCGAAGAGCGGGCCGCTGTGGCCCAGCACATATTCCGCGAACGCATAGGCGCCGACGGCGCAGGCGGTCATCTGGATGGCCGGCACGAGGGAATTCCGGCTCCGGACCAGGCCGGTGCGGACCCGTCCGCGCAGGAATCGGGCGCTTGCGGAGAGTCCAGTAGCAGAGGCCATGCGCCCCAGTCTATTTGCTCGGTCTGCGGGTGCCGCCCGCGCCACCATCCCTACGGACGTGACGCAGCTAACGCAAGAGGGACCCGGTCGATGTAAGCCAATGTCCCGGCGTCGTTAACCGTCCGTTCACCTTGCACCGCCATTCTCTTCACCTGGGCCGCCTAAGTTCGGTAAAGGTACAAACCGTACGCATCCCTGCCCGGCCTTCTCCGGCCCGGCACGCACAGAAAATCCCTGGAAGGGGTACATCTAGTGAAGGCACTCCGCTTCGGCCGCCACGCGGCCATCGCTGTCATCGCAGTCGGCGCTCTCGCGCTGACCGCCTGTGGTTCGGACAACGCAACCAACACGGCCCAGTCCGCCGCGCCGTCCGCTTCCGGCCCCCAGGTGACCGGTACGCTGACCGGCATCGGTTCGTCAGCCCAGGGCGCAGCCATGGACGCGTGGAAGACCAACTTCGCCTCCGCGAACCAGGGTGCCACGGTGCAGTACTCCCCGGACGGTTCCGGTGCAGGCCGCAAGGCACTCCTGGACGGCTCGGCCCAGTTCGGCGGCTCCGACGCCTACCTCAAGGACGACGAGTACGCCAGCTCCACCGCCAAGTGCGGTCCCGACGGCGCCCTTAACATCCCGGTCTACATCTCCCCGATCGCCGTGGCCTTCAACCTGCCCGAGATCAAGGAATTGAAGCTCGACGCCCCGACCGTTGCCAAGATCTTCCGCGGCGAGATTGCCAAGTGGAACGATCCCGCGATCGCCGCCATGAACCCGGACGCCAAGCTCCCGGATCTCAAGGTCACCCCGGTGAACCGTTCCGACGACTCCGGCACCACGTCCAACTTCACCGACTACCTGGCCGCTGCAGCGCCCGAGGCGTGGACCGACAAGGCCTCCGGCGTCTGGCCGGCAACCCTTCAGGGCGAGAACGCCAAGGGCACCTCCGGTGTGGTCAAGACCGTCACCGACACCCCGGGCGCTGTGACCTACGCCGACGACTCCGCCGTCAGCGGCAAGCTGGGCGTCGCGCAGATCAAGGTGGGCGACACCTTCACGAAGATCTCCGCCGAGGCAGCAGCCAAGGCAGTCGACGCCGGCTCGCCGGTCGCGGGCCGCAACGCCAACGACCTGTCCATCAAGCTGGACCGCAAGACCACCATCGCGGGCGCCTACCCGGTGGTCCTGGTTTCCTTCCACATCGTCTGCAGCACCTATGCAGACCAGAAGACCGTGGACCTCGTGAAGGCGTTCGAGAGCTACGTGGTTTCAAGCGCCGGCCAGACCGCAGCAGCGGACGCCGCCAAGTCGGCCCCGCTGTCCAAGACCCTGCAGGACAAGGCCCTCAAGTCCATTGAGTCCATCAAGGTCAAGTCCTAGGGAAAACCTAGCGTCTGCAGGCATAGTGGAAACACCCGCCTGATCCCGGTTCCCTGTCCCGATATAGCTGTCCACCGACGGCCGCACCGGGGCGGGGAACCGACGCGTTTGTCCGAAGTACCCCAAGATCTGAAGGATCGTTAAGTGACCACCACCTCCCTGACCACGTCCCGGGGCGCAGGCCGCGCCGGAGACAAGGTCTTTTCCGCAGCCACCTTGGCCGCTGGGTGCCTGATCCTGGCCGTGCTCTTCGGAGTGGCGCTTTTCCTCGTCATCCAGGCATTCCCCGCCCTCGTGGCCTCCCCGGACAAGATCCAGGGCGGCGAAGGCTTTTTCGCCTACATCTGGCCGATTGTCATTGGCACCCTGATCGCGGCCGTCATCGCCCTCGTGATCGCGACGCCGGTCGCGATCGGCGTCGCGCTCTTCATCTCGCACTTCGCCCCGCGCAGGCTCGCCTCCGGACTGGGCTACGTGATCGATCTGCTGGCCGCGATCCCCTCTGTGGTCTACGGCGCGTGGGGTGCCGCCTTCCTGGCCAAGGAAATCTCGCCGGCCTACAACTGGCTGGCCAACAACCTCGGCTGGCTGCCGATCTTCCAGGGGCCGGCCTCGGCCACGGGCAAAACCATCCTGACGGCAGGCATCGTGCTCTCCGTCATGATCCTGCCCATCATCACGTCGCTGACCCGCGAAATCTTCCTGCAGACCCCCAAGCTGCACGAGGAAGCCGCGCTGGCGCTCGGTGCCACCCGCTGGGAAATGATCAAGATGGCCGTGCTTCCGTTCGGCCGCCCCGGCATTGTGAGTGCCGTCATGCTGGGTCTGGGCCGCGCCCTCGGCGAGACCATGGCCGTCGCGCTCGTGCTGTCCTCCGGCGCCCTGACCGCGAGCCTCATCCAGTCCGGCAACCAGACCATCGCCGCCGAAATCGCGCTGAACTTCCCGGAAGCCGGCGGGCTGAAAGTCAACACGCTGATTGCCGCCGGCCTGGTCCTGTTCGTCATCACCCTCGGAGTGAACATGATCGCCCGCTGGGTCATCACCCGGCACAAAGAATTCTCGGGAGCCAACTAAATGACCGACACCCTGACCCCCGTCAAAAAACGCTCCGCCCTCACGAAGGGCCAGCTGCCCAAGTGGGCCCCGTACCTGGTTCTCGGCATCGCCCTCGTTCTCGGCGCCGCCGTCCTGGCCCTGATCGGCTTCAACGCGCTGGGCTGGGGCATCGTCTCCGCGGTCTTCTTCGCCGTCGGGCTCGTCGGCTGGAGCGCGGCCGTGGAGGGCTCACGCCGCGCCAAGGACAAACTGGCCACCTGCCTCGTCGTGGGCGCGTTCCTGATCGCGCTGCTGCCGCTCTTCTCCGTGATCTGGACGGTCCTGGTCAACGGCCTTCCCGGGCTCACGGACCCCGGCTTCCTCTCCACCTCGATGAACGGCGTCACCGGCGCCTATGACAACAAGAGCGTGGAGCAGGGCGCCCCGGTGGTCGGCGGCATCTTCCACGCCCTGATCGGCACCGTGCTGATCACGGTGCTGGCGACCGTGATCTCGGTGCCTGTGGGCCTGCTGACCGCCGTCTACCTGGTGGAGTACGGCGACGACCGCCCGCTGGCCCGCGCCATCACCTTCTTCGTGGACGTCATGACCGGCATCCCCTCGATCGTGGCCGGGCTTTTCGCCGCAGCCTTCTTCTTCGCCATCGTCGGCCCCGGGACCAAGACCGGCGCCGTCGCCGCCGTCGCCCTGTCGGTGCTGATGATCCCCGTGGTGGTGCGCTCCAGCGAGGAAATGCTGAAGATCGTGCCGAACGAACTCCGTGAAGCTGCCTACGCCCTCGGTGTCCGGAAATGGCGGACCATCCTCAAGGTGGTCATCCCGACGGCGATCTCAGGCATCGCGTCCGGCATTACCCTCGCGATCGCCCGGGTGATCGGCGAAACCGCCCCGATCCTGGTCACAGCCGGCTTCGCCACGTCAATCAATTACAACGTGTTCAGCGGCTGGATGGCCTCGCTGCCGACCTTCATCTACACGCAGATCCTCAACCCCACCTCGCCGTCCAACCCGGATCCGTCCTCCCAGCGCGCCTGGGGAGCGGCCCTGGTCCTGATCATCCTGGTGATGCTGCTCAACCTCGGCGCCCGCCTGATTGCCCGCATGTTCGCCCCCAAGACCGGCCGCTAGCCTGCCCCGGCAACCCAACTCTTCAGCCCGTACCTCCAGCAAGTGAAGGAACATCATGTCTAAGCGCATCGACGTCAAAGACCTGAACGTCTACTACAGCAAATTCCTGGCCGTCGAAGACGTCAACATCAGCATCGAGCCCAAGTCCGTCACGGCCTTCATCGGGCCCTCCGGCTGCGGCAAGTCCACCTTCCTGCGCACCCTGAACCGGATGCATGAGGTGATCCCCGGAGCCCGGGTCGAAGGCGAAGTGCTGCTCGACGGCGACAACCTGTACGGCCCCGGCGTGGACCCGGTCACCGTCCGCTCGCAGATCGGCATGGTCTTCCAGCGGCCCAACCCGTTCCCCACGATGTCCATCCGGGACAACGTGCTGGCCGGCGTGAAGCTGAACAACCGGAAGATGTCCAAGGGCGAGGCGGACGCGCTCGTGGAGCGCTCCCTGCGCGGCGCCAACCTGTGGAACGAAGTCAAGGACCGCCTGGCGAAGCCCGGATCCGGCCTGTCCGGCGGCCAGCAGCAGCGCCTCTGCATCGCCCGGGCGATCGCCGTCGAACCGCAGGTGATCCTGATGGACGAGCCCTGCTCGGCCCTGGACCCGATCTCCACCCTCGCCATTGAGGACCTCATCAATGAGCTCAAGGACGACTACACGGTGGTGATCGTGACGCACAACATGCAGCAGGCCGCGCGGGTGTCGAACAAGACCGCATTCTTCAACATCGCGGGCACCGGAAAGCCGGGCAGGCTGATCGAATACGGCGACACCCACACGATCTTCAGCAACCCGAGCGTGAAGGCCACCGAGGACTACGTCTCGGGCCGCTTCGGGTAAGCCTTCCTGCGCCCCTAGAGGCCTGCGAGCGGCGACAGCGACAGGGCCAGCACGAACGCCGCTGCGGCGGTGACGAGCGGGGTGAGCACCCAGAACATCAGGACCCGGATCACCACCTTCCGGTTGGTGGCGGGAAATCCCTGGTGGGTGCCGGAACCCAGGACCGCCGAGGTGACAGTGTGCGTGGTCGAGATGGGCCACTGCAGTCCAATCGCGCCGACCAGCAGGATGGCGGAGCTGAACAGCTGGGCCATGGAGCCGCGCAGGGGATCCATCCGGACCATCCGGTAGCCGATGGTGTAGGAAATGCGCCAGCCGCCGGCCAGGGTTCCGGCGGTCAGGAGGACCGCGGTGAACAGGGCCACCCAGACCGGCATCCCGGCGCCGTCGGACAGCCCGGACGCCAGCAGCGCCAGGACCAGGACGGCGCTGGTGCGCTGGCCGTCCTGGAGCCCGTGGGCGAAGGCCACAGCCCCCACGGCAATGCTCTGGGCGCGCCGTGAGCGGCTGTTCACGACGTTCGGCGGCGTATACCGGGCGGCCCACGTCGCGGGCCAGACCAGCAGGTAGGCGCCGGCGAAGGCGATCGCCGGTGAGAGCAGCAGGGGAAGCGCCACTTGGACGAGCAGGGAGGTGTCAACGCCCCCCACGCCGTTCCCGCCGACGGCGACGCTCGCGACCCCCGCGCCGGCCAGCCCGCCGACAAGGGCGTGCGTTGAGGACGAGGGGATGCCCCGCCACCAGGTGTAAATCCCCCACAGCACGGCACTGATGAGGCCCGCCATCAGGATGGTGAGCCCGTTTTCCCCTTTGGGCAGCTGGATCCAGGCGCGGCTGACTGCCAGGGCCAGGGCCGCGCTCAGCCCGGCACCGATGAAATTGAAGAACCCGGCCAGCAGCACCGCGACGGTGGGAGTGAGGGCGCGGGTCCGCACCGCCAGTGCCACCGCCGCCGAGGCGTCCCTGAAGCCGTTGAGAAAGGCGAATGCCCCGGCGAAGACCACCACCAGGACAAACAGGAAAATCGTCACGTCAGGATTCCTTGACGATGATGCTGCCCACCTGGGTCGCGATCCGGCGCATGTCCCTGGTGACACCCACGAGCTGGTCGGCGATGTCCCGGTTTCGCGCGTACTGGGCCCATTTCATCTCATGGAGCATGTCCGCCACCCAGACCCGGTGGGTGCGTTCTGCACGCTTGGCAAGGCGGAGGATCTCGATCCAGTAGTCCTCGAGGTCGTCCAGGTTGTCCAGTTTCCGCATGGCATCCACGGTGAGTTCGGCCTGCCTGCTGATGATCTCCAACTGGTCCGCTGCCCGTTTCGGGAGCCGGTCCAGCTTGTAGAGGGACACCAGCTCCGCGGCGGCATCGAGTTTCTCCAGCGCCTCATTCAGGAACCGGGAAAGGGCGTACATGTCCTCGCGGGGGAGCGGGTTCACGAAGGAGGTCCGCATATGCGTCAGCAGCGCGAAGTGCAGCTCCGCCGACTTGGCCTCGTGGTTGTGCATGTCTTCCACCAGCCGGGCGTTCTCAGTGGCCGGGGCGCCAAGGATCTCCGACAGGGTGCCCGTGGCGAGCACAATCTGGCTTGCCAGCTGGGCAAGAAGTTTCAGCCCGGCGGGCTCCTGGGGGAAAAGGCGCAGCTTCACGTGTGATTACCGGTCTTCGGGAGGGAGGTGCACGGGTTTGAGTCTGCCGGGCGTGTGAGGTGATGATGGCCCGCGCATGAGTATTACTTTACCGTCCGGCCTGAACGTGGCGGGAAAGCGCCCCGGCGGCCCCGAATATGACAGCAGTCCGGTGAACCCGGCCACACCGCTGCGGGAATGCGGCCGAAATGCGCCCGAAAAAGCGGCATGAAAATGGTGCCGAACCGGATACGCCTCTCGGCGGTAGGCCGCTCTAGGCGGCTAGATGTTGAAGCCCGGGGGTTTCGCGGTTCGGCACCGCTTTTAGTTTTCTACGTGCTCGGGGACAAGTCAACATTGACAGTCCGTGGGCGGCATGCGTACCGGGTGTCCGGCACCGTCCGGCCGGCTCAGTCCAGCTCGCCCAGACGCCACGCGTTGGCGGCGTGTTCGAGGTCCTCAGCGGTCTTGACGAGAAGGTGGGAGTTCCGCGTGAGTTTGCTCGCGTGGTTCTCGTTAGTGTGCTCGGCGCCGTCGGCAAGTGTTGCCTGGCCCAGTGCCACCACACGGCAGAACGCGGCGGAGCGTTCCAGTGCGACGTCGAAGTCGCCGTCGAACGCGCCGGAGAGGATGGCATCCGCCATCAGTTTCATCTCGTCCGCGCCGGGCGGCTCGGCAGCGCCGGCCACCACGTGCGAGACCTGGGCGGTGTCCTTGCCGGCCTTGAAGTACACGGAGATCCGCTCGGGATCCTGGATCGTGGCGGCGCGGAGGGCGTACAGGCGCCAGAGGGCCCCCGGGAGGGAGCGCGCGGGGCTTTCGGCCCACATTTCGGCGATGGCTTCCAGCCCCTGTTCGTCAGCGAGCTTCACGAGCCGCCTGGTCACGACGGGGTCGTCGCTGTCGCGTCCGCGGCGCACCAGTGCCTGAGCGGCGAGGTGGGCGGCCTCGGAGACCCTGGCCGGATCGGCGCCGCCCGCGAACGGCTCAAAGTCAATGGGGGCGAAGGGCTTCGGCTTGTGGTGCCGGTGCGGTCCGGGGGTGCTGGATCCTGCTTGCTCGCTCATGCCACCACGCTACTCCTGTGCTGTCGGGGAATCGAGCGTGAGGCCCGGCAGGGCTGAACCGGCCCTCACCCGTGCCGGCCGGTCACTGGGCCGCACTCCGCCGCGCGACGGCGGCATCGGCGCCCGGTGCGAAAAACACCCGCCGGTCTGGGGTACAGTATTAAGGTCCAGAAATGGACTGGGCTGATCGGCCCTTGAAGGGCGGATTTATCCGCCGTTTGAGGTCTTCAGCTGGGGCCTTTAGCTCAGTTGGTAGAGCATCGGACTTTTAATCCGTGGGTCGTGGGTTCGATCCCCACAGGGCCCACTCTTTTAGCGAAGAGTGGAAAACCCCCGGCATCCTGGCGACAGGGTGCCGGGGTTTTTTGTTGCCCCCGTACCTCGGGAAACCCACGGCGGCCTAGTTATCAGGTCGGCTAGTATTGCCGGATGGACGCGCACAGCCCCTCCGGCTCCGGGTATTGGTATGGACCCGACGACAGGCTCGACCCGCCCGGCGCCGTGCTGCAGGCGCTGCGTGAGTACCGCACTGTGGAAGTTGCCCGGCGGCGCTCCACGAGGGATTCCATGGGGATGGGCGAGACGGACCTGCTGGCGCTGCGGTACCTGCTGCGCGCCCAGTCCCACGGCGAGCGGGTCGGCCCCAAGGACCTCAGCCGCGTCCTGGGAATCACGACGGCCTCGACAACCTCGCTGATCGACCGGCTCGTGAGCAGCGGCCACGTCCGCCGCGAGCCCCATCCCACGGACCGGCGCTCGCTGGTGGTCGTTCCAACGGTGGCCACGGACGCGGAGGTCCGGGCCACGCTGGGGGATATGCACCGCAGGATGATGGCCGTCGCGGAGAGCCTCAGCGCCGACGAGGCGCGGACCGTGGTCAGCTTCCTGCGCCGGATGAGTGAAGCCATCGCGGAGCCCGGAAGCGGGAGGTCGGATTAACCGGCGCCCACCAACTCGCTAGTCTGACTAGCTATATGTATGCTTACTAACTATGTCTGATACTCGTTTGCCTGGCGGAGCGGTCGCCGAGCTGGCCCCCGCCCGCGTTTCTCCCATGCAGTCCCTGACAGCGCCGAGCCACTGCGGGATGGCAATGGAGTGGAAGGCACCGGCCTCAGCCACCAAAAGCGTGTACTCCTACTCCTTCGCGCCGGCCGATGCCGCGGCGGAGCTGCCGCCGGTGTGGCGTTGCGGTTGTGGCTTCCAGCTGGACGGCGCCGTGCATACCTCCGGCATCCTGTTCGAGCTCAGCCGTTGAGCAGCCCGGCGCTCAGGGTACCTGGTTCGCCGCGGGGGTGAAACTGATTGCCGCCCGGCTGCGACCCGCCGCCTTCGCGTCATACAGCGCACGGTCGGCTTCCCGGAGGAGGCGCGGCAGAGCCGCTGTCCGGTCGCGTGCGTCGACCACGCCGAAGCTCGCCGTCGGCGCATTCACGCCCCCGGGCAGGGAGCTTTGTTCGGCCAGTGCGGCGTTGATCCGGTCGGCGACCCGGACGCCCTCTTCGGCGTCGACGCCGTCGAGCAGCAGCGCAAATTCCTCGCCGCCGTAGCGGCCCACCAGGTCACCCTCCCGCACGGCGGAACGGCAGGCCTCGGCGAAAGCCCGGATGACGGCGTCGCCCGTGTCATGCCCGAAGTGGTCGTTGATTGCCTTGAAGCGGTCCAGATCCGCCATCACCACCGCGGAGCCGACGCCGGCCGCGAGGTTGGCCCGGAGCCTGCGCTGCGCCTGGTGCATGAACTCCCCGCGGTTCAGGAGTCCGGTGAGTCCGTCGCGGTAGGCCAGCTCCTGCAGATCTTCGGTCCGGCGGGCGTAGTTCAGCGAGGTGATGCTGGACGAGACGACCACCAGCAGGACCATGGCCATCAGCAAGGTCACGCCGGTGCCGAACAGCACCTGGAAAAGCGGATCGGCCGGCCCGAGCAGCGCCAGTCCCATCATCCGGCTCAGGTAATAAACTCCACTGACTGCGGTTGCGATGGCGAGCGACCGGACAAGATGCCAGGACTCGGCCCGCTCGCGCCATAGCTCCACGGAAGCGAGACCTATCGCCGCCCCCATCAGCGCCAACAGGACAATGCTGCCGATCCGGGCGTTGTCTGAGTAGCGGACGGCGGCGTCGACGGCCACGGCTGCTGTCGCGGGGATCGCCAAAAGCCCGGGCCGGATCTGCCGGCCGGCCAACGAGCGGGTCCCGGCCCAGACGCAACCGGAGCCAAACACCATCACACCGTTGCCCACGCTGGGGGTCCACGCCACGTCCCGGACCTCGCCCATGAGGTAGAAGACGGCGGCCAGGAAGAATGAGGCGACGGCCCCGCACCACCAGCCGGCAAAGGGCGCGCGGCTCTTGCGGTAGGTGTCGAAGTAGAAAAGGACCAGCATCGTCAGCGTCATCACGGCGAAGACCACCATGAGCGTTGACCTGTCGAGCAGCACCATGAAGTGATGATTCCCAGCTGCCGGAAGGGTCCTCCCCATGGACCGCCGGCGTAGTTCCCCACCGGATCACGCCCCGGCCGGGACAAGTCTCTCAGAACAGGCCCCGCTGCCCAAGGCGGCGCGGTAACGGCGCGTCGCGGGGGCCCCGCGCGGCGGGCGGGGGTGCAAGATGGTGCAATGGATGCCGTCGACGCCCTCAACGAGATTGCCTTCTGGCTCGAACGCGAGCTTGCCCCCACGTTTAAAATCCAGGCGTTCCGGAAAGCCGCCGGAATCATCGCCGGCCTGGAGGCTGAGGAACTCGCGGCCCGGGTCCGTGACGGACGGCTCAAACGGACCAGAGGGATTGGCGACCGGACCCTCCAGGTCATCAGGGAGGCGCTTGAGGGCGAAGTCCCGGAATACCTGAGCGGGCTGCGGAACCGGGGGTCCCAGCCGCTGGCGCCGGGAGGGCACGAGCTGGTCGCCGCGCTCCGCGGTGACCTGCACAGCCACAGCGACTGGTCCGACGGAGGGTCCCCGATCGAGGCCATGGTGGACGCAGCCCGACTGCTCGGGCGCGAGTACCTCGCCCTGACCGACCATTCACCCAGCCTCAAGATCGCCAACGGGCTGAGCGCCGAGCGGCTGGAGGAACAACTCGGCATCGTCGCCGGGATCAACGCCGGCTCCGGCGGCGGCTTCCGCCTGCTGCGTGGCATCGAGGTCGACATCCTGGAGGACGGCTCCCTGGACCAGGTTCCGGAGATGCTGGACCGGCTGGATATCGTGGTCGCCAGCGTGCATTCGAAGCTTCGCTCGGACAAACGCACCATGACCCGCCGGATGCTCGGCGCTATCGCTGACCCGCACACGAACGTGCTCGGCCACTGCACGGGCCGTCTCGTGCAAGGGGGCCGTGGCACGCGCCCGCCGTCCGAGTTCGACGCGAAAGAGGTCTTCGCCGCCTGCGCCGAACATAACGTCGCCGTCGAAATCAATGCCCGTCCGGAACGCCAGGACCCGCCGGACGCCCTGATCGAGCTGGCCCTCGACGCCGGCTGCCTCTTCAGCATCGACAGCGATGCCCACGCTCCCGGCCAGCTCGACTTCCTGCAGTACGGCGCCGAGCGCGCGGAACGCAACGGCGTGCCGGCCGAGCAGATCGTCACCGCCTGGCCCCTGGACCGCCTGCTGGAGTGGGCGGCGCCGGGGAGCTAAAGGCCTGCGTACCCCCACCGCCTGCAGCGGTCACGCCGTCCCCGGCGGGACATGCCCTCCTGCTGCGGGCGCGGCTGGACATAGTCCCGTTATGTCCATTCCCCGGCGCGGGAAATGGGCATGTCCCCCGAGCCAGGGTGTTGCAGAGCCAACGGGGCCAAGGCAGACTGCGGAGCCCGGCCCGGGCTAGCCTGCGGCCGGCTGCGCTCCCCGGGCCGCCGGGACCAGCGCGGTGGGGGAAGCCACCTCCAGCCTGCCCGCGGCCTGGCCGGGGAGTCCGCTCGCCGGGTCCAGCGGGTAGGTCACCACATCCCCGGAGCGTTCGTGCGAAACATGCAGCCAGCCGTTCCGGACCAGATGATGCCGCGGCCAGTCGCCGCCGCTGGGGACGTCGGCCAGCGGTCGGAGGGCGTTTCCGTCCGCATCCACCTCAAGCACGCTGATCCGGTTGGAGCCGCGCACCCCTATGTAAGCATGCCTGCCGTCCGCCGCGAGCGCGATCTCGGCCCCGGAGTCCCCGGCAAGCGCGCCCGCCCTGGTGGCCGGTCCCATTCCGGCCAGGCAGAAGATTGCGGACCCGGGGGAGCGCCGCACCACGGCCACCTCAACCGAGTATTCAGTCACCACCAGCACGCTCCCGCCGGGATGCTGGACGAGGTGCCGGGGGCCGCTGTCCCGGGTGAGGGCCAGTTCGTGGTCCAGGTGCAGCCCCTGTGCGGGCACATAGTTCCAGACCCGCAGGAGGTCGTGCCCGAGGTCGGTGGTCATCACCCTGCCGTCGTCGAGCATCAGGCTCGCGTGGGCCCGGCTGGGGCGCCCGGCCACGTCCGAGGCGGCGGCCGCGAACCTTGCCGAGATGCCGCCCGCGTCGTCCAGTTCGTAGAGCAGGACCTGGCCGTCGCCCCAACAGGACACCACAAGGAAGCGGCCCTGCGGGTCGACGGCGACATGGCATGCGGCGTCGCCGGCCGGCCAGTCGCAGCCGGCGGGTTCCAGGCCGAATTCGCCGGACCGGCGGTACGCCCGGACGGTCCGCGCCGTCTCGCCCACGGCATAGACGATGTCCAGCGTGGGGTGCACGGCAAGGAACGACGGCGAGTCGGCCGGGGCGGCCACTCCGAGCCACCGCAGCGTTCCGTCAGTGCCGGCCCGCAGCGCTCCGATCCCCTTCCCGCGCCCGCCGCCGTCCGCGGTGTAACAACCGGTCCAGATCAGCTCGTTCGACGGCACGGGGTTCGACACCGCGGGGTTCGTCGGCACGGGCGGCAAAGATTTGAAGGGCATTCTTGGGCTGGACATGGTGCAATCTTGCCACTTGGATAGCATGGTATTCCGGCACGGTAAGCGGGAGGGGGTCCTTGGCATGGCGGCACTTCCCGTGCCCGGTCCCTCCGTCATCACCCGGCTCCGCGCGGCCGGCTGCGTCTTTGCCGAGGAGGAGGCCCTGCTGCTGGCCGCCGCCGCCACGACGCCGAATCAGCTGGACACCCTCGTGGAGCAGCGGGTGTCCGGACTGCCGCTCGAGCACGTCCTGGGCTGGGCGGAGTTCTGCGGACTTCGCATCGAAGTGGATGCCGGAGTCTTTGTGCCCCGCCGCCGGACGGAGTTCCTCGTCCGGCAGGCCCTGCAGCTCCTCAGCGAATCCAACATCACCCTCCCGTCACGCCGCACCGGCACGCTGCCCGTCGTCGTCGACCTGTGCTGCGGGTCAGGGGCGGTCGGGTCCGCACTCGCGGCCCTGGCCGGTCCCCTGGAGCTTCACGCCTCCGACATCGACCCCGCCGCAGTGCGGTGCGCTGCCCGCAACATCGTGCCGTTCGGCGGCGCGGTCCACGAGGGGGACCTATACGAGGCCCTCCCGGAACGGCTGCGCGGGCGGATCGACATCCTCGCCGTCAACGCCCCCTATGTGCCATCGGCAGCAATTGCCACCATGCCGCAGGAAGCCCGCCTCCACGAACCGCGGGTTTCCCTCGACGGCGGCACAGACGGGCTCCACGTGCAGCGGCGGGTGGCCGCCGCTGCACGGCAATGGCTGGCCCCGGGAGGCTCACTGCTGATCGAGACCAGCCGGCGGCAGGCGCCGCGGACCGCCGGGCTGTTCATCCGCAGCGGACTCACGGCCCGGGTGGCCGGCTCCGGGGAGCTGGACGCCACGATCGTCATCGGAACAGCGCTGAATGATCCGCCGGCGGAGACGGGCCGGCCGTCGTAGTCAAGCGCCCTTGTCGTTAATCGCCCTTGAAGTTAAGCGACTTTGTCGGGATCGACGTTGGTTGCGGCTCCGGCAGGGGTGGCCCCGCCTTCGTCAGACCAGTCCTGGCCGTGCTGGTCGTTCAGCGCAGGGTCGGACTCGACGTCGGAAGCGGCGGCCGCAGCCGAGGTTCCGAGGTTCACGGTCTCCGGGTGGGTGCTGTGTGCGGGGATGCCTGCGCCCGCAGCAGCAGTGCTGCCGCCGGCCGGCTGGTGATCGTTTGCTGATTCCTTGGGGGAGTTGTCGCTGCGGACGGCTGAACCGATGACCGTGCCGGCCCGCCGGACTGCCTCGCCAAGCTGCTCCGTCACCTCGGGCGCCTTCACCTTCGCCGCGTCAGTGGCCGCGGCCACCCTGTCCTGGACCGGCTGGCTTTCCCAAAGGGCGGCCGCCCGTGCCTTGAGCTTTTCGTAGGCTGCCCGCCCGGACCGGGACCCGAGAACGTAGCCTGCGGCGATTCCGGCTCCGAAAAGAAGTTTGCCTTTCATGCTGTACTCCTGCGCTTTGGTGGTACTCAAACTATGGTGGTCAGTAAAACGTGGGGGGCTGGTGCCAAAAAACCGGCCCCGGGAAGAATCCCGGGACCGGTTGTCGGTCGCGTCAGATTTAGCGGGCCGAACGCTTGGAGATCATGCCGTAAACCAGCAGGACGATGATCGAACCGCCGATGGCCAGCAGCCAGGTCGACAGCGAAAAGAATTCGTTGATGTTCGTGTTGAACAGCACGCTGCCAATCCAGCCACCCAGGAAAGCGCCAACGACGCCAAGGATCAGCGTGATGATGATGCCACCACCCTGACGGCCCGGGAGGATTGCCTTAGCGATTGCACCGGCGATAAGGCCCAGAATCAGAAATGCGATAAAACCCATTTTAATCGTTCCTTCTTCAATGAGGAGGCACCCGGATTGCCAGGTGCGCTACATCCTTCTGCCTCAATAGTAATCATGCTTAGTATAAATATGCCAGTCAGGAGCCGGGCGGGTTCCATGGGACGCGTCTTTTCGCGCGGCCCGGCTCTGCTGCCGGGGCTGCGGCAGACATTCGCGGTGTCGGCGACGTTGAACCCCGGGTGACAGGCGGCGCCGGCGGGGCCCGGGTGGCCCGGGGCTGAACGCGTCCCGGGCGCGGGCCCGGGCTGCACCGGCACCGTAGCTTAGCGTTCCAGGCGGAACCCGAGCTTGATGGTCACTTGCCAATCGGCGACCTCGCCGTTTTCAAGGTGCCCGCGGACTTCCTTGACTTCGAACCAGTCGAGGTTCCGCAGGGTCTTGGCGGCCTCTGCGATGCCGTTGCGGACGGCGGCATCAATGCCTTCGCTCGACGTTCCGACAATTTCAGAAATGCTGTAAGTGTGATTAGACAACTTCGCTCCTCGTGATCGCCATCGATACCCGGCAGTGGGCCGTTCCTGCAGATTAGCGGACAGATCGCAGCGGGACTAGGGGCGGGAGGCTGGGCCTCAGGACCCGTAGACGGGCCCCGGCTCGGGACGCTTGGGCGCCAGCGGCGGGGCATCAGAGCGTTTCCGGACCCGGCTGACCATCCAGGGAAGCAGGTAGTTGGTGAACCAGGCGATGTCACCGGCTTTGCTTTCCCGCCAGCTTCCGGCGGGCATGGGCTTGGGCTCCAGCGGGCTCAACGTGTGCGGGACACTGAGGGACTCCAGTACCATGGCCGCGATGGTGTGGTGCCCCATCGGCGAGAAGTGCAGGCGGTCCGGATCCCACATTCGCGGGTCCGAGAGCTGCCGCAAGGCCCAGAGATCAGCGATCACACCGTGATGGCGCACGGCGATGGTCCTGATGTTCTCGTTGAAGACGGCGACTCTTCCCCGGTTATGCCCCAGCAGCGGCGTGTCGCCCCAGTCGGGACCGGTGAACAACACCACAGTGGCGCCGGTGGCGCTGAGCATGCCCACTGCGGCGTCGAGGCTGGCGGCCAGCCGGTCGGGGTCACTCCGGTGGAAGACGAGGTCGTTTCCGCCGGCCGACAGCGTGACCAGATCCGGCTTCAGCGCGATCGCGGGGCCAAGTTGCCGGTCGAGGATCTCGCGCATCACGAGGCCGCTGACGGCGAGGTTGGCGTAGCGGAAATCCGACCTCCCGCCGCTGAGCTCCTCAGCGATTCGGTCCGCCCAGCCCCGCATGCCGCCTGGACTCAGCGGTTCCGGATCCCCGAGGCCCGCCGTAAAAGAATCCCCCATGGCGACGTACCGGCTCCACGGGCCCGCTTCCCGCGGCCCGGCAATTTGGCCCAGCTCCCGGCCCAACTGCCGGCCGGGGCCCCGCCCCGCGGCGGGGTCACTGGTGCCGGACTGCCCGGCGCCAGGATCCAGGAAACCGGCGGCGTTCACATCCCCAGCATTACGCCGAATATTCAGGTTCCACTAGGTACTTAGGTCCCTAGCCGGGCGGTGCCTGCGCGCCGGCACGTGGCGACCCGGCCCGGCGGAAGTGCGGGCGGCCGGATGCCGCCGGGTGGTTTCTGATACGTAGGGGGGTATATCATGGAAAGCAAACCCTGTGAAATACGGAGGAACAAATGGAACTCGATCCGGCCGACATGAAGCCCGTCATCAACCGGCTTCGCCGCGCCCAGGGGCAGCTTGCCGCCGTCACCCGGATGATCGAAGAGGGCCGCGACTGCAAGAGCGTCGTTACCCAGCTGGCAGCCGTTTCCAGTGCGCTGGACAAGGCGGGATTCTCGATCATCGCCACCGGCCTGCAGCAGTGCATGCAGCAGGAGGACCCCAGCCTGGACCGGGCCGAACTCGAGAAGCTTTTCCTCTCGCTGGCCTGAGCCCCGTTTGACCCGGGCCGCCCGGCCATCAGGCCGGGCG
>NZ_JARUXE010000109.1 GCF_030433895.1 Arthrobacter sp. PsM3 | reverse complement strand
TGTAGTCCAGGTCCGTGTGGCAGACCCCGCACGTGAGGATGTCCACCAGCGCCTCGCCCGGTCGCGGATCCGGAACCAGGATGGTCTCGACGGAAACCGGGCCGTTCTTTTCCCTGGCAATGACTGCCTTTACCTTGTGAACCACTGCGTTCCTTTCCTGATCCCCCGGGACTCCAGAGGGCGGCAGCGGTGCCAGAACTTTCTGACCCACCATGAATTGCGCATTACGCAACACGCTGCAAATAGCGCGTACTGAAAATATGCCAGCCCCTGCTGGGGGTGTCAATGGATCCTGCCCGGCGCCTCGACGCCCCTCACCCGAACCAGCCTTGGTCCACTTCTTGACGCAACACGCTTCCATCTGATGCAACATTTTGATGGATCATTCCAGAACTGGAAATAGCGATTCGTCCATGTTGAACCCGTTCCAATCCGCGAAAACCAGAGAAGCATTGACTGTGTCACGGATCACGCCTAATCTGGTGCAACAGCGTTGCAGTGAATGCAACTCCAGAACACTTGGGTGGACACATGAGTAACGAAACTCCCTCCCCCGCCACTCTTGCGGGGCCGAGAAGCCCGGAGTCGAATAGCGGGCATGGCAGTACTTCCTCCGGACCAACAACATTGAGTGGCCGCGTGACCCCGGACGGCCACGCCGAACCTGGCGACGGCGGCGGCGTCAGCAAGGAAACACGCCGGCGGGTGATCGCGGCGAGCTTCATAGGCAACTTCGTCGAGTGGTTTGACTACGCCGTCTACGGTTACCTGGCAGTCACCA
>NZ_JARUXE010000108.1 GCF_030433895.1 Arthrobacter sp. PsM3 | reverse complement strand
AACCAGCTGCCTGATCGTGATCCGGAAGAGACCGCCGAGTGGCTGGAGTCCCTGGATACGCTGATTCAGGATCAGGGCACCGAGCGTGCCCAGTACATAATGCGCAGCCTGCTTCAGCGGGCCGGCGCGCAGAGCGTGGGCGTTCCGATGGTGACCACCACGGACTACGTCAACACGATCCCGGTGGACCAGGAAGCGCCGTTCCCCGGGGACGAGGAAATCGAACGGAAGTACCGGGCGTGGCTGCGCTGGAACGCCGCGGTAATGGTGCACCGGGCGCAGCGGGCCGATATCGGCGTCGGCGGGCACATCTCGACCTATGCCGGGGCCGCGACGCTGTACGAGGTCGGGTTCAACCACTTCTTCCGCGGCAAGGACCACCCCGGCGGCGGGGACCAGATCTTCTTCCAGGGCCACGCCTCCCCCGGCATGTATGCCCGGGCCTTCATGGAGGGCCGGCTCTCCGAGGAGGACCTGGACGGGTTCCGGCAGGAGAAGTCCAAAGAAGGACATGCCCTCTCCTCGTATCCGCACCCGCGGCTGATGCCGGAGTTCTGGGAGTTCCCCACGGTCTCGATGGGCATCGGGCCGATGAACGCGATCTACCAGGCCCAGTCCAACCGGTACCTGCAGAACCGTGGCATCAAGGACACCTCCGACCAGCAGGTCTGGGCGTTTTTGGGTGACGGGGAAATGGACGAGCCCGAGTCCCGCGGCCTGCTCCAGCTGGCCGCGAACGACAAGCTGGACAACCTCAACTTCGTGATCAACTGCAACCTCCAGCGCCTCGACGGGCCTGTGCGCGGCAACGG
>NZ_JARUXE010000107.1 GCF_030433895.1 Arthrobacter sp. PsM3 | reverse complement strand
ATCCCGCTTACGGCCCCGTCCCGATGCAGGGATTCGTGACCTCGAGCTACCACAGTGCGGCGCTGGGCCGATCGTTTGCCCTCGCCCTGATCAAGAACGGCCGCAACCGCATCGGCGAAACCCTGGTGGCCGCCGCCGGGGACCAGCTGGTGGACGTTGTCGTCGCAGAAACCGTACTTTTTGACTCTGAAGGGGCCCGCAAAGATGGCTGACACAGCAGCACTCGAAAATTCCAAGAAGATCCAGACCCTCCGGAAGAGTCCGGCGTCGCCGCTCAGGGCAGCCTTTGAAGCCGGATCCGTGGCGGGCACCGTGGAACTGCGGGAAGTGCCGTTCCTGACCATGGCCGGGCTCCGGGTCGATCCGGCCGGCGACGCCGGGGAACGGCTCGCCGCCCTGACCGGCGGCCTGCCGTCCGCGTCAGGGGAGGTCACCGGCAGCGCCAGCACCGCAGTGCTGTGGCTGGGGCCGGGCGAATTCCTGCTTGTGGCCCCCGCGGAATCCCATGAAAGCCTGGGCGGAGACCTGCCCGGCGCGCTGGTCGAGGCCCTGGGCGACGGCGCGGGCCAGGTGGTGGATCTCTCCGCCAACCGCACCACGTTCGAGCTCTCCGGTCCCCGGGCGCGGGCGGTCCTGGAGAAGGGCTGCTCCCTGGATCTGCATCCCCGCGTCTTCACGGCCGGCACGGCGCTGTCCACGGAGATCGGCGGCATCCCGGCCATTCTGTGGAAGACCGCGGAGGAGACCTGCCGGATCTTCCCGCGGGCCTCCTTTGCGGAGTTCCTGGGGCGCTGGCTCCTGGACGCCATGCGCGAAT
>NZ_JARUXE010000106.1 GCF_030433895.1 Arthrobacter sp. PsM3 | reverse complement strand
CCGGGCGTCCTCATCGGCAGTTTCCGGCACACTCGTTGGCTGCCAAGCATTCGCCAAACCCCGGTCTGTTACGGGGCACTTCGGCACTCAGACCATCGGGATCCTTCCTGAAAGAAAGAATTAAGGAGAAAAGCATGACTCTCAACACTGAAACCGAAACTGTAGTAGGGGTAGCACACCCTCTGGATCCGTTGTCCCGGGCCGAGATTTCACGGGCTGTCTCGATCCTGAAGGACGGGCCGGCTGCGGCTGAGTCGTTCCGCTTTATCAGCGTTGAGCTGCGCGAGCCGTCCAAGGAAACCCTGAGGACCGGCGGGGAGACCGAACGAGAAGCGGACTCGGTGCTCGTTGACCGCGCCGCGGGAAATGCCTACGAAGCCATCGTCAACCTTGATTCGGGCATCGTCACGTCGTGGAAGCAGCTGGCCTCCGGCGTTCAGCCGCCCTTCATGCTGGACGAGTTTGCAGAAGGTGAAGAGAGCTGCCGAAAGAACCCGGAGGTCAAGGCGGCCCTTGCCAAGCGGGGCATCACCGATATGGACCTGGTCTGCTTCGAACCGTGGTCTGTGGGCTACTTCGGTGAAGACAACGAAGGACGGCGCCTGATGCGCGCCCTGGTCTTCGTCCGCCAGGAGCCCGATGACAGCCCTTACGCGCACCCGATCGAGAACTTCATCGTCATCGTCGACCTCAACTCCGGCGAAGTCGTAGAAGTCGAGGACGACCAGGCGATCCCCGTACCCAGTGCCAGCGGCAACTACCTGCCCAAGTACGTCGGGCCGGCCCGCACTGACCTCAAGCCCATCTCCATCACCCAGCCCGAAGGTGCGTCCTTCAAGGTCACCGGAAACCACGTCCAGTGGGCCGACTGGTCCTTCCGGGTCGGGTTCACTCCCCGGGAAGGCCTGGTGCTTCACCAGCTCCGCTTCCAGGACCAGGGCGTGGAGCGCCCCGTGATCAACAGGGCATCACTGTCCGAAATGGT
>NZ_JARUXE010000105.1 GCF_030433895.1 Arthrobacter sp. PsM3 | reverse complement strand
CGGAGCTGCAGTGGTTTGTGGTTGTTGAGTTGCAGTGATCGGAGGGGGTGGCCGAGCTGGGCAGGTTGAGGGTGGGGTTTTGGTTGAAGAAGCCGTGGGGTTCGAGCATGAAGCCGATGTTTTGGCGGGGCATGACGGGCCAGTCTTCGAGGCGGACGACGTGGTGCATGCCGAAGGTGTACCAGACCACGAGGTCTTCATCGACGATGTTCCGGTCTGCCTGGGTCCAGATGTGCAGGCCGTCGTCGGCGCCGGTGGCTTGGTTCGGGAATTCGCCGGCGGCGAAACGTTCGGTGCGGTCGTAGGCGGTGACCCAGAGGTTGTTGCGGGCGAATTGTGCTCGTTTGCTGACGAAGGACTCGTCGCCGGCGGCCAGGGTGATGGCGTTGGTGGGGATGAGGCGGTAGGCGACTGGTTCGTCCACGAGGTTCCTGCTGTCGCGGTTGGCGATTTTCCAGAAGCGGTGCTTGTCGTGGTCCGCCTTGCGGATTGCTGCCTGTTCGGTTTCGAGCAGCCGGTCCACGGCCTTGAACGCGGTGTGTGTGGGGTTGTTCTCGGGGATTTCCATGTCCACTTCGTAGACGACGTTCTTCGGTCCGTCGATTTCGAAGTCCATGCGGACGTTGAACATGTGCTGGTGGATGGGTCCGTAGAGCCCGTCGTTGTTCAGCGTCTGACCGTACGGGGTTTTCTCGCCGGGCTTCTGGGCGGCGGTGGACAGGATGCCGGTGGCCTTGACCAGGAACTCGATGCTGCCGTCGAGGAACAGGTGCCAGTAGAAGGCGTACTCGTAGTTCGCAACGGTGGCGATGAAGGAGATCACGAGCTTGCGGCTGCGCCGGGTTTCGGCGGTGCCCTCGCGGAAGTCGAAGTGCTTCCACAGGATGGAATCGTCTTCCTCGTGCATGCAGATGGCGTTCTCGATGGTCCACGGGTTGCCGTGGCTGTCGGTGGTGATGCCATCGAAGTACTTGATTTCGCCCAGGCAGTCGCAGCCGAGGGTGAGGGAGTTGGCCATGTTGCCGATGTTGTATTCGCCGGAGTCGAAGGC
>NZ_JARUXE010000104.1 GCF_030433895.1 Arthrobacter sp. PsM3 | reverse complement strand
TCGCGGGCGGTGAGGTAGCGGCGGAGTCCTGGCGGGAAGAGCCGGGCGCGGGAGTCCATGGCGGTGAGCTCTCCGGTGCCGGGGGCGGTGTAGAGCCGGCGGAGCCAGATGTCCAGGGCTGCGTCCCCGGCAGTGCGGTCTCCGGCGCCGTCTCCGGTACCGGTGCCGGCGCTTGGGTCCGGGCCCGTTCGGTCTGAGCCAATTGCTGTGTTGCCTGAGCCCGTGCCGGCTTCCGTGCCGGCGGTTTTGAGCAGGTCGCGGGCCCAGCCGGCGGGGACGATGCCGTAGCCGGGGAGGCGGGCGGGTTCGCTGTGGCCCTGGAAGAGGGTGCGGTCGGTCATGACGAGCTGGATTTCGATCCCGCTGATCCCGCCGGCCTTTCCGGTGGTGCGTTCGATGAGGGCGTCGGCCATGAGCTGGGCGCGGGTGCGGGGGTCCCCGCCGGAGCGGAGGGTGTCGGCGTGCCGGGTCAGGGCGGCGTGGACGGCGACGCCGGCGGCGACGGGGAGCAGTGCGGTGAGGTAGCACATGGTGTCCGGGGCCGGGCGGAGGCTGACGTGCCGTTCGGTGGCGGCGTGGCTGGCCCGGGCGGTGACGGTGCGGGGGTCCCGGCGGTAGGCGGCGGTCCGGGCCGCGGCGATGATGTGCCGGTCCCCGGCCCCGTTGAAGGTTCCGGTGTCGGCGGCGAGTTCGGCGTCGACGGCGGCCCGGTCGGCCGCGGAGAGGCAGGCGGTTTCCTTCACCAGCAAGGTGGCGCGCCATTCGTTGAGCTGCCCGCCCTCCAGCGCGGCGAGGGTGTGGGGCATTTCGGTGAGGAGGGCTTTGGCCAGGCCCAGGAGCCGTCCGCCGCGGGCCGGGGATTCCCGCCGGGCCAGGGCGATCTGCGCGCCGACCCCGGCACCCAGCTCCGCGGCGGGCATCCCAAGGTTCCGCTGTTCGCGGCGCTGGCACAGGTCGAAGGCGACCGCGATCCTGGCCTGCAGCGCGGCCGCCGCGGATTTCAGGTCCTCGAGTTCGCGGAGCTGGCCGATCAGCCCGGCACTCCCACGGGCCGGCCGGACGGCAGCGAGGGAGCGGGCCACCTCCGTGACCGCCTCACCAACCGCCGC
Organism: Arthrobacter sp. PsM3; assembly: GCF_030433895.1. GTDB lineage: Bacteria > Actinomycetota > Actinomycetes > Actinomycetales > Micrococcaceae > Arthrobacter. The sequence continues at coordinate 64 of NZ_JARUXE010000104.1, read as the reverse complement.
TTCCGGAGCCACACCGGGCTCCTGCTTGCCGTCCATGGAAACACACTATCGGGCACCTGCGACA
>NZ_JARUXE010000103.1 GCF_030433895.1 Arthrobacter sp. PsM3 | reverse complement strand
CTGCAAGATACAAGATAAATAGAGTAGTTGAAACTAGATATCAATTGCACACAAGATCGGCGCTAAGCATGCCACAATTTGATATATTATGTAAAACACCACCTAAGGTGCTTGTTCGTCAGTTTGTGGAAAGGTTTGAAAGACCTTCAGGTGAGAAAATAGCATTATGTGCTGCTGAACTAACCTATTTATGTTGGATGATTACACATAACGGAACAGCAATCAAGAGAGCCACATTCATGAGCTATAATACTATCATAAGCAATTCGCTGAGTTTCGATATTGTCAATAAATCACTCCAGTTTAAATACAAGACGCAAAAAGCAACAATTCTGGAAGCCTCATTAAAGAAATTGATTCCTGCTTGGGAATTTACAATTATTCCTTACTATGGACAAAAACATCAATCTGATATCACTGATATTGTAAGTAGTTTGCAATTACAGTTCGAATCATCGGAAGAAGCAGATAAGGGAAATAGCCACAGTAAAAAAATGCTTAAAGCACTTCTAAGTGAGGGTGAAAGCATCTGGGAGATCACTGAGAAAATACTAAATTCGTTTGAGTATACTTCGAGATTTACAAAAACAAAAACTTTATACCAATTCCTCTTCCTAGCTACTTTCATCAATTGTGGAAGATTCAGCGATATTAAGAACGTTGATCCGAAATCATTTAAATTAGTCCAAAATAAGTATCTGGGAGTAATAATCCAGTGTTTAGTGACAGAGACAAAGACAAGCGTTAGTAGGCACATATACTTCTTTAGCGCAAGGGGTAGGATCGATCCACTTGTATATTTGGATGAATTTTTGAGGAATTCTGAACCAGTCCTAAAACGAGTAAATAGGACCGGCAATTCTTCAAGCAATAAACAGGAATACCAATTATTAAAAGATAACTTAGTCAGATCGTACAATAAAGCTTTGAAGAAAAATGCGCCTTATTCAATCTTTGCTATAAAAAATGGCCCAAAATCTCACATTGGAAGACATTTGATGACCTCATTTCTTTCAATGAAGGGCCTAACGGAGTTGACTAATGTTGTGGGAAATTGGAGCGATAAGCGTGCTTCTGCCGTGGCCAGGACAACGTATACTCATCAGATAACAGCAATACCTGATCACTACTTCGCACTAGTTTCTCGGTACTATGCATATGATCCAATATCAAAGGAAATGATAGCATTGAAGGATGAGACTAATCCAATTG
>NZ_JARUXE010000102.1 GCF_030433895.1 Arthrobacter sp. PsM3 | reverse complement strand
CGACAACCGTGCCCGCCCCCGCACCCACGGCGCTCCCGACAACCGTGCCCGCCCCGGCAATCGCGCCCGCCCCAGTCGCCCCGGTCCCCCCGACTGCGACTGCGACTGCCGTCGCCGCTCCGGCCCCGGCGCCCTCGCCCGTCCCCACGGCCCTCCCGACTTCCGCGCCAACCCCTCAACCCGTCCGCGAGCCGGTCACCGCGCCAACACCGACTCCGACTTCAACTCCGACTCCAACTCCAATTCCGAAACCGACTGGTTCCAGTCCCACGCAGTCGCCGGCTCCGCACCCGGACGCCACCCACCCAGCGCCCGCCCCGGGTTCCACCTCACCGGTGGTCGCTCCAAGGCCAACGCCGCCCGCAGTCGACCCGGCCCTGGATCTCAAACTGCCAATGATCGATCCAGCGCATCCGGTCCCGGCGCCCGCCAACCCGACGGTGACAGACCCGTTGGGGACTGACCCGCTCAGGGGAGGGCCGCCGCACCCTGCGGCGGCGCCGACGAATGGCACGGCGGTCCCGGATATGGCACACCATGACGCGGTGGTGACTGCTCCGGCTGCCGCACACCCTGACCCCGTCGCAGCCGCGGCGGAATCCCCTCCAGACTGCAAAGTCAGCGCCAATGCCCCCGCCAGGGTTCAGGGAGCGTCCCCGGCGCCCAGCAGTGAGTTCTTTCCCGGTGCCCTGTACCTGCCTGCCCTCGATGGCCCCGTCCATCTGACCGGTACGGTCCAGCCCTCCACAAGTGCGCCCCCGGCAGGATCCGCCCCGGCAGGCACCGTTGCGCCCCCAGCACCTGCCGGCAACAACAACCCGAGCCCATGGCCCAACGGGACAGGTCTGCCCGCTCCCAATGCCCTGCCCGCGGCTCCCGGTTCGGGATCCGGAAACACCATCTCGTCCGGTGGACCCGGCGGTGGCGCTGCGTGGCTCCCGAGCCCGTATCTTGTTATTCCCACAGCTGGCGCCGATCCAATCAGCGGTCCGCTGCAGCAGGTGCATTCAGCCGTCGCCGCCGACCCCGGTTCATCTCCTGACTAGTTAGCCGTCTCTGCCCTCCACAGAGCACGGCCAATCGGGCTGCCTTGAGCGCCCGCCAACAGTCATTCAGGAGATTCCCAATGGACGCCACCGTCCGCTGCCGTCATTCCGGCACCCTTCTTTCCGCCGTCGCCTCCTCCGCCGCCGTCGGGCTGGCGCCTGCAACCCCGCACCGGAGAGCTGACCGCCCGGCCGGACCGCCGGCGCGCCGCAAACCGACAACTCGCCATGAGGACCGCCCGCCGTAGTCCCGCGCCCGCCCTCGCGGAGGTCTTGTGAGGCCGGAGCGACGCCGTTGGGTCCGCTGGGGGACTCAACGACACACCCGCTCCGGCAAGGCATACCGCCGTTGGGTCCGCTGGGGGACTCAACGACACACCCGCTCCGGCAAGGCATACC
>NZ_JARUXE010000101.1 GCF_030433895.1 Arthrobacter sp. PsM3 | reverse complement strand
CTGACGCGAAAATTTCGTGGCCTCGGCAGTGATCTCAGGGCAGCATGCGGGTTAGCCGGCGTGCTGGAGAGGTTGAAGGGTGACCTGGTAGCCGAGACTTTCGAGTTGTTGAAGGGCTCTTTCTTTGCTGCGCAGTGGCTGGCGTCTGGTGTAGTAGTCCGGGCCCGGATCAACGTAGCATTCGCCGGTGGTGAGCATATGCCAGATAGAGATGAGGATGGAATGCTCCACGGCAACAAGGGCTTTCATTGGCCCGCGCCGGGACTTGATCCGCCGGTACTCCGCCCCGAGATACGTGGTTTGTGATCTGGCTGCCGTCATTGCGGCTGTGCCGAGCGCTCTTTTCAAGTACCGGTTCCCGGGCCTGGTTTTCGTCGACTTGACCCGCCCTGCGGACTCGTTGGCCCCGGGTGCGGTACCGGCCCACGATGCCAGATGGCCGGCGGTAGGGAACACGGACATGTCCGCACCGGTCTCAGCGATGATGACCTCGGCAGTCCGGTCACTGATGCCGGGGATTGTTGCCAGCAGTTCCCGGGCGCCACTAAAAGGGAGCATGAGCTCTTCGATCCGCGCGTCGAGGCGAGCGATGTCCTTGCTGTGGGCGTCGATCCGGCTCAGAAACAACCCGGCCATGAAAGCGTGGTGGGCGTTGAAGCGGCCCGTCAGTGCCTCCGTCAGCGCCGGGATCTTCCGTCGCATGGCCTTCTTCGCCAAATCCGCCAGCACGGCCGGGTCGCGCTGGCCCTCGATCAGTGCCTGCAGCATCGCCCTGCCAGAGACACCGGTAATGTCGGTGGCGATCGAGGAGAGCTTGATTCCGGAATCCTCCAGCATCTTCTCCAGTCTCTGAACCTCCCGAGACCTCTCGTCAGTGATGGCGGTGCGGGTCCGGGTCAGATCACGGAGCTGGCGGATATTCTCCGGCGGGACCAGACAGCCGTGCAGCAGGCCGTGCGCGCCGAGCTGGGCGAGCCACGCCGCATCCGAAACATCGGTCTTACGGCCGGGCAGGTTCCTTGCCTCCTTGGCATGAACCAGCTGAACGTTGAGCCCTTTGTCTTCGAGCAGAAAGTAGAACTGGCGCCAGTAATCCCCGGTAGCCTCGATCACCACCAGACCCACGTCCTGGTCCAGCAGGTAATCGGCCAACCGATCAACCTCGTTCGTCATGGCCGTCCATGTGGTGATCTCCTGGCGTGCCCGCCGGCCTTCCTCCATAATACGAAATAATACGAACGCACGCCTTCGCATCCCGCTTGGAAACATCCAGCCCCGCACACCGTTGAAACAGAACATCCATCGCTTCACCATCCGTTCCTGCCGCCGTTGAAGAGGAAGCATGCACCGGAAAGGAGAGCAAGAAGAAACAGAATTCTGACGCTCGTGCTCATGGGCAACATTCCACGGTCCCCGCGGAAACGGGCTCTCCACCACCAAGCTGACATACAGGCTCACGGCACTACAGGGAAACCAGGGTCGTATCCGGAACACAGCAGCAGTATCAGCCCCAACCGCACCCCCGACAAGACCGC
>NZ_JARUXE010000100.1 GCF_030433895.1 Arthrobacter sp. PsM3 | reverse complement strand
TGTGTCTGTTGTTTGAGAACTCAATAGTGTGCCAAGTTTGTTGATACCAATTTATTGTATTGAATTGGTTGAATTGACTGGATCCGCCACCCCGTGGTGTGGTCTGGTTTTTACAGCTGGTTTCAAATTTTGTGCATTGTGTGCATCCCGTTTTCCCGGGGGCGCATGGTGTGTCTGTTTTACTTCAACGGAGAGTTTGATCCTGGCTCAGGATGAACGCTGGCGGCGTGCTTAACACATGCAAGTCGAACGATGATGCCAGCTTGCTGGTGGATTAGTGGCGAACGGGTGAGTAACACGTGAGTAACCTGCCCTTAACTCTGGGATAAGCCTGGGAAACTGGGTCTAATACCGGATATGACTCCTCATCGCATGGTGGGGGGTGGAAAGCTTTATTGTGGTTTTGGATGGACTCGCGGCCTATCAGCTTGTTGGTGAGGTAATGGCTCACCAAGGCGACGACGGGTAGCCGGCCTGAGAGGGTGACCGGCCACACTGGGACTGAGACACGGCCCAGACTCCTACGGGAGGCAGCAGTGGGGAATATTGCACAATGGGCGAAAGCCTGATGCAGCGACGCCGCGTGAGGGATGACGGCCTTCGGGTTGTAAACCTCTTTCAGTAGGGAAGAAGCGAAAGTGACGGTACCTGCAGAAGAAGCGCCGGCTAACTACGTGCCAGCAGCCGCGGTAATACGTAGGGCGCAAGCGTTATCCGGAATTATTGGGCGTAAAGAGCTCGTAGGCGGTTTGTCGCGTCTGCCGTGAAAGTCCGGGGCTCAACTCCGGATCTGCGGTGGGTACGGGCAGACTAGAGTGATGTAGGGGAGACTGGAATTCCTGGTGTAGCGGTGAAATGCGCAGATATCAGGAGGAACACCGATGGCGAAGGCAGGTCTCTGGGCATTAACTGACGCTGAGGAGCGAAAGCATGGGGAGCGAACAGGATTAGATACCCTGGTAGTCCATGCCGTAAACGTTGGGCACTAGGTGTGGGGGACATTCCACGTTTTCCGCGCCGTAGCTAACGCATTAAGTGCCCCGCCTGGGGAGTACGGCCGCAAGGCTAAAACTCAAAGGAATTGACGGGGGCCCGCACAAGCGGCGGAGCATGCGGATTAATTCGATGCAACGCGAAGAACCTTACCAAGGCTTGACATGAACCGGAAATACCTGGAAACAGGTGCCCCGCTTGCGGTCGGTTTACAGGTGGTGCATGGTTGTCGTCAGCTCGTGTCGTGAGATGTTGGGTTAAGTCCCGCAACGAGCGCAACCCTCGTTCTATGTTGCCAGCGCGTGATGGCGGGGACTCATAGGAGACTGCCGGGGTCAACTCGGAGGAAGGTGGGGACGACGTCAAATCATCATGCCCCTTATGTCTTGGGCTTCACGCATGCTACAATGGCCGGTACAAAGGGTTGCGATACTGTGAGGTGGAGCTAATCCCAAAAAGCCGGTCTCAGTTCGGATTGGGGTCTGCAACTCGACCCCATGAAGTCGGAGTCGCTAGTAATCGCAGATCAGCAACGCTGCGGTGAATACGTTCCCGGGCCTTGTACACACCGCCCGTCAAGTCACGAAAGTTGGTAACACCCGAAGCCGGTGGCCTAACCCCTTGTGGGAGGGAGCTGTCGAAGGTGGGACTGGCGATTGGGACTAAGTCGTAACAAGGTAGCCGTACCGGAAGGTGCGGCTGGATCACCTCCTTTCTAAGGAGCACCTACGATCACCTTGCCCCGTGTATGCGGGTGTGGAGGGGTTGTCAGGAGTACGCCCGTTGCGCAGACGCTAGTTCTGCGGCGGGTGCTCACGGGTGGAATATCAACGAATAGCGGCCGCCGGTTTTTTCCCGGCACCCAGTACGGA